>NZ_AEIU01000059.1 GCF_000165125.1 Vibrio caribbeanicus ATCC BAA-2122 | reverse complement strand
TTTTTGTAGGTGTAATGGTCGGACTGATAGGATTTGAACCTACGACCCCCGACACCCCATGACGGTGCGCTACCAAGCTGCGCTACAGTCCGATGGCGACTATTCTATATAAAATAACTCTGCCGTCAATACCCTAAAACGATGATTTGCTTACTTTTAGAGCAAAGGGAAAAGAGAGTTCTGTATAGCCGCCAAAAGCTGATTAACTTTTCATCAAAACTTCATTTAAGAGAGTTTAAAGCGATTAACGATTTCGGTCAGTTTCTGATTCATATCAGCGATGTTTTGTGCTTCTTCAAGTGCATACTTACCATTACTGTCCAGTTCCCCAACAATATCACTTATCGCGGTCATGTTTCTGCTAAGCTCTTGAGTTACACTGCTTTGTTCTTCGGCCGCTGTTGCAATTTGAGTACTGAGGTCATTAATGTCTGTCACAAATTGAGTCATCACGTCCAGGCTGCCCGCTACCTCTCCAGCTCCTTCAGCCGTTTGTGAACATTTTTGTTTGGTTGATTCCATTGACGACACTACAGATTGGCTTCCTTCTAACAAACTTGCCAGAGCTGCTTCGATTTCTTCTGTGCTTGTTTTAGTTCGGCTGGCCAAGTTTCTCACTTCATCAGCTACGACGGCAAACCCTCGACCTTGATCGCCAGCGCGAGCGGCTTCTATCGCTGCATTCAAAGCTAGTAAGTTCGTTTGCTCTGCAATATCGCCAATGACGCCAAGTATGGTATTGATACCATCGGTTTGTGAAGCCATAGTATTAACATTTTCGGAAGCTGAACTGACATCTTCAACGAGCTCTTGAACGTTACGTTGGGCTTCGGTAACGGTATTTTTTGAGGTAGAACTTGCTTCATTTGCCTTGTGTGTAAGCTGAGCGGTATTGGCTGCATCTGTTGCCATTGAATCGGCTGTTGCATTCATTTCCTCGATAGCGGTTACGATTTGCTCGGTTTCTTGTACATGATTTTGTAAAATCACATTTGTCCGCTGACTTTGGTCTTTTAATCGGTCTACATTTTCGATTAAGTGGTTGCTGACTTGACTTATCTCAAGCATCATACTTTGTAGATTAGCGATGAAGGCATTAACGCCCTCTGAGATTTGACCCAAATCATCTTTGGTTTTTATTGCGATGCGTTGTGTTAGGTCACCTTCACCTTGACTCAGCCCAGCAATCGTCTCTTTCAAAACTAAAATAGGGCGATACAGTATTTTCATAATGATGAGTGAGACGATCACGCTCATTATGGTAACGATTAGGGCAGTTGTGATAGCGGTTTGTTTCGCTGAAGCTAAATCTGAGAATATGATATCTTTTTCAAGTCCTGCTAAAAAGTACCAGCTTTTTCCTGCGACATTAATACGGTGTGAGAAAAAGAGCTTTTCGACTTCTCCTTTCTGTCCTTCGATGATGACTTTCTCTTGACCTATGGTATCTTTGACCACTTTGCTCAGCCAAGGGTACTCTTGTGCCTTTTGCCCGGATTTGACCTCTTCTATCGATGAGGCGAGTACCGTTTCATCGTGATTGATGATCATGGCAAAAGCACCAGGGATGTCATTCGAATCTTTTACAATATCGTTTAAAAACCCTAATTTCATATCAACAGAAATCATACCATTGAGTGTCTTTCTTACCATGGAAACCCAATAGGCGTTACCATCACTACTGGGGTAAGGTTCGGTCATACCCGTAGATGAACTCTCTCTTCCTAATTGATACCAACCTCTTGTCGTCACATCACCGCTGTATTTGTGATTGGGCCAAGTCTTTCCCGTTTGATTCCAATAGGCATCCCCATTGGTGAATGCGACAACCGAACTATTAAGATTCATGCCCCCTGCAATAATCTTTGTTAAATCAATAAAATCTTGGGGACTACCTTCTATTGGTTTACTTTCAAACTGTTTACCAAGTTTATCAAGCCCTGCTACTTTTTCATTGAGCTTCGCGGCTATTTGTTTTGCTTGGTTATATACGTATTCTTGGTTGGCGTTGATGATCAGGCTGTAGAGTGCTTTCTCTTGCTTGATGTAGGCAATGTAGCTAGAAATAGACACAGAGATGATGACCAAAGCGCATATTGAAATGAGCAGAAGTTTTTGAAACCCTAAATTTCTCATAATACATTACCTCCTTGTTGAGCAGTAAATTGCAGCAGGTATTTTTATTTCGCTGAGCAATGAAGACTTGACCGCCATTAAATTGTGGGTCTTTTATAATAAAAGTCCATTTATTGACCAAATTAACATTAGAGAAGATACCAATAATATAGGCTTGGTTATAGAAAACTTGGTAATTTTGAGTAATTTTTGAGCTTGGTAACGGAATTTCGAAATGAACAGGTTTGTTAACTTCTGGTGAGGTGGGACGTAGATGTATGCTTATCGATACTATTAGTTGCTTTTTTGGTATAAAAAATGCCCCTCTATGGAGAGGGGCTGCTGTTATAACGTAATTGATGATAAGTACAGGATAGGGCTTTTACTGACCATTTTTTGCATAGAATCGTTGCAGTTCAGTCAACCCTTGCATCAAAATTGGTAAAGTTGGGTTGTCATCTTTTACTCTTTGATAATTTTCATCAAATAGTTTGTAGTTACCAAACTTGTCAATCACGGTAGTTGTGTCTTTGGTGATGAGTGCGAGCTCTCTAGAATCTCCAGCTAGTATCCAGCGTCGCTTGTGCTCGTCAAATAGACTTTCACCGCTACTAAAATCACTAGGGTTAGAAGTCACTCCGAGTAACTCCTGAAGTAGGGTTACAGAGAAGTCAAGATGACTCGTTCTATGTGGATAGATACCAGCGACTTTCCCGGGCCAGTGAATGAGCATAGGGACTTTGAGTTGATATTGGCTGTAATTACTGTTTGAGCCCCAGCTATTGGTGTTAGTTTCGTTAAACTCTGTCGCGTGATTTGATGTAATAACTATTACGGTTGATTTGTCTAACTCCAGACTTTGAATGACACTCAAGAGACGCTCTATCTCAAGATCTGCTTGCTCAACGGAACTAATATAACTTGAACGAAGTCGATCACTGGCTGATATTTTTTTATTGGTTGATGTAGAAGCTTTGAAGTTGTCGACAGTAGTAAGTTCAATAAAACTAAACCAAGGTTTGTTTGTTCTTTGTTTCGCCCATTGTGTCCATGCATCAATTGCTTGTATATCTTTTGATTGGCTTTCATTGAAAGCGATACCATTAAAATTCATTCCTCTAAAGACGGTTTCTCCATAGAGGTCATCATCAAAATTATCACCACTAAATAAACCGAACTCATAGCCTTTACTGACCAGAGTATCGATCAAAATGGGCTTCGACCCTTGTGCTTTTATACTGCTGGCATAACTACTCGGTAAACCATAAAAGAGTCCAAAGACACCAAAGGCGTCATTGCTTGAGCTGTAATGATTGGTGAAGTTGAGATTGTCTTGGGCAAATTTATAGGCCGAAGGCATCGTTTCTTCACTGAGCATATCGGCGCGAAGATTATTCACACTCACAACTAAGATATTAAGTGGATTAGCACGACGACCAAAATCCATGGTCTCTAATGGATAGCGAACGATGTCGCTGTTGCTCTGATTCTGTTCTAATCTCTTCAGATATTCCGCTTTATCAAGTAACCCATGTTTCTCCATGAAAGACTTCGCAGTCATTGGATAGGAAAGCGGAAAATTTGCTCTTTGAATAGTAATTGGATTGTAAAAATATGCATCAGCCCAAACGTAGATAAGGTGGCTGGCTATGAAGCTAATAAAAAATAAGCTGCCAATTGGTTTACCTATTTGTTTGTGGGAAAGTTTGCGCTGCTTACGCCAAACCCACTCGGATAATGCAATTTCTATCAAGAAAATAAAGGGTAAGACGACAAAAAGATGCTGTAAATCATTATTGACTAGCGTACTCTCGTCGTCAAACAACACCTCCCAGACTAATGGGTTTAGGTGTAGATTGATCGTTTGGTAGGCCTGAGTATCAATGAGAAGAAGTGTTAGGCCGACGGTTGCAAAACACACAGATACTAAGCGAAATAGCTTACGGGACGGCAATATAAATGTGAGTGGGAACAAAACCAAGAGGTAGAGAGCAAAAACTAGAAATGCAAAGTGCCCAACCCAAGAGATGAGTAGATAGAATTGCCCCAACAGAGTTTCTGGCCACGGTGACTGGGTTATGTAGCGAGTACCTATCAACATTGCCGCAATAATATTGAAGAAGGCAAACCAGTGCCCCCATCCCACTAAGCGTGATACTCTATCACCGTATTTAGTTACGTCGTCGACCATGTATTCGTTCTAATTTCCGTTGATTGTATTAATGTTATTCATCAATAGAAGAGATTAATGCTTGGGTAAATTTTTCAGCAATAACGGCTCTTTGTGAAGCAGCAACATCCTGATTTAAGACATTGGTTGCGATATTTCCCGCAATCATCAGTGCAAGCTCTGGGCCAACAGCGTGCTTTTCTAAAACTGCTGCAACCTCAGCAAGGATTTTTTCAACTTCGGTATCGCTGTATTTTGATGTAATTGGCATAAAGACCCTAATGGAGATAGTAAAGCGACTTATGATAACCTACAATGCAGCGCAACTGAAACTAAAGCAGCAAGAAATTTTGTCATGAGCCTGAATCTTTCGAATATTATCTTACATCAGTTAAAAAAAAACGCATCCGATGAGTTGGTGGTTACTTTCCGTAAAGAGTCATTACCTAAAAATGCTTCGTCCGAAAATCTAGTCAGTGAGCTTCATCGAGTTTTTAACTCCAAAGCAGGAAAAGGTTTCGGTAGCTTTAAACAAGAAAGCGAATTTCAAACTTGGTTACAAGATCTGCAGTCAAATGGTATGCCATTCTATGATTTTTCTCAGGTAAGCGCAGAACGTTTGAAGAATGAGCTAATCAAATATCCATTTGCTGAAGAGGGCATATTGGTTATCGCTCAGTATCAAGTATTGGCAACAGACTATTTATTTATTGCCATGGTTCCCTCTAATAAGAGCTTAAAAGTAACGGAAGGTCTCGATATCAGTGCGACTGATTACCTTGATGTTGCCAAAATGGATATCGCGGCAAGAATTGACTTGACTAGTTATGAAACAGATAGAAGCTCTAACCGTTATCTGGCTTACATCAAAGGGCGAGTTGGTCGTAAAGTTGCAGATTTCTTTCTTGATTTCTTGCAAGCTGAGGTTGGATTGGACACAAAACAACAAAACCAGGTTTTAGTCCAAGCAATTGAAGACTTTTGTTCTGATTCTAAGTTAGAGAAAGAGGAAACATCAAACTTTAAGAAGCAGGTTGCTAGCTACTGCAGTGAGCAAATCAAGTCTGGGGATGAGGTTGATGTGAAAGAACTATCAGGAGAACTCCCGAATGCAGAAGATGGCACAAGCTTCCTTAACTACACTCAGCAACATGGTTACGAGCTAGAGCAGAGTTTCCCGGGAGACCGTGCTACGGTTCGGAAATTGACCAAGTACGTTGGTGTTGGTGGAGGTATAAATATTAGCTTTGACAGCAACCTTCTCGGCGAAAAAATATTCTACGATCCTCAGACCGATACGTTGACTCTCACTCCCCCGCCTAACCTCAAAGATCAATTGACGCGTCTTCACGAGAGCTAATCAGCAATGTCAAAAGCGGTTATCCTTTGATGGCCGCTTTAAAAAGGACGGACTGGCCGGATTTGAACCAGCGACCCCCGAAACTACGCAGAGCAACGGTGCGCTACCAAGCTGCGCTACAGTCCGGCTTGATTCATAATTTCCCACTGCGGTTTTACCCTTTATCAACCAGAAGTTTTCATTGTGGTTGTATCTATTATTGCTCACTAACATATCTATAGAATAACGATGAGGCTTAATCAAGTGTGAAGATTTATCGTATTCATAATGCTATTAATCACTTGCCTTTAGTTTCTAGTTATTTGTGAATGAGGTGATCAGGATAAAGTGTTTTTATTCAATAGAAAAAGAACAAAAGAAAAGTTTGTTTAGGGTGTAACTCACTAGTAAAGCTAAATTTATTCGATCACTGTTTCTATTTTTTGTCTATGCTTGATTTAGGTGTTAGATTGCGTCGACTTTAAAGAATGCAATCAAAAACCAAAGTGGGTGAGTATGGTAAAAAGTTGTTTCAATGTCCTATATATCGACGATGATGAATTTATGTTGAAGGCAGCGAGTCGCTTGCTAAAACGCCTAAAACCTAATTGGTCAATTACCCTGATCCAAGATCCAACAACTTGGCGTGAGTTCGTTGCGTCGTTAGATTCTCCTCCAGACTTGGTTATGAGTGATCTAATCATGCCTCAGCTAAGAGGGGATATGCTTTTGGAGCAGGTTAGTGAGTACTACCCCAGTAGCATCCGAGCGCTCATAACCGGAGACACCACAGTTGATATCGATTCGCTTACCAACTCGTGGACGCACTTTATACTACCCAAACCCTTTAGCGAACAAGACTTTCAGCAGATTTTAAATTGTACCGAACGCCTAGGCAATTCACCTTTCACCGCAGAGTGCAGAAAAAAATTGTCTGCCATTGAGCCGCTTCCCTTGCTACCAAAAGTGATCCGCCAGCTAAGGGTTTCTATTGAGGATGAGCAATGTGGATGCGTTGATTGCGTTGACATTATTGCTCAAGAGCCCTCACTTGCCGCACAGATAATTAAAGTGGCTAACTCGGCTTACCTCGGGTTTGATACAAAAACAAGCTCCTTGAATAATGCCGTATCAAGACTAGGATTGAACATTATACTTGCGTTAGCGACTGCAATGGTTAGCCATAGAGCGTTTAAACGAGTATCGGAAGAGCAGCACTCAGAAATTGTAGGTAAGCATCAACTACTCGCTGAGACTTCTGTATCTGCTGCAAAGGCTCTGGCATGGAGTCCCGACATGCAAGACCGTATTTATTTGGTTTGCTTATTGTCATCGATTGGTGTGCTCACGTTACTTGAACTCGGATATTCAGATGTCGATAGCACCCCAGATTGCCTAAACCTGCAGACAGGTTTGCGTGACAGCGATGTTTTGTCGGCCTACCTGTTGATTTTGTGGGGGTATGATTTGGACCTTGCCGAGGCAAATTTGTGTTTGAGTAACGCAGCAACGGATAATGATCCCGCGAATTGGTCGATACCTAATGTTGCCGCCTTCGCTCAAGATTTATTGGAGAATAAGGCTAAAGGTACGCTCGATCAATGGAGAGATCTTTTACCTGAAAGCCAAGCTTCTCTGGCTTACGCTATTTTAAACCCAGTTAACTAGGAGAGTTTTATGTCGTCTATTTCGGTCACAGTTTGCGATGATTCAAAAATGTCTAGGAAAGCTGTTATACGAGCCATCCCGCCTGAGTTACAGGCAGATTTACATGAAGCGACCAATGGAAAAGAGGCTATCCAGAACTTTAGTGAAGGAAAAGCCGATGTGATGTTTTTAGATTTAACGATGCCTGAAATGGATGGTTTCGAGGTATTGGCAGAATTAAAAAGACAAGCAGCACGAAATTTTGTCTTTGTTATCAGTGCAGATATTCAACCTGCGTCACAACAAAAAGTAATGGAGCTTGGCGCGGTTAAATTTTTGAAAAAACCACTAGATGCAGAGAGTCTAAAAGTGCTGTTACACGAGGTGGGGATAATATGAATTACGAAGAGCTAACAGCTGACCATAAAGATTCACTAAAAGAATTACTTAACATATCCATGGGTCGAGCTGCCTGTAAACTTGCAACTATGCTGAGTAATGAAGTCACTCTTACGATACCAGCGGTCGACATGGCGTCACCGGAAGAGTTAATGGAAATGTTTGGGGATGCGACTCAGTACTATTACACACGTCAGCCTTTTTTTGGTCAAATGTCGGGAGAAGTCATCACCCAGTTGACCAAAAAGGGAGGTAAAACTATTGCTGGTAACTTATTGGATTTAGCAGAAGAGGATGGTATTGATACTGTAGACATCAATTGCAGTATTCTGGAAGTCTCTAATATATTATCGGGTGCTAGTTTGCGTGGTTTATGCGAACAAATAGAGTTAGATACTAGAACTCAGCCGCCCGTTATGTACTCACCAGAGCACCATCCGATACCGAGTGACAAATGGTCACAAGCGATTATCTTGCATGTGTCATTTTTAGTTGAATCGGCAAGTTTCGAGACGAAAACGATAATCTGTTTTGCGGAAGATGGTTTTAACGTCGTCGTGCATGCACTTGATGAATTTATTTGATAATGAGGGCCTCCTATGAAAGCAAAGCTTGCTCTCTCAGACCTATTAAATCAGCTATCAATTGCTGTGACTATTGTGCGGAGCGACTACATCATTGTAATGGCGAATGCTTATTTCACAACACGTTCGGGGAAGAGTAAGGAGGAACTCATTGGGCGTAACATCTTGGACGTTTTTCCTGAGCATGCAAGGATTGTAAAGCGCAAGATTGATACAGCTTTTGTCATTGAGTCTGCTTGTTACTCATCTTGGGAGCAATCTCCTCACACCTTACCTTTCAAGTCATCCCGCCAAGTTTCGGGCGAGGAAGAGAAAATGTACCAAGATTTAGAGTTCATTCCTATCCATAGCCAAGGCGGTGGACTCGAGCATGTCTGCGTCTGTATTTACGATATGACGACACAAGCCTGCCAACAAGAAGAGTTAGCTGCACTGTCAGAAGAATTACGTCGCGATCAAATCGAACTAAAACAAACGTTATCCGAGTTGAAGCAGGCACAAAGCCAGTTGCTACAATCAGAAAAAATGGCATCGGTTGGACAACTCTCTGCTGGTATTGCCCATGAGATTAATAACCCATTAGGTTTTATTACGTCTAACATCCAAACGCTTGATAGTTATTTTCGAAATATATCTACTGTCGTGACGTCCTTGGAGAAACTGATTGATGATTCCAATGATGCAAAACTGAGTGCTGACAAGAAAGCATTGATGGAACGTTCACAGCTGGCCTATGTCATGGAAGATGTATCGGATTTAATTGCTGAGTCACTCGACGGTTCGAAGCGGGTAATGGATATCGTTAAAAATCTAAAAGAGTTCTCTCATGTGGATGATTCAGAATGGATAGAGAGCGATTTGAGGAAAGGAATCGAATCTACTCTGCGCATTGTGAATAATGAGGTGAAATATGTCGCTACAATTGAAACAGAATTTGAGGATGATGTTCCGAATATATATTGTCAGCCGATGCAGCTCAATCAGGTAATTTTAAATTTATTGGTTAATGCTTCTCAGGCTATTAAGGAAAATGGCGTTATTAAAGTCAGCCTGAAGAAAACGCAAGATGAGCAAGTCCAGATAACGGTTAAGGATAATGGTGCAGGGATCCCTGAAGAAAACCTGTCCTCCATATTCGAACCTTTTTTTACTACAAAACCTGTGGGGGATGGAACTGGTCTGGGGTTGTCGGTTTCCTATGGCATTATCACAGCCCACAATGGCACGATAGAAGTTGATAGTGAGCTCGGTGTTGGCACAACATTTACGATTACACTGCCCATCAAACAAACCACCAACGTTGCCGAAAAAGTGGAAGGCTGAGTTGGAATAAGGAGCGGTTATGGAATTTGCTGAAGTCTTAATTGTTGACGATGAAGCCAACATTCGCAAGGCACTGAGTCGTGAACTTCGCTTTAAGGTTGCTGCTATTCATACCGCGGAGAGTGGGCCAGACGCTTTAGATGTATTGGAAAAAGAAAACATAGACCTGATCCTCACCGATTATAAAATGCCTAATATGACTGGTGCTGAAATGCTCATTGAGGCGAAACGTAGAGGGTTTGATATTCCTGCGATAATGTTGTCCGGTCAGGCGGACCTTAGCGGTGTAACTAACGCAATTAACACGGGTGTGCTCGGGTGTTATTTGGATAAGCCCTGGGACAGGGACAAATTACTCAGTTCTGTGTCATCGGTACTTGAAAAACACAGCCCAACTTGTGATAAAAAAACAGGGTTTGGTACCTTTCCCGCGCTAAATGAATACCTCAAACTTTCTTGTGAGCTAAATAAGGTACAGCAAGCGCGTTTATTAGTTACCGTCGATATTATGGATATGAATCAACATAATGAGAACTATGGTAAGACAGTTGGTAATGAAATTTTGTCAAATTTTGCGGCGAAATTGTCCGATAGTGTTGATGCAACATGGTACCGTGTTGAAGATAAATTTATCACTTTTGTTGAGCACTCGGAGAAAGGGTGCGAGCAATTAATTGATATTATTGAACGTTCGCCATCAATAGAGTTGGAGCAAGGAGAGAAAGTTAAGTCTAAGGCTTTTGTATCCGCCTCGGAAACTCTACAAAACATTAGCTTAGAAGCGTTTGGCCAAGCCAAAAGTCAAGCCAAGAAAATTGTAGACGGTTTATTTTGGTTAACACCTGATGTAGGTAGCGATGGAGGAGATGAGTTCATTGAACTTTTTTCCCTTGTTACAGATTTTAAGAGGACACGCTTAGAAGCGTTCTACCAGCCACA
Source organism: Vibrio caribbeanicus ATCC BAA-2122 (assembly GCF_000165125.1). Classification (GTDB taxonomy): domain Bacteria; phylum Pseudomonadota; class Gammaproteobacteria; order Enterobacterales; family Vibrionaceae; genus Vibrio; species Vibrio caribbeanicus. Next base: position 211,439 of record NZ_AEIU01000059.1, on the reverse strand, counting down.
AATGACCTTAGAGACAGGGTTAGTTCAATATTGTGAAGCTTTGGTTAGAAGAAAGCTACCTGATGGCTCTTATCAAAATCCCAGTGACTTTCTCCATCTTGTGCACAAGTATGGATTGGACGACACCTTGGTCAATGTCATGCTGCAGAATACCCTAGTTTTGTTGGGTAAGATCCCTGAAAACTGTCCAATGGTTGTTTGTCTGAATGTTACAGCCCAGCAGCTTGTTTCTGGGAAGATTCGAGAGTTACTTTGCAGTGTCACGCAAAACGACACAAATATTTTGCAATGCATTGAAGTTGAGGTTGTGGAGACAGATGGTATACGTGATTATCAAGAGGCATGTGTTGAGGTGAAAAAACTACAGGAGCTGGGAGTAAAAGTTGCCATTGATGACTTTGGTACTGGCTACTCTGGTTTCGAGTCTCTCTGTGAGATACCTTTTGATGTGGTAAAAATAGACGGGCGATTTATTCAGAATATGGACAACTGCCCGTCAGACAAAGTCATCTTAGAATCAATTACTAATAGCGCAAAATCTCTTAATATGTTACTTGTTGCTGAGTGGGTGGAACATATAAGCCAAGTTGACTATTTGAAAGAGATTGGATGCTCTCGTATTCAAGGTCATTTAATTGGTCCACCGAAACCTCTCGATGAGTTTTTACATTTTTTGAGTAATTACAAATGTGTGGAATAGTTTATGGAAAATGACGCGACTGAAGATCCGATTGTACCTGAAGAAGGTGAAAAGAAAACGTTACTGTTGCTTGATGATGAAAAGGATATCCTCAAGGCTTTAACACGGATACTTAGGTTCGAATATGATGTTGTTTCATTCAATGATGGGCATGAGGCGCTCAAGTATCTGGAAGACCATGATATTAATATTATGATTTCTGATATGAGAATGCCGACAATGGACGGTGCAGAGTTTCTCAAAAGAGCCAAAGAATTTTGTCCCAATTCGATTCGGTTTCTACTGACTGGATACAGTGATATGGAATCGACAATTCGAGCGGTTAACGAGGGCGGTATCCATACTTATCTTGCCAAGCCTTGGGATAACGAAGGCATTAAGCTGACGCTTTCGAAGGCATCAGAGCTGTTTGATTTACGCAAACAAAAGCAAGCGTTAACTGACGAACTCCAGAAAAAAAATGACGAACTTGGTGAGTTAAATAATGCTCTAGAGCAGAAAGTAAAAGATAGGACTGCATCGCTATTAGAATCCAATAAAAAAATGGAAATGTTGCTTAGTAGTAGGGCAAGAACATTTAAAGATATACTTGCGGCCTTATCCGCCATTATTCAGTATGCAACAGGCAAGCCGAGCACCGATAATGAACGTATCTCCGAATACGCAAAAATGGTTGCGATAAAAATGGGGTTACCTGAATCTGAAGTGACTCATTGTTACTTGAGTGCCTTGCTGCACGAAATTGGCTTGCTTGGTACTGTAGATCCCAATGCGGTGGATGAAGAACAAACTCCAAGCACTCAGGGGTCGCACGTGTCGCTTGCTCCATCAGCTAATGCTGAGATTGGTGCCACTATTATAGGTCAGATCAAAAGGTTTGCTCCTCTTGTTGCTGTGATTCGTCATCAAGATGAAAACTTTGATGGGACTGGCAAGCCAGACCATTTAGCCGGAGATGCTATTCCTGTGGGTTCAAGAATTTTGAGAGTCGTAAAAAACTATGACTTCTTTGTTTCGGGGAGTCAAAATCCATCTCGTTTAAAGCCAAGCAGTGCGAGGACGTTTATCAAACAACAGGCCGGTGAGTTATACGATCCCATGATCGTTGACACTTTTCTTGAGATACTCAAAACTGAAGTAGCAGGATCGGATGTTGATTTGTGTGTTGGACTTGATGAAGTCAAAGTTGGCGCAATTCTCAAGCAAGATGTTTATCATCCAAATGGACAAATGATGTTGTCTGCTGGGCAAGAGATTAATGCAGCCTTACTCCAGCGATTGCAGAAGATTGAGAATTCGCTAGAAGTTCCTATTGCGATATACATATAGATATCTGAGTATGTTAAGAGGCCAACATGGTTGATAAAGACTACTTGTTTTCACCCTCTGAAGTTATCAAGCTTGTTGGCGAGGAAGGGGTACCGGAGTTATTGGGTGAGTATCAGATTTTACTCAGACAACACTTGGCCCTACCCCTTCCAAGTATCGGTGAAGAGATTGCCGAAACCTTTTTCCGCTCTGTACATTCTCTCAAGTCTTCAAGTCAGTTCATAGGGGCATCTGTCCTTGCAGATTTGTGTTTAAAGCTTGAAACAGAGTGCAAACAAAATGAGTTTTGTTCCGGTAGTTTGCTTTCATTGTCACTTCAGGTAAGAAAATATGCGAAGGAGCTTGATGGTCAGGTAACGAACTATTTATCTATGTAAAGAAAATAGAAAAAAAGCGCAGTTTTTATGGATACTTAGGCGCTATCACGCAAAGTGGAATTTCACTCAATATATAATGGTTGGGGCAGATTCATGGATAGAAATATAATAAATTATGGTTGGGGGCTAGTTGCTGCATGGCTATTGTGTATGCTGGTGATTGCAACCAGTTATCATTCTACCAGAACGACCAAAGAGCAGATATACGAACTCGGTAGTAGCGTTCAGAAACTGCGTGATTCGTTTGCCTTTGAAACGCCTTATCGAGTGATGATGGCCAATGACCAAGCCCTAGACCTTCAGCTCATTTACGCGTTAAGACTTCAAATTGATGCTCAGTACAAAAAGGCTTGGATTTCACCAGACATCAATCATCTTTTGTTCACGACGGACAGGTTCATTGATCAAGCAAAAGTTTACCTCGAGAATAGTCTAGATTTACAGAATTTGGTTGAACAAATCAAAGTAATGCGCGAGCGTCATGCTGACAATCAAAGAGTTTCTTTTCTTTATTATATTTTGAGCGCTAACGTACTCGAAGCTTTGTTCGGTGATAACCAGTCGAGCCCCCAGATTTTCCGCGATATAGACAATGTCTATGCACTTTCGACAGCACTTCCGCAACAAGAGCAGCAAGATTTACAAGAAATTTTGGCGAGTGTTTCCGCGGTTTTAGGGGCATATGCGAAAGGACAGTACATCGTAGATAATATTATTGCCCATGATGTACATGCTCAGATAAGTGCACAGAATGGTCAATTCAACTCTTTACTTGCAATGCACATATGGCTTTCTGGTACGGTCTCAGCACTGGTCATTGCTACTTTCATGGGGTTATTGATATGGGGACATCGGATTAGAGTTGTATCCGACTCAGAAAGTACTTCAAGCGAATCAGAGGAAGGTATGTCACAGAGAGAGGTAAATGTTGCTGTGAGTAACGTTGAGCCTAGTAAAAAAGTAAAGATTCCTATGGGGGGAGAGATTAACTTTACTCAAATGATGGATTCTTTCGACAATGATACTGGATCGGTACGTATGCTACTTGAGGTCTTTATTGAAGACCACTCTGATGATATTGACGTTATGAGAGATCTCATTGCAAAGGGGAATGCTGAAGAGGTGCATAGAAAGGTGCATAGCCTAAAAGGTGTAGGGGGTAATCTTGGTGCCGTTAATATTAAAAATCTATCCGGACAGATAGAGGAGATTGTGATGGCCGATCTCTCCTCTGTTGCACCTCTTTTGGAAAAGCTATCGGTACATTTGGAACAAGCAATAATAGAAGCAAGAAACTTCCTTGATGAAGTTACGTAGCATGATAAAAAAAGCGCCTGGTGTGGGCGCTTTTTTATGTCTTTAAACTTCTTTTTGTATCATACCATCATCAACGGATTGTGGCTTTTGGCTGTCAACCTTATCTATGAACCAACCCATATATGATGTGAAAATGGTGACGGCAATACAGACAAAACTCAACCACATAAATGGTGCATAGGAGAGTGTAGCGACACCCAGAATACTTGCCATATAAATACCGTTATCGCTCCAAGGTACCATACCTGATGTAAGCGTCCCACCGAACTCAGCATTTCTAGATAGGTTCTTGCGTTGATAACCAAGACGGTCATAATTTTTAGCACATATCTTTGGGGTTAAGATCAAGGATACGTACATCGCTGAACCAAACACATTACCCATGAATGCAGTACCAATTGTGCTTGTTGCCAGTGACCCAGAATTGTTTATTCGGCGCTCAAAAAGCCTCGCTATCGTCTCAAGTACACCAACTTTATCGAGTAAACCACCGAAGCCGAGACCAAAAACAATAACAGCAACTGAGCCTAACATAGATGACATACCACCTCTATTGAGGATTGAGTCTATGAAAGCTATTCCAGAGTCAATTTCAAAAGGTGCCCAAGCCGTGTTAAAAGCAACCAAGAAGTCAACATCTTGAATCATAACAGCCCAAATAATTCCAAGTAATGAACCAAAGCTTATCACCGGAAAAGAAGGCATGCGCATGGCAAGTAAACCTAAAACAATAACGACAGGAATGAAAGAGTATGGCGTTATGTAAAATTGTTTCTCCATTGCATGAATAACGGATTGGACCTGTGACATATCAACATTGCCGGCATAGTGGAAACCAAATGCAGTAAACATGATACCAGTGATGACATAGCTAATGGCTGCGATCGGAAGCATGCCTTTAATATGTTCGACAACCTCTACGTTTGACATCGATGAAGCTAAGATCACAGAATCTGATAGGGGTGACATTTTATCACCAAAATAACAACCAGATAGAACAGCTCCAGCAGTGATAGGTGCCGGAACGCCAAGCCCTTGACCTATGCCCATCATTGCAATACCTGCTGTACCTGCTGCACCCCAAGATGTCCCTGTTGCTAGGGCAGTCAAAGAACATATCACCATGGTTGCCAATAAAAATACAGAAGGGTGGATGGCTTTTAGACCATAATAAATGATAGTAGGTACGATCCCACCAGATATCCATGTTCCTACCAAAGCGCCAACAGCGAGAAGAATCAATACGGCACCCAGTCCGTTTGAAATTCCGCCTAGTGCTGCCTGTTCAAGTTCTTTGTATTGATGGCCCAAATGAATTCCAAGCGCAATAATTATAAACCAGCCGATGTAGAGTGCTAACTGAATCGGTAGGTTTAATTGTGCGGTGAATGAAAAAGCCATTAATAAAAATAAGCCTAAGGCCAAGATAACTTGAATCAAGTTTGGCAGACGTGGGTTGAGTTGGGACATACAGTGCCTCTGGTGTTGTAAAAAGTGTGCTTATTGAAGCAAAAGCAGCACGTATTTTGTGCTTAATCTGAATGTGCAGCACTTTACCTTACGTAGATTAATATTTCGAGAAATTACTATTCATGTGTGATTTGTATCTATTGATATGTTTTTATTTGGTTAAATATTTTAAATAATGGCATTTAAAGTTTTTTATTTTGTCATTATGTAAAAGTTAAAATAGCCCCCTAGTAAGTAAACCTTTTACTTGCGGAATGCCATTTTCTTTTTCTCAAACGATTCAGAAGTGAGTAGCCCTAATCAAATAAAATCATTTTTTACTTGAGATTTGGCCAAGAAAAATTGACTATGTGGGATTACTTTTTTTATTTTTCACAAGGAGAGTTCAGTATGAGAGTTGGTTTAGTTGGCTGGCGAGGTATGGTTGGTTCGGTACTTATGCAGCGTATGGTTGAAGAGAATGACTTTAAACTAATTGAACCTGTTTTCTATAGTACATCTCAAACCGGAACTCCTGCTCCAAATTTTGGTAAAGATGCGGGCATCCTTCAAGATGCTTTTGATATAGATAGCCTAAAAAAACTGGACATTGTCATCACTTGCCAAGGCGGTTCTTACACAGAAAAGGTCTACCCAAAATTACGTCAGTCTGGGTGGCAAGGTTATTGGATTGATGCTGCATCAACTTTGCGTATGTCTACCGATTCTATCATTGCACTCGATCCTGTTAACCTTACTCAGATCCAAAAAGGTATACACAGTGGTGTTAAAACCTTCGTTGGTGGAAATTGCACAGTGAGTCTTATGTTGATGGGGTTGGGTGGATTATTTGAGAGAGGCCTCGTTGAATGGTGTAGTGCGATGACCTATCAGGCCGCTTCTGGGGCGGGCGCGCAAAATATGCGTGAGTTGATTACTCAGATGGGTGCGATTAATCAGTCAGTTCTACCTGAGTTATCTGATCCGTCTAGCTCTATTCTCGATATTGACAAGAAAGTCGCAGAGAGCATTCGTAGCGACGCATTTCCAACCGATCGTTTTGGTGCGCCATTGGCAGGTTCTCTGATCCCTTGGATTGATGTCAAACGCGATAATGGCCAGAGTAAAGAAGAATGGAAAGCAGGTGTAGAAGCAAACAAAATTCTTGGTCTAGATACCCAACCCATTCCAATTGATGGCACTTGTGTACGGATTGGGGCTATGAGGTGTCACTCACAAGCTCTCACTCTTAAGCTCAAGGGGAATGTGCCCATGGATGAAATTGAAGAGATGATTGCGACGCATAATGATTGGGTTAAAGTTGTACCGAATGAGCGAGAAGTGACCACCCAGGAGCTGACGCCTGCCAAAGTCACAGGGACATTATCTATCCCAGTTGGACGTTTACGCAAAATGTCGATGGGGGATGATTTCTTAAACGCATTTACCGTGGGAGATCAGCTTCTTTGGGGAGCAGCTGAGCCCCTTCGTCGAACACTAAGAATTTTAATCGCTGAGAAATAAAAATATGACTCACCGCAGTATTAATGTATTTTCTGCGGTGAGTACTCAGTTAATCTTAACGACAGTAAGGTTTAGTTTTTCCCCTCATTCACGACAACTCTTTGGTTTGGTTCTGCCAACTCTCCACCACAGTATTTACAATGTATCGCATCAGACTCATGGCCAGATTTAGAGCAGTTGGGACATTTGACTAAGGTTTTATGTGTCCGCATTTCTTGGCTTAGTTCCGCAGTAATAATCCCAGTAGGAACCGCGAGAATAGAGTAGCCTAGTAGCATAGTTATCGAAGCGATAGCCTTACCAAGGTGTGTTTGTGGCACCAAATCACCATAACCCACAGTGGTAATGGTGACGATCGCCCAATAGATACTTTTAGGAATACTCGTAAAGCCATTTTCTGGCCCTTCAATAATGAAAATGAGCGAGCCAAAAATAGTCACTAAGATTGCGACTGTGCTAAAGAAAATAAATATTTTCCTGCGCGCCATAAGTAGTGACCTGAGCAATATGTTGGAATCTTGTAAGTAACGTACCAATTTCAGGATGCGGAAAATCCGCATGACACGTAGCAACCTGATCACGCTCATCGATGATGCTGCGGGAAAGAGGAAGGCTAGATAGGTGGGCAAAATAGCCAATAGGTCAACAACACCGTAGAAACTCTTGGCATAAGCACTTGGTTTTGGAGAGCAATAAAGCCTTAATAAATACTCAAGAGTGAACAAGCACGTGAAAGTATATTCTAGAGCTCTGAGTTGCTTTCCCCATTCACTCGCGATACTGGGCACCGACTCTAAAGTTAGTACGAGTAAAGAAGAGAGTATCGCAATGATAAGGAGAATATCGAAAAGACGTCCAGCTCTCGTGTGAGTACCAAAAATAGTAACGTATAAATAATGCTTTAAGGAACGGCGTGACATGCTGAGAGTAACCTTGTAACTAAATCTTGTTTAAATCATCTATCAATAAAATTAGGCAAGACCTGGAAATAGATTTCGAAGGCCGTTTGCTATGAACTCAATACCTAAAGCTCCAAGTATAAGCCCCATAATACGTGTTATGACATTGATACCAGTTTGGCCGAGAACCTTTACAATAATTGGAGCTGAACGGAAGAGTAACCAAGAGCACAAACAAAATGCAGCAACGGTCAGGCTTATACCTACGGTATCTATAGCAGTCGGGTAACGAGCACCATAAACTATGGTTGAACTTATTGCGCCAGGGCCAGCCATAAGAGGCATTGCAAGAGGTACGACACCGATTTGTTCACGACTTACATATTCGGACTTTTCTTGTTTATTTTGTTTGTCCTCCCCGAGTTTGCCACTCATCATTGAAAAGGCAATACTGAGAAGTAAGAGTCCTCCGGCAACTCTAAACGAGTCTAATGAAATACTAAACATGTCAAGAAGCATCTGCCCTGCGAGTAGAGAAACGACAAGTATAATAGCGACAGCGATGTTCGCTGTTGCTGCCGTTTTGTGTTTTTCTTCTGCGGTCATATGACCTGTGAGCGATACAAAAACAGGCATTATTCCAATCGGATTTACGGCAGCCACAAGGCCGAGAAAAAATTGAAGAAAAATCGCAATATCAAATGTTTGCATTGTACTAAACCAATTAAATAATAGACTGATGATCCAAGTTCATAAGTGTCAAAGAAGACGGCTACTGTTGATGTATCGAAAATACGTTTCTATTTTGGGTTGAGATAACGATAACGAGGCTAAAAGCATCCGCTGTATGATTTTTACTCAGTCTGCCATCAACATTGAATCCGAGTAAATACTAAAACTTAATTTTAACGTTTAATTTTTAACTTAATAGTTAAATTTTCAATATTATGGGCTTTTCAAGTGGCGAAGTGTTGAAGCTAACCTGTGGTATGGCGTGATAGAGGATACATTCAAAGAAAAGCTGACCGTATGGGTGGTCAGCTTTATGATTAAGACGAGGCAGTTGTTAATGTTCAGTATATCTTTACTGGCTGTGTAACCAAGTGGCCTCAAGACACAGGATTCAGAGTGTTGTCACCAATGCCAGCCTACTTCTCATCTTCGGGAAGTTTTACATTAAGCTCTAGAACGGAAATATCGTCATCTTTGTGCTCAAAGCTAAGGTCAACCATTGAAGGGTCTACAGCAACGTACTTAGCGATCACTTTGAGGATATCCTCTTTAAGTTCCGGAAGGTAGGATGGAGCAGGATCACCTTCGCTACGGCGCTCTGCTACGATAATTTGCAACCTTTCTTTGGCTAAGTTCGCTGAGGTTTTTTTCTGTGGGCGGAAAAACTCGAGTAATGACATTTAGCCTCCAAATAGCCTTTTAAAGATGCCTTTTTTCTGCTCATTCAGAAAACGGAAATCAACTTGCTCTCCGAGCAAACGTTCTACAGTATCATTATATGCCATACCCGCATCAGATTGCTCATCAAAGATAACAGGGACACCTTTATTTGATGCATTCAAAACTGCTTGGCTCTCAGGGATGACGCCAAGCAATGAAATGTGCAGGATTTCTTCAACATCTTCGACACTAAGCATCTCACCCTGAGCGACTCTAGCTGGGTTATAGCGAGTAAGAAGTAGATGTTGTTTCACAGGCTCAAGCCCGTCTTCGGCTCGACGAGATTTAGAATCTAAAATACCCAGTATGCGGTCAGAATCTCTGACAGATGAGACTTCCGGATTCGTCGTTACAATTGCTTCATCAGCAAAGTATAACGCCATAAGTGCTCCTTGTTCTATGCCCGCTGGGGAATCACAGATAATGAAGTCAAAGCCCATTTCATCCAATTCATCGAACACACGACGCACACCTTCTTTTGAGAGAGCGTCTTTATCTCGGGTTTGGGAGGCCGGGAGGATAAATAGGTTATCTGTCCTTTTATCTTTGATCATGGCTTGGTTGAGATTGGCTTCACCATTAATGACATTTACAAAGTCATACACGACACGGCGCTCACAACCCATGATGAGATCTAGGTTTCGTAGGCCAATATCGAAGTCGATAACGGCAGTTTTCTTACCTTTCACTGCAAGGCCAGATGCAATTGCAGCACTTGATGTGGTTTTACCAACGCCACCTTTTCCTGAAGTGACAACTATAACGCGTGCCATCATTTGTTCCTTATAAAATTAAACCGTTAATAGCTCAAACTCAAGTGAGCCACTATTTAAACTAAACATAACTTTTTGCTGCCAAAATTGCTCTGCGAACTGCTCGGTTAGCCAATAGTGGCCCGCAATCGACATTAATTCCGCATTAAGTTTGTTACAAATAATTACTGAGCCAGTGTTACCATTTGCTCCAGCGATTGCTCGACCACGAAGGGTTCCATGAATATGTATCGAGCCATCTGCGATGACTTCGGCTCCCTCGCTAACATGATTCAACACCACAAGGTCGCAATCTTTCGCGTATATTTGCTGTCCTGATCTAACAGGGCTTCTTATGATCTTGGTCGGCTTCATTTGAGCGGGAGCTTGGTTTGTAGGACGACTCGTCGATAAAACAGCGAAGTTAGCCTCGGATGCTAAGTTTTCGATACGTTTATTTTGGCAACCAGTGATCCCGACAGGTATCATACCAGAGAGTGAGATTCTCTCTTTCAGATCAAAAAAATCAATATCACCCTCTGTTTTGGCAACGTTAATGACAATAGGGGCACTCGCAAAAAAAGCGGGTGCTTGTTCCACTTTTTCCTGAAGAAATTGACTTGTCTTATCAATATCATTATCAGAAAGGTGCAAAACAGACAGAGTAAAGCTACTACCTTTTAAATCTGGAGCATTAGACATCTTTAGATACCACTGATTGATATTATTCTCTTGGCTTAGGGTATCATGGTATATTCACAACATAAGCTCAGCAAGCGAGTTTGCGAACAATTGACGGTTTTTCTCGCAAAAGAGCGAAACATTAACATTTCATCATCTAGACTGACAAAAGGTTTCCCATGTTTTGTGCAATTTATAAAAGCTCTAAAAAAGAGGGAGCATACTTATATATCCCTAAAAAAGATGACTTTTCACAGGTTCCTGACACATTACTGCAAATGTTTGGTAAACCAATTATGGTAATGGTGGTCAAACTCGAAGGACGGCAATTGGCTCAGGTAGATGTAGAAAAAGTAAAGCAATCCTTAACAGATGATGGCTTTTTCTTACAACTCCCTCCACCGCCGAAAAATTTACTTGATGAATATAAAGAACAAAAACAAGCTCACCAACGTTCTTCTCATTAATTACCTGATAGGGATGTATGGTCACTTGTTCAAGGAGGGCAAACGTGAAAAAAATATGGTCGGTTGCTTTAAGCTTTACCATCGCTTCTTCGGCATTTGCAAATGATGCAAGCTTTAACAGTTATATTGAGGGCTTAAAGAAAGAAGCTCGCTCCAATGGTATCTCCGAGAGAACAATCCAAGAAGCTTTTGCTGGTGTTTCCCACCGCCCCAAGGCGGTCACCGCAGATAAAAATCAGCCGGAAAAACGACTGACATTGGATGAGTATATTCCTCGCGCTGTGCCTGACTGGAAAGTTAAACAAGCGAAAGCGCTTTATGAAAAACACTACCAAGAATTACAAAGTATCGGTTTGGCCTATGGAGTACAGCCTCGTTTTATCGTTGCTTTGTGGGGGGTTGAAAGTAACTTTGGCAAATTCACGGGCAACTACAAGGTAATTGACGCTCTTTCAACCTTGGCGTTTGATGGCAGAAGGGAAGCATTTTTTCGTAAAGAAACGATGGCGGCTCTGGAAATTTTGGATCAGGGGCATATAAAAGTTGAGGACTTCAAAGGTTCTTGGGCCGGAGCAATGGGGCAGTGCCAGTTTATGCCAAGCTCGTTTCTTTCTTTTGCCAAAGATGGAAGTGGAGATGGCAGAAAGGACATATGGAACTCTGAAGCTGATGTGTTCGCATCAGCAGCTAACTACTTACATCAATCGGGCTGGAACGATAGTTTCACCTGGGGTCGACAAGTCAAATTGCCCAAGGGCTTTGATACCAGCGTACAAGGCCGTGGTGAGGCTCAGGGTAAATATCTATCAGAGTGGAATAAGATGGGTATCACCCGGTATGACGGTAAACCTCTACCTAAATTAAAGCACGACATCAAAGCTTGGCTGATTGCACCAGACGATGCCAATGGTCGAGTGTATTTGGTCTATAACAACTACAATGTGCTAATGAAATGGAACCGCTCCTATTATTTCGCTCTCGCGGTCAGCCATTTAGCTGATAGAATTGTGTTGTAAATAGTTTAGGAGCTCTAAGAGCTCCTTTTTTTTGGAGTAGTTATGCTTTCAGAACGAGCCTCACAAATGGTCGTCTTTGCAGCATTGGTCAAACATAAAAATTTCTCACTTGCTGCAAAGAGCTTGGGAGTTTCTGCTTCGCATGTGAGTAAAAAGTTGGCGCAATTAGAAACGTCGCTTGGGATTAAACTTATCGAGAGAACAACAAGAGCATTTACACCTACTCTCGCCGGGCTCAGATTTTATGATCACTGTGCTGATTTGCTGACGATTGTCAGTAATGCTGAGCTTGAAGTTGAGAGCCAGCGTGATGAAGTGAGCGGTGTTATGCGGTTAGGGTTGTCACAGTCTTTTGGAACCTTACATATCATTCCTGCCATTGAAACACTAAGACAGCGGTATCCCAAGCTTGATGTCGAGGTACACTTATTTGATTACCAAGTAGATATGTTGGAAGAGGGCTTAGATCTTTGGGTGACCAATAATGAGTGTATTCCTCAAGGGTATGTGGCTCAACGAGTCGCAGATTCTAAATTCGTTGCAGTTGCTTCTCCTGAATACCTTGTTAACCATAAAGCACCTTGTGAACCTAATGATTTAAAACATCATAACTGCCTGATTTATCGAGGATGGCAAAGACACTACAATAGTTGGGCTTTTTCAAAAAGTAGTCAACATCTTAATATTAAAGTCTCGGGGAATTATACGGTTGATCTTGCCGAAGCTATCCGAGACGCGGCAATAGCAGGATGGGGTATCGCTTATTTGGCCACATATCTTTTAAAAGACGAGTTTAAAAATGGTCAATTAATCCAATTGCTGCCCGATTGGCAAGCTTCGCAAAACATGCCTTTTTATGCGGTTTACCCCAGCAGGCGCTACCTACCTAAAAAGACTCAAGCGGTTATCGAATTCATCAAAGAAAAAATCGGTACTCCTTGTTATTGGGATGAGTACTTAGCCCCCCATATCAACTATCCAGAATAAACGCTTATTATTTTATAAAAACAGCTGTAACCCTAGTTGTGACAGGCCACGAAAATTTACCTCCATTATCAATAGTTGCGAATGTCAGGCTAGATGCTTTCGTTGTTATACCAGTGTGTGAGGATAATGACTTTTTCTTTGAGGAAAAGCTAAAAGTATAATTTTCCTAACACCATGATATTTAGTGGTTATTTAAATTTTCTTTTATCTTGGACTTTTATTTATACAAACCATTAACAACTGCAGTTTGCACCATGAATTCTTATAGATGAAGATAGTTATATCTAGAGCGCTAGCTTTGTATAAGTTGACCTTTGAGATACCAGAGAATGAGCAGTTTGGAAAAGCAATATCCTTAATAACGCTTGATTATAGCGTTTAATTAATGATGGATTACTTTTTATTCGGTCGATGTACTACATTGATATTTCTTTGTTTTCTTTGGTTTACACAATAAGATTTACTTATTAAACAAAACCAATATAAGAGTTCCATCTGTGCAACAGATTTTAAAAGAAAAGCTCAAGGGTGTTATTTATAACTAAGAAGTTAGACAGTATTCCCTGTGTTATTTTCTGCTCGGTGGTGAAAAAACAAACGATTTCGAGTTTTGCGGAGTTATTATGCAGTTAGAAAAAGCCGTACAAATGGTTGTATTTTCGGCATTAGTGAAGTGTAGAAGCTTCAGCAGAGCGGCGGAGAGCCTAAACGTTTCTGTTTCACATATAAGCAAGAAATTAGCCGCTTTGGAACAATCGGTAGGTGTCAAGCTGATTGAAAGGTCGACACGAAATTTTACTTTGACTCAAGCAGGATTGAAGTTTAGTAAACACTGTACAGATTTAGTCAGTAACATCGAACAGGGTTATGCAGAAATTAATAGCCTGCGTGATGAGGTAAGTGGGGTATTTAAAATTGCTTGTACGCCTCATATGGGAACGAAGTTTGTGATCCCATCTTTGAGCGACTTTAAGCAGCAATATCCTGATATTGAGATTGAAGTTTATCTCACAACAGATCAAAATCTTGATTTATTGGAAACTGGTATTGATCTTTGGATCACGATTAGCGGCTCAATTGCCGAGGGATACGTAGCGCAGCGTTTTGCAGATAACACGTTTTTGGCGGTGGCATCGCCTGCCTACCTTATGAAGAATAAAGCACCTTCTCATCCTGATGAACTCCAAGATCACAATTGTCTGATATATCAAGGATGGGACACACATTATAATGTGTGGTCTTTTTCGAAAGATGGACAAGATCTCAATATCAAAGTATCAGGAGACTATACAGTCAATATGGGTTACGCTCTTCGTGATGCTAGTTTGGCTGGTTGGGGTATAAGTTATCTTCCTTCCATATTATTCGGTAATGAGCTAAAAGAGGGTCAGTTAATTCAGGTTTTACCAGACTGGCGTGCATCATACGTTATGCCTTTTTATGGTGTCTATCCAAGTAGACGTTATCTGCCACAAAAGACCAAAATTATCATTGAATATATGAAAGAAGTGGTGACTAAAGCCTGCCATGTTACTCGTTTGGGAGTTGGCCTCTATTCTTAGATTATCTTAGATAAAACGCTCAAATTTATTTAAAATAAATTCCATATTCTCCTCGATATTTATTTAGTGTAAGTATGAGAGGATGCTCTTCATCAGAAAACTAAGATCCATAGGATCTTATCTTAGACTCCATTTACAAACACTAAATGATAGTACGTCCCTACCTTGATAAGATATAAAACTCTAGTCAATTACTCTGCGCTTTAACAATTGACGAACGTATAGATTTTTTATTAATCATAATACATCAAGAAAATATATCTCCCCAATAAATTATACTAAAATTTGGTTATTTTACAGATTGTTTTTGAAAGTTATTTTCATATAAATGAAAAATTACTTTATACCATAAATTCCACCTTGTTAAATTTTCTCTATTTTATACTAAAATTATACGTTAATTTAACTAATTTAAGTTATATAATAAATCATTTAATCATTATTTAAATAATTCTTTCACCAAAAAATAAAATATACTATTACATAGTTACATGATGTTTTATTAAAATTAAACTGATAGGAAAATGAGTTTTTCCTACATGAAATTGCCATTAGAAAAATACTTATAAGACTATGAATTAAAGCAAGTTTATTATTTTTATTATTATTAAACAAAAGTCAGTATAACATGCTTTTAACATTTGTGGGTTGAATAATTAATATATAAATATAACAATAATATTAACGAAAAATGTTATCTTATAATTTTTAAAAAAGATATCTTTTAAGGGATTAATTTAGATATTTAACTTATTAAATTAGATATAAAATTAAGGTGTATTAGATGTTTAACTCATTTAAAAAAGTTCCAATATTGTCTACTGCTATAATAACCGCCTCTATAATGACAGGTTGTGGTGGCGGTGATAGTAGCACCCCGAGCAGCACTCCGAGCAGCACTCCGAGCAGCACTCCCAATAGCGATGTTATTACATTAAAGAAGTTGTCTGAAGTAGATGATGGCCGTCAACTCCCAATTACGGTTTATGCTGAGTCAGACGTGGACGATGAACATCTCAAGCATGTAGCAAATATTATTGCTAATTATCTGGATAATAATGAAGACGGTCAATGGAATGATAAACTTTCCGGACAGCTAATAGACAACCGAGCGACGCTATTATTACTGAGTGATAATAAACATAAGGATGAAGTAATTGAACAACTAAAAAACAAAGATCATACATTTAATAACATCATTAATGACGGGAACTTAAAAACCCTATCAATTACAAATATGGATTTGTGTAAAGGATATGAAAGTTATAACGAGTGTTTTGCTCTGAAAGCACTATCCCCTGGCGAGTTAGTTGAAAAATTTGGTGAATTCGCAGTTGTTAGTGATGATGAAGAGCCGATTATGGAGCTATTGACTGTCGAACCTAGAACATATGACAAAAGTTATGAAACAATTTTTCGTATGATTGCAGATATAGGTTTCACAGATAACCCAGCATATCCCAATTATTATGGGCCAGGTACACCAATTGATTATTATGCGGGTAGACTAACTGGCTTTGAAACTTGTTCCGGTGAAGATATAGAAAATCGTCCTGATTGTATTGATGATCCCGTTAGGAAAGAAAAAGAGACTTACGCCGAATTTGTTGAACGTGTTCTTGAAATGGGTAGCTCAATGGAAAAAGAACTGGCTTTTGCTCAACCTAATCAGTTTGGTAATGATGAGCGATTATCTTTAATGAGTAAACTTCATTACTTAGGGGTAGCTGAACGTTTAGACATGTTCAATGAAATCTATTCAGTAAACAGAGATTTCAGAGATTTGTATGATGTGGCTAGAAGTGTGTGTACTCTCGATGAAAACACACTTCAACTGAAGTACGAGGTTCATTACTGCTTAAAGAACTCTGTTATGAAAGATGATGTTTGGTTCTTAAGTGAGAAACAGATGTTGGAGATGCAGTATTCGGAAATGTATTATGGTGTACCCACTGTCCGTTGGCAGGGTCTTGTCGGATATATCGAAACAATGGGATACGATAAAAAGAAGATACATTCTGCAATTAAAGACTCATATGTACGCGATGATATGTTGACGAATATGTGGGGTCTTCAAAAACCTCTCGAAAAAATATTCGGAAGCGATGAAGAATTGGGAAGCGATGAAGAAAAGATAAATCCTGACCTTGCTGCCCTCCAAGACAATGAATTGAATCGTCTCCTTAAAGAGAGCGCCAGCGGATTTATCACTCGTATTCCTTTTGGCTCCTATAAACCCCAGGAAAGAGAGGTCAACTGGCAGATCGGCACGGAAGAGTTTTAGACTATAATATATACAGACAGAGACATGAAAGTTGTCTCTGTCACCGCTTTTTCATAACCTTACAGGCAAATCATCAAGTCTACACGGATTTATTATGCTGTCGAAAAAAGCCGTTAACATGGTTATATTTGCTGCACTCGTCAAGCATCAAAGTTTTAGTCGAGCCGCCGCGAGTTTGGGTGTCTCAGTCTCACACATAAGTAAAACACTCGCTGGATTGGAGCAATCGTTAGGTGTTAAGTTGATTGAACGCTCAACAAGAAATTTTACCCCGACTCAAGCAGGCCTTCAGTTTTATGAGTCTTGTACCGAGTTGGTCAAGGCTGTCGAAAAAGGGTATACCGAAATCGAAAGTATGCGTGACGAAGTCAGTGGTGTGTTTAGACTTGCTTGCATGCCAAATGCTGGGACTGCGCTTTTGATACCTGCTCTAAATGATCTGAAAAAGCAATACCCTGCACTTGAAGTTGAGATCGTTTTAACACTAGACCACTCTCTTGATTTGTTAGAAGAAGGCATTGATCTCTGGATTACAGCGGGCAGATCCACTTCTATTGATCAGGGATACGTGGCGCAACGTTTGGCTGATAATAAACTGATAGTAGTTGCATCCCCTGATTATCTTATTCGCAATAAAGTACCTTCTCATCCAAACGATCTCAAAGATCTCAATTGCCTGATTTATGAGAAAGGTAATGAAATTTTTGATACTTGGCCATTTTCAAAAGGGGGTCAAAGCGTAAATGTAAATGTCAAAGGGAATTTTATGATTAACTCAGCGAATGCTCTTTGCGATGCGGCCGAATCTGGATGGGGTATCAGCCTCGTGCCGACCTTTCTAATAGATGACCAGTTTAAGGACCGAAAGCTGATTCAGGTTTTATCAGACTGGCATGTCGCATTGGATTTACCTTTTTATGGTATTTACCCCAGTCGACGCTATTTACCTAACAAAACTAAAGTCGTTGTTGAATTCATAAAAGAAGTCTTAGTTAAAGCGTGTAACCCCGACCGTTTAGGCTGAGATTTTTTCTCCCCACTGAGCATAATTATTTCCAAATGAAGAAAGATAAATTCCATATGGAATTTATCTTTCTGGGCAAACGTTTAAATGATTAAAAATCAGAAACTTAAAATCTTAATTTTAGACGAGAAAAGACAATAAACAAAGATGTAACAATCTCGCCTTGCTTGATCAAATATTATAATTAAACTCCGGCGCCTATTTTATTGTAAAACTGGTTCCACCTATGCACTCGATGATTGGTATCGTCTCGATCTTGCTGATCGCCATTCTATTTTCTTCAGATAGAAAAAATATTAATGTTAAAACTGTTTCCTTCGCTTTTTTGTTGCAGGTTGTGTTTGCAACTTTAGTCCTCTACATCCCAGCAGGGAAGGTGGCATTAAATGAAGCGACCCAAGCTGTCTCCAGCTTGATTGATTATGGTAAAGAGGGAATCAATTTCTTATTTGGTGGTTTAGCAACAGGTGGGTTTACCTTTGCTATTCACGTCCTGTGCATCATCATTTTTTTCTCTGCTCTTATCTCCGGTTTATACCATATAGGACTCATGCCTAAAGTCATCAATTGCATTGGCGGTGCTCTGCAAAAACTGCTTGGTACAGGTCGAGCTGAGTCTTTATCAGCGACCGCTAATATTTTCGTTGGCATGATAGAAGCCCCTTTGGTCGTTAAACCTTACTTAAAAACAATGAGTGACTCACAACTTTTCGCTGTTATGACGGGAGGATTGGCTTCTGTTGCAGGCGGCACATTAGTAGGTTATGCCTCTCTGGGTGTTGATCTTAATTACCTCATAGCGGCTGCATTTATGTCAGCACCTGCAGGGCTTTTGATGGCGAAAATCATGGTTCCTGAGACGCAATCTGCTCAGTCGCAAGTTGAAGAGCAAAATGTTGAGATCCCAAGGGCAACTAACGTGGTAGAGGCGATGGCTGATGGTGCGATTGCTGGTGTCAAAATTGCTGTTGCCGTGGGTGCAACTTTACTTGCTTTCATTAGTATCATTGCCATGTTGAATGGCATATTGGGCAAAATTGGTGATGTGTTTAATATCTCACTGAGCTTTGAATTGATTTTAGGTTACCTTTTTGCACCTGTAGCTTGGTTGCTTGGTATTCCTTGGAGCGAAGCCATGGTGGCGGGCTCTTTGATTGGTAATAAAGTGGTGGTAAATGAATTTGTTGCCTTTATTCAATTTATGGATGTAAAACAGCAGCTCAGCGCTCATTCCCAAGCTATCGTTACCTTTGCTCTGTGTGGTTTTGCTAATATCTCGACCATGGCAATGCTCATCGGTGGGCTGGGTTCGCTGGTTCCCGAGAGACGAGCGTTTATATCAAAATATGGGTTTCGTGCGATTACCTCAGGTGTAATGGCGAACTTAATGAGTGCCGCCATTGTCGGTGTAATTTTAAGTATCTAAATAGGAGCTGTTGATCTTTCGTGGTTAAATTATGTTCGAGCTCAATGCGTTCTAGTCGCGATGCAAGGGTATTAGTAAATACCTTGCAATAAAAAGTATTTCGAAAGGTCAACAGACTTGAGAAAAAAGGCTCCTTGCGGGGCCTATTTGTTATTGTTTTTGATAGGTGAAAGTGGTTCATTTCTATTAAAAACAATAATTTAAATTTTTTCTTATACCATTATGGGGCACTCTGGGTCATAAATGTGGTCATTTTGTGGATCTCTTAATTTGCTTAGTGGGTTGAGTTTAATCGCATCAACCAAGTGATCAGGAGCCAAGTGCGCATATGTCATGGTTTGATTAATACTACAATGTCCAAGTATTTCTTTAAGCGTTAAGATGTCTCCACCATTCATTATGAAGTGACTTGCAAATGTATGGCGCAAAACATGTACCTTTTGCCCTTTTGGCAAATCAAACTTTAGTTCATTAAATACTTTGACTAGCCTTTTCTGTGGATCTTCACTAAACAGTTTGCCGCCAATTTCAGGGTAAATATCATCATATAGCTGTTTACTGATGGGGACTGTTCTTGGTTTACCAGTCTTAGTGTTAGTAAATCTGATGCGGTAGGGACTGAGGTTACTTGACTTTAGCGTGACCGTTTCTCTCCACCGTGAACCAGTAGCCAAACTAACCTCTACGATTTTTAACAACTCCCAATCATTTTTCAGATAGTCCAAAAGACATTGGGCTTGCATAAGAGTTAAGTAGGTCATCTCTGATTTTTCGGGTGTGGGTTTCTTTAAGCCTCTAAGTGGATGTGCACCAGTAAAATCACCTGTCTCAATTAGCACTGAAAAGACATTACTTAAGCATGAGGATAGGCGTCTAACTGTGTTTGCCTTTTGTCCTTTCGCCATGCGTTCTAATTGCCAGTTATTAATTAAAGTTGCGTCAATATTGTTTACAGTTGGATCTCCCAATTCACGGCAGATAAGCTCTAACTTTTGGCGATAGTTGGTTGCGGTTCGCTTAAGTTGACCGGACTTAATCCACCAAATATCTATAAGCTCAGAAAGGTTACGTTTATCTACGGGTAAGCCCAACCACTCTTTGTTGTGGTGCGTAGATAGTATGTGTTTTTCGTAGGCCAGTGCCTCTGCTTTCTTGTCAAACTTACGTCTGAAGCGTTTGCCGTTTCTTCCTGATGGTCGCAAGTCTACGAGCCACTTTTCGCCGTCTTTCTTAATACTCATATTATTTTCTTCATAACAGGAGCAACGGCTTTACCTATGATTCTGAAATTGCGCCCGTTCTTATGGTTAATGTTGAAAGCAGGGTGTTTAAGGTTGTCAGATATGACCTTGTAAAAGCTGTGTTCAATATCCCAATGCAAGCGTTTAACGTAAACCGCTTCATCAATGCGTATAACGTAAACACCGTTTGCTACTGGATGTTGTTGCTCTCGAATATCAACAAGTAGCCTATCTCTATCGCTCAATGTTGGCTCCATTGAGTCACCATCAACGAAAATTATGGAACTAAATTCTGGTCTTAGTCCATACTCCACAAGGAGTTCAACGGGTAGGCTAAAAACACCTATTTGATATTCTGTTTGTACCAATGTTCCTGCGCCTGCGGCTGCGTGAACATCATATACAGGTAGTTTTGCCCATTCACTAAATTCACTTAAAGGTTTCAAGCCATATGCGTTGTTTGGAGGTAGGGTTTTAAATTTATCTAGAAGCTGTATTCTTTCAGACTCATCTGTGACGTATGTCTCAATAAGGCGTTTTCTAACGTCGGGGCCAAAATTAGATATATGGTACTCCATTGCTCTACCATTACCTTCGGCTTTTCTCTTTAACCAATTGTTATTTCTGGCTTTTTGATTTATTCCATTAGTGGTGTTTGGAGTCCCATCAACGGAAATTATCTCTGTACTTAA
This sequence comes from Vibrio caribbeanicus ATCC BAA-2122, assembly GCF_000165125.1. Taxonomy (GTDB): domain Bacteria; phylum Pseudomonadota; class Gammaproteobacteria; order Enterobacterales; family Vibrionaceae; genus Vibrio; species Vibrio caribbeanicus. The sequence goes on along the minus strand of NZ_AEIU01000059.1, from coordinate 190,260 downwards.
AAACCATTCCTTCATAAACCCACCTAAACCCTATTGAACACTGACGCATATTAGTATTAAATTAAACCCTCATTAACCCATGCAAACCCACTATGCATTGGGTTTTTTATCTTAAAAAGGGAGCTAAAGGTTCATGATAGGTCATAAACAAACAGAATTGAATGGTGTTAATCGTTTTTACGGTTCTTTTGTCACAGTTGAGAAATATGCAGAGTTAACGGGCTTCTCTATTGCGGCAGTGAGAATGCAAGTTAAACGCGGCCAATTACCCCTTCTAAAACGTGAAAATTCAAGTGATGCACGTCGAGTGCTAATCAATATGCGAGCTATCGACCAATTAGCAAAAGAACAAGCAGATCGGTACCAAGATTGGAAAGCGGCGATTTAAGGGGGACACCACTGTGCGATTCAAACCATTAGTTATCATTTCATACATTACTTTTTCGTTATTTCTTATTGCAGATAACATCGGAGTGGCATTTTGGAGTTTTGTTATTTTCTTGATCTCTTTAGTTGGCGCAAAGGCTAACAAAGAGGTGAGGTGGTAGTCATGCAGGTTTCCGATCCCATTCACCTACCTTGCCCTGATATGGCGGGTATGGTGAACCCCGACCCAGAGAAATTAAGACGTTCTCTACTTCAATTGAAAAAACTGCGTGAAGAGCATGGCTTGAATAGAACCAAGCATAAACGCCAGCTTAGCGTTAATGCTCTTGAGTGGGAGAACAAATAGTGAGTCGCAATGCTAAATATGAAGCAGCCAAGAAAGCGCAAGGGCTGAAAAAGGTCACTCTATGGATTCCAGAGAAAAGAGAAAGTGAGTTCCATATGCTGGCAAAAGCCTGTTGTGACTATCGTCATTTAACGTTTAACACCCTGCGAGATACAGAGTCAGGTAAGTACGTTTCTCTAGAGAATTTATAACCCGTCACTGGTGACACTATGAGTACACACATTTCAATTCAATCTATCCGAGCTTGCACCAAGTGCGACAGAAACGCGGTTTTCTGTGAGTCCACACTCGACGACACGCCGCGTTATTTCGTGCTTTGCAATGACTGTGGTTTTGAGGGCTTAGAGGCAGCTAACGCTCAAGCTGCTATCGACCTTTGGAACAACCCGCCAACCGTTAAACCTGTTAGACGTTACAAGGAATATTAAGTGTATACGTTGTTTGCTCGTAAGTTTATGCCCCGCCTACCTCGCATTGTTCAAGATGATGTGAGGTTTCAGGTTTCCCGCCGTAAACGCCGCACCAATGCCACACATGAGAACATTGAGCGATTCACCAATGACGCGGTGAAACATGCGCTTAAGTGGTCGCCCTACATTGAGGGCAAATACAGCTTTGTGGATGAGCGTAGTAGCGCACTAGAAAAGCCGCGTTTTCACAGTGGCGCACGGAACTCTATCGAGCTGAATCATAGCGTGCTGATGTGTGATGAAGCACTAGAACACTTAGCTAACAACCTAGCGGAAATGTTTACCCGTCAGATTCAAATGATTGAAATTGAAGAGGGCGAGAGAGCTTACCTTGATGCGCTAGAAGCGGCATTTTATGGCATTCGTGAAGAGATGAAACGTTTGTATATCAAAGCCCCGCAAATCAAGAAAAAACACGAAACCATTCAAGACGCAGAGCGCGAGCTAGAGCGTGCTATTCGTCGTTGTTTGGATGTTAATTACCTAGTGCGAAAATTTAAGTTTTTGCGCACTCAGTACATCGAGTATTCACAAATTGCTTTGGGGCGCGTTGGTGGTCAAAAAGGTCAGCGCAAATACGTATCGAGTCGCTCTTATGCCCGTTGGGAAAAGAAGCAAATTGAGGCAGAGCAATTTGTAAATTCTATGTCGGTGCTAAGTGAAGAGTCAGGGCAAGCCTTTGACCTTGCCGAAGTGGTCAAGCGCACCACGGCTAACCCAGAAAACCGCCGTATTGAGTTGGTTGTGCGTAGTCGTGGTGATGAAGAGCGCGCCATTGAGCTTGGCTATGAGGGTTTGTTTGTTAACTGGACGCTGCCAAGTAAGTATCACCGCAATTCTGACAAGTGGAACGGCTGCACGCCAAAAGAAGCCCATGAAGTGATGATGGAAAAGTGGAAGCTGGCACGCGCTTGGTTCAAAAAGCCAAAGATTGATATTCAGTGGTTTGGGCTACGTGTGGCAGAGCCTCACAAGGACGGCACACCTCACGCCCACATGTTTTTGTATGTGCGACCAGACCAGAAACAAGATCTCATAGACATCATTGAGGGTATAGCGACAGAAGAGGATAAGAGCGAGCTAATCATTGACGGTAAGCTCGATATTTCGCCTCGTATCACTATCAAAGCCTGTGACCCTGCCTTGGGTACGGCTACGGGCTACATCATTAAGTACATTTCTAAGAACATCAACGGCGCACACATGCCAGAGGGTGACGCAAAACAAACGGCACTCTCTGCGACTGCGTGGGCGCGCATTCACCGAATCAAACAGTTTTCACAGTCTGGCTCTCCATCGGTGGGCTTATGGCGTCAATTGCGCCGCGCTAATGCAATGGATACGGCATTTGATGAAGAGCTAGAAGCTTTACGCGACCATGCGGACAACTCGCGCTGGAAAGGGTTTTGTGAATTAGGTTTCAAGGCAAAGCTTGCCTATGAAGAGAAATTCAACCAGTACGGCGACAAGGTAAAGCGCGTTATTGGTATCGACTGGCTAGGTAAGGTTATCGAAACCTGTAGCGAGCACTTTAGTTTGGTTAAAACGAAAGACGTAAAGCGTCGCGCTCTTGACCTTAAGAGAGGCGGAGCCTCTCCTTGGAGCACTGAAAATAAGTGTAACCAACCAGAAAAACCAACGATTTCACCACTTGAGCAAGCCTTGATGGACGTGACCGGATGGAGCGTTAAAGGGGTTCAATGCTTGCTCAAACCTCTTTCATTGGGGGCAACCGTCCCCGTTGACAAATACACCTCGTTGCGACTTCGAAACGGGCGATTAATGACTACATAGTAAGGAATCCAATGGAACAAAAGACACTACAAACCGAAACCACACGACTGTTAAACGAGATGGATTCGGAATCGCAAGCTTATAAGCCGCCTATGGGGTTTGGGTTTGTTAAGCATTGGCTAATCAAAACTGTTTGGCTATTTAAGGCATTTAATCAACGTCTAAACGCACTGGAAAAGGAGCGCGACTAATGGAAAAAGAGATTTTAGGCTACATCACTTGCCGCACCTGCATGACGCCTAAGGCTATCATACAGGGTTCGGGTAAACGCAAAGAATATGTATATGGTCGCTGCGAGTGTGGGGTTGATAATCGAACAGGCTCAGCGGCACAAAGCAAAATGAAAGGCTTTAAATCTATTGAAGAGATTCAAGCAGAAATTGAAGCACTCAACCAACCCAAACCAGAGCTAAAACCGGAACCACAATCAGAGCCAAAGCCTGTTGTGAATCAACCACAACCGGATACTGAACCAAAGCCAATGGGGACGGCGGCGTGTGTTGGCATTGGTGCGGTAACAGGCTTTGTGTTGGGTGGCGTATTTAAAGTATTAAAGGCGGTGGCCTAATGAGTGAACAAGCATTAGAAATTAATCAAATAGACATTCCAGAAATTGAGGAATTAGAGACTCACAGCGAGTTAGACGAGAGGGCATTACTCGCAGAGCTGGATGGTGAAGACTTCGACCCAGATAGTGTAGTTAAGCGAAAAGACCCGAAAGAAAACTTAGCGTTAGAGACAGGCAAACAAACCACACTTGCTTTACTGGGCGCAGTTGAGCAAGGTCTAAAAATGTTTGCTCATAAAGAGTTCGAATTTACCAAAGAGGGTGCGGAGAGCGTCGCAGAGGCCGCCGCTCCTCTATTTGTAAAATACGGTGGGGAGCTGCCACCATGGCTATCACAATACAAAGAAGAAATGACCTTTATTGCGGCCGCTGGCCTGCTTGGTTTTAGTTCAGTACAGCAAATCAAAGAACTGAAAGCGATAGACAGAGCGAAAGAAATTACCCCTGAAGATAAGGAACAAGAGCATGCTATTTCTGAAGAATAACGCCTCTTTTTACTTAGTTAAAATTGCAGGTATCGAGCTGCTTTTATTAGTTCGTGACGACTTAAAAGAAGATTTGAAAGATGCACTTGTTGATTCAACGCCCGTCACTGAGGAGAAGGCAAGAGAAATGATTTCAAAAGGGGCCATTGTGCAATGCCATCAAGGATCTCTATGTCCTATTTTTGAAGGGTGTAATGTCGATTGTTGAAAATGATAAAAGCCGCGAAAAGGCGGCTTTTAAAATCTAGTTATTGCCCTCATCAAAAAGGCATGTGTTCGGGTAATGACCATTTAAGTTTGTCTAATGCTCTGGAATTGAGTTCTGAGATATCGCCCGTAAATTCATACTCTGTACCAATATTCTGATTTGGACGGTCCAAGATTTCGATCGTATCCGTTATTACCGATTCAAACTCTCTAATCTCTGATTTCAGAATTTTGACAGTTTTTTCTGAGTCGCGAAACTTATCCTCTATGTTGTGTAAATCAAGTTGGAGTTTATCCCGTTCTGCAGTGAGAGACTTCTTTTCATTTGACCAGTTTTCCAATTCAGCATCGACTAGCTTAGCTTGATGCTCAACGGTTGATCTTAAAGCATTGTTAGCAACTTTTTCATCGAGTTTTTTTCGTAAATCTCCCAAAACTACAAAAACTAGAACATCCAAAGACAGTTGAAGAACTGGGACAAAAATAATGAAAAGAAGAGCAGATAGTAATGGGAAAAGAACATCAGTTTCCCAATCAAACTGTAAAACCTTGATCATCTCTAATTTTGTGTCGACTGTTGTCAATAAGAACTCAAGTACAACAGTGTGATTGACCATCAACCAAGCAAAGATAAATGAGCTAACAAGAGGAGTCTTGAATCGGCTAGCTAGAGCTTCTCCGACCGACTTTAGTGCATCAGGTTTCATTACGACCACCATGATATTTAAAATTTAGAAAATATGGTACGTGATGCTTATCAATTTTGTCGGTGTTCAGATCACAATAATCATTAGGTATCGATTGTGAATACCTTGCTTTAATAAAGCCGCCCAATATCGGGCGGTTTTTATTTAGAGGCACAATCAATGCAACCCATTAACCCCAATAACAAGCTTAAGAACGGCCATGTGTTTGCCGTTGGTATGAGCGGCAGCGGTAAGACTTCCGTTGCTAAGAAACTTTTTATTAAAGCGACTGACCAAGTCGCCTTGTTTGATCCCGTTGGCGATTACACAGGTAAGCTCGCAGGCCGAGTCGTAAGAGGCTATCCCAATATCAAAGAGTTTGCGGCTGCACTAATAGCAGGACGTAAGACAAAGCAAGGCTTTAAGATTGCGTATCAGCCCATTCATGAAACCACACCCAAGGACTTCGACAAGTATTGTCAGGTGATTTGGGCGATGGGTAATGGTAAGCACAATAAACCGCTTAAAATCATCTGTGAGGAAGTAGCAGAGCACAGCGAACACGCAGGGAAGGCTACTGGCTATCATGGCAAAATATTGCGCTTAGGGCGAAAGTTTAACCTGCATACGATTAACCTTTTCCAGCGCGGCCAAGAAGTGTCTAAGACCATCATCGATAACTGCCATAGAGCATGTGTGATGATGCAAAAGACCAAAGCAAGCGCGACCTATTTAGAAAAAATGACGGGTATCCCCGCCGATGAAATCGACCAACTTTGCGAGCTTGAATATTTACTGCAAAACGGCAAACAGTACGAAAAAGGGACAATTCGTTGGTAATGTGTGAGCCAAAGCCAAACTATTGCCAATTCATTCACAATCGCCGTTAGGTATCGATTGTGAATACCTTGCTTTGATAAAGCCGCCTAATGTTGGGCGGTTTTTTTATAGGTAAAGAAATGGCAGGATTTACACCAAAGAAATTAGCAATGATTGGCGTTGTGGCGGCAATCGTCGCGGCTGGCGTAGTTTGGGCGTCAAACAACGTTGACGCTGTTGAAGATAAAATCGGTTAAGGGGGTTATTTATGTCTACTCCTACTAAATTGAACTCTTTTACAGGTGCGGATTACGGCGAAAAAGCAACGCTGACTATTCCAATCGGCCCCACTTACGAAGAGCTGTTCTTAGAAACAAACCTTTCTGCTGCGCAGCTTAAGCGCGTCACGATTTCACTTAATGCAGATGAAATCATTGTGCTTGATGGTGAACTCATCAAAAAGCTTGAAGCATATAAAGGTCTCGCTTCAACAGAGGGTTTTTTCACTATCCCGCTTTCTGACATCACAGCCAAAACCAAAAATGGGGTGCGTTACACTGGGCTTGTTACGGAATCTGGCGACAACATCACGCTAGAAGTGGAAATAGCGCCAGCGTCACAAGAAAACGCCCCGAAAGTGCAGCTACAAGCTTGGGCGTCTGTGTCAGCGCGCCAACAGGCGCGTGTGGTTGTGCCAAAAATCAAAAAGCAAACCATGCAAGCAAGCTCGACAGAAAATGAATTCCTAGATCTTGTTTCGGGCCCGCTTCAATTAGTGCGCCGTATGCACTTCTTAAATGGTGATATTCACTCACTACAAATTCATCGAGACTTTGTGAAAGTGTATGACTCTTCACGCAAGCTGGAAGAGATGCGAGCAAAGCGTAACCGCCGTTACTGGCAAGCAGATTGTTTTCATTTTGACCCAATCATGCGCGGTTTCTACATTGATGAATTGTTTCCTACGGCTCACGGCTCTGAGCTTAAGTTCACGGTTAAAACCAATCAGCCACAAGGCTCAATTCCAATCATTGTTGAGTCAGTGGAAGTCGTTCGCCCTGATTTAGTGTAAGGGGGTGAGCTTTGGCTTTTTGGGATGATTTAAGCGAATTCGGCGGTGGCCTACTTGATGATGTCGGGGAAGGTATCGGTAACTTGATTGATACCGCAACCAGTGACGACTCATCGACAAACGCGGGAACCACTCAACAACCTCAACAGCCTGTAAAAGATAATCACGGAAATGCGGTCACAAGGCCGCAATCTCAACCTATCGACAAGACTTTGATTTATGTCGGTGGCGGGTTGGGTGTCGCGTTATTGATTACGCTTGTTGTTGCCATGAAAAAGTAAGGGGGAGCAATGCCGTTAATTATTGCGCTCCCGCTTTTGGCGGGTGGTGTCGGGTTCGGGACGGGCTTTTGGTCTGGTTCGAGTGCAACGAAAATTTTTAAAGCCGCCGCACTAGGGGGCGGCGCGTATATGGCTTATCGAGTCGTTAAGGGGAGCAAATGATACCAGATATAGGAGGTGGACTAACAAACTCTGGGTCAATGCCAATCAACGCGGGCGGCGGTTCGGCGGGGCCAAGTAAAGCGACAGGGACTAATTCAATAGGTGGTATTCGTAACGGAGCGATTACCTTTGGCGGCGGTGCTTCGTCTTGGTTGCCTTGGGTGGTATTGGGAGTGGGGGCAGTCGTATGGCTAATGAAAAAATGACCTTCACTTTACTGCGTCCCACTCGCTCTGATTTGCCCGCGCTCTTTGGCCTTATCAAAAGAGCGTTTAACGGGGTGCATTGTGCAAAAGCAGAGTTTGAATTTTGTTGCGATGCGGTAAGGACTCAACGCGCAAGTTTCTATCACTTGATGGGTAGGGAGCAGGGCGTATCTTTGCGCTTTGTCGGCTATGTCACTGATGACAATGATTACTTAATTTTGGCCATGACGGGCAAAGGCTTAAACAAAGCCGCGCCCGTTATTCTTGAGGCAGTCAAATCTCAAGGTTATCGCTCAATTAAGTATCACACTGTACGCCGTGGCATGACTCGGATTCTCAAAGGCTTTGGATTTTCAGTCATGAGTCAATCACAGCATGACACGGTAATGTCACTTCAACTGGAGGGATGCTAATGGGCGGCGGTGGCAGTAGTTCAAGCAGTAATTCAACGAGCACAACGAATACGAGCGGCACCAGTGCTATATCTGGAGATAACTTGGGTGTCGTCATATCGGGCGTAAATGGGAACCTTGGCAATATTTCAATGACCGACCACGGAGCAATGGAAAAAGCCTCGGAAATCGCGAAAGGTGCATTAGATAGTAATAGCGCTGCCATTAAACAGGCGGTTGATTTGGGCTCTGATGCGATTAAATCTAATGAGAAAGTCACTAAGGCCGCACTTGATAATGGTCAGGAATCACTATCAAAAGCACTAGCCTTTGGCAAAAGCTCAGTGGACAGCAATCGTAAGGTGACAGAGAAGGCGATAGATAACATGCGCATGAACAGCGCAGATACAACGTCTGCTATTAAATCAATGGCGGTGCAATCGGGAGAAAACGCCCGCGCCGCGTTGAAAATGGCTGAAAATACCGCGTCACGCAGTCAAACGGGCAGCGCGGGAGAAATTTCTAAAGTTGCTATTGCTGTTGCGGTGGTCTCAGCGGTGAGCATCGTCGCCATGGTATTTAAGGGGGCATAATGAAACAGCTTGTCTTAAAGCCCAATGAAATAAAGCGTTTCGGTGTTGGTTCTGATAAGTGGCTCATTGTCCGTGAGTCACAAGAGTACCTTTATGTGCGCAGCGACAACGGCGAACAAATCCGAGTAGACGCGGGGGATACGTTAGATATTCGCAGCTTTAAAGAGCTTGAAATATCTAACCCGCACACGGCATCAATCCGCGTTGTTTACCAGTTAACCAAACACGACCTAAAAACAACGCCGCCCGCACAGGTGAAATTTTCTGACTCCATTGCAGTGAGTGAGATTCGCTCCCCTGTGACCACAAGGGCAGAGACAGCGCAGCGTTTTATCAGTCGTGACCATTTGCTTATCAAACCCAATGAAAAAAAGCGTTTGTTTACTGCCTCTGTGACACGGCTTGAGGTGGTTATCCAAAACATTAGTGATACGGAAGTGGAAGCAATGATTGGGGATTACAACGTGTGTGCGGTTGTTGGGCTTCCTGTCATGGGGGACAGACAAGCTCCTGCGGGAATTACGGTCACAGGGGGCGGTGAACTCTGGGCGTACAACAACTCCGGTGAAGTTCTCAAACTGGCAATGATGGAGGTTCACCGATGAGCCACTTATTGCCCCGTAGAGTGGTCGTGAAATACGACCCGCTCACGGAACATCTTAAAAACCTACAGCCTGAGCAAGTAGATGCGCTTTTGATGATGCAAGGCGTTTACAGCAATCAGGTAGCATTAAGCGCGGCGGTAATATCTATGCAGCGTCACGCTTTCAATTCAGATAATGACGTTTACGAACTGGCGGATAGTGTTGTAGCAAATGCGCTGCCACGTCTAAAGGTCGTGACGGAAGAAATGGAGAAACAAGCTCTATGAGTGATTTTACTGCAATCGGGCAAATGGTAACGGAAGCTCGAAACCTATTAGATAGCATTAAAGGCGGTGCTATCCGCACGATGCAAACACAATTTGATGCGCTTAAGCAAACTTTTTCAACGGATACTCAGCAAGCATTGAGTAATTTTCAAAACGTTTCTAATGCAAAAATTGCACAGCAAGACCAAGCATTGAAAAATGCTGTTGCGCCAATCTTGGATAAAGTTACGGTTCTGGCGCTTACTAAAAATCAAACAATGGATGTAATTACAGGCTCAATACCTGATGGCTTCATGGTGAATGGTGGCGTAACTATGGAGCTTATAGAGCGAATTAGTGGATGTCCTCGTGATCGTTCAGGGTATCAAATGCAGATTCTGAGCGAGATGAAGTCAGGAGTTAAACTCGACTTCCCAGACTTCAATATCCGAGAACAGCAATACTTTTTTCGAAGCTTTAATGTGTTTCGTGTGAGTTGGGATTTTCCAGATCCCTTTGATGGTTCAGAGTGGTTAATATTCCCCTCATTCAGTGGCGGGAATGCTGTGAACAATAGGCCTACCCCAATTAGTGGCGCTGGTTGCGATGCGGCGTTTGTGAAACTTGAATCAGGTTCATTATATGGTGGCTTTGCGGCCGGAGCTAAAGAGGGGAAATGGTGTTTTACCCGTCAGCAACGCGAAAGTACATCATTTGGTAACTATGTTCACCCGCACCCTGTAGCAACCTCTCGACAAGGCTCAATGTTAGTGGCATTGCCTGTTACTGCGTCTGGTTTTATCGACCACCCACATAAACTATTTGCATTACCGGAGCTTGGATAATGGACAAGGAATTTAATTACAACAACTTAAATCCTGAGTGTGAATTAATTTTGATTCGTGAATCTCGAAAACCGCTGTTAATTGAAGCGGACTACCTCGTCAATATTGCGCTAGATAATGGCGTAGATATTGCGCCGTATCGTCAGTATCGCCAAAAGTTGCGCGATATCACCCAAACCTATACAACGCTTAAGGATGTAGTATGGCCTCAAAAACCATCATTGCAGCCATCTTTATAATCGGGGGAATAGCATATATGACATCTAAAAAAGACTTACCACGCGGTGTGCGAAACAACAACCCGACAAACATAGAGTTCAGTCCTGCAAATGATTGGAAAGGTCAACGCGGCTCAGATGGTCGCTTTGTGATTTTTAATAACCCTGCGCATGGCTTTCGAGCAGGTGCGAAAGTGCTGAGAAGTTATCACCGCCAAGGCTTTGTAACATTGAGTCAGATGATAAATCGCTTTGCGCCAAGTCATGAGAATGACACGTCAGGCTATGTGCGTAATGTCAGTAAGTGGTCGGGTATTGGTGAAAACCAAGTTGTGGATGTGACCGACTCTGCGCAACTGGCAACTGTGCTGCATTCTATGTCACGCATGGAAGTGGGCCCATATTACACGCTGAAAATGGCGCGCAAAGGGGTAGAAATGGCATGACCAAACAAGACACAAAAAAGGTTGCACTTACTGTGGTGGGGACTGTGCTCGCAGCCTACACCGTCAAATTCCTTAAACAACAAGGATGGTTATGATTACACTGATTACCTCCCTTTTTACTGAGGGCATTGGCTATTTCAAACGAAAGCAGGAAGCCAAAAACAAAGCGCAAGAACGCAGTGAACAGCTAGAACTGGCGAAAGTCACCGCGCAAATCAAGCGCATTGAATCGGGCGATAAATCCGCAACGCAACTGGATGAAATCAGCTTGAAAAATCGTGGCTGGAAAGATGAATATCTCCTGATTCTAACGACTTTACCGTTAGGTCTATCGTTTATACCTGAGTGGGCGTATATCGTCACAGAGGGTTTTGAGGCACTGGAAAGTGTCCCAGAATATTACTGGTATGCGCTCGGTCTAATCTACATCGATACATTCGGATTTAGACGTATGGCAAGAATGGCCGTCGAATGCTGGCTACAACGTAAATTTGGGGGTACTTATGGCTGAGTATCAATCACTGCTTGTTTTTGCTATCAGCTCGCTATGTTCAGGCGTTGGAGTAGGGGCTGTACTAAAAACCGATATCAAGTGGCTCAGGTTTATGATGGAAAACATAGATTCGAGAGTGACCAGGTTAGAAAATGAGAGTTAAACAAGCCCGCGAAAGCGGGTTTTTTATTTCGTAAGGTTACGAAATAAAATGAGCCTAAATGTTTTGTTAATATGCTTTAGCGCACATAGGCGGTAGTTGCGACGATTTTATGTACAACTATTTAAATATTAACCTTGTTGCGTATAATGGTTTTTCTGGTTCATTAAGTAACCAGTATCATAATTAACTTTTAATCAATAGAGAGTAATGCTATGGCAAAAACTAAAGGCGGAAAAAAGAAGGTTCACGTTCCAGCTTACAAGAAGAAAGATGGAACTAAAGTACCTGAGCACTACCGCTCAACACCTAACTAATAATCAGATTAGAAATTAATACAACAAACGCTCACCCATTCGGCAAGCATTTTTTGTGGACATTATTGGGTCGGCGTTTTTATTAAAGCAATCAAAAACAATTACTTAGGTTTTGATATCAGGCTCCTTGCGGAGCCTTTTTTTATTTTTTGGTATGGAATTGCTCGCAAGCGAGCATGGTATTTTCGATTAAACTTGCGACAGTCATAGGGCCAACGCCTCCAGGAACCGGAGTAATAAAACTTGCACGTTCTTTGGCATTTTCATAATCCACATCACCGATGAGTTTCCCTGATTCAAGTCGATTGATGCCAACATCAATCACGACAGCACCATCTTTTATCCATTGACCAGGAATAAAATTAGGTTTTCCTACGGCAACGACAACGATGTCTGCCTGGCGAACATGACTTTCAAGATCTTTGGTAAAGCGATGACAGGTGGTTGTTGTGCAACCTGCCAACAGTAATTCTAAGCTCATTGGCCGGCCAACAATATTGGAAGCACCAACAATAACCGCATGCTTGCTGCGCAGCTCGATATTATACCTTTCAAGTAAGGTGATGATTCCTTTTGGTGTGCATGATCTGAGTTTAGGAATACGTTGAGCTAAACGGCCAACATTATAGGGGTGGAAGCCATCAACATCTTTCTCGGTATCAATATGTTCAAGTATGTGTGTAGCGTCAATACCAGCGGGTAGCGGTAGCTGTACTAAGATACCATCTATCTCATCGTCGTTATTGAGTTCGGTGATCAGCGACAGTAGCTCTTTTTCTGTTGTCGTATGCGGAAGGTCAAAAGATTTAGATATGAATCCAACTTCCTCACATGCTCTGCGTTTGCTCCCCACATAGACTTGTGAGGCAGGATCGTCCCCCACGAGGACAACTGCAAGGCCTGGGGCGCGCAGGCCATTATCAACTCGAGCCTTCACGCGAGCTGCCACTTCTGAGCGGACAGTTTGTGAAATTAAGGTGCCATCGATATTTTGAGCAGTCATGGTTTTCCTTAGGAAATAAATGAAAAGAGTAGACGTTTGACTTCTATTCTCGCAGATTCTTTAATTAACTTCTATAAGCAAACGTTTGCCTTGCGGTTATTTTAAACAGATTTGGCGTCTTTGTCCTTTTTTTGGTCAGTCAGATCATAATGTTAATAAAACCTCTTGTGTTCAGGCGGTGAATTCGTATAATTCTTTCCTGTAGCGCGCCCTTAGCTCAGCTGGATAGAGCACGTCCCTTCTAAGGATGTGGTCGTAGGTTCGAATCCTACAGGGCGTGCCATTATTATAAGGCCCCAGTGCAATACACTGGGGCCTATTCGTTTCTCTAGCGAATTTTTCCTAAAAAATGAGACGCTATTCGACGTAATAACGTGGGTTCGCATTTCCCCAAACAGTATAAAGTTCTGGGAAAATGACATCGGCATGTTCCTCCATTTCACCAATGGATATCGCTTCTTGCTTTTGTTGTCCAAATAAGGTGACTTCTTGACCCGGTAACACGCCCTTGACGTTTGACACATCCACCATTGTCGTATTCATTGAAGTGACACCGACGACCTTCGCGCGCTGCCCATTAACCAAAACCTGCGCTCTATTACCCATCTTTCTTGGATAACCGTCAGAGTAACCGACAGGGAGGTTGGCTAATACGCTTTTTTTCTCTGTCGTATAAGTGCTATCGTAGCCAACAGTACTGTTTGCAGGCAGATTATGGAGAGAAGCTATTCGTGTTTTGAATGAAACGATCGATGGGTATTCTGGGTTGGTGGGCAAATCACCGTACAAAACGCCACCGGGTCTAACCATATCAAGTTGTGATTCTGGAACATTCACTGAGGCATAGGAGTTTGCAACGTGTAAAATTACGTCCTTGCGCTCTAACGTTGTATTGTCAAAAATCCATTGAGTATTTGTTTTAAAGCTTGCGAGCTTCTGCTTGACTTCATCAGCGTCATAATTAGGGAAGTGCGTCATAATTCCCACAATTTCGATGTTAGGGCTTTCTATTATTCTGACCGCATGCGCTTGTCCTTCATCTGTGGTCATATCTAAACCATTACGCCCCATTCCCCCATCATTAAGTGCGAGATGGATTTTGATTGGAGTCGCTTGCTCTCTAGACAACTCCTCAAATTCTTTAATTTGATCAACGGTACCGACCAGCTCTTCTATATTAAGGCCAAGACCCTCTTTTACTTCTTTGAGGTTGGCAGATCTTACCCTAATCAACTCACCTTTAAACCCTGCCTCTCTTACTGCTTTCGCTTCACTATTACTTGCTATTGCAATACAAGGTATCTTTTTCTCGATAATAATCGGCATTAAGCCATAGATACCATTACCGTAAGCATCTGCCTTCATCACTGCACAAATTCGAGTTCCTTGTGCAAGATGAGTTTCGAACTGTTCGATGTTGGCTCTGAACTGACTCAGGTTTACTTCAAGCCATGAATTCGATATAAGTGCTTGGCGAGATTCTGAGGGGTTATATTCTATTGATACAGGGGCACTTATGGCGGGTGCACTGCTCAACACTGTCGCTATAGTCAGTGATAGAAATGTGATTTGAAATTTCATAATACCTCTCAAGACATTAAAAAATAACAACGCGCATCTATGGACAACCTTTAATGGAGCTTAAAGCGCGACATCGATTCATGAAGAGAGGATGATAGGTTAGCTAACTCCCTACATGATTTGACTGTTTGTTCAGAGCCCTTCGCGACATCTTGCGAGGCTACCTGTATTTCTTCAATGTTTCTGCTCAGCTCATCAGCGACAGAATCTTGTTCACCGCAAGCACTGGCGATTTGAATCCCCATATCGGCGATGTTTGCAATAGCCTGCTCTATTGACACCATAAGCTCTTGAGAGTGATGGCCTTGCTCTGCGCATTTATCGATACTGGTTCGGGAGTTTTCTGTTGCTTCTTTCGCTTTCGCTGAGAAAGATTGAAGCTTTTCGATGATGGTCGTAATTTCGCTGGTCGAGTCTTGAGTTCGCCCGGCGAGTGTTCTTACTTCATCTGCTACCACGGCAAAACCGCGGCCAGATTCCCCAGCCCTTGCCGCTTCTATGGCTGCATTCAGAGCGAGCAGGTTAGTTTGCTCCGCGATATCACGAATCACGTCAACGACAACATTAATTTGGCTAGATTGTTGCTCTAATTCAGAGACTGTGTCGCCCGCGTCACCAATGACCTGCGCAACGTTCTGAATTGATGTGACCATGGCTTGGTTGTCACGAGCACCTTCTTGTGTTCTCTGGTTTGCCTGATTGGCTTGTTCTGCCGAATCATCGGTATTTTTAGCAACATCCGCGACTGAAGATTTCATCAGCGTCATTGCAGTTGCCACTTCGCTAATCTGGCTCTGTTGCTTTTGCATGTCTGCAGAGGACGTTTCAGCGATATGCGTCATTTGCTCAACGGCTTCACCAAGCTGTTTGACGACTTCTTTACTTTGGTCAATCAATTGTTTTAGGTTAGATTGCATTTGGATGGTAGAGTCGGCGAGGTCACCCAGTTCATCATTACCGATATCTTTTCGGACAAGTTCTTTTGATAAGTCACCATCAGCAATGGCATTTGCCTGTTGTACAACCCTTGCTAGTGGGCGGCAAATCATACGTGTAAGGGAGACAACGATGGCGATCATAATAATGAGCATTACGACGTTGCTGATAATGGTTGTATAATCTAGGTCATGTATGGATTTGAGGATCTGATTTTTATTACTTTCCATTGCCCCTTTTAAAATACCCACAAGTGCATTCATGTCTGATTCAATGCTTTCAAAATTAGCGAGTGATTGGGTGAGAATGGGGTAGGCTTTGGTTTTGTTGTCGTCGGTCATAGCCTGATTGAAGGCATCCATAGTTGCAAGGTATTTTTGCCACTTACTGATCAAGCGATTATAAATCTCGGTTTCTTCCCCAGGCCAAACAGTTTTACCATACGCATTCAATGCGGTGCCTATCTCTTCTCTTATCTTCTCATTCACTTTTATTTTTGACACAATTTTGTTGTGATCACTCATCGCAAACACAGCGAATTGCGTACGACGCCAATATGACATCTTATCTCTTATGCCATCAACGCTTTCTACCGCAGGTAGTGTGTCATCAGTATAGTTGAGGAGCTCGGCCTGAATGCTGGACAATTCTTTGAGCAGAAACAGGGCAAAGCCCAAATTAATTAGAGCGATGACTGAAAAGCAGAGTGCAATTTTCCTACCGATTGATAAATTTTTCATAACTATGGACAACCTAATATCTAATTTGGGCGCAATACCCTCTGTACTACGTGCGTGTCCTATGTGAACGCAACAAATCGAAGAACGGGCTAATGCATAGACCTAATTATAGAAGGCTCATTAAGATTTAGCGTAACAAATATATTTATTCTCTAGTTACCTTGAATCTTGGTTACATTATTTGTTCTAAAGATTGGTACCTGAAGTCTGGTGGAAGTGTGATAATACGTGATGTAAGACACTGTACATAGGGGATAGTTTTGGATAGCATATCCGTCTTTTAGCCACATTAACTAAATAGAGCAGCACTCGATTAGCGTACTCTTGTAAGCCCATGCGCAGTATCCATACAAAAATAAAATCTGAATTCGAACCACTACTTAATGAGCTGGCCTTGCATGCATTACTGCATCTTTTTTCCGCTCATTCAGTCAAGTTACTAAGCCGTAAAAGTTGTGCTGAAAAAAACGATATCCTGTCTGCTTGGTTAAACAGAGCGGTTTCAAGCAAAAAGTATAAACCTCTCAAAAAGAAAATACGTACCCTTGTTTCTCAAGCACGAGCGAGTCGCCTTGATATTGAGCTACTGTTAAACGAGTTAGCTATTTGCAATGAAGGAGATGAGCTACCTAATCTGGATAGCTTCTTATTACTGATTAATATTTTAGAAAAAGAGCTAAATACAACTGTTCTTGTTTCAAGTCCGGAAAAAGTGGACTTGGAACATAACTCAAATAGCTGTTTGTTGTGTGTTTTAGCTAGTGATCTGAATGCACATTTCAATAACCGAAATGAGCTAGTCAAATCAGTATCAATGTTATTTAGAGGCACAAATGGAGAAAAGCATGCTCTATTGAGAGCAATTTATGCATCTTCAATTTTTGATTATACGGTCGAATTCGATGATTCTTATTTCTTAAGGTTCACGTTAAAACTACAAAGCTAAGAGGTTTTCAGACCCATTGAAATGTGTCTTTCTATTACTCTTCAATCAAGGAAACCAACGCTTCGATATATCTTACTCTATCTTAACTACTTGAGTGGCAATTCACCCATATTGATAAAAACAATGGGTGGAAACCCACCCATCTCTCTGTGTCTCAAACAAGAATTTGTCTTTTAATGCATTTAAGTGATTGAGTTAAAACTAATTTAAAAGTTGGCTTAGTTATTGCTCCAATGAATATTACATCCCATTGATAGGGCTGCTACATTCAAAAGGAGAATCCTAATGACTAGACCATTGACTTTAATTTCCGTTTCTTTACTTGCTGCAATGAGCACTAGTGCATTCGCCAACTGCGATCCCGGTGAGACGGTTGTCAAGTTTAGCCACGTAACTAACACGGACAAACATCCAAAAGGGATTGCTGCTTCGTTGCTTGAAAAACGTGTCAACGAAGAAATGAACGGCAAGTTGTGTATGCAAGTCTTTCCAAACTCAACCTTGTATGATGACAATAAGGTACTAGAGGCGCTATTGAATGGAGACGTTCAGCTTGCTGCTCCTTCTCTCTCTAAATTTGAAAAGTTCACCAAAAAATATCGTATTTTTGACCTGCCATTTTTATTTGAAGATGTCGAAGCTGTCGACCGTTTTCAGAGCTCAGAAGCTGGTGAAAGCTTAAAGAATGCTATGAAGCGTCGTGGTCTGCAGGGCCTAGCATTTTGGCACAATGGCATGAAGCAGATGTCAGCGAACAAACCTCTTATTTCTCCCAATGATGCAAAAGGGCTTAAGTTTAGAGTCCAGGCTTCAGATGTACTGGTAGCACAATTTGAACAATTAGATGCAAATCCACAGAAAATGTCGTTCAAAGAAGTTTATGGTGGGTTACAAACTAAAGTTATCGATGGTCAAGAAAATACTTGGTCCAATATCTACGGGAAGAAGTTCTTTGAGGTTCAGGATGGCATCACAGAAACTAACCACGGCATTTTAGACTATTTGGTAGTCACCTCTAATGACTTTTGGAAAAGTCTTCCCAAAGATCAGCGTGAACAACTTAATACAATCATTCAAGAGGTTTCTGCAACTCGTAATGCTGAATCATCGAGAGTAAACCTTGCCAACAAAAATAATATTATCGAAGCTGGTGGTGTAGTCAGAACACTCACTTCAGAGCAACGTCAGGCTTGGGTTGAAGCACTACAACCGGTTTGGAAAAAGTTTGAAAAAGACATCGGTTCTGATTTGATTCAAGCCGCGCTCGCATCTAATAAATAACACAAATGTCGTGAAACCCCTCATGGATACATGAGGGGGGATTTTTCTTGTATTAAAGTGAACTATTTATGAAACAACCACTATTCGACAAAGTGGGTAAAGTTACCGATAAGATTGAAGAAACGCTCATTGCTTTTTTTCTCGGAGCCATGACTTTGCTGACTTTCGCAAATGTTATCTGTCGTTATGTATTTAACGATAATATTCTCTGGGCTTTAGAGCTGACCGTGTTTTTATTCGCTTGGATGGTCTTGGTCGGTGCGTCATACGGTGTTAAGAAACATTTTCATATTGGCGTTGACGTCATCATTAATATGGCGCCAGAAAAGCTAAGAAAAGCCTACGCATTACTTGCAGCCGTGTGCTGTTTGGCCTTTTCAACTCTTCTTCTCGTTGGTTCTTGGAACTACTGGTTTCCTTTCGTAACAGAAAGAGCTTGGTATGAAACAGACGATATTCCTATGCCTGAAATGTTGCAATTTCTTGCTGATGTTCTCAATGAAGGGGAACGTTATGAAAAACTGCCAAGGTTTATTCCTTATATGGCTTTGCCTTTAGGCATGGCGCTTTTAACATGGCGATTTTTACAAGTGACATGGCAAATCCTAACAGGAAAGTTAGACAGACTTATTGCTGGTCATGAGGTAGAAGAAGAAATTGAGGCCATGAAAGAGGAACTTAAACAGGCGTCAGAAGCATTGGAGCCCAAAATGAATAGAGATAAGGGAGAGTAGGCGATGGAGATCTTATTTTTATTCGCAATGGTTGTTGGCTTTATGTTGATCGGTGTTCCTATTGCCGTATCCTTGGGGCTTTCAAGTATTCTTTTTCTTCTCATACACTCTGATGCATCTTTAGCATCTGTTGCCCAAACACTCTTTAATGCATTCGCTGGCCATTACACACTATTGGCGATTCCATTTTTTATTCTCGCTTCCAGCTTTATGTCAACAGGTGGAGTGGCAAAAAGAATCATACGTTTTGCTATCGCTATGGTGGGCTGGTTCCGCGGTGGTCTTGCTATGGCATCGGTTGTTGCATGTATGATGTTCGCTGCGTTATCCGGATCTTCGCCTGCTACAGTTGTTGCCATAGGTAGTATTGTTATTGCAGGTATGATTAAAAATGGTTACTCGAAAGAGTTTGCTGCTGGCGTAATATGCAATGCTGGTACATTAGGGATTCTGATTCCTCCGTCTATCGTAATGGTCGTTTATGCTGCTGCAACGGATGTCTCCGTCGGACGAATGTTCCTTGGAGGTGTCATTCCAGGCTTGTTGGCCGGTGTCATGTTGATGATCGCAATTTATATTGCAGCTCGAGTAAAAAACTTACCTAAACAGCCCTTTGTTGGATGGACAGAGGTCTTTTCATCGGCGAAAGACGCAAGCTGGGGCTTGCTACTTGTCGTGATTATTCTCGGGGGAATTTATGGTGGAATTTTTACTCCAACTGAAGCTGCAGCAGTAGCCGCTGTCTACTCATTTTTGATTGCGAACTTCATCTATAAAGATATGGGGCCGTTTTCGGATAAGAACAACACAAAACCTGCTGTCTTCAAAGTGATTCAAGCATTTGTGCATGAAGATACCAAGCGTACTTTGTATGAGGCCGGAAAGCTTACTATCATGCTGCTTTTTATCATCGCTAATGCGCTGATTTTAAAGCATGTTTTGACTGAAGAACGTATCCCTCAAATGATCACTGAGTCGATGCTTTCTGCTGGGCTCGGTCCAATTACATTTCTTATTGTTGTTAATGTACTATTGCTCATTGGAGGGCAATTTATGGAGCCTTCTGGTCTGTTGATCATTGTTGCTCCATTGGTATTTCCAATCGCAATTGCACTCGGTATTGATCCTATCCACTTAGGAATCATGATGGTCGTCAATATGGAAATTGGTATGATCACTCCACCCGTTGGGCTAAATTTATTCGTAACAGCAGGCGTGGCCAAAATGTCTATGATGCAGGTAGTAAAAGCGGCACTGCCTTGGGTTGGTGTGATGTTTTTATTCCTCATCATTGTTACCTATGTCCCTTGGGTATCGACTTGGTTACCAACGATGCTGATGGGACCTGAAATTATCACCAAATAAAAAATAGCGGGCCTGTTTATAACAGGCCCTTATCGTATTTACTGTTGGCACTAGTCACTTTTATAATGACTTTTATCGAGTTGGTATTTTTGCATTTTGTCGTAGAGTGTTTTTCGGGCAAGTTGCAGGTGTACCATCGTTTTATTGATGCTCCCACCACAATGATCAAGCGCCTGACTGATAATACTTTTTTCGAACTCCGCAACTTGATTCGCTAAACTTAAAGACTCACCATCCATTTCTGCATTGGGCTCACTGATATTGGAGAGCTGTCCAAGAAGTACGAGGCGCTCTGCAGCGTTACGCAGTTCACGAACATTGCCGGGCCAATCATGACTCATGAGTTGTTTTATTAGTGATTGAGAGAGTACAGGGGCAGAACGCTTATAGCGATCAGCAGCAACAAGGGTAAAGTGATGGAAAAGGGTAGTAATATCCTCCTTTCGGTTCCTTAATGCAGGGAGATTCAATGTAACCACATTGAGTCGATAGTAAAGGTCTTCTCTAAATTGACGTTTATCTGCCGCTTTTCTTAAGTCCACTTTTGTTGCGGCGATAATGCGAATATTAATGGGGAGTAATCTATTCGAACCCACTCTCTCAATGACGCGCTCTTGCAATACCCGCAAAAGTCTGATTTGAGCGTGAAGTGGCATTGACTCAATTTCATCAAGGAAGAGCGTCCCCCCATCAGCGTGCTCGAATTTGCCTATACGCAGCGAATCTGCACCAGTAAACGCACCTTTTTCATGGCCGTAAAGTTCACTTTCAATAAGGTGCTCTGGAACGGCGCCACAGTTTATGGCAACAAACTGGTTATCACGGCGAGCACTTTGTTCATGAATAGAGCGGGCGACAAGCTCTTTACCGGTTCCTGTTTCACCGAAAATTAGAATATCGGCATCAGTGTCTCCTACTTGGGCGATTTGTTCACGAAGTTGTTGTATTGGCGCTGTATTTCCAATAATTCTTGGTCCCAACGTTTGACTTGTCTTTAAGTCTCTCTTTAGTGCGAGATTTTCTAAGGTCAGTTGTCTCTTTTCGATTGCTCTTTTTGTAGTGTCTATGAGCCTATCGGTCGAAAAAGGTTTTTCAATAAAGTCATAGGCGCCATTCTGTAGTGCCTTCACTGCCATAGAAATGTCGCCATGTGCCGTGATAAGGATGATTGGAACATTAGCGTCTTTTTTTAGTATGCTGGTTAAGACATTTTCACCTGATAGTCCAGGTAAGCAGACATCGGTAATGATTACCTTAGGTAGGCCACTATTTTGTATTGCTAGTAGGGCTTCTTCTGCTGTCGCAAAGAAAGCTGCTGAAATATTCTCAAGCGCAAAGCTTTGTTCAATGGCGATGCGAATATCGCTTTCATCATCAATGAAAATAACATCATACATAGGGAGCATGTCCTAAGTTGTTTTTTTGATAGGTATGTTAACAATAAATTGGGCACCACCAAGTAGCGAACTCGCCGCTTTTAACGTTCCACCCATTGATTGGATAATCTGCCTAGAGATAGATAAGCCAAGGCCTAAGCCATTATCTTTAGTAGTAAAAAAAGGTTCAAATAATGCTTGGCTGTTGTTTTCTTTAAGCCCAGGCCCGTTGTCATCGACATATATTGATAGTGCTTCATTATCGGTATGCGTCGAGATAATGATTTGTCGCTTTTCTTGTGACTCGATAGCCTGTATTGCATTGGTAACAAGGTTTATAAGGACTTGTTCAAACTGAATTGGATTCAACTCCACCTTAGGTAATGAGCTTTGAATATCACAATGTAATTCAATTTGATGATTTCTAAGCTGCGGTATGAGTAATTCTCGTGCAGACAAAATAAGAGGTTTGACGTCGACTAGATGAAGCTCGCGACTATCACTTTTCTTGGCGAAGCTTCTTAGTTGGTTACTGATGGCAGCCATGCGCTTCGTTAATTCAGATATACGAATCAAATTATCATTGACGCATTGGTACTTTTCACGCTCTAGAAATCGGACAGCATTATCGGAAAAACTTCGAATTGCTGTTAATGGATTGTTCAGTTCATGGCTGATACTCGCCGAAATTTGTCCAATAACAGCTAATTTACCCGCTTGGATTAACTCATCTTGAGTTTGTTTCAGTCTGGATTCTGTTCTATTTCGTTCTGTTATTTCCGCTTGGAGCTTTGCTGTCCTTTCCATAACTAGAAACTCTAGCTTCTGTTTTGCCTCTGATTGTATTTGTTCAAATTGTCGTTTTTTGAAATGTCGTTGAGAAATCAACTGTAAACATAGGAAAGCGATAACAAAGACTAGAGTGACCACTATAACAAAACTCAACGTGGGGAAGAGAAGATGTATTTTTTTGTGAGTACTCGTAGGGTTAATTGATGCTTGTCTAAGACTTGAGATGACACGATATAATCATTGTTTAGGTTTGGTTGTTTGATTTTTTTCAATTCGCTCTCA
This sequence comes from Vibrio caribbeanicus ATCC BAA-2122, assembly GCF_000165125.1. Lineage (GTDB taxonomy): Bacteria > Pseudomonadota > Gammaproteobacteria > Enterobacterales > Vibrionaceae > Vibrio > Vibrio caribbeanicus. Next base: position 167,427 of record NZ_AEIU01000059.1, on the reverse strand, counting down.
TTGACAGATAGGTCCCCTGACAAATCGAGTGAGCGGATAGGAGAGTCAAGGTACTGTCTGCTATTGAGAATATTTTGACGTTTTGATGCTGATAAAGTGATTAGGCTTTTAAATAGCCATTTTTCGTTGCTAGACATAAATATGACATTGTGTTTATCCGTCGCCACAAAAGTATTCACTTTGTCTTTCCAGCTCTCTTCTATTGCCGACAGGTGCATTTTTACTACAATGACGCCGACGATATCACCCGCAAAATAAATTGGATGTGAAAAGTAATAACCGCGTCGTTTAGAGCTAGAGCCCAAAGCAAAATATTGACTAGGCTGCCCTAAAATAGCTTCTGAAAAATAGGGCCTCCAAGTGTAATTGTGACCGATAAAAGAATGAGATAAATTCCAATTGCTTGATGCAATCGTATTACCATTTTTATTGAGTATATATACCCCCGCTCCTTTTATCGTGTCGTTTACTCTTTCCAAGAAACGATTTGTTACGTCAAGCTGTGCAGTGTTGTTAGGGGCTTTAAGTGCAGCCAAAACCTCTGAGGACTTGGCAAGGAGTTGGGGTAAATGGGCATATTTATCGAGCTTACTTGAGATAAATTCGGCAAACCTATCTAGATGTTGGCGGTGCATAGCACGGTGGTCACCTTCAATGGTTGCCCACATCCAATTTGCCCCTAAGAAAATGGTAAGGAAATAAAGGGTAAGTAGAAGAAATTTGGTACGTCGAAAGGTAAACATGTCAGGCCTTTATCACTAACCTTAAGATGCTATAGGTTAATCGTTTTTTTACGCAATGTATTGAGTGGTAATGGGTATAAGTTAACTTAAAATAGGACTTAGATCTCTTTTTAAGACTTAAATAAAAAAAACACTAGTTTCTCTTGAAAAACACATTAGTGTCCCCAATTTGATATACAAATGCGCCTTAGTTGGTGTTTTTTTTAGCAGTTGAATGAGTTTTTAGGTGATTCCCTGAGAGATCTTAGGGTTCGGCTCGACAGAGGTAAATCTGGTCGTTAGAATGCGTCGTTTGAGTCTACAATCTGAGGCTAATCGAAGGTACCTTTTTGAAGATGTGAGTGCATCTTATAAAAAGATATCATTGATTAGCACGACAACAGTCTTGTTTAACTGTTGTTGATACTCGTTTACGTTAAGAGTGCTTATTGTAAGCATGAATTCGATGAGTCTTTCCTAAATTTTGGAAGTTGACGCATCAGCTCACTTTTTGAGCCAGTTTTGAGGTTATTAAAGAATGCAAGTTACTGTTGAAACGCTAGAGGGTCTAGAGCGCCGTCTAAACATTACTGTTCCTGCTGCAAACATCGAAGATGCAGTGACAGCTGAATTACGCAATATTGCAAAGAACCGTCGTTTTGATGGCTTCCGTAAGGGTAAAGTGCCATTGAAGATGGTTGCTAAAATGTACGGTAAAGCAGTACGTCAAGACGTAATGGGTGAAGTCATGCAGCGTCACTTTATTGAGGCGATTGTAAAGGAAAAGATCAACCCAGCAGGTGCGCCTACCTTTGCTCCAGTAGAGAACAAAGAAGGCGAAGATCTCGTATTTAACGCAACGTTTGAAGTATACCCAGAAGTTGCACTCAAAGGTCTAGAGAATATCACTGTTGAAAAGCCAGCGACAGAAGTTCAAGATGCTGATGTTGAAGAGATGATCGAGACATTACGTAAACAGCAAGCAAACTGGGCTGAAGTTGACGAAGTGGCTGAAGACGGCAAACGCGCAACTATCGACTTTATCGGTTCTATCGATGGAGAAGAGTTTGAGGGCGGGAAAGCAGAGAACTTCCCACTAGAAATGGGTGCTGGTCGTATGATCCCGGGCTTCGAGGATGGTATTTCTGGTAAGAAAGCAGGTGAAGAATTCGAAATCGACGTGACTTTCCCAGAAGACTACCACGCTGAGAACTTGAAAGGTAAAGCTGCTAAGTTCTCGATCACAGTAAATAAAGTCGAAGCGCGTGAATTGCCAGAAGTGAATGATGACTTCATTGCGAAGTTTGGTGTTTCGGAAGGTGGTGTTGATGCTCTCAAAGCTGAAGTTCGTAAAAATATGGAACGTGAGCTTAAGCAAGCAGTTAAAAACCGCATCAAAGAACAAGCTATCGACGGTTTGGTGAAAGAAAATGATATCGAAGTTCCTGCTTCTCTGATCGATCAGGAAATCGGTACTCTTCGTCAGCAAGCGGCGCAACGTTTCGGTGGTAACCCAGAAGCTGCTGAACAGCTACCACGTGAATTATTTGAAGAACAAGCGAAGCGACGCGTTGTTGTAGGTCTTCTTCTTGGTGAAGTAATCAAGTCTGAAGAGCTAAAAGCAGACGACGACAAAGTGAAATCTCTCATCCAAGAGATGGCGACCGCTTACGAAGATCCATCTGAAGTTATTGCTTACTACGAGCAAAACGAGCAAATGATGAACAACATGCGCAATGTTGCGTTAGAAGAGCAAGCTATCGATGCCATTATCTCTAAAGCTCAAGTTTCTGAAAAAGAAGTGAGCTTCAATGAGCTAATGAACCAACAGCCAGCAGCTTAATAGGCAATAATGTGCTTATTTGGTTGACTACGGGTTAACTATTCTGCTAACAATGGTCCGTGTGATACTTTTCATTCGGACCATTAATTTTTTAGGGACTTAAGAATATGAGCTACCAAGAAAAAAATGCAATGTCTCCAATTTTAGATGCACTTGTCCCCATGGTGGTTGAACAAACTTCTCGTGGTGAACGTTCTTATGATATCTACTCTCGTCTATTAAAAGAACGAGTGATTTTTTTAACTGGTCAAGTAGAAGACCACATGGCAAATCTTGTCGTGGCACAATTGCTTTTCCTTGAGTCTGAGAATCCTGACAAAGATATCTTCTTATACATTAATTCACCAGGTGGAAGCGTGACAGCGGGCATGTCTATTTATGACACGATGCAGTTTATTAAGCCTAACGTCAGCACGGTGTGTATGGGACAAGCATGCTCTATGGGAGCATTCTTATTAGCTGGCGGCGCTCCTGGTAAGCGTTATGTTCTGCCAAACTCACGAGTTATGATTCACCAGCCATTAGGTGGTTTTCAAGGCCAGGCTTCAGATATCCAGATTCATGCTCAAGAAATTCTAACTATCAAGAAAAAGCTGAACACCTTGTTAGCTGAGCACACAGGGCAGCCACTTGATGTTATTGAACGCGATACTGATCGTGACAACTTTATGTCAGCAGATCAAGCCGTTGAATATGGGTTAGTTGATTCAATGTTGACTCACCGTAGTGAATAACTAGCCACATTGGCATATATTGATATACACTCAGGTCATGAGAGTAAAGGCTAAGAGGTTAGCGAATGACAGACAAAAGCAAAGAGAGCAGTAGTAGTAAGCTTCTTTACTGTTCTTTCTGTGGTAAGAGCCAGCACGAAGTTCGCAAGCTAATCGCTGGACCATCAGTATACATTTGCGATGAATGCGTTGATTTATGCAACGACATTATTCGTGAAGAAATCAAAGATGCACTACCGAAAAAGCAGTCCGAAGCACTTCCTGTGCCTAGAGAGATTCGGGAGCATCTGGACGATTATGTAATTGGTCAAGATTACGCGAAAAAAGTGCTTGCAGTAGCCGTTTATAACCACTATAAGCGTTTACGTAATGGCGACACTACGAGTGATGGTGTTGAATTAGGCAAGAGTAATATTCTACTCATCGGGCCTACCGGTAGCGGTAAGACATTATTAGCTGAAACATTAGCACGCTTCTTGGATGTGCCATTTACTATGGCTGATGCAACCACTCTTACAGAAGCGGGCTATGTAGGTGAAGATGTTGAAAACATCATTCAAAAGTTACTACAAAAATGCGATTATGATGTTGCGAAAGCAGAGCGGGGCATTGTCTATATCGATGAAATAGACAAAATATCTCGTAAAGCAGAAAATCCCTCTATAACACGTGATGTATCTGGTGAAGGTGTTCAACAAGCCCTACTCAAGTTAATTGAAGGTACGGTGGCATCTGTCCCGCCTCAAGGTGGGCGCAAGCATCCTCAACAAGAATTTCTTCAGGTCGATACCTCGAAAATCTTATTTATTTGTGGTGGTGCATTTGCTGGCTTGGACAAGGTTATTGAACAACGAGTGGCGACAGGAACTGGGATCGGGTTTGGTGCAGAGGTTCGTTCTAAGGACGAGACGAAAACTGTGGGTGAACTTTTCACAAAAGTTGAACCTGAAGATCTCGTTAAATACGGCTTAATTCCTGAATTTATTGGTCGTCTTCCAGTTACTACTACGTTAACTGAGCTTGATGAAGAAGCGTTAATTCAAATTCTTTGTGAACCCAAAAATGCATTAACTAAGCAATATGCTGCACTGTTTGAATTAGAAGATACAGAACTTGAGTTTCGCGAAGACGCACTCAGAGCGATAGCGAAAAAAGCGATGGATCGTAAAACGGGTGCACGAGGCTTACGCTCTATCCTTGAAGGTGTATTATTGGAAACAATGTATGAGTTACCTTCAATGGAAGACGTTAGCAAAGTTGTCATTGATGATTCTGTTATCAAGGGAGAGTCTGCTCCTCTAATGATTTACAGCAATTCTGACAACCAAGCAGCGGGTGCTGAGTCATAATCTAATTCACAAAAAGTGACGTAGATAAGAAGGGAGTATTCAATTACTCCCTTTTTTTTATTCTTTCATTGAATCCAATGAATTAGCCCCCATATATTTCGAATAGGACAAAGCGGAAGAGAGAAGAATATGAACTTGGAACGTTCCGAACGTATCGAGATCCCAGTACTACCTCTGAGAGATGTAGTCGTTTACCCGCACATGGTAATCCCATTATTCGTTGGTCGCGAGAAGTCGATTGCATGCTTAGAAGCGGCAATGGACGACAATAAGCAAGTCTTATTGGTCGCTCAAAAAAAGGCGGATACCGATGAGCCAGCAGAAGCGGATATGTTTGAAGTTGGTACGGTCGCGACCATTCTTCAACTACTTAAGTTGCCAGATGGCACGGTAAAAGTGTTAGTTGAAGGACAACAACGTGCAAAAATTCATCGCTTTATTGAAAGTGAGTACTTTTACGCAGATGCGGAGTACTTAACAACCAAGGAGCTGGATGAGCGTGAGCAAGAAGTGATTGTTCGCAGTGCGATTAATCAATTTGAAGGTTTCATTAAGCTTAATAAAAAAATTCCCCCAGAGGTGCTTACTTCTCTAAATGGAATTGACGAAGCTGCAAGGTTAGCGGATACCATAGCCGCACACATGCCACTTAAACTTGCAGAAAAACAAAATGTCCTAGAGATTTTGGATGTAAGCGAACGCCTCGAATTTTTGATGGGGCAAATGGAATCAGAAATCGACTTACTTCAAGTTGAAAAACGCATTCGTACTCGCGTGAAAAAGCAGATGGAAAAATCGCAAAGAGAATACTATCTGAACGAGCAGATGAAAGCGATTCAGAAAGAGCTTGGCGAAAGTGAAGATGGTGTTGATGAATTTGAGGTGCTAAAGCAGAAGATTGATGATGCTAAAATGCCTCAAGAAGCACGTGAAAAGACGGAGCAAGAGTTACAGAAACTCAAGATGATGTCTCCTATGTCAGCTGAAGCAACAGTAGTACGTGGATACATTGACTGGATGCTCGGTGTTCCTTGGAACAAACGTTCTAAAGTGAAAAAGAATCTGGCTAAGGCGGAGGAGGTTCTTAATGAGGACCACTACGGTTTAGAGCGTGTTAAAGAGCGTATTCTTGAATATTTAGCGGTTCAAAATCGCATCAACAAGTTGAAAGGTCCGATCCTTTGTTTAGTGGGTCCCCCTGGTGTGGGTAAGACTTCTTTAGGGCGCTCTATCGCCGCAGCGACGGGTCGCCAGTATACGCGTATGGCTCTTGGTGGCGTACGTGATGAGGCAGAGATTCGTGGTCATCGTCGAACTTACATAGGTTCAATGCCAGGCAAGCTGATTCAGAAGATGTCTAAAGTCGGAGTTAAAAATCCACTCTTCTTGCTTGATGAAATCGATAAAATGTCATCGGACATGCGTGGTGATCCTTCATCAGCTTTGCTGGAGGTCCTTGATCCAGAGCAAAATAACGCATTCAACGACCACTATTTGGAAGTTGATTACGACTTGTCTGATGTTATGTTCGTCGCGACGTCGAACTCGATGAATATCCCAGGCCCACTACTTGATCGTATGGAAGTTATTCGTCTATCGGGTTACACAGAAGATGAAAAACTGAATATTGCTAAGCGACATCTTGTTGAAAAGCAGATCAAACGAAATGGTCTTAAAGTTAATGAAATCGACATAGATGATTCTGCAATTATTGGCATTATTCGCTATTACACTCGAGAAGCTGGTGTCCGAAATCTCGAGCGTGAGATCTCAAAAATTTGTCGTAAAGCTGTAAAAAATATTCTTTTAGACAAAGACTTAAAGAAAGTTACAGTGAACATGGAAAATCTGAAAGAATATTTAGGTGTCCAGCGTCATGATTTCGGTAAGGCAGATGATAGCAATCGTCTAGGGCAAGTGACAGGGTTAGCATGGACAGAAGTTGGTGGGGATCTACTCACTATAGAAACAGAGTCTATGCCGGGTAAAGGTAAGCTAACTCAGACTGGGTCGTTAGGCGATGTGATGCAGGAATCAATACAGGCGGCGATGACAGTTGTTCGTTCTCGTGCTGATAAGTTGGGGATTAATTCTGACTTTTATGAAAAACGAGACATCCACGTTCATGTTCCGGAAGGGGCTACGCCAAAAGATGGTCCGAGCGCGGGTATCGCGATGTGTACGGCGCTTGTTTCTAGTTTAACGGGGAATCCAGTCAAAGCAGAGGTTGCGATGACAGGTGAGATCACGCTGAGAGGCGAAGTTCTACCTATCGGAGGTCTTAAAGAGAAACTTCTAGCTGCCCACCGTGGTGGTATTAAAACGGTTCTCATTCCCAAAGACAATGAGCGTGATCTTGAGGAAATTCCTGATAATGTAATTGCTGATTTAAAAGTAATTCCGGTTCAGTGGATTGATGAAGTACTTAGGGTTGCCCTAGAAAAAGAGCCGTCTGGTGTCGAGTTTGCTGCAGTAAAATAGTGATGTGTAGCAAAAATAAGTAAAAGATTACGTTGATTAGCGCAAAAACTCTTGTCAGCGTTTTTTTTGGGAGCTAACGTTACCAACTATAGCCTCATGCCTTACAAGACAAGGGTTTGTAGCTAGTGTGGAATAAATGGAACGTAAAGCTACCTACAACAAAAATATTTGGTGGCATAAAGGGGAATCACAGTGAATAAAACGCAATTAGTAGAAAAAATCGCAGAGAGCGCAGATCTTTCAAAAGCTTCTGCTGGAAGAGCACTTGATGCATTTATTGATGCAGTGGGTGATACACTCCAGTCTGGAGATCAGGTAGCTTTGGTTGGTTTTGGCACGTTCAGTGTAAGAACACGCGCTGCGCGTACAGGCCGTAATCCAAAAACTGGCGAAGAAATTCAAATTGCAGAGGCAAAAGTACCGTCGTTCAAGGCTGGTAAGGCTCTTAAAGATTCTTGCAATTAATTTGAGCTAGAATCTAGGCAGATTTTTCGAACCTTTTTAAAATATGCGCATCTTACTGATGCGCATTTGTTTTTCTGGTATTATCGCGCCAAACCATTTTTAATTTTATGTGCCATGCCTGTGTTAGTGTAAATACGGCAAGGTATACAAGCGGAGAGTAGTGTAAGTATGATGGAACGAATGCGCGAAGGCGCCAGTGGTGTAGCTGTGAAGGTTATCCTTGGGGTGATCATTCTAAGTTTCGTTTTTACGGGTGTAAGCGGATACATTGGTTCTGGTGCAAGTAGCTCAGCAGCCAAAGTTGGAAATGATGAGATAAGTCGAGGTGATTTTGAGCGTGAGTATCAAAATCAGCGGAATCAGATGCAAGCTCAACTTGGTGATTATTTCTCAAACCTTTTGGCCGATCAAAATTACGTCAACACTTTCCGTAAATCAGTTCTAGACCGCATGATCGATGATAAGCTAATAGAACGTCATGCTGAATCTTTAGGCTTGCGAGTCAGTGATGCCCAAGTTCGTCAACAAATCTTCGAATTCCCTCAGTTTCAGGTTGAAGGAAAATTCGATGAGGATGTTTATCAAGCAACACTAAGAAGAGCTGGCTTTACCGCTCATACATTCTCTGAAGATCTCAGAAAGAACATATTACGTGAACAACTTAGAAATGCCATTGAGGGTACCGATTTCTCTCTTGCTGGAGAAGTTGAATCACAGAGCAAGCTAATCAGTCAAACTCGAGACGTAAAGAAGATTACGTTATCGTTGAGCGATTTTGCCAAAAAAGTGAAATTGTCTGACGAAGAAATCAATGATTACTATCAGCAACATACTTCACAGTATACTCGTCCAGAGCAAATGAAAGTCGCCTATATTGAGCTTTCTGCCGAGAAATTAAAGAATAATATCGTTGTCAGTGATAATGATGCGAAGGCGTATTACCAGGACAATATCGATAAGTATACGTCAGAGGAACAGCGTCGAGTAAGTCATATATTGATTCAAGGTGACAACAAAGAAAAAGCGCAAAAAGTTCTCGACAAGTTGAACGCAGGTGCTGATTTTGCCACGTTAGCCAAAGAAGACTCAGAGGACGTAGGCAGTGCCGAAGAAGGCGGTTCTTTAGGCTGGATAGAACGCGATGTTATGGACCCGGAATTTGAAAAGGCGGCTTTTGCACTCAAACAGCCGGGTGAAACGACGGGTCTGGTTAAATCAGAATTTGGTTACCACATTATCAAGCTAGACGAGCTTAAAGCGCCAGAAACTGAATCTTATGAGACGGTTGAAAAAGCAATTAAACAAGAGTTGAAAGATCAAAAAGCAGCAGACGAATTCTATGCTTTGCAAGCTCAATTAGAAACTCAGGCGTATGAATCACCAGATTCTCTGGATGCTGCAGCTGAAGCAATAAAGGCTAATATCCAAACAACAGACTTCATCTCGGATGCTAATGCACCGGATTTGCTTAAATCAGCTCCAGTATTGCAAGCACTCGCTAACCCTGAAGTTAAAGAGGACGGCTTAAATTCTGAAGTTATCGAGATTGCGCCGGAACATGTCTTAGTTGTTCGTATTAATGACACTCGTCCAGAAAAGTTGTTACCACTTAGTGAAGTGCGTGATGATGTGGTTGAAGCTGCGACTGAAGTAAAAGCAAAAGAATCTGCTGAAAAGCTCGCGATTTCGATAGTAGAAGAGTTGAAATCAGGCAAAGAAGACTTGCTCAAAAAATACGGTTTGCAGTTTGGTGAAGCTGAGTCTTTAGATAGAAGCTCGCCCATTGCGAACGTTGTATTCGCTATGACTAAGCCCACAGATGGGAAGATCGAGTACACTCAATTGAGAGACTTAAATGGAGACTTTTTGATTGTTGGTTTGACTCAGGTAGTGTCTAAGCCGAACAAGCAGTACGAAGAGCAAATAAAGGCTCAACTGACTCGGACCAATGCGCAACAAGACTTTACTGGTTTGATTAAAATCCTACGTAATGAAACAGATATTCAATATTATGTAGTGACACAGTAGTGGCGCAATTGAAACTGATATATTAATTATTACGGACTGTACTTACAGTCCGTCTTTTTTTGCGTAGAGAGTACTTTTCGTATCCTAGCCTACCTATATCCTGATATATCCAAGTATTTCGAAGTTACTTGGATATAGAAAAATTACTTTATAGGATACTACTATGACTAGATACTTTATAACGTTTCTCTTTCTTATTTTTAGTTCTCTGGGTATGGCAGATTCGCCAGAAGTTGATCCCAAATACGAAAATATTGAAATTACAGTAAACATAAATAAAGCGGGTGCTGAGGAGTTGGCTGACTTGCTTTTGGGCGTTGGGTTAAAGAAAGCGCAGGCTATCGTTGAGTACCGAGACTCGAACGGTTTGTTTGAGCAGCCTGACTCATTACTTTTTGTTCAAGGAATTGGCCCAGCGATATTGGCTAAAAATAGCGGTCGTATAAGGCTTTAATATGTAGTGAGCGCTCTAAGCGCTCTTTTTGAAAATATTTAATGGTTGCTATATGGAACCTAGCTCTATTTATCTCTATAATTTCACGCCAAAATTGAATGCCACTATATACGTACGGCCAAACACTAACGTGGAGTAAAAAATGTCTTCTCATACACCAGTAGTAACCGTTGATGGACCGAGTGGAGCAGGTAAAGGTACGCTATGCATGCTACTTGCTACAAAGCTTGGTTATAATTTGCTTGATTCTGGTGCTATTTACCGTGTGCTTGCCCTTGCTGCTATGCATCATGGTGTCAAACTAGAATCTGAAGATGCACTCGTACCTTTAGCAAATCACCTAGATGTCCAGTTTATTGCTGAAGGTGAGCTGGTTAAAGTCATTCTTGAAGGGGAAGATGTTTCTCATGATTTACGCAAAGAAGAGACAGGTATGGCTGCTTCCCAAGTTGCGGCTCTCCCGAGAGTAAGAGAAGCACTATTGCGTCGTCAGAGAGCTTTTGCATCTGGCAAAGGTTTGGTCGCAGATGGTCGAGATATGGGGACCGTTGTATTTCCACAAGCAAGTGTAAAGATTTTTTTAGATGCAAGCGCACACGAGAGAGCAGAACGTCGGCTCAAACAGTTGCAAAATAAAGGCTTAAATGTTAACTTTGATGACCTTTTGACCGAAATTCAAGAGCGTGATTACAGAGATCGTAATCGAGCGGTTGCACCCTTGCGTCCCGCGTCCGACGCGCTTTTGATCGATTCTACCTCGTTAAGTATCGACGAAGTAGTAGAAAAGGCACTACAATATATCGAATCTAAGTTGATAGCTTAGGCTGTCAAGTGAGAGCGTTGGTTGCAAGGATGATGACCGGCGAATTTAATAACCCCATGAGGTAGGATACCCGTGGACGTTTAATTTATTGAAGATTAAATAATGACTGAATCTTTTGCTCAACTCTTTGAAGAGTTTCTAAGTGAGACCGAATTCCAACAAGGTACAATTGTTAAAGGTACTGTAGTTGCTATCGAGAACGGCTTCGTTCTTGTAGATGCAGGTCTTAAATCTGAATCTGCTATTCCTGCTGAACAGTTCAAGAATGCTTCTGGCGATCTTGAAGTTGAAGTTGGTTCTGAAGTAGACGTAGCGTTAGACGCTGTAGAAGATGGTTTCGGTGAGACTCAACTTTCTCGTGAGAAAGCGAAGCGTCACGAAGCATGGATCGTACTTGAGAAAGCTTGTGAAGAAGCTGAAACTGTTGTTGGTATCATCAACGGTAAAGTTAAGGGTGGTTTCACTGTTGAGTTAAACGGTATTCGTGCCTTCCTTCCTGGTTCTCTTGTTGACGTACGTCCTATCCGTGACACTGCTCACCTAGAAAACAAAGAGCTAGAGTTCAAAGTAATCAAGCTAGACCAGAAGCGTAACAACGTTGTTGTTTCTCGTCGTGCTGTTATCGAGTCTGAGAACAGCGTTGAGCGTGATGAGCTTCTTGAAACACTACAAGAAGGTGCTGAAGTTAAAGGTATCGTTAAGAACCTAACTGACTACGGTGCATTCGTTGACCTAGGTGGTGTTGATGGTCTTCTACATATCACTGATATGGCTTGGAAACGCGTTAAGCACCCATCAGAAATCGTAAACGTTGGTGATGAGATCCAAGTTAAAGTTCTTAAGTTTGACCGTGAGCGCACTCGTGTTTCACTAGGCCTTAAGCAGCTTGGCGAAGATCCGTGGGTAGCAATTGCTAAGCGTTACCCAGAAGGTCACAAACTTTCTGGTCGTGTTACTAACCTTACAGACTACGGCTGCTTCGTTGAGATCGAAGAGGGCGTTGAAGGCCTAGTACACGTTTCTGAAATGGATTGGACTAATAAGAACATCCACCCATCTAAAGTTGTTAATGTTGGCGACGAAGTTGAGGTTATGGTTCTTGAAATCGACGAAGAGCGTCGTCGTATTTCTCTTGGTCTAAAACAGTGTAAAGCTAACCCATGGCAGTCTTTCGCTGAAGCGCAAGCTAAAGGCGACAAAGTAACTGGTAAGATCAAGTCAATCACTGACTTTGGTATCTTCATCGGTCTTGAAGGCGGCATCGATGGTCTAGTTCACCTATCTGACATTTCTTGGAATGTTACAGGTGAAGAAGCTGTTCGTGAGTACAAAAAAGGTGACGAGATTTCAGCTGTTGTACTTGCTGTTGATGCAGAACGTGAGCGTATCTCTCTTGGCGTTAAGCAAATGGAAAATGACCCATTCAACGCTTACGTATCAGAGAAGAAGAAAGGCGTACTTGTAAACGGTACTGTAACTGCAGTAGACGCTAAGGGTGCGACAATCGAGCTTGAAGAAGGCGTTGAAGGCTACATCCGTGCTTCAGAAGTTTCTCGCGACCGCGTAGAAGATGCTTCTCTAATCCTAACAGTTGGTGACAGCATCGAAGCTAAGTTCACAGGCGTTGACCGTAAGAACCGCGTGATTAACCTTTCTGTTAAAGCGAAAGATGAAGCTGAAGAGCAAGAAGCGATGGCGACTCTAAATAAAGCAGATGATGCTTCATTTGGTAACGCTATGGCTGACGCATTCAAAGCAGCTAAAGGCGAGTAATTTATCGCTTATAAAAAAAGGAGCCGAGAGGCTCCTTTTTTGTTTTTGATCCCTCGTGAACATCCCTTTGTTATTTGTAAGGTCATTTACATAAGAATGGCAGTTAAGCGTGTTTGATCTCTTATCTAAACAATGGCACGAGAAAATTTGGCTCAACAATTATACATTTTGACTAATTATTGTCTAAAATTGAAGGCAAGTGTTTGTTGGAACTGGTATTACTTATTATAATAAGTGATAAATTACTCTATGAGGGCAACTATGACTAAGTCTGAATTAATTGAAAGGTTGTGTGCGGAACAAACTCACCTTTCTGCAAAAGAAATAGAAGATGCAGTAAAAGACATCTTAGAGCACATGGCTTCAACACTTGAAGGTGGAGATCGTATCGAGATTCGTGGCTTTGGTAGCTTCTCTCTACATTTTCGCGAGCCACGTGTAGGACGAAATCCAAAAACAGGTGACAAAGTTGACTTGGATGGTAAATACGTTCCACACTTCAAACCAGGTAAAGAATTAAGAGAGCGCGTTAATCTCTAATCGCTCCAAAAATTCAATACTAAAATAGCATACTGATAGTATGCTGTTTTTTTATATAGCGAAAAAGACAGATTAACCATGGAGTGTTTCGCGTTTTTACTGCATAATCATGAATGTTTAAGTAACACTGGATGGTTAGTCTTGAAAATTATCAAACGTATTTTCCTTATAGCTATTTGCCTTCTATTAGTGGGTCTTTTTTTGTTGGCCATGGCTTTTGGCTCGAAGAATCAAGAAATAGTTACAGTAAATTACTTGTTAGCACAAGGTAGCTTCCATTTATCCTCTTTACTTGGTGCGGTGTTTGTTTTGGGCTTTAGTGCTGCTTGGATAGTGATAGGAGGCTTTTATCTAAGAGTTAAGTACCAAAAGCACAGGTTAGGAAAAAAACTCAAAAAAGAGACCGCATTGAGCGATTCTTAGATAATCCATTACAAAATTAGGTCGATTGTTTTTTAATGTTAGAAATTCTTTTCTTGTTACTTCCCATAGCCGCTGCATATGGCTGGTATATGGGTAACAGAAGTGCGCAACAAGACAAGCAAATGCAATCTCATCAAATCTCTCGTCAATATGTTACGGGTCTGAACCTCCTTTTGTCTGAACAATCAGACAAAGCGGTCGATCACTTTATCGAACTTCTTCAAGTTGACAATGAGACGATTGATACCCATTTAGCCCTTGGCAATCTATTCCGATCGCGAGGCGAGGTTGATCGGGCAATTCGAATCCACCAGAATCTTATATCCCGTTCAGGTTTGACAATAGATCAGAAGAATATAGCGCTCCAGCAGCTCGCAAAAGACTATATGGCTTCAGGCCTGCTAGACCGCGCGGAAAAGATTTTCAAACAATTGGTGGATGAGCCAGACCATCGAGAGGGCGCGTTACAACAACTGGTTTCAATTTACCAGCAAACCCGTGAATGGGATCAAGCTATTCATTATTCTTCTATGCTGGTGAAGATGGGGCGGAAAATGATGCGCGCTAATATCAGCCACTTTTGGTGTGAGTTAGCGATGCAAGACAAGGCTGATGGAGCCACGACGGCAGCCATTGCAAGCTTCAAGCGAGCTTTATCTGAAGATTCTAAGTGTGTTAGAGCAAGTATTTCTCTTGGAAAGATATACCTAGAACAAGAAAACTACGATAAAACGCTGCATTATCTGACTATGGTGCTTAAACAAGATTCCGATTTTGTTAGTGAGGTATTGCCAACGATTGCTGAATGTTATCACCAACTAGGCCAAGAGAACGAGCTATTGAACTTCTTACGCCAGTGTATCGCTAATAAAGTTGGTGTGTCAGCGGAACTCATGCTAGCTCAGCTTGTTTCTCAGCATGATGGTGCTGACGCCGCTCAAGAGCTTTTGACGCGGCAATTAGTCAAGAATCCAACGATGAAAGGCTTCTATAGACTCATGGATTATCACTTAGCTGAAGCCGAGGAAGGACGTGCTAAAGAGAGTCTAGGCACGCTTCAGCGACTGGTTGGTGAACAACTGAAAGTTAAGCCTCATTATCGCTGCCGAAAATGTGGCTTTGCGACACATTCAATGTACTGGCATTGTCCCTCATGCAAAGGCTGGGGAACCATCAAACCAATTCGAGGTTTGGATGGTGAATAATTTTATAAGGTTGGAATACCCAACATTAAATAGCAGCGGCAATCCCGCTGCTTTTTTTAGGCAATTATATAAGTGAGGAGTTAAGATGAACGATCCAAAAGTTATTGTCGCTTTAGATTATGAACAAGAGAGAGAGGCTCTTTCTTTTGTTGATAAGATTGACCCAAAGTCTTGCAGACTGAAGGTTGGTAAGGAAATGTTTACTTTATTTGGCCCTGACTTTGTTCGACAACTCCACTCAAAAGGCTTCTCTGTCTTTTTGGATTTAAAGTTTCATGATATTCCTAATACGTGCTCTAAAGCTGTGCGAGCAGCGGCTGAGCTTGGTGTTTGGATGGTAAATGTACATGCTAGTGGTGGAGAGCGAATGATGGTAGCTTCGCGTGAGATCTTAGACTCATACGGAAACGATCGTCCTCTATTGATTGGCGTCACTGTTCTTACAAGTATGGAGAAGCAAGACCTTGCCGGTATTGGTCTAGCGCTAGAACCGAGAGAGCAGGTGATCCGATTAGCGCAGTTGACTCAAAACTGTGGTTTGGATGGAGTAGTCTGCTCTGCACAGGAGTCACCTATGTTAAAAGAAAAGCTGGGGCAGGAATTTAAACTTGTCACACCTGGTATACGCCCTATCGGCTCAGCAGCGAGCGATCAGAAGCGTATTATGACACCGACTGAAGCGATAGATTCAGGCTCTGACTATTTGGTGATTGGTAGGCCAATAACTCAATCTGATAATCCATCCAAGGTATTAGAAGATATCAATATTTCGTTGAACTAGAGAGAAAATAAGGTTAATCCAGCCTTCTACCACACTAATGCGAATTTAAGGTGCAAGGCTGGTGAAAATGGCCTGACTTGCAGACGAGATAAATTGGCCCTTTGGAATAAATCAAAGAACCAATTCCATCATCAAACAATGTTGAAGCAACTTGTTATACCGCGGTCTATTTTTCCTGAAACTCAACACTTTGGTAGTGCTCCGAGTCTTGTCCCTTGAAGTGGCTTGAAGAGACAGGTATTCCGCTATGGAACTTAAAGTCTTGGTCTGGCGTCAAAATTAGCTTTGCTTCTATTTTGCCAAAGTAGTCGATGCGCTCGCTGATGTCACATCCCGCGATATCCTCAGCTAAACACAAATAATCTTGAAAGTGACGAGCTTCAGAGCGTAAAAGGGACACATAGAACTTAGCGATATCCTCTTCCATATACGGGGCGATTTTTGCAAATCTTTCACACGAACGCGCTTCTATGTAAGCTCCAATGATAAGCTTGTCAATAAGAGTTTGAGGCTCGTGAGTTGCCATTTGAGAGAGCATGCCCTTAGCATATCTACTTGCTTGAATAGGTTCATACTCTATGCCTCTGCTCTGCATTATTTCTAGTACCTGATAGAAATGATGTAACTCTTCTTTAATCAACAACACCATTTTATCGATAAGATCTTGACTGTAAGAGGAGGACGCTCTGGACACGATATTTTTTGAAATATTACTCTTCCCTTTCAGATCTTCTATACCGCCTTGTTTGCGATAAGCGAAGTCTTCATAGGGTTTGAACCATTCCAGTAGGCTGTTTGCACTTTCTTTATCGACTGCATATTTCCGAATAAGATACATAGCAGACTGACCAGCTTTCAACTCACACAGTAAATGATCAATGAGGATGGTTTTTAAGTTTTCTGGTTTACTGGCTTCTTCGGTCCACCCTGCTGGTGTTGAGCATTGTAAAAATTGATAGATTGGCTCCAAAAGCGCTTCGTATTGGTCTGTGATATTCATTCTTTATTTACTTGGGCATATAAATCAAAAGGGCCGCCTGAGCGCCCCTTCGTTAATAAAGCGCAAAGCAATCACCATTTTTTCTTTTCACCAAAGAGCGCATCCATGTCGTCTTTGTGCTGGTTGCTTTCTTGAGGCATTCCCTCAGCTTGCTTGCTTTGTTTCTGGTTCTCCAGGTCATCATACATGGCTTGCAGCTTCTCACGAGCTTGAGTCGAGTACTGGTCATTTTTGGTGGCCAGTGCATCAAGTCCTTTTTTGAGTAATTGAACTGCTGTGCCGGGTTGTCCGCGTACGATCGCATCATTGGCCCGCTTCATAACATTCTCAATGTTAATGCGAATTTGAATCGTCTCAAGGCGAGCATTCTCTGCCACATATTGCTGTGTTTCAAAGCGGCCTTTATTATGTTCACTACGGATAGTGTCACGCAGCCGCTTTACTAGCTTAAGCATAACGATTGCTTGCTTATCACTGGAGGGGGTTTTAAATGGCGTAGTCTCATTGCCTTTAAACGTTTCATTCAGTTGCTTGATTTGTCCCTTCACATGCTCAACACGCTGCTCGAGTTGTTTGTTTTTTGGATCGAGTTCATACATGTTTTGTACAGCATCAAGGATACGCATATTCAGGCACATGAGTAGCTCTTTACTGTAAGGTAAATGGTGAGCGTGTCCAATGAGATCCTCAGTAGCATCGATGACTTGAAGAAAACGTGAGCTTTCTTGCTTGCGAGCTGACTCGGCTTTAACCTTAAACTGGAGCATAATGTTATACCCGAGAATTAGGACCAGTAAGATGGCAACTAAAGCTATGATTAAACCAATATTCATAAATTCCGTATCTTATGTTTTTGATGGCTAGCAGATAAGCATACACGATAAAAGTTATCGACTGCACCTATTTTGTATTATCGCTCAATTCGGGCATTTTCATAATGGAAAGTTAAAAATACGCTCTTATTTTGAGTATTTACCAGCAAATTTCTCTTGAAGGCTTTCTGTTTGTACTCTTTTTAGTTGAGTTTAAGCTAAATACACTACCAATTTATCATCTTTGACGTTATAACTAAATATTATAAACCGTATTTGCTCGAAAGTAAGGGATTGTGAGGTTCAAATGAAGTTGCAACAATTGAGGTATATTGTTGAGGTTGTCAATCATAATTTAAATGTGTCAGCAACCGCAGAAAGTCTCTATACCTCACAGCCAGGTATTAGTAAGCAAGTTCGTTTACTGGAGGATGAGCTGGGAATCCAAATTTTTGAGCGTAGTGGTAAACACCTAACCCAAATTACCAGCGCAGGTGAAGAGATAATAAAGATCTCTCAAGAAATTCTTGCGCGTGTTGAGAGTATTAAATCCGTAGCGGGTGAGCATACTCACCCCGAGATGGGCACACTGAATATTTCCACAACACACACACAAGCTCGCTATGCGTTACCCGATGTTATAAAAGGGTTTACAGCCAGGTATCCAAAAGTTTCGCTTCACATGCATCAAGGAACCCCTTCACAAATGTCCGAGGCCATAACCAAAGGAACGGCAAACTTTGCGATTGCAACTGAAGCTTTGCATCTATACCAAGATGCCATTATGTTGCCTTGTTATCATTGGAATCGCTCTATTGTCGTTACTAAGAATCATCCTTTGGCTCAACTTGAGAAAGTGACTATTCAAGACTTAGCTACCTATCCTTTAGTGACTTATGTTTTTGGCTTCACTGGTCGCTCAGAACTTGATACGGCGTTTAACCGTTATGGCCTTACACCTAAAGTTGTTTTTACTGCAACGGATGCGGATGTAATAAAGACCTATGTACGTATGGGTATCGGGGTTGGTGTTATCGCCAGCATGGCTATCGATAGCGAACAAGATACCGATTTGGTAGCGATTGATGCTAGTCACCTATTTGGCTCAAGTACGACCAGTATTGGTTTTAGACGAGGTACTTTCTTACGTTCATATATGTACGATTTTATGGAGAGGTTTGCGCCTCATTTGACGCGTCCCGTTGTAGAGCAAGCCTTGTCGCTCAAATCAAATGCAGAGATAGAAGAAATGTTTAATGGAATAGAGTTACCTTTGCGTTAAACGTGCATTTATACATCCCAGTGACTCCAAGATACTCTACATATTGAAGTCACTTGGGTGTGTGTGAAACCAGATTTAATTTATTTCTTATCATAGAGAACGAAGATGTTAGAAAGGTTCTATGCACTAGACCGCTTTTTGGTTGGACAGCAGGATTATTGGCGGTTTGAACCTTTTTTTCAAAGTATTGAGCGTCATTTGCCGTGGGAAAATACAAATCCAGCATTATGTGATTGGCTATCGCAGCTTTCTCCTAGCGACATTACCCACTACAAAACTAACCTCGATTCTTTGATAGCCCAATTGAGCGCATATTTGCCTGAATTAGATATAATGCATCAGTTAACTAAGCTTCCTTCCTCTACCACTCAACCTATTGAGCTAGCGAGGAATATAGATACGGGTATACCCGGTAGGAAGCTCGCTCAAATTATTTCAATGAGTGAATTTGTTTTAGCCCACCATGTAGGAAACGAATGGCTTGAGTGGTGCTCTGGGAAAGGTTTCTTAGGTCGAATTTTAGCCAGTCAAACGAGACAGAAAGTAACAAGCTTGGAGTATGACGCTGAACTATGTCAGGCAGGCCAAGAGCTTGCTAAGAAGTATTCCCTGCCAATGGAGTTTGTTCAAGGGGATGCATTATCTGAGCAATGTCTTGATTTAATGAATCCCGGCCATCACGCTGTTGCGCTTCATGCTTGTGGTGATCTCCACGTATCTTTAATTAGACAAGCAACGTTAGCGAATATACCAGCAATAAGTATTTCTCCATGTTGCTACCACTTATCCAAGGAGACGAGTTATCAAGCACTTTCCAAGCCGGGGAAAAAGTCCCAATTACGACTGCAACGCTCTGAGTTGAGAATACCGTTACAAGAGACGGTGACGGGAGGTGAAAGGGTAAAGCGGCATAGAATGTTGGAGATGACTTATCGTTTGGGTTTTGATTTAATTTTAAGGACGATCAACAAAACATCCGAGTATCAGCCCATACCCAGTATCAAGAAGTCTGCACTTGCTGATGGTTTCCCTTCTTTTTGTCGTTGGGCGAGTATGGTAAGGGACGTTGATCTGACAAAGGTAGATTTCATTGCATTTGAAAAGCTCGCTACTGAACGTTATTGGCATATGGAGCGTTTAAGTTTAATGCAACAACCGTTCAGACGTCTTATCGAAATTTGGTTGGTGTTAGATAAAGCCCTATACCTTGAAGAGAATAACTATAAAACCCAACTGTTCGAGTTTTGTGAGAAATCAATTACTCCTCGTAATCTTTTGTTGCATGCTGAACGTCGCTGATCACATGCTCCAGTTGACTGAGCAAGAGGGCCTCGAATTTTTACCCAGCAGCTAATGCTGTGAATCTTATATTTGAAACTGACTTTGTCTTAGTGGTTGAACACTTCGACTTTTCCTCTAATACTTTTATTAATTATATTAATAATAAAGATGAACTCGACTTTCATCTTAATAATGTGTTCACCAGGAATACTCTATGAGCCTTTATATGCTTTTGCAGAGGATATGACTGAGTAGCATTTACTGGTTTTTTGAGGGGGTGGGATGATTAGATTTATTACAAGGGTTATTTGTGTTGGACTATCTGTAACATTAATTGCTAGTGCCCACGCCAAAACGGCAAAGGTCGTCGTTTCACAAATCGTAGAACATCCAGATTTAGACGCGACACGGCAAGGGTTGGTTGATGGCCTCAAGACACAAGGTTATATTCAAGGGGAAAATTTAGACTTTGATTTTCGAACCGCTGAGGGTAGTCCTTTGGTTGCAGTGCAGATTGCTCGCGAATATGTTGGAGAAAAACCCGACGTTTTAGTTGGGATTGCGACACCCACGGCTCAAGCTCTAGTGTCTGCAACACGTTCAATTCCTGTTGTGTTCACTGCGGTCACTGATCCTGTGGGGGCAAGGTTGGTTAAGAAGCTAAACCAGCCTGGTAAAAATGTCACAGGTCTTTCAGATTTATCGCCCGTTCATCAACACGTAGAGTTAATGAAAGAGATATTTCCAAATATTAAGTCAATCGGTGTAGTGTTTAATCCCGGAGAATCTAATGCGGTGACCTTGGTGCGTCTATTGAAAGAGAGTGCGGCGAAAAATGGGATTGAGGTATTAGAAGCGGTTGCGCTGCGCTCAGACGAAGTTCTGGCTGCAACAAACTCTATAGCGAGTCTCGCTGATGTTCTCTATGCTCCCACTGATAATACTATTGCTAAAAATATAGAGGGTTTTATTCATGCTGCCAATCGAGCCAATACCCCGGTTCTAGGAGGTGCGGTCTCTTACGTTGAAAAAGGTGCTGTGGCAAGCTTGGGGTTTGATTATTATCAGGTTGGTGTGCAAACAGCAGACTATGTTGTCGCCATTTTACAAGGTACCGTTCCAGGCAAACTTGACGTGAAGTTTGCTCAGGGTTCTGATCTGGTTATCAATGAAGATGCCGCCATTCGCTTGGGGATCTCGATACCTGACTCAGTATTGAGTCGAGCATCGATGATTAAGTGACGACTCTATCTTTTCGGTAGCTTTGGATATGTTCGACGATCGGCTGTGCTTTATTGAAGGTGCGTATTTCTCTAAACAAGGCGTCCGCCTGCGGATATTGTTGCCGTAGGTAAGAAAACCACTGCTTTACTCTGTTTGGATAATAAAGACCTTTGTCGCCTTTCATTTCATATTGAGAATATAGGAGTAGGAGCTCAACCACTTCATCCCATGGCATAACCTGATGTGCATGTTTTACCACATTACCAAGATTGGGGACATTAAAAGCACCACGGCACACCATTAATGAATCAGCACCAGTAAGTGACATACAGTCTTGGCCATCCTGATGATTCCAGATTTCACCATTTGCGATAACTGGAATTGAGAAGCGCTGGCGAATTTGTCTGATGTAGTCCCACTTTATCTCGCTAGCCTTATAGCCACCAGCTTTTGTTCTTGCATGTACGGTGAGCTCGTTTGCGCCTGCACTTTGTATTGCATCAACAATCTCGAAGCAATCTTCAGGGTCTTCCCAGCCAAGTCGAATTTTTGCACTTACAGGGGTTGACGAAGGTACGGCTTCTCTGCATGCTTTTACCACTTGATAAATGACATCTGGGTGGCGAAGTAAAGCGGCTCCTCCCTTACTTTTGTTGACTAGTTTTGCCGGGCACCCGAAATTGATATCAATGCCTTTTGCACCAAGTGTTGCAGCTTTTACCGCGTTTTCAGCCATCCAATTTGGGTCCTGTCCAAGTAATTGAATATGGACAGGGACACCAGAGCGTGTTTTCGATCCTTGTTTTAATTCTGGACATAAACGATAAAAGACATGATCAGGTAACAACTGATCGACAACCCTGACAAATTCAGTCACACAAAGATCGTAGTCGTTGATATCGGTTAATATCTCTCGCATTAAGTGGTCTAGAACACCCTCCATAGGGCCAAGAATCAATCGCATTTTATTGCCTCTAAATTTGGATGCGTGATTGTAGAGATTTCATTGTGATATGTCTAATAACTTATACCCAGTAACCTCTGAGTTCCGCGCTTTCTCTATGTTCGACCCACCGATAGATACAGGATATAATGTGTCTTGATAAAGGTTTTAACGATTAGGTATAAATGAGCTACCCATTACTTTGTTTCGAAGAAAGCACTTGTGAAGAGACCCCTATTTATTTAGAGGGGGTTGTATTTGCGTCTAATTTAGCGACGAAACCCACTTCAATAGAATCTTGGGTTCCCGTATTATTCCCACAATTAGCCAGTGGAGCAAAAAACAAGATAGAAGCCCACATACATTTTCAGTACAACATCCTAAAGCGCAGTGAGTATTCATTATTATCTCTAATTGAAGGGGAAACCTGTAATGAAAAACTTGCCGACTTTGCCGAAGGGTTTATGACTCTTTGGCCTCAAATTGAGCATCAATGGGCCAATGAAAGTGTTAATGACGGCACCGTACGCATGTTACAAGCTTTTCTTACGACCATGATGTTAGCGATAGACGAAGATAAAACACGACAACACATGCGGGCTGAAGGTATAGAGTCACCCCCGTTTTTGAAAGACCTTATTGAACAATTAGACCTGATGATCATTGAAATTGCCTTGGCGGCTGACGAGTTGATGTCAGGAAATAAATCGGTTAGCGTGAATCCCTTCAAAGACGTTGGTCGCAATGACTCCTGTCCATGTGGCAGTGGTAAAAAATTTAAACAGTGTTGCGGCGCGTAGAACCAAGTCTACTTTTTTGAGTCAAACTCAATGTCTAACGGCGTATTTATTAGGAAGTGATAATGAAAAAATTATTGGTGCTGGTGTTCTTGAGTTGTTCTGTTTTCGCGACACCCAAAGATGAATTAAGCAATAGGCTGAAACTTTCAGATGGGTTTAACGCGAACTTTTCCCAAAAAGTAATTAGCCCTGATGGTGAGGTTGTGATGGAGGGAAAGGGCTCTGTTGATATTGCCCGCCCGAGCCTATTTCGTTGGCATACGTCTGCCCCGGATGAAAATCTGCTTGTTTCGGATGGTAAGACAGTGTGGTACTACAGCCCATTTATTGAACAAGTGAGTATTTACTCTCAAGATCAAGCAACGCAACAGACTCCTTTTATTCTATTAACCCGTAATCGTGCTAGCGATTGGGAGCAATACCATGTCTCTCAAAAGGAAGATACGTTTACTCTAATCCCAGTTGCCACTGACACGACTCAGGGTCAGTTTCAGATCAGCATTGATACCAAAGGGGTTGTTAAAGGCTTTAATGTAATAGAACAAGATGGACAAAAAGCATTATTTACTTTTGACACTGTTAAGCTAGGCAAACCTGCAATGGACTTGTTTACATTCCAGGTTCCAAAGGGAGTAGAAGTTGATGACCAGAGGAATTAAGTGAGTAATTACACGTTAGACTTTGGGGGCGATAGTGACTTTCGTCCCCTTGCTGCCAGAATGAGGCCTAATAAGCTTGAAGGTTATATTGGTCAATCTCATATTCTAGGTAAAGGGAAGCCGCTGCGAAGAGCGATAGAGGCAGGCCATTTGCATTCAATGATATTATGGGGGCCTCCTGGTACAGGTAAAACGACACTTGCAGAGCTTGCTGCTCAGTATGCTGATGCAGAGGTTGAGAGAGTCTCTGCCGTGACTTCGGGAGTAAAAGAGATTCGACTCGCGATTGATAAAGCTCGTGAAAATAAGCTGGCAGGTCGTCGTACCGTTTTATTTGTTGATGAAGTTCATCGTTTTAATAAGTCTCAGCAAGACGCCTTCTTACCTCATATCGAGGATGGTACTGTTACTTTTATTGGAGCTACAACAGAAAACCCTTCGTTTGAATTGAACAACGCTTTGCTGTCGAGAGCACGGGTATACAAACTCAGTGCACTAGACAAAGATGATATTCTGTTAGCTTTAAAACAGGCAATCGAATGTTCTGACAATGGTTTGGGTCAAAGTACTGCGCTTTTTAAAGATAATGTTTTAGATAGACTTGCAGAACTCGTCCAAGGTGATGTTCGCATGTCGTTGAACTATTTAGAGCTTCTTTATGACATGGCGGAAGAAGATGCGAAAGGCAACAAAGTCATCACGTTAGCCTTGTTAGCTGAAGTCGCCGGAGAAAAGGTCTCTCGTTTCGATAATAAGGGGGATATTTGGTACGATTTAATATCGGCGTTGCACAAGTCTATCCGTGGCTCTAACCCCGATGCGGCACTCTACTGGGCAGCTAGGATGATTTCTGCTGGGTGCGATCCACTGTACATAGCTCGGCGTTTGCTCGCTATCGCTTCTGAAGATATAGGCAACGCAGATCCAAGAGCAATGCAAGTTGCTCTATCCGCTTGGGACTGTTTCACCCGCGTAGGGCCAGCAGAAGGTGAAAGAGCTATCGCACAAGCCATTGTCTATTTGGCATGTGCGCCCAAGAGTAACGCTGTTTATGTTGCTTGGAAACAAGCTCTACGTGATGCCCAACATGAACCTGAGTATGATGTGCCCGAACATTTACGTAATGCGCCTACCTCGCTCATGAAAGATCTTGGTTACGGTAAAGAATACCGCTATGCTCACGACGAACCTGGTGCTTATGCTGCCGGAGAGCACTACTTTCCACCTGAAATGCGCCATACACGATATTATCAGCCTAGTGATCGTGGCCTAGAGATTAAAATTGGTGAAAAGTTAGATTATCTTGCCACTCTAGATGCAAAAAGCGCACAAAAGCGCTATGAATAAGCGCGCATTTTAGATACATTTACTCGGTTAATATTTTTAGCACCAGAGCACGAGGCTCTGGTGTCACTTCTACCAATAAATAAAGCATAGGATTAACAATGCTGGATTCTAAATTACTTCGTACAGAGCTGGATGAAACAGCTGAAAAACTTGCGCGTCGTGGCTTTAAGCTCGACGTTGATACTATCCGTACACTTGAAGAACAACGCAAGTCGATTCAAGTTGAAGTTGAAAATTTACAATCCTCCCGTAATTCTATTTCTAAGCAGATTGGCCAAAAGATGGCTGCTGGCGATAAAGAGGGTGCTGAGGCGATCAAATTGCAAATCGGTAACCTTGGTAATGATCTTGAAGCGAAAAAAGCGCAGCTTGATCACATCCAGTCCCAGCTAGAAGAGGTGACATTGTCTGTACCTAATTTGCCTGCGGACGATGTTCCTCAGGGCAAAGATGAAAGTGACAATGTTGAGATATCTCGTTGGGGTGAACCAAAATCTTATGACTTTGAACTTAAAGATCATGTTGATCTTGGCGAGATAGGTGGTGGTTTGGATTTCGCTAGCGCGACTAAGCTGACTGGTGCGCGTTTCATCGTTATGAAAGGCCAGTTTGCTCGTTTACATAGAGCGATTGCGCAATTTATGCTTGACCTTCACACTGAAGAGCACGGCTACACAGAAATGTACGTACCTTATCTTGTAAACTCTGATAGCTTATTTGGTACAGGGCAATTGCCAAAATTTGGTGAAGACCTTTTCCATACAGAGCCATTAACAGAAAAAGTCAATGATGAGGATCCAAGGAAACTGTCCCTTATTCCTACAGCAGAAGTTCCCCTAACGAATATGGTTCGTGATACGATCACTGATGAAGATGAACTCCCAATTAAGATGACGGCACATACACCATGCTTCCGTTCTGAAGCTGGCTCTTATGGCAGAGATACTCGCGGTTTAATTCGTATGCACCAATTCGATAAAGTGGAGCTGGTTCAAATTACTAAACCTGAAGACTCAATGGATGCGCTTGAGCAATTGACGGCTCATGCAGAAAAGGTATTGCAGCTACTTGAACTTCCTTATCGTAAAGTGATCCTCTGTACAGGTGATATGGGCTTCGGTGCAAGGAAAACTTACGATCTTGAAGTATGGGTGCCTGCTCAGGAAACGTATCGCGAAATTTCATCTTGTTCAAATATGTGGGACTTCCAAGCTCGTCGTATGCAGGCAAGGTTCCGCCGTAAAGGTGAGAAAAAGCCAGAGCTTGTACATACACTTAACGGTTCGGGTCTTGCGGTGGGGCGCACTATGGTCGCTATCCTTGAGAACAATCAGCAAAAAGATGGTCGTATTGCTATTCCTGCTGTTTTACAGAAATACATGAATGGCTTGACTCACATAGGTTGATATCAATCGCATTATTCTAAGGCGGCCAAATTGGCCGCCTTTTTTATATATTCATAATAACCACCTGATTAGTGGAGCTTTTTCATTATAAAACGTACGCTTTTATAAACTTAATATATATGTGTATGGTTGCTTATTGTCGCACAGTGCTTATGGTTTTTATTGAATCCTTAAATACAAAAGGGCAAAAAATGAAAAATGCATTGCACAACATCGTCTTGGCTTCTTCTTGTCTTATCTCGTCACTCGCTTACTCTCAAACCGCACCTCCTACCATCGCAGATGAAGTAGCGTTATTTGTATCATCAAAACAAATCAATGCTCGTCCTTATACCATCAAACATGCTGGTGCAGAGTTTATAAAAGTTCATTTTAAGAAATTGGACTTACCCAAAGGTGCAAAGATAAGACTCACATCAGCGGATGGCTCTGAAAGCATTGAGTATACACAAAGCCAAAAAGCATGGTTTGCGCAGTCTATTTTTGGTGATGAGGTTACCGTCAAATTAATACCGAACAAAAAGGGTGAAAAGGGTCACTACGAAATTGACTATTTTACGGCAGGAAGCGACACGATATTGGACGATTTTTCTTCTTTCTCTACCTGTGGTGAAAATGAGCGTCGTGATGTCGCATGTTGGCAAGATAGCCACCCCGAAAAAGTGGCTTGGTCACAGCCTGTCGCAAGATTACTAATTAATGGGCGAGGGTTATGTACTGCATGGAGGGTTGGTCCAGATAATAAAATGTTCACCAACAATCATTGTGTTGAGAGTCAATCTGAGCTAAGTAATACCGAGGTTTGGTTTAACTATCAAAGAAGCAGTTGTAATGGTTCGATGTCAACCACTGTCAAAGTTATGGGTAACGAGCTATTAAGTACTGACTACACGTTGGACTATACCTTATTTACTGTTCATGATTTCGAGAAGATCGCCTCTTTTGGTTACCTTGGCTTGGATGCGAGTGAACCCGTTTTTGGTAATGGTATTTATATTCCACAACATGGTTCTGGTAACCCTAAAGAGCTGTCGATTGAGAGTGATAAGAATGGCTCAGGAATGTGCCAAATCGATGTTGCTTCCACGGGTGGGCGTGGTTCTGAAACGGATACCGGGTATTTTTGTGATACGATCGGTGGCTCTTCAGGTTCCCCAGTATTGAACACATCAAACAATAAAGCCATCGCTTTACATCACTTTGGTGGTTGTGAAAACCAAGGGGTAAAAATCAGCAAGATATGGCCGGAAGTGGCTAGTTTCTTTGATAACAACTTACCGGATGGTAATGTCAATCCACCCACACCTGGTCCAGGACTTCCGGAACTAGAAGTTGATGTACCAGTGGCAGATTTACAATTGTCTCGTCTTGAAACTGCAATGTATGTCGTTAAGGCCGCAAATCGAAACGATCCTATCAAAATTACCATCAGTTCAGGTACCGGTGACGCTGACTTATATGTTCGTTCTGGTGGTGAACCGACAACCACAAACTATGATTGTCGTCCTTATAAGTCAGGCAATAACGAAACGTGTTCAGTCCCTGCCAAAAATGAAGATCTCTACGTTATGGTCAGAGCTTATTCAAGTTTTTCTGGTGTTACTCTGATGGCTAAAAAGCAATAGACTTGCTAAAGGTGAGGCTGGGTGGCTTCACCTTATTTTTAGGAGTTAAACATCTCTAGTTGTCATTGTTTGCCACTTCCCTTCTTATTATTGATAACGTTGCGACACCTTATTTGTACACTCTGATGTGGTATTAATTATTCTCATTGATTGAATATCCATTCTAAATTCATAGTGCTTTACACAACAATGGACAGGAATATGAATTATAAAAATACGTTATTGGCTATATCTTTATTTTCAGTGTGTACGCCGCTCTACGCACAAGATAAGGTATGGATTTCTATGGGGGCTGATGCTTCTCACACTGTAAATAAATCAGGTGGAAATCCTATACTACCTGAGTCTCTGGCGCGCTCTAGTGATGTATGGGTGGGGCAAGTTGAGGTTGAACGTTTAGCTGAGCTTTCTCATAATATGCATGAGGAGCATCACCGCTGTGGAGGATACATGGTTCACCCATCTCCTCAAAGTGCAATGGCAGCGAGCGCGATGCCCAAAAGCCTAGCTACATTCACGCCCACTCAGCCATCTCAGCAGTTTTTGGTAAATGCTTGGCTACCTCTAGTAAGTGCGAGTCAGTTAACGGGCACTATTCGCTCGCTAATGGGCTTCAATAATCGCTTCTATACCACAACGTCAGGTGCGCAAGCATCAGACTGGATAGCGAACGAATGGCGCTCTCTAACCTCAGGGATGAGCAACAGTCAGGTTGAGCAAATATCTCATCGGGGCTACAACCAAAAATCTGTGGTCTTGACAATCAGAGGAAGTGAAGTTCCCGATGAGTGGGTGATAGTTGGGGGACATCTTGATTCAACGATTGGTTATCGCACCGGAGAGCAATCTATTGCGCCAGGCGCTGATGATGATGCATCAGGAATTGCAAGTGTTAGCGAAATCATTCGTGTTTTGGCTGAGAATAATTTTACGCCTAAGCGGTCTGTAGCTTTTATGGCCTACGCTGCAGAGGAAGTGGGGCTTAGAGGCTCTCAAGATATTGCCAACAGCTACAAAGCACAAGGTAAAAATGTGGTGTCTGTTCTTCAGCTTGATATGACAAACTATCAGGGTTCAAGAGAGGATATTGTCTTTATGACTGATTACACAGATAGTAATCTTACTCAGTTTTTGGCAAGCCTGATCGATGAATATTTGCCTGAGTTAAGTTATGGGTATGATCGTTGTGGCTATGGTTGTTCTGATCATGCTTCATGGCATAACGCTGGATATTCTTCGGTGATGCCATTTGAATCAAAATTTAATGATTATAATCCTCATATCCATACACCCAGAGATACATTAGAAAATTCCGATCCGACAGGACAGCACGCGGTTAAGTTTACTAAGCTCGGCCTTTCTTATGTTGTTGAACTAGCAAATGCGGTTGATGCTACTCCTCCAAACGATGATGTTCTCCAAGATGGCGTTGCAAAGCGAGGGTTAGTTGGGCCTAAATCAAGTCAGAAACGGTTTACTTTTGAGCTAAATGAAAGAAGAAATTTAACGGTGCAAACAAGAGGTGGAAGTGGGGATGTTGACCTATATGTCAAATGGGGCTCTGAGCCGTCAACGTCAGTCTGGGATTGTCGCCCTTATCGTTCTGGAAATAATGAAAGGTGCGTATTTAATCGAGCGGAGCCTGGCACGTATCATATCATGTTGGATGCTTATTCTGGATACAACAATGTCAGTTTAACCGCGACATCGAATTGAAAAGAAGGGCGGTATTGACCGCCCGTTTTCTATAAAGTTACAGTGACATTTCACCACGCAATATTTGCTGCATCTGACTTTTTACCTCATCGTAGCTCAGGTTTTGACTGAGTAAAAAATGCAGTTTGGCTAAAGCAGCCTCGGGTGTCATATCAAAGCCACTAATAACACCAGCTTCCGCAAGTGCACATCCAGTAGCATAGCCGCCCATGTTTACTTTTCCCGCTAAGCATTGTGTGAGATTGACAACAATAACGCCTCTCTCCGAAGCTTCTTTTAGGTGATCAAGTAATTGAGGGTTCTGTGGTGCATTGCCAACTCCAAATGTTAGTAAAATCATAGCGTTGACAGGTTGACGTAGGGTGTTCCTTATTACTTCATGAGAAATGCCGGGATACATGGTAATTACTCCTATAGGCTGGGGAGTAATATCATGGACAGTAAACGTACCTTCAGGCAGTTTGTTGACTTCTACATCGTTACTTATTTGAATGTTTATACCAGCTTCGAGTAGCACGGGTAGATTAGGAGACGTAAATGCATTGAATCCATCGGCATGGGATTTTGTACTTCGGTTTCCACGCATTAGCTTGTTGTTGAAAAATAATGTCACCTCATTAATGGGGTAATTGGCTGCAATGTGGAGTGCATTAAGCAAATTGGCTTGGCCATCAGATCTCAATTCTGCAAGTGGAATTTGAGACCCGGTCACAATCACGGGTTTCCCAAGGTTTTCCAGCATGAAAGACAGAGCTGAAGCTGTGTAAGCCATGGTGTCGGTACCATGAAGAATTACAAAACCGTCGTAATTATCATAATTGTCACGGATATCATCGGCAATTTGCTGCCAATCTGCTGGTGTCATATCAGATGAGTCGATTAGAGGCGTATATTCATGGATGGTATATTCTGGCATCTCTGGTCTGTGAAATTCTGGCATGGCAGCGAGTTGTTGTTCCATAAATCCAGCAACGGGAACGTAACCGTGACCTTCGGATTTTTGCATACCGATAGTGCCGCCAGTGTAGGCGATGTAGATGTGTTTTCTTGCCATGGTCTAAAACCAGTAAATAGTATGAACAGGACTAAGAATTATATAGTAAAAAAGAGGAATAAAAAGGGGGATTCTTTGTGAATTCCCCCTTTTACCCAAGCATCCTAGTGTGATTTGGGTGCGCGAGTGGCTTTCGATTTTTTACTCGCGTTTTTGGCTTTTAAGTCTATTGACTCTGGCAGTTCAAGCAAAATGCATATTGACCCTTTGGATCATTGAAGCTTTGCAATAGTCTAGCATCATTGGTTACTTGAGATACTGCTGGTCTCATGCTTTCTGGCAAAATCGCTAAAGGATCAATGTGCATGGCAACACTAACTTGATTAAGGAAGTTCTTGATGAACTCTTGCGCAGGAGATAAGGGTTCTTCTACCCAGTAAAGGTTATATTTTTCAAGTTTTGCTAATTGTGCTGCGAGTGCTACGGCATCATCAAAATCACCGATTTTATCAACCAAGCCAAGTTTGAGTGCGTCTTCTCCAGTCCAAACTCTTCCTTCTGCGATTCCCTCCATCTTATCGATGGGCAATTGGCGTGATTGGCTGACCAAACTGATAAATCTTTGATAGCCATGATCGATACCCATTTGTAAGGCTTGTGACGCGCCTTCTGACAGGCCAGTGGTTAAGCCAACGCCTGAAAAAGGAGAGGTTCCCACACCATCGGTGTATATGCCTAGCTTGTTGAGGCCTTTTTCAAAAGTGGTGATAATGCTAAATATACCGATTGAGCCAGTTAAGGTTGTTGGTTGAGCAACTATACTGTCTGCGCTCATCGAAATCCAATAGCCTCCAGATGCTGCAAGGCTAGACATTGAAACAACAACGGGTTTACCTTCAGCCTTGAGTGCTTGAACTTCATTGCGTATGACTTCTGAGGCGAAAGCACTGCCTCCTGGACTGTCAACACGCAGTACAACGGCTTTTACTTTTTTGTCGTTACGAGCTTGTCTTAATAGTGCAGCAACCGTGTCGCCACCAACTGTGCCTCTGGGTTGACTGCCATCCATGATAGCGCCGCTAGCAACTACAACAGCAATATCGTCATTGTTATATTGAAGCTTAGGAGCCATAGAAGTTAAATAACTATAATAATCAACATAGTTATAGCTATCTTCACCATTGCTACCAAATACGTCTGCCAATTCAGTTCTAATTTGTTGACGCGTTGCCAACTGGTCAACTAAACCAAGGTTGAGTGAGAGTGCTGCTAAGTTTCCTTGATTTTGTTTGAGTAGAGCAAGAAACTCCTCCATATTTAGCTTGAGTGTTTCTGGGGCCAGTTGGCGATTGTTTGCTACATCGTCGACATAGGCGTCCCATAGCTGACTAAGCCAACGTGACGTTGTTTCTTTTGCTGCTGGTGACATATCATCTCGTAAGAACGGCTCCACAGCAGATTTATAGGTGCCAACACGAAAAACATGCGTATTAACATCTAGCTTTTCGAGTAACGTTTTGTAGTACATGGAATAAGCGCTATAGCCTTTCAACATTACCGCGCCATCCGGAGCAAGATAAACCTTGTCTGCGTAACTGGCGAGATAATATTGACTTTGGTTGTACATATCACCAACCGCATAGACAGGTTTGCCAGATGACTTAAATTCATTGATAGCTTTCGCTATGTAGCGCAACTTTGTTAGATTAGTTGGCGCCAAATCTCTAAGGGCAAGAACGATACCGCCAATCTTCGGATCTTCTTTAGCGTGTCGAATCGTGTCGACAATATCGAAAAGAAGATTTTCGTGTGGCATGTCTTGTCCTAGTATTGAACCTGTAACAGAATCCATTGGGTTGATATAACTGGATTGTTCAACAATAGGGCCAGACAAGTTAAGCACTAGAGCTGATTTTTCTGGGACCGATTTTTTGGGTGCATCAGCACTGGTGTAAACAAAATAGATCGCTCCTAAGGTCAATAAAAAAATCATATTGACCAGGGCACGACGAATGAAGGTAATGACTTTCCATATACCTTTAAAGAACGAACTGACAAATTTAAATATTGTTTTCATTTCCTCTCCACTGCATATAAAGCAGAATCAGGCTATTGTTCGGTAAACCTGCTGGTTACAACAGGCTCTATCGTACTCAAACTAGTATACTCAAACAACCGGAAGATTGATCGGTGTTACATAAATGTAAACGGTTGTTTGATTTTTTTGTGATGCCAGCATATTCTGGTCAGACCACAACAATAAAGAGCGATGTCTAACATGTACCCAAATCTACTTAAGCCCTTAGATCTCGGGTTTACCCAATTGAAAAACCGAGTTTTGATGGGATCGATGCACACTGGTCTTGAAGAGCACAAAGAAGGTCTAGATAAACTTGCTGCTTTTTATGAAGAGCGAGCTAAAGGTGGAGTTGGACTGATTGTTACTGGGGGCTTTTCTCCTAATTTACGTGGTAGGTTAAGTCCTTTTAGCGCTGAGTTCAGCAAAGCAAAACATGCTAAATCCCACAAAGTGGTCACCCAAGCCGTACATAAACACGGTGGTAAGATAGCACTGCAATTACTCCATGCTGGTCGTTATGCAATGCATCCATTTGCACAGAGTGCATCAGCCATTAAAGCTCCCATTGCTCGTTTTGCGCCAAGCCAAATGAGTACTCGACAAATCAACAATACAATCGACGCCTTTGCAAAAAGCGCATCTCTGGCGGTAGAAGCTGGCTACGATGGTGTGGAAGTCATGGGTTCAGAGGGGTACTTACTTAATCAGTTTATCTGCAAGCGTACAAATAACCGTTATGATGAGTGGGGCGGTTGCTATGAAAACCGAATTCGTTTTCCTCTCGAAGTCGTAAGAGCTATCCGTAAAGCAGCGGGTAAGAAGTTTATCATAATTTTTCGTTTGTCGATGCTCGACCTAGTTGAAGAGGGCAGTACGTTCGATGAAGTTGTTATGCTTGCTAAAGAACTAGAGAAAGCCGGTGTCACTATTATCAACACCGGTATAGGTTGGCATGAAGCGCGGGTTCCGACTATTGCGACTCAAGTACCGAGAGGGGCGTTTACTTGGGTAACGGAGAAAGTGAGGCCACATATCAATGTTCCGATTGTGACGTGTAATCGAATCAATACTCCGGAGGAAGCCGAGAAAATTCTTTCTGGTGGTCATGCTGACATGGTGTCTATGGCGCGTCCATTCCTGGCCGACCCTCACTTTGTTAATAAAGCAGAGCAGAATAAATCTAAGTTAATCAACACTTGTATAGCATGTAACCAAGCTTGCCTTGATAATGTTTTCAAAGGCAAACGAGCCAGTTGTTTGGTTAACCCTCTGGCCTGTTACGAAACCGAAATTGTTGTCCAACCAACATTTAAACGCAAAAATATTGCTGTCGTTGGTGCAGGTCCTGCCGGATTGGCTTGTGCTACAACCTTGGC
The DNA here is from genome assembly GCF_000165125.1 of Vibrio caribbeanicus ATCC BAA-2122. Lineage (GTDB taxonomy): Bacteria > Pseudomonadota > Gammaproteobacteria > Enterobacterales > Vibrionaceae > Vibrio > Vibrio caribbeanicus. The sequence goes on along the minus strand of NZ_AEIU01000059.1, from coordinate 133,261 downwards.
TGAGAGGGGCCATAGTGTCGACTTATTTGAGCGGAATGACAGAATTGGAGGGCAGTTCCGTCTCGCTATGCAAATTCCTGGTAAGGAAGAGTTCCGTGAAACTATTCGTTATTTTGCGAACCGTATTGACGAGACTGGGGTGAAATTACATCTAGAAACAGAGGCAAACTATGACCTTCTGAATGAGTATGATGAAGTTGTAATGGCGTCAGGTGTTGAGCCTCGTAAAGTCAACATAGAAGGCATAGATACGCCGGAAAAAGTTATTGACTATCAGACTCTTATCAAAGAGAAAACGGTGGTAGGTAATAAGGTGGCTATAGTCGGTGCAGGTGGCATTGGTGTTGATGTTGCCACCATGCTTACTGAACCTCTTGACCATGGGCTCGATGATTGGTTGCATGAGTGGGGCATCGACAAAGATATATCTACCCCAGGGGGTCTTTATCCTTACCCAGAATCTGTAGCTGACAAAGATGTGTGGGTATTACAGCGCAGGGAAGGCAAAGTCGGTAAAGGGCCAGGAAGAACAACGGGCTGGATCCATAAACGTACGTTAGAAAAGCGAGGTGTAAACCTTCTCGGTGGTGTGAGCTACGAAAAAATTGACCAACAAGGCTTACATATTAGTGTGAATGAAAAGCAGCAATTGCTTGAAGCGGATACAGTCATCATTTGTGCTGGTCAAGAATCTGTTCGACCATTTGAAGATAAGTGGCCATTACTCGAAGGTAAGCTCCACATTATAGGCGGTGCAGATTATGCCGGCGAACTCGATGCAGTTCGTGCCATCAGACAAGGGGTCAAATTAGCCGTTAAACTCTAGTGGTATAAGAGCCTCTTAATAGAGGCTCTTTCTATTATAGAAGTACTGTTTTATTACCATACACAAACACGTGGTCGTTTAGGACCAAGTTAAGTGCTTTACTTAAAACATTTTTTTCCACGTCTCGCCCTGCTTGCGCCATGTCTAGAGCACTAAAATTATGGTCAACGGGAATAACATCTTGCTTAATGATTGGTCCTTCATCCAAGTCATCGGTAACAAAGTGCGCCGTTGCACCGATAATTTTCACTCCTCGCTCGTAGGCCTGTTGGTATGGCTTGGCACCAATAAATGCGGGAAGGAAACTGTGATGAATGTTGATGATTTTATGGTGATACTTTTCGACAAATGAAGGGGTAAGCACACGCATATATTTAGCTAATACTAGGTAGTCGGCTTGATATTGTTCAATTACCTTCATTACCTCTGTCTCATGCTCTTCGCGATTTAGGCCTTGATGAGATACATGGTGGTAAGGAATATCAAACTTTTCTGTTAGTCCTTTTAACGTATCATAATTACCAACCACAGCAGCAATATCGACATTGAGCGTCCCATCGTAAGCTTTCATGAGAATATCCCCAAGACAATGGGCCTCTTTGGTAACGAGGACAACGATGCGTTTGCGGCTAGAGCTAACTAATTGACGTTTTGCTCCATCTGGCAATGCTTGATCTAAGTCAGCGATCAAGGTTTGATCATTAAAATAGCCATTGAGCTCAGTACGCATAAAAAAATGCCCGCTGGTATTATCAACAAATTCATTATTATGAACAATGTTGAGTTGGTGCTTGTAACAAATATTGGTGATTTTTGAAATCAGGCCCGGTTCATCTTTACAGTGGGTTAAAAGTATTTTCGTTTCCATCGTTTTTGTGTATCCATAATTCGGTTGTCTAAGCTACGGCCTTTAATACCCCGAGGATTTTGACATCGCTCTGAATCCTGCATTTTGAAGTCACTTGGGTATACATTCATCTTTTATCCAAGATAAAAAATACAATAAAACTAATCCTGTGAGTGTTTCAACTATTAATCTCAGTTAACCGATTGCTTGAGTCGATTTGGGCAATATATACCCAAGTAACCTCAAGATGCTAGATTCAGCGAGAATGACTGGCTGACAGGCAAGGCAACGATTTGAAAATCTAGTCATCTAAATTGAAAATCGGTAACGACGCATGTAAAGCAAGACAACTCGCCCTTTGGGAGCGTGCCATAGCGCCGATTTCATCGTCAAATAACTTGGTAAGAGTCGACTATTTCGCTGCGTTATTTTTCTTGAACTCAACACTGTGTGTGACATCGCTCTGAATACTGCATTTTGAAGTCACTTGGGTATAAAGCAAAAATAACGTTTGGTGAGCAAAATCTAATTCGCACCGTGCTTCGAAAACTGCGATAATTCCTGTCCAGAATTTATTGAAATAGTTTTGAATGATTGTAAAAACATTTTCTCCTGAAGGTGCTTTGAGTAAAGCTATTCCAGGCTTTCAGCCAAGACAGGCACAAATTGATATGGCTGAGGCGGTGGAATGTGCAATTACTGAACAGAGTCAACTTGTTATTGAAGCTGGTACAGGAACGGGCAAAACCTTTGCCTACTTAGTTCCCGCTTTATTAAGTGGTAAAAAGACCGTTATCAGCACAGGCTCAAAAAACTTACAGGAACAACTCTTTCATCGCGATCTTCCTTTGATGGTAGATGCCTTGGGTTTTTTTGGACAGGTTGCATTACTCAAAGGGCGGTCTAACTATCTGTGCTTGGACCGTTTAAGTCGACAAATGGTTGAGAGCCATGAACAGAGTGCAGATACAACTCTTTTAAGTCAGCTAGTTAAGGTTCGTTCTTGGGCATCGGAGACAAAAAGTGGAGATTTAGGAGAATGTGAAGCGATCGCCGAGGATAGCCCCGTTATCCCTACGATTACGTCAACAAACGACAATTGTTTAGGGAAAGAGTGCCCGAGCTATGAAGAGTGCTTTGTTTTAAAAGCGCGTAAGAGAGCCCTTGATTCAGATGTGGTCGTTGTGAATCATCACTTATTTTTAGCTGATTTAGCGATCAAAGAAACTGGGTTTGGGGAACTCATCCCAGAAGCAGAAGTTTTTATCTTTGATGAAGCCCATCAAATGCCAGATATTGCCAGCCATTACTTCGGTCAGTCCTTGTCGAGTCGTCAAATTCAGGAATTGTGTAAAGATATTGATATTGCCTATCGCACAGAAGCAAAAGACATGCGGCAATTACAAAAAGCAGGTGATAAGTTGCTTCAGACAGCAATGGATTTGCGCATTGTTCTTGGTGACACCGGATTTCGCGGCAATTGGCGGGAGGCAATTGTTTCTCCCTCTATTTCAAGAGAACTGATGCGATTAAATGATGCTCTTGATTTTGTTATCGAAGTACTCAAACTTGCGATTGGAAGAAGTCAGTTGCTTGACAGTGCTTATGAGCGCGCCAATACGGTCAAAAGTCGCTTAGATAGAGTGTGTGATGTGTCAATTACTGGGTACTCTTATTGGTATGACACAACACCGCGCCATTTTAGTTTGCATATTACTCCACTGACTGTGGCTGATAAATTTTGCGAACAAATGGAACTTAACCCGGGAGCCTGGATTTTTACATCAGCGACCTTGGCTGTTAATGATGACTTCGCACATTTCACTTCTCGACTGGGATTAAAGCCCCAAAGGATGTTTTCTTTACCTAGTCCATTTGATTACCAAAAGCAGGCTCGTCTCTGTGTACCTCGTTACCTACCTGAGCCAAATAGTCCGGGAATGGCAAACAAATTGGTAACTTTACTAAGCCCGCTGATTGAGAAAAATCAGGGGCGATGCTTTTTCCTCTGCACTTCTCATTCTATGATGAAAGAACTGGTTGATCGCTTTCGCCAGTCGTTAAGCGTCCCGGTTCTGATGCAAGGAGAAACGAGTAAGCAAAGAACATTGGCTGAATTTATGGAATTAGGTAACGCTCTCCTGGTAGCCACCGGTGCATTCTGGGAAGGCATTGATGTTAGGGGGGATACTCTAAGCTGTGTTATTATCGACAAGTTGCCCTTTACGGCTCCCGACGACCCACTACTTAAAGCTCGGATCGAGGACTGTCAGATCCGCGGTGGCGATCCTTTTGCCCAAGTGCAACTTCCAGAAGCGGTAATTACCCTCAAGCAGGGGGTTGGAAGATTGATTCGTGATAAAAACGATAGTGGGGCACTAATCATTTGTGATAATCGACTTGTCACTCGAGATTATGGTGGTGTATTTTTAGCGAGTCTACCACCTATCCCTCGTACACGAGACCTGAATATTGTCCAAGATTTCCTTGAACAGAAGTAAATATATAAAAATTAGAGACGTTAATGACTGTAAAAATTCTAGCTTTGGATACGGCAACCGAAAATTGCTCTGTTGCTCTTCTTACTGATGATGGTATTTACTTTCGCAGTGAAGTTGCTCCTAGGGACCATACCAAAAAAATACTTCCTATGGTTGACGACGTTTTGAAAGAGGCAGGGCTTTCCTTGAATGACCTTGATGCGCTTGCATTTGGTCGTGGTCCAGGAAGTTTTACAGGTGTGAGAATTGGCATAGGTATTGCTCAAGGTTTAGCATTCGGTGCCGATCTCCCTATGATAGGCATTTCAACACTGGAAGCCATGGCTCAAGGTGTTTATCGTAAGCACGGTGAGAGTGCGGTCGCTACAGCCATCGATGCGCGTATGAGTGAAATTTACTGGGGGCGCTTCCTCCGTCAAGAAGATGGCAGTTGGTTAGCACAAGATGCGGAGTGCGTCATTTCTCCGGCTTTGGTGGTTGAAAAAAGTATAGATGATGAAAACACCTGGTTTACGGCTGGAACCGGATGGGAAGCATACAGTGATTTGTTAACTCAATTACCTTTCCGCCGTGAGATAAGTTCTATTGTGTACCCTGACGCTCAAGATATAGTGTCACTTGCAAAAATAGAATTGCTTAAAGGCAATACGGTTTCTGTTGAAGAGGCGAGCCCGGTCTATCTACGTGACAAAGTGACATGGAAAAAGCTGCCTGGTAGAGAGTAATTTATCATAGGACATAGCGGATAGAATGACATCAATTAATGGATTACCTCCCTCGATTGGGAGCCTAAATCAGGCAAAGAAGACCAATAAGAAAAATGCGGTAAAAAAGCCACAGACTGCAGCGCCGGCTACTAAGCCGAGTAAGGTTGCCAATGCTGTTGCACATTCTATTCGCTCAATATCTGATGCCGATTACTCTAACGCTCAGTTACAATATGATTTGCCTCAAGGTCGTAGTAGAAAAGCTATGGAAGAGTATATGGATATCATGAATCATGCTAAGCGAGAGGAACTTTCAATGACTTTAGGAGTCGATATCTATATCTAGTTTATGGACCTTGACTACTATGATGAAAGCTTGCCTCAAAGTGCCCCTATTGCTGTTCAGCATTGTTGCGATTTCAGCCTGCACCTCTTTACCTAAACAACTGGATTCAACCAATCCAGAACTAGTGACTGATTACGCTTTATGGAAAGCAGCCCCAGAGAAAAATAATGAGCTTAGATTGGGCGGGGTGATCGCTAAGGTGACAAATCTCAAAAGTAGCACGAGAGTTGAAGTGGTAAACTTAATCAGTGACTTTACCGGCAAGCCTGATCTCAATAAAGAGCCGACTGGACGCTTTGTCGTATATCTTGATGGTTTTGTTGACCCGGTAGCATTAACTGAAGGGCGTCTGATTACTGTACTGGGAAGCAGTAACGGAACTGAGGTTGGAGAGGTGGGTGAATTCAGTTATACCTTTCCTACTATGACGGCAACGGCTTATCACCTTTGGCGAGTAGAGCAGCGAGTTATTATGGATGACTTTGGGCGTAGCATCTATCCATGTGTTGGTCTTTATTGCGCATATCATCGAGTTGGCCCATCTCAAGGACGAGTTATAAAAGAAGTACAATAATGGAACAAAATCATTACTACCCTATTGAGAGTGGTCGTATTGCCACGATCGAATACGGTGATAAGCAAACGGCCGATTTGTCGGTCGTTTTTTTGCATGGTTGGTTGGATAATGCTGCTAGTTTTTCCTCGGTAATGGAAGCTCTGCATCAAAAATGCCCTCAAATTCATTTGTGTGCCATTGACCTACCCGGTCACGGTCTGTCTGAGCATAAGTCTGGAAGTAACTTCTATCAATTTCTGGACTATATTGACGATGTGAATCAAGTCTTAGCTCATATATCGCCCAGTCGATTGGTTATTGTTGGTCACTCGCTTGGCGCTCTTATTGCTGGCTGCTATAGTGCTGCTTTTCCAGAGAAGGTGACAGCGCTCATACAAATAGAGGGCCTTAAGCCTATTTCAGAAGATGAAAGTAATGTTGTTACGAGGTTGAGAGAGGGCATTCTAAGTCGGCAAAGGGTACGTAATAAAAAGGCTCGTACTCTACAATCGGAGCAGGATGCCATCGCGCTGAGGGCACAAATCAACAATATACGAGAGGACCTTATTGCACCTATTGTGCGACGCAGCCTTCATTTAACTGAAATGAGCCTTGCTTGGAGATATGATAGCAAGTTGCAAGCTCAGTCTTTGTATCGAATGTCTGCCGATCAAGCGGATGCATTTCAGGCTCATATTCAATGTCCTCACTTACTTATCTTGGGGGAGAATGGTTATTCGACGCTTAAAGTGCACTCTTTTGATCCACTTACGTTTCCTACCGTTGAAACAGTAGTAGGAGGACACCACTGTCACCTCGAGTCACATATTAGAGTAACTGAACTAATTTTTGGGTTACTTAACAGAATTTAAACAAGTGCTTTTGTGTTTCGTGCTCATACACATGGGCTGTGATGTAATAGAGAATAATAGAAGATCGGGCGTCTAAAGTCGTCGCTTACCAGTTTCAAGGAGTTTTACCGTGGATAAACCTTGGTTATCGCGTTATCCAGAAGATGTGCCGGAGCACATTGATCCCGAGCAGTACCCTTCTTTGGTCGAAATGTTCGAACAATCGGTACAAAAATATGCTGACCAGCCCGCATATACCAATATGGGCACGGTAATGACCTTCCGTAAGCTAGAAGAACGCAGTCGTGCGTTTGCTGCCTACTTGCAAAACGAGTTGAAATTAAAGAAGGGTGATCGTGTTGCTTTGATGATGCCCAACTTACTCCAATATCCTGTCGCATTGTTTGGTGTATTGAGAGCGGGCCTGATTGCAGTAAATGTTAATCCACTATACACGCCCCGAGAACTGGAGCATCAGCTTAATGATTCGGGCGCCAAAGCAATTGTCATTGTCTCAAATTTTGCTAATACGCTTGAGCAAGTAGTAGGGAACACGGCAGTTAAGCACGTAGTATTGACTAGTCTCGGACAAATGTTACCCAGAGCAAAAGGGACGTTGGTCGATTTTGTCGTCAAATATGTTAAAGGAATGGTACCTAAATATAACCTACCGGGTGCCATCTCCATGCGTAAGACATTGATTAGTGGACGTCGCCTTCAGTATGTGAAACCGTTTATGACTGGTGAAGATATTGCATTTTTACAATACACTGGTGGCACAACTGGTGTAGCGAAAGGCGCGATTTTGACCCATAGCAATATGATTGCGAATGTCATGCAAGCCAAAGTGATGATTGGTCCAGTGTTGCAAGAAGGCCGTGAATCCATTGTCACAGCACTACCTCTCTACCATGTATTTGCCTTGACAGTAAACTGTCTGCTTTTCGTTGAAATGGGGGGACAAAACTTATTGATTACTAACCCTCGTGATATCCCTAATTTTGTCAAAGAGCTAAAGAGCTTCCCCTTTACTGCACTAACCGGTGTAAACACATTGTTTAATGCTCTGGTAAATAATGAAGATTTTCAGGAGCTTGATTTCAGTAAGTTAAAAGCAGCCATAGGCGGAGGGATGGCCGTTCAGCGCGCTGTCGCAGAAAAATGGCATAAGATTACGGGGTCGCATTTACTCGAAGGCTACGGCCTCACAGAATGTTCACCGCTCGTAACTGTTAACCCTTATGATCTCGAGGAATATAATGGTGCGATTGGCTTACCTGTGCCGTCTACAGAAGTGAGAATAGTGGACGATGAAGGGCATCCTCTACCAACGACTGAAGTCGGAGAGCTTCAAGTGAAAGGCCCGCAAGTCATGCAAGGGTATTGGCAACGACCTGAAGCGACGAAAGAAGTCATTAATCCGGATGGTTGGTTATCTACAGGTGATATCGTCAAGTTTGATCAAGATGGTCTGATCCACATCGTTGACCGCAAAAAAGATATGATATTAGTCTCAGGTTTCAATGTTTATCCGAATGAAATTGAAGATGTTGCGGCACTCCATAATAAGGTGCTAGAGGTTGCTGCTATTGGTCAGCCAAATGAAGCGTCGGGTGAAATCGTAAAGATCTATGTGGTTAAGCAAGATTCGAGCTTGACTAAGGAAGAACTGATCGCTCATTGTCGTGAACATCTAACAGGTTATAAAGTGCCCAAATTGGTCGAGTTTAGGGATGAACTACCTAAAACTAATGTCGGTAAGATATTACGACGCGTGCTACGTGAAGAGAATGACGCTAAACTTTCTCATGCCACCGAGCCACAAGCGAGTTAAACAGTTTGTGGAAAATAGTGATAGAATGCCGACAGTTGTCGGCATTTTTTATCCGACCTAGTTAATAAAGCGAGAAATCAGTGAATTATCAGATTATAAGTGACTCAGCGCAATTAAATAATGTCTGCCTAAGTGCAAGAAATAGCGATAGTGTCATGTTGGATACCGAGTTTGTTCGCACCAGAACTTATCACCCCCAGCTTGGTCTTATCCAGCTTTATGATGGACAAAACCTATCATTAATTGATCCAAAGGTGATTGATGATATGTCGCCATTCATTGATTTATTAAAAGACCCTTCGGTGCTCAAGGTGTTACATGCTTGTGGTGAAGATTTGGAAGTTTTTCACAACAGCTTTGGTTGTTTACCTCACCCTATGGTTGATACTCAGTTGATGGCTGCTTTTCTCGGCCATGGCCTATCGACGGGATTTGCTGCTCTTGTTGAGCAATATTTAGAGGTGGAACTGGATAAAAGTGAATCTCGCACCGATTGGCTTGCTAGACCTCTGACACAGAAACAACTCGACTATGCAGCGGCTGATGTATTCTATTTAAAGCCTTTATTTTCTCTTTTGCTGGAAAAAATAGAGCAGGTTGGTTGGTGGAAAGCTGCGCAACAAGAGAGTGAGCTACTGGCGGTAAAGCGAATCAAGACAATTGAGCCCGACTTAGCTTATCTAGATATAAAAGGTGCTTGGCAGCTTAAACCCAAAGAACTCGCTATTCTAAAGCCTCTTGCTGCATGGCGTCTTAAAGAGGCAGTGAAACGCGATTTAGCGTTAAATTTTATTTTCAAAGAGAGTGACTTACTTACTCTGGTAGAGTCTTCACTGTTTAGCATTGGAGCCATGGAGCAGGCTGGTCTTGATAAACGCTCAATACAACGTCATGGCGCGCGTATTCTCTCCATTGTTAAGTCGGCTAAAATGCTACCTGTTGATCAATATCCTGATAAAATTACGCGTCTTATGGATCAGCCAGGTTATAAGCAGCGATTTAGTCTCTTAAAAGATGAGGTAAAAAAAGCGTCTAAAAAAACTGGCTTAGCCACTGAGTTTTTAGCTTCAAAAAAGCAACTAAATCAATTTATTAGCTGGGTATGGAATCACAAGCGTGATGAAGGCAAACGACCAGACGTTATGCAAGGTTGGCGTTTAGATGTGCTCGGACGAGCTTTAGAGAAAAAACTATAAGCAGTAAAAAAGGCTTCCCTTGGGAAGCCTTTTTTATCTTATCCAGCTAGTACGTCTGTCGCGACCTTATAGCTTGGGTCTTCTTTTACATTAATTTCAATCAAGCTTCCGGCTTTATCAAGAAGCGCACGGCAGTCAGGACTTAGATGGCGAAGGTGTAATGTTTTACCAACGGTCGAGTATCGCTCTGCAAGTGTTTCAATGGCTTCTATGGCTGAGTGGTCAGTGACACGTGAGTCCGCAAAGTCAACAATGACATCTTCTGGGTCTTCTACTGCATTGAAAAGCTCAAGAAAATTAGCGGTTGATCCAAAGAAAATTGGGCCATGAATTTTGTATTCTTTAGAGCCTTCTTGGTTGATGCTTGTGTCTGCGTAGATGTGTTTAGCATGCTGCCATGCAAACATTAAGGCAGAGGCAATGACGCCGACAGCGACAGCGACAGCTAAGTCGGTCAACACCGTAACTACCGTGACAAGCACAATGACAAAGAAATCTTGTTTTGGAACACGTCGAGCCAATTTAAATGTTGCCCACTCAAAGGTACCAATCACAACCATAAACATAACACCAACAAGAGCCGCTAGTGGAATCATTTCGATAAGCGCAGAAGCAAACAAGATAAAGCCGAGTAAAGCGACAGCAGCAACAATGCCAGAGAGACGGCCTCGACCACCCGAGTTAACATTAATCATTGACTGACCGATCATAGCGCAGCCGCCCATTGCCCCAAAGACAGAACACGTCATATTTGCCATACCTTGGCCTACGCACTCACGATTAGATTGACCGCGAGTATTCGTCATTTCGTCAAGTACTGTTAGAGTGAGTAATGACTCGATAAGTCCGATAGCCGCAAGAATAATCGCGTACGGAAGAATAATTTGCAGAGTTTCGAAAGTCAGCGGGACTTGAGGTATTGAAAATGTTGGCAGTGAACCCGCTAATGTTGCCGCTTCATCGCCTGACATAGAGCGTAAGAAATCAACAACAGTACGAGTATCAAGATCAAGGCCTACAACCAGTGCAGTAACAGAAACAATTGCAACTAAGGATGAAGGTACTGCAGTGGTTAACTTAGGTAAGAAGTGGATTATTGCCATTGTTAGAGCAACGAGTCCCAACATAAGTAACATTTGGTCTTGCGGTAGCCAAGTCAACATACCATTTATATCTGGTGCTTTAAATTGCCCCAATTGTGCGAGGAATATAACGATTGCCAGTCCGTTAACGAAACCTATCATGACAGGGTGTGGAACGATACGAATAAACTTACCAAGCTTAAATAGGCCGGCAGCAACTTGAAAAATGCCTGCCAGTAATATTGCCGCGAATAAATATTGAACCCCGTGTAATGCGACCAAAGAAACCATGACAACAGCCATAGCACCAGTGGCACCAGAAATCATTCCTGGCCGACCACCGAATATCGATGTTATAAGACCAACAATAAAAGCGGCGTATAAGCCGACCATAGGATCAACACCCGCGACAAAGGCGAAAGCGACGGCTTCTGGAACCAGTGCAAGGGCGACAGTTAGGCCAGACAACACATCGTTTTTCACCGAGTGTTTAGAAAATTGAGGAAATTCAAACATAGTTGCTCAGTTTGGCTGATAGTTTATGAGTATCTTGAATTAGGTCTAGTCGATCATTGGTAACAATGCATGAAAAAGTGGCTAGATCATTCAAAAAAAGGGTGCGCGGATCGTACCTAAAAGTGTGATTAAGTTCAATAATGGTGCGAAGATTGATTAATATTTGTGACAAATAATCACTAAATAACCATATTTGTCAGTAATATCTGGGGTTTGTTGAACTTTTTGGTTGAATGTTGTTCGAGTCCAGATGATGCCCAGTGATCTCAAGAGCGTCAAACTCAAGAAAAATATGTTTCTGAGTGGTCGAATTTTCAAAGCTAATAAAAAAGGCATAGTGTATCGACACTATGCCTCTTGCTTAAATAAAGCTCTGTGGTTTATTTAATATTGTGGTTTCGCCATCCCTGCGCCAGCTTGATTACTTGCTACTTGACTACCTGCACCTCGTGGTTGGTAGCGGTCAGCCTTAAGTGGCGCAACAGCAACACTAATCTCTCGAACATCAGTATTGCCCGGTGCTTTAGCTGTCGGTGCTGATGCATAGCCTTTGAAATTAGATGGCAGAACAATCTCAGATTCTTCTACTGCAGCTGTTGGTATTTCTACTGCTTGTGAAGAGGTTTGTTGTGATTCTGTTTCCTCTGTCACCTCAGGTAAATCCAAAGTTTCGACATTAGATTCTGTTGCTAAAATAACACTTGTCTCATTGAATGCCTTAATATCCTCAACGGTTTGCTGAGGCGTGCTTACTTCATCCTGCTCAGCAACGGACGGATTGTCACTAAGAAGAACTATTTTACCCATGGCTAGTTCTGGGCATGCCACACCTGTTGCTACTAATTCGGGAGAATTTACAGTATGTGCTGAATTCGCCGAAATATTAGTATCTGTTGGTACTTTTTCATCCATTTCAACTTTATGCTCTGGCTTTTTCAAACCGTAGCTTGGCATTACCTTACCCATTGCCATTTCAGGCGATGCAACGCCACCTTTTCTTAGTCTAAATGGATTAGGGCGGCGATCTCGACCCCGACGACGACGCTGTCCGCTTGCACGCAGATGTCTGGGAGAACGACGATTTCTGCGTTGCTTAGATTGCTCTTGTGCTTCTGGCTCGACGGAATCTGATGTATTCTGCTCAGCATCGATAGATTTTGCCTCGGTAACTTGTACTTTGGTTTCTTCTTCTACTTGGCTTGCTGTCTCTTGTTGCTTTACTCGCACCTGTTTAGACATTTTACGTCGCTGGCGACGCTCTTTTACCTTAGCCGCTTTTTCCTCAACGTGGTCTTTACGCGCACTTTTATCTACTTTTTGAGCTTCTTCGGCTAGCTTCAAGCCATCCTCAACAACCTTGTTAGACTTGACATCGTCGCGCTTGTTGCGTCTTTCCTGCTTTGGCTTGCGGTTTTGCTGCTTGCGCTCATTCTGCTTTTCTTGGCTATCATTTTTCGCTGCTTTGCGTCTGGCATCGTCACGATTGTCACGATTGTCACGATTGTCACGATTGTCACGATTGTCACGATTGTTACGGCGACGGTTATCATTGCGGTTGCGGCGATTACGATTATTACGTTGGCCTTCTTTCCGCTCTTTTTGTTGAGAGTCTTGTTTGTTTTTCTTTTCATCAGAGCCAAACAGGAATCCACCCAGTGCTTTTAAGAAGCGACCAATCAACCCAGGCTTTTGCTCCTGTTGAAGAGCTTTCTGAGCTGCCTTTTGGGTTCCTTTTGCCGGTTTGTTTGTAGGAGAAGGTGCTGATTGATTCGGTGCAGCGAAGCCTTTTAGCGCAGGCTCTTCTATCTTACGAGGCTTAGCTTCGATCTCTGATGGTTCTTTGCTCTCTGCTTCTTTTAATGCTTCGATTTTGTTAGGCAATAGGTATGAAAGAAGATCAAACTCTTCACCCTCTCTCACGCGAATCACGTCAAAGTGCGGCGTCTCCATATCCGAATTTGGAACAACAGTAATTTTAACTTCTTGAATACGTTCGATATGATTAACAGAACGACGTTTTTCATTAAGAAGGTAGGAGGCAATGGGGACAGGAACCACAGCAAGAACTTGAGCCGTGTTATCTTTTAGTGCTTCTTCCTCGATCAAACGAAGAACAGAAAGCGCAAGTGATTCATTGTCACGAACAACCCCCGTACCTGTACAACGTGGACAGATGTGATGGCTAGCTTCTGCAAGTGAAGGACTTAGACGTTGACGAGACATCTCAAGCAGTCCGAAGCGAGAAATTCGGCCAATTTGAACTCTTGCCCTGTCCAAGCGAACAGAATCACGGAGGCGGTTCTCGACTTCACGTTGATGGCGCACTGGTGTCATATCAATGAAGTCAATGACAACAAGACCGCCTAAATCTCTTAGGCGTAGCTGACGGGCAATCTCTTCCGCTGCTTCGAGGTTGGTGTTAAGTGCGGTCTCTTCGATGTCACCACCCTTAGTAGCACGGGCAGAGTTGATATCGATCGATGTGAGAGCTTCTGTTGGATCAATGACGATCGAGCCACCTGAAGGCAAGCGCACTTCACGCTGGAAAGCAGACTCTATCTGGCTTTCAATTTGATATTTACTGAACAGTGGCACTTCACCATCGTGTTTGTGCACTCGACTTTCAAAGTCTGGGCGTACTAGGCGAATATGGTTTAAGGCACGCTCATGAATGGTGGTACTATCGATGATTATTTCACCGATATCACGACGTAGGTAATCACGAATCGCTCTAACGATAACGTTACTTTCCTGATGGATTAGGAAGGGAGCCGTGTTAGAGTCTGAAGCCTGTTTGATTGCACCCCAGTGGTTAAGTAAAACATTTAAATCCCACTCAAGCTCCTCTGCACTTTTGCCAACACCAGCGGTACGAACGATAAGTCCCATTTCTTGGGGAAGTTCAAGTGTATTTAATGCAGCCTTAAGTTGGGTGCGCTCATCACCCTCGATACGACGAGAGATACCACCAGCTCTTGGGTTGTTGGGCATCAATACAAGGTAGCTACCTGCCAGTGAAATGAAAGTGGTAAGTGCGGCACCTTTGCTGCCTCGTTCCTCTTTCTCAACCTGTACAATAACCTCTTGTCCTTCGGTCAAGACCTCTTTGATACTCGGTCGGCCTTGGTAGGTGTAACCTTCGGGGAAATATTCCTTTGCAATTTCTTTAAGTGGGAGAAAACCGTGTCTTAATGCACCATAGTCAACAAATGCTGCTTCTAGGCTTGGCTCGATGCGAGTGATACGTCCTTTGTAGATATTTGCTTTCTTAGATTCATGGCCCGGGCTTTCGATATCTAAATCATATAAGCGCTGACCGTCAACCAAAGCAACACGCAACTCTTCTTTTTGAGTTGCGTTGATTAACATTCTTTTCATTAATAAGTCTCATTGTCATTCTATATTTTTTTGCCATTTTTTCGCTCTCATGGTGCCAGATCCCATGGCTTTACTGGTGCAGCCTCCCGGCTGGAGGGATGCTCTGGGGCACTTCAGTCTCACAAACCATTCTCGTCTGGCTTGTGAGCCGCTCTTTTGCGGTAAACACTCAACATGATTCGCGATGAGTAGTGTGGCAATGTGCTTTTTTGAAAAAATGTCTTACGCCGTGTGCTGCATTAATTAAAAAAACGAACTACTCAATTTATTGCTTCTGTGTGAATTGGTTTGTATAAAATGCTACCAAAAACACCCATTGCAGGTGTGAACTATAGCAGTACCCACTAAACTCAGCAATCTGCTTTATAGTAAAACGTAATAAAAGTCCGTATCTCTTCACATAAGTAACTGTTTTAAAATTATTATTTGTATGCTTTTTGTCCAGTCTTTTGGATTGGTCAAAAATAGGATAAAATTTGATTTTCAATCATTTCTTACCCCATGTTTTCCATTTTGTTACTAAGAAAGTGTGAATTTCCGCGGTTTTAGGTGTTAGAATAACTCAATGAGTGAGATTAGAACAAAAGTCCAATTTGTCGATATTGACGACGATATGGCCGGTCAGCGCATCGATAACTTTCTGCGCAACCAGTTGAAAGCAGTACCAAAAAGCATGGTGTACCGTATCCTGCGTAAAGGTGAGGTTCGAGTCAACAAAAAACGCGTTAAAGCAGAATATAAGCTACAGGCGGGGGATATAGTACGTGTACCGCCAGTGACACTTAGTGAAAAAGAAGACAACGTAGCGCTAAGTACTAAGTTAAATAAAGTGGCTGAACTCGAAGAGATGATTATTTTCGAGGACGATCACCTGCTCGTTCTCAATAAACCATCTGGTACAGCAGTTCATGGGGGCAGTGGACTCAAATTTGGGGCGATCGAAGCTTTGCGAGCTCTGCGCCCTCAAGCGCGTTTCCTAGAACTAGTACACCGTATTGATAGAGACACATCAGGAATTTTATTGGTTGCGAAAAAGCGCTCCGCACTGCGTCATCTTCAAGCACAGTTTCGAGAGAAAACAGTCAAAAAGTATTACTATGCACTGGTAATGGGTGAATGGAAAAGCCAATGCAAAGTTGTCAATGCACCACTACTTAAAAATGAAGTGAATAGTATTGTCAGAGTTAATCCAAACGGAAAAGCATCAGAAACTCGCTTCAAAATATTGGAAAAATTCGCTAACGCCACCTTAATTCAAGCCAGTCCCATTACTGGTCGTACTCACCAAATAAGGGTACACACCCAATATACTGGGCATCCAATCGCGTGGGACGATAGATATGGTGATCGCCGTTTTGATGCTTATACGGGCAAAGCTGGTCTTGACCGTTTATTTCTTCATGCTGCAAACATCCAGTTCGTTCATCCTGGTAGTGACAACATGATAGAGCTCAGTGCACCAATGGGCGAAAAACTTGAAAAAGTTCTCGGTTTGCTTAGAGATATGAGCTGACGTGTTATCTGACCAATGAAAGAGGGCAAAATGACTATTATTTGCCTTCTTTTCCCTGCTAAGTCGGTGCTAGACATAAATCAAATCACCAAGCAATGCCCATAAATAGCATAAAAATGCTGCTCAATTCTTTGTTTATAGGTCTATCAGGAACTATTATGTGAAGTGGTAGGTTCATCGTAACAATGACGAAGTGTGTTTGGGGCAATGACAAACTTAAGTGTACAATCTGTTCCGTTATGGCTGTTTTTTTTGCTGCTGGCTTTGGCGGGATGTGGTGATGAGATTACGAAATCGAATGATCGCGAAAACGCTACGCAACCAGGTGCCCCTAGACCCGAGCCATCGGCTCCAGCGCCATCGGCTCCAGTGCTAGCTCCAGCAGTTCCTGTGCCAGTCCCACTAGCTCCTTTGGTACCAAAGCTGAGGCCAGTGACTTTTTTGAATTTTGAGTTTGAGTCATACGGGACTTTAAGATTGAGATGGGAGAAAGAGCCTAACGCATCTAGGTATGAACTGTGTTATGAAACACAGAAAAAAGAGTATTGTCCACACACCACATTAAATAATGCGTTAAACCGTGAAATTAGCATGACTTTTAAGGCAATTGGCGCTCTGAAATTTCATGACTACGACTTTTACATTAAAGCATTCAACGGGTCTGGTAACGTAACAAAATCTGCCGATCAAAAGTTAATGAATTACCCCCAAGTGCTCAATCGAATGATAGGTTATTTGAAAGGTGATGTTATAAAATCTAAAGTTCGTTTTGGAACTGAAGTTCTCTTTGGCCCTAAAACATCTGATCTGTTCGTCATAGGTCAAGATCGTTTATCTAGTTTTAAAAAAGACAGCAATGATATCTGGCGTATCTCATCTTTTAGCAGCAGGGTGGCACAACCGATAGCAAATTTTAGCAAAAATGTTAACTTCAAGAGTGGAACAAAAAAAGTGTCACGTTTAGCCATTTCTCCTAATGGAAAAGTCATCGCTGTATTGGCTGATAAAAACATAGTGGCTTTTTATCAGAAAAATTCAAAGAGCGGTGAGTGGGATTTACTTTTCACCGAGAATAAGTTGTCTGAAATTACGAGCTTTTCTCTATCGAGAGATGGTAGGCATGCTCTAATTGGTACCAGTAAAGGGGCTTACTTCGTGCCAATTCCCCAAAGCTCTAAAAACACAACAATTACAGTACAGTTCAATGATATTTCCGGTTTTGTTTATGATGTTGCTTTTATAAGGGGTGGGTTTGCCATTATACACTCCGACAAGGGCAAGATTAAATTGAGTCTGCTCGTAAGACCTAAAGACCGTCCGTTTGAAATCCCCAATCAAAAATTAGAAAACTACACTGGTGATGCGTCTCTTGATGTATCTGGAGATGGTAAGACTTTAGTCATTGGGTTGCCCGACTTTGATCAAAAGAAAGGGTTAGTTCTGGTGTACAAAGGCTCTAACATTTTTGGTTTAAAAAACTCTTCTCCAATCGAATTGACACCGGTTACTAGAGGCACTCAAAGCATGTTTGGTTACAGTGTTGCTATGAACGGCGATGGAAGTAGAATACTCGTAGGGGCACCCGATGAAAAATCTGATCACACTGGTATATACCCCGACGGGGGAAATGCTATTACTTCTGCTGTTCATATATTGGATAGTTCGGGAGCGGCTTACTTATTCGAGGAAGAGAATAGCGGTTATAAGCAGGCTGACTTTATAAAGTCACCTTCACCGAGAAGTAAAGAGCATTTCGGATACTCAGTCACTATGGATGCAAACGGTGAATTCATTGCGGTAGGGGCGCCCGGTGAATCGATTGGTGCCGTTGGCTTCAATCAGTTGAGTCTTGATGAACGCAAGAACTCACAAACTTCTAGCAACTCAAGTGAAGTTGGTGCAGTATTTTTATATTAAAAATCGTCATTTTTAATCTATTCACAGCTATTGCGAGTAGGTCCCCAAACGACTTATTGTGTTTTGTCACTTAGATATTGCCATCTAGTATTCCCCCAAGTGTTCCAATAAATTAAAAAAGGCACCCAAGTTGGGGCGCCAGTATTCGTTACTTCTGAACCTAATATTTTGAGGTTACATCGGGATATCTCGTTTCGCACTTATCGGTTGGCACATGCTGCACTGTTGGGTATCGCATTGCCCTCAAATTCAACCCTAAGGCGCTCTACATATTTTAGATAGTCATTATTTGAGGTCTTGAAGTTTTTGACTTTGACGCTCCAATCAGAGAAGGGCGTTGGCTCAAAATACTTTAGCCCGTATTGCTCAGCTAATTTACCATCAAGTACCACGCTAGTTGTATTATATGTTGGGTCATCAAGAGAATAGATAAAAGAGCGCTGCATCGGTTCTGCACTGAAGTTGAACTTATTTCGACCATGTCTATCTTGATAACTGCCGCTGTTTGCGATTTGCAGATTAAATCTTTTTCCTTGAGGCAGTTGTTTACCTTCAAGATAGATTCGGATTGAATCGAGCCTCACCCGATCAAATGAGCAAAATTGCGCTTGTTCTAATGGAATGTGAAAATTAAACTCTCCCTTAGTCGCCAAGGTGTTGATTTGCTCCCTGTCATCTATGATGATATCAGCCACCTTGAAGGGCTGGGGCCCGGGGCGAAACTTATTTAGCGCATCATTATAATCACTTGCAATGGTGGCTAAGTCTTCTCGATATTCGTAATAAGGTTTATTCAAGCTTGGTTTAACGCGGCTGTTGGAACTTAAAGACCAATAGTTGTAGGCGGCAACATAGTTTGACAATGCTACAAACATCGGACGTTTAAAGTGAACAGACATTCGATATAGTTCTTGTTCCATAAGTTGCTGTGCGTTTTCATCTTTACCAGCTTCATCAATGTAGCCGTTTAGTCTCTCGCTTTGTCTAATCGTCACCTTTCTGGTTAAAATTAGGTCAACCAACTCTGCTTGTTTTTGAATCAAGTTTAATTGAGCAGCATTAATTGCTTTACCGAGTAAAATTTGCTTCTCAAGCTCGATCAGATACTCGCGAGCGCCTTTGATTTCTTTCTCGTGGGCGTAGCGAAGGTTACTTTTTACCTCTATTAGCATTTTATCCCATGCTAAGTTACTCTCGCTTAATGATGGGGTGTTGAACTTAAATTCTTCGACTTTCTTAAAGAGTTTATTAAGCTTTGATGCGGTTTTAATCTCACCACCTAAATTATTTATACCATCAACCGTCTTCGATACTTTCTCTATCACATCTGTGATGTTCTTGATATTGGTCACTAAGTTTTTCGCACGATCAAGAGCTTCTGGTACTTCTTTGGTGAGCTGTTCTTGTAAGTCATTTGCAGCAGACAAGTTGCCAGTAAAGACACCGCTGATCGCGCCACCAAGTTCAATTAGGGCCTTAAAAACAGCAAGCCCTGCTTTGACTTTTTGGTCCCTTTGCCACTTGTCGACACCAGTGCGATATTTGGTACCTGCACTCAACGCAATTAACTCCTGAGCGTTGTATTGAGCCTTAATATCTCTAATACCGGCAAGCAGTTTGGTGATATTTTGTTCAGATTGTTCGATTATGATGTTTTGTGTTTTTAACACATCTTTAATATTATCTCCGGCGAGGCGTGCATTTTGAATTTTGTCCTGAATGCTATTGTGTGTCTGCATTACACGTTCACGTTTCTCCTCAAACGCCATCATGGTATCGAGGTAAGCGGCGAATTTGTTTTGATAAAGTGAACGGTCTAAATAGGGGACAAAATTGTTTTTACGACTACTTTGTTGTGCGAAACTTTGGAATGCTAGGGTCTGTAGGTATAAATCCTCAAGAACAGGGTCGTTTGCTACGGTATTCCCTGATTTTCGCATGCTTTCCTCAAGCCAGTTTAACATTTTAAGACTAGTTTCCGGTTCTTGATCATAGATGCTTGCCGCCATATCAAAAGAGCGGTTGATAACACCTGAAAAAGAGTCTTTACCTAGCTGCAAGCTTGAGGCGTAGTTTTTGGTTAGGTCTACTTTTCGGTAGTTTTTTCCTGCAAGGAGAATACTGGTACCTGAAGTATTCTTTAGGTCTACACGTTCATATTTTATGTTGCCATCAGCCTGATGAGCCGAGACGCTAAATGGCGTTTCTATATCTTGGGCAATGATAGTGATTGAAGATACTGCACCTTCCTTTCCCAATACAATATTGGGACTGCCTCGCCCAATAATTTTTCGAGCAAAAATGATGATATTTTGATTATTAACCAGCAGGTTAAAGTTTTGAGAGATTTCAATCGTGTCGGCAAATATATGTACCGTGTTTGGTTTTGTTCGGTAGAGATCTTGTTCTTCAATCCAATTATTTAAATTTACATGCAGTGCAGAGACTGTACGGGTTACCTGATCCTGTTTGGAGTCTACGGTATCAAGACGTTCAGGATACGATAGGTAATGAGGTAAATGATTACTCTCAAGCCATTCAGAGGCAAAAGAGGTGTGAGAGGCAGACATCACAACGGCTAAGGCAATGAGTTTTTTCATTTTTTCTTTTCCTTTTTGACCCAGCAAAATTTTAGGTAGCCTTTCCCGCACCCTCTTATTTATAGAGGGTGAGGAAAGAACTGGTGGGGATTAAACGATTCGGTTAGGTCGCTAATTTATAGCGCTTCACCTTCTTGAACTTGTTGATAGGCGTTTTCAGCAAAACGTTTTGCTTTTCGACTGATTTCAGACCAATTGCTCTCAATTGTGGCAGTATTGGCAAGGGTATGAGCTGCACCTAGGAAGGAATCGGATTGTAAAATACTTCCTTCTCCTGATGCGTTTTTCAAAGCCAGAATTAGAGAGTCAAATTCGGTATTGATCTTTTGCCAATGAAGCTTAAGGTTATTGACGTGGGGGAGAGCCTCGTTCAGCTTGGCATGAATTTGGTCGATACTTTTCGCAGAGGCATCATATGATGCGTAGATTTTTTCGCGTGTTGATAGTTTCTGACTTAATACTTCGACTTCCTCTAAAATGCGATTGCGTTTGTAGCGAACGTCTTCAGCATATTTACCAAAAGCCCCCATTACAGGCAGAGAGAACATAGGAGCCCAAACGTAAACGACGGCTGACGCTGAGACAGCGACATAATGGTCATATTCTGCATTTAATTTAGTGATTTCATCATTTAATGTTGTGAGTTTTTCTTTAAGTGCGCTTCCATCATTTTCAAGCTCTTGACCATGAGTATCCAAAAGAACTTGGAGCTGTTGGCGTTGCTCTTCCATTTGCGTCGCGTATTCGAGTAAGTCACTGTGCGCTTTAGCTGCTTGATTTTGATACTGTTCTGAAAAACTTTTCAGTGTACTTAAATACACTATTGCCAGCTGTCTCGCTTTCTCAAGCTCCTTTTGAGATTCGTCATCAGTTGAAAATGCTTTGTTTATGATGATATTTAAATTGTCAGTAAGTGGTTGGGTAAAACGCTCTCGAATATTATTGTAGTTACCCAAGCTAAGTGCCAGTGATACAATGTCTGGGTAGAGTGCTGTGTCCCAATGCCTTGCACTAGATTTGATGTCTTTGTATTGGTCCAAGACTGCTTCGAAACGTGAGAACTCAACCTCATCGGAATGAATTTTAAAAAGTGAGCGCATCGCAGCTTCTGTTGTCGGGAGCTTTAAAGCACTCTCTACATAAGCTTTGATTTGCTGCCATTCCTTTCTTTCTAGCAAAAATTCGTCAGAGTCTGTATCAATAAATACACCATCATCAGCGGTTATTGCTTTTACACTTATTTTTTCGATTGTTGTATTTATTTGTTTCGAAGGGCCATTGCTAAATAATGTCGCATTTACACCTGTGGATATTAAACTTAAGCATATACTAGATAATAAGAATGTTTTTTTCATTGTCTGTCCTTTTTTGATAATAAGCATCCCCACCACTTTAGTGGCATTTTTTTATTTTTTATGGAATGCGGTATTTTTGTTTTTAATTAATGTTGTGTTTGTTTTCTATGTTTATCCCCCTCTGTTTTTTGATAAACCTATATTAAATGAATGTTTTAATTTGAGGTGAATGTCACGTAAATGCGATCTTTTTGGTTAACATTTGATCCGATTTACTTTTTGTTAATATATCTGTCATTAACATTATCTCTTTAAATATATGAAAAAAATGGGATTTATATATTTTTTTCGTGGTTGTTTTTAATGTTTTTTTTATTAATTTTTATATCTTTAATTTCTATTTTTTAATCATGGTTTGATTTTTAAAATTAAATTATTTCGTGAACCGGTGTCACATTAAAATATTTCTATTTGTTTTATTTTTATGGATTATTAAATATGAGATTTTTGAAGTTACAATTTAATAGATATTACCTATTTGTGTAATAGGCAATATCTAATAAATATTTAAAAGTAATGATTACAGATTAAATATTGATATTTTTAATATTATCTTTGAGGTAGGCTTGGTTTATATCCAAGTGGCTTAAAGACGGGGTATAGAGCACTATTACAGTGCTGCACATAAGAAACATAGTGCGATAAAATGGCTGGCTTTTAGCAAGTTGTTTAGCTATCAAAGCGGCACAGTAACAGCTCCTGCTAAAACGTTACCTTGAGGTTATTTTCGGTGGGTTGCTACTAGATTCTCTTTTAAAAGATACGATGATATGCGACCAAACGAGAGAGGTGAACCTGTTACGAGTTTTTCATTTGAGCTCGTGCTTGCCTTTTGAAATAAAAAAGCCCGTTAGAAACGGGCCTGATAAGAGTATGCGCAGCAGTAATCAGTCGCTTTCTAATAAATCTAAAAAGAAACTGTATTCTAATGCTTCTTCTCTTAGATGTTTAAAACGACCGGATGCACCGCCATGGCCAGCCTCCATATCGGTTTTGAATAGCAGTGCGTGTTTGTCCGTTTTTAATTCTCGTAACTTAGCCACCCATTTCATTGGTTCGAAGTATTGTACTTGTGAATCATGAAGCCCTGTAGTGACTAATAGGTTGGGGTATTCCTTTTGCTCAATATTATCGTAAGGAGAATAGCTCTTCATATAGTCGTAAAAAAACTTTCTCTGCGGGATTGCCCCACTCATCAAATTCGTTGGTTGTTAGCGGAATTGATTCGTCAAGCATGGTAGTCACTGCATCAACGAAAGGTACATGTGCGGCAACACCACGATAGAGTTCAGGAGCTTGGTTGATAACTGCGCCCATTAGTAGACCTCCCGCTGAACCGCCAACAGCGAAGACTTTATCTTTGGAGCCATAACCTTGCTCGGTTAGTGCGCGTGTAACATCAATAAAGTCATTAAATGTGTTTTGTTTAGTCAGCTTCTTGCCATCTTCATACCAAGGTCTTCCTAACATCTCTGAGCCTCTGATATGGGCTATTGCAAAGACAAAACCACGGTCCAAAAGAGTAAGGCGATCAGAGCTGAAGGTTGGTTTTATCGTATGTCCGTAAGAACCGTAGCCATATTGATAAATTGGATTGGTTCCATCTTTTTTAAACATATCTTTGCGGTAGACGAGAGAAACGGGTACCTGCTTTCCATCACGAGCTTGGACCATAATTCGCTCTGATTGATAATTATCAGCATTAAAGTTGCCAAGTACCGGTGTTTGTTTGAGCAGCGTGCTTTGACCATTGCTTAAATCAAAGTCATAGAAAGTACCTGGTGTGGTTAAACTGCTGTAGTAGATTCTGACGTTGGGATTATCCAATTCCTCATTTCCACTAAGGTAAGCAGCGAATGAGGTATCATTGAATTTAAGAGGTGTTTCTTTACCAGAAGATAACTCGCGAATAGTAATTGTACTTAGGCCATCTCTACGTTGTTCGTACACTAGGTGATTGTTAAATAGATCAAAGTCTACCAGTTGGGTGCCTTTGTTCGGAGCAACAACATCTTGCCATTGGCCTCGTTCTAGAACATTTTCACTGTGCACTTTCATAAGACGGAAATTAACCGCCTGATAGTTAGTATAGATATAGTACCAGTCATTAAGTTTAGCGATACTGTACTCAACTCCTTTTTCTAGTGGGTAGAAGGGGTGAGCCATAGCATTTGGGTTGTTTGCATCAAGTATAGATAAACCGCTGGTTTCCGTGCTTGAGTGGTAAATATAAATGATAGACTCATCTTTACTTTTACCGAGCCCTGTATAGAAGGAGGTATCTGTTTCTTCGTAGATCAACTGGTCAGTTTGCTGAGCTGTGCCTAAAACGTGGCGGTAGACTTGGTATCCCAGTAGGGTTTGTGGATTTTTTTTGATGTAATAAAAAGCTTTATTATCATTTTGCCAAACAATATCGTTGGATGCACCTTCAATGGTATCTTTGAGGTATTGTCCTGTTGTCAGGTCTTTGACTTTGATCGTGTAAACGCGTCGACTAAGAGTATCTTCACTGTAGGCAATCAGTTTATCATTTGGGCTTATTGCCCAATCACCCATTGAGAAAAATTCGTGACCTTTAGCAAGCTTATTTACGTCGAGGATGATTTGCTTATCTGAGCCTGCAAAGTCCGAAGCACGCATATAAATGCGATATTCTTGATCACCTTTGACTTCGCTTGAATAGTAAAACTGGCCCTTACGAACGGGTACGGAGCTATCATCTTTCGCGACGCGACCTTTAAGTTCTTGGAATAAAGCTTCTTGCATATCTTCCGTGTGCTGAAGAACAGAGGCTACATACTGATTTTCTTGCTCAAGGTGAGCAAGGATCTCTGGATCAGTGCGAGAATCATCGCGCATCCAATAATAGTTATCGACCCTTGTGTCACCGTGCGTCGTAATTTGGTAAGGTTCTTTTTTCGCAACAGGGGCCTGAATTTTTTGAGCAATAATCTCAGATTTAGAGGGATTAACCACGGTATAAACTCCTTGATTGGTGCACCCTGTTAGGAGCGCTACCGAAACGGTAAGTGTAGTGAAACTGACACGCATCTATTCTTCCTTAAAATGACAACTAAATTTCTACCAGTGCTGTGACTATCCAAACGTTTTGGAATATAAATCATTTACAATAAAATCAACAGTTTAGTATATTAAGTTAGCAGGTTCGATGCGTTTGATCAAATTCAACGATTTAAGATTGGAACCCAGATGAAATACTGTAAATCTGCATCAATGAGTTACCTAATTATAAGATTACATAAACTTCTTTCCATAGCCTAAAGCGCAAGTGTCTAGGCAAATCTTGCTCGAAAAGCTGATGGACTCAACCCCATAATTTTTTGAAAGACTTTGCGAAAGCTATTGGCATTTTCGTAACCAACCATTTGCGTAATGGTTTCCACGCTGTGTGAGCTACTTTCGAGTAGCTCACACGCTTTTTGAATCCGTACTCGCTGGATATATTGAGTCGGTTTATATCCCGTAATTTGAAGAAATTGCCTAAGAAACGTACGTTCACTCATGAAGGCCATCTGAGCTAACTCTCTAATATTTAGGGACGACTGATAACTTATTTGGATATGGTGCTGCACTTTTATTATCGAGTGATTCCCATGGTCGAATGGCGGGTTAAAGCTCTGATAATAGCGCTGTTCTCGCTTTGCAGTATCGACAATGAGGAATTTACCCACTTGGCGCATGATATGTGGTTTGGTGAATCTTGCAACAATCTCTAGCCCTAAGTCTACCCATGACATCAGCCCGCCAGCAGTAATAATATCTCCATCGTTGATAAGTAGTCGCTCTGTGTCTAAGTTTACGTCGGGGTAGGCTTGGCGAAACGTTTTTTCAAAGTGCCAATGGGTCGTTGCTTGACGGTTTTTGAGCAACCCACTATTGGCAAGAATAAAACTGCCTGCACATGCCGAACATAATAGAGAACCAGCTTCATGTACCCGGGTAAGGTAGGTAGTTAATATCGGCTCAGGTGTGAGATAATAGTCGCCTCCCAGACTAGGTGGAACAATCACAATATGACCACTGGTGTCTTGAGCCGATGTGTCAGAGGGTTTAAGTATGTTGATGGCAAAGAGTTGAGGAGAATCGTTTTGCTCCAGACAATCGTTGGCTAATAAAAACAGTTCCTTTAACCCGTGGACAGCACTCTGCAGTGCATTAGGGTAATCGATGATGACAACACTGAGCATGGCTTAATGCTCTCGATAAGTTAATTTTAGGGTTTCTTCAGCTTATCAAAAGTTCTTCATTCCGTCTCATTGATTTATTTGTTAAAACAACGTGGTACTTTTCAAGTTAAGACAATCTTCCTCACTGACAACGAACTGAATCCTATCTCTTGAAGTCACTTGGTTATACCCAAGTAACCTCAAGATGCTAGGTTCAGCGAGAATGATTTGCTTTACGGGCAAGGCAACGATTTGAAAATCTAGTCATCTAAATTGAAAATCGGTAACGACGTATGTAAAGCAAGACAACTCGCCATTCGGGAGCGTGCAACAGCGCCGATTTCATCGTCAAATAACTTGGTAAGAGCTCACTATTCCGCTGCGTTATTTTCCTTGAACTCAACACTGTGGTATCGCTCTGAATCCTGCATTTTGAAGTCACTTGGGTATATATCACTTTTAATTCGCTTAGAGAATTTCAATGCCTTGTTCTTCGAGCATATCCACGAGGTCGATTAAAGGTAGACCAATCAATGTATTGGGGTCTTTGCCCTCAAGTCTTTCAAATAGTGCGATGCCTAGCCCCTCACACATAAAGCTACCAGCACAGTAAAAGGGTTGTTCTTTATCAATGTAGTGCTCAATTTTTTTCTGGGATAGAGAACGGAAGTAAACGGTAAAAGTATCGACTTTGACATTGGTTTTGTTTGTCACTGTGTTATACACCGCCAATCCTGTATAGAATTGAATTTTTCTTCCGCTTTGCCGTGATAGTTGTTCGATGGCTTTGGCACGATTTAGTGGTTTGCCGATAATGTCACCATCGATAACGCAAACTTGATCACTACCGATAATTAGGCTTGGTTTTTCCGTTGTACATGATTGCGCCTTGCCTATCGCGAGTCGCTTTACCAACTCTAAAGGATCTTCGTTTGGCAGTGGTGTCTCATCAAAATTAGGAGAGGCAGTATCAAATGGAATCGCGAGCTTTTTGAGGAGTTGCTGGCGAAAGGGAGAAGTCGATGCTAAAACAATGGAATAGATTGACATAGTTCTTAAAGCTGGCCTATAAAGTCAGTCAAGCTTAATGCAAATTGAGTACTTGAAACCAGCTCTATTCGTTAAAAGGAAAAAAACTGCACTTTTTTCGCCTTTTTCTTTGACTCAAAACGATTTGGAAGATAAAATTCGCGCCCTATGCAAAAGGTAAAAATACCGCGAACGGTTGACCCAACACGAGCTGCCCAGAAACGCCTTGATTTTGATGGTATCATCCAAGTCAGTCTTTTTAAGCGCTTAACGGAGTCGGTCGAAGGCGTGAAACGCGACGCTCAAGTGTCATTGTCATTTGATTTAGATGAGCAGCGACTCGTTGTTATCTCTGGTAAAGCTAACATCGAAGTCGGTTTAGAGTGTCAACGCTGTAATGAGGTTTTCGCACATGAAAGCGAAGTCCACTTCACTTATACACCGTACCGCGGTGAAAAAACTGAAGAGGAAGCACCGGAAGAGTACGATTTGGTAGATCTTAACGAGTACGGTGAAGTCGACCTAATACAGTTAGTTGAAGACGAGTTTATTCTAAATTTGCCTCAGATAGCAATGCATGATGAAGCGGACTGTAGCGTTGATTCAGATAACATGGTGTTTGGCGAAATTCCAGAAGAAATTGTGGAAGAGAAACCAAATCCATTTGACGTTTTAAAGAGCTTAAAAAAGTAATTTTTTAAGCATCAACACAGGAGTAGGGTCAATGGCCGTACAAAAGAGTAAGAAATCTCGTTCAATGCGTGGTATGCGTCGTTCACACGATGCCCTAACTACAGCTGCACTATCTGTAGACGCAACTTCAGGTGAAACTCACCTACGTCACAACGTAACTGCAGAAGGTTACTACCGTGGCAAAAAGGTTATCAACAAGTAAGGTTGACCTTTGAATATGATTACCGTTGCACTTGATGCAATGGGCGGGGACTTAGGGCCCAGCGTAACAGTGCCTGCCGCCGTGCAGGCATTGTCACATTTTCCGGAGCTTAAAGTGATTCTCATAGGCGATCACTCTACGATTTCCTCTCAACTTTCCGCATTGGGTACTCAACCAAGTGAGCGTTTGAGCATTCAGCATACAGAAAAAGTCATCTCCGACAGTGAAAAACCATCACTGGCTCTTCGTCATCATCATGGTAGCTCTATGGGTAGAGCAATAGATTTAGTCGCTACTCACCAAGCGGATGCCTGCGTAAGCAGTGGAAATACCGGTGCATTGATGGCGCTTTCTCGATTTAAACTGAAGCTTTTACCCGGAGTTGAAAGGCCAGCCCTCATCTCCGCACTTCCAACTTCTTCTGGCGGCCGGAGTTGGATGCTCGACCTCGGAGCGAATGTATCGAGTGATGCTGAAGCGCTTTTCCAGTTTGCTGTTATGGGGAATTGTTTGGTAGAGCAATATATTCATCGGCGTCCTCGAGTTGCACTGTTGAATATTGGTGCTGAGGAAATAAAAGGCAACGATTTAGTTAAGCGCTGTGCCGAAATGCTTTCGGAAACTCAATCGATTAATTTTACGGGTTATATAGAAGGCAACCAGTTACTGTCTGATAAAGTAGATGTCATCGTGTGTGATGGTTTTGTGGGTAACGTTTGTTTAAAAGCATGTGAAGGGACTGCTCAACTTTTTATAGAAAAGTTAAGAACCAGTATCACGTCGAAGTCTTGGAAAGGCTGGATTGCCCAAAAACTATTTTCCAGTGCATTTAATGCACTAAAAACGCTGAACCCCGACCAGTATAATGGCGCAAGTTTGTTAGGATTGCGTGGCATTGTAATTAAAAGCCACGGAAGTGCCAATGTTGAAGCTGTCACTAATGCAATTGGTGAGGCTATTCAACAGGTTAAACTTCAGGTACCAAGCCGTATTAGCGATCGTTTGGAAGCGATTTTACTCGAGAGGCATTATTAGTCTTCATGTATAGCAAAATTTTAGGTACTGGCAGCTACCTGCCATCTCAGATTCGCACAAATGCAGATCTTGAGAAAATGGTAGATACAAGTGATGAATGGATTGTTGCTCGAACGGGTATTAGAGAACGCCGCATCGCTGATAAAAATGAAACGGTTGCTGAGATGGGCTATCTTGCGGCTGAAAAAGCGATTGAAATGGCTGGGATCGATAGAAATGACATTGATTTAGTTATTGTCGCAACCACCAGTGGTAGTCACAACTTTCCTTCATCCGCTTGCCAAGTTCAAGCGAAGCTCGGTATCAAGGGTTGTCCTGCTTTTGATTTGGCTGCTGCGTGCTCTGGTTTCGTTTATGCTCTCTCAGTTGCAGATCAGCATGTCAAAACGGGCATGTGTAAAAATGTTTTGGTTATCGGTGCTGATGTTTTATCTCAACTGTGTGATCCGACAGACCGTTCTACTATCATTCTGTTCGGTGATGGTGCAGGAGCAATGGTTGTCGGTCAAAGCGATGAGCCAGGGATACTTTCTACCCACATTTACTCAGATGGCCGTTTTGGTGAATTATTAAGTGCTGAAGCACCAAAACGGGGTGAAGACACAGATAAATGGCTGCATATGGCCGGTAATGAGGTATTTAAAGTTGCCGTGACTCAGCTATCTAAGCTGGTAAAAGATACTTTAGAGGCCAACGATATGCATAAATCTGAGCTTGACTGGTTAGTTCCACATCAAGCTAACTACCGCATTATTTCGGCTACGGCCAAAAAACTGTCAATGTCTTTGGACCAAGTCGTTATTACGTTAGATAAACACGGCAATACTTCTGCTGCAACGATACCGACAGCGATGGACGAAGCGGTTCGAGACGGCCGCATTAAACGTGGTCAGACGCTATTACTTGAGGCATTTGGTGGAGGCTTCACTTGGGGCTCTGCCCTAGTTAAGTTTTAGCCTAATGAGAATTCATCTACGAGGTGTCGCGAGACACCTCTATTACTTTGATTAAAGGAAAAGTTAATGAGCAAGTTTGCTATTGTATTTCCAGGTCAAGGCTCCCAATCTGTAGGGATGCTTGCAGAGCTTGGCGAACAATATAATGTGGTAAAACAAACCTTCGATGAAGCCTCTGATGTACTTGGCTATGATTTGTGGGCTTTGGTTCAGAATGGCCCCGTTGAAGACTTAAATCAGACTTTTCGAACCCAACCAGCTCTCTTAACTGCCTCCGTTGCGATTTGGCGTGTTTGGCAAGAGTTGGGTTTTGAGCAGCCTGCAAATCTCGCTGGGCATAGTTTAGGTGAGTATTCTGCACTTGTTTGTGCTGGAGTTGTTGACTTTAGAGAAGCCGTTAAGCTTGTAGAATTGCGTGGCCGCTTGATGCAAGAAGCTGTTCCGTCTGGCACGGGCGCTATGTACGCCATCATTGGTCTCAGCGATGATCTTATTGCCAAGGCTTGCTCGGAAGCAGCACAAGACGACGTTGTCTCACCGGTCAACTACAATTCACCGGGCCAAGTCGTTATTGCAGGTAGTAAAGATGCAGTAGAAAGGGCAGCGATACTTTGTAAAGAAGCAGGAGCAAAACGTGCACTGCCACTTCCTGTATCAGTACCATCACATTGTGCCCTGATGAAACCTGCGGCCGATAAGTTAGCGATGGCTCTTGAAACAATTGAATTTAAACTGCCGAATCTACCAGTTATTAATAATGTTGATGTGATTGCTGAGACAGACCCAGAAAAAATTAAAGATGCTTTGGTTCGCCAATTATACAGCCCTGTTCGTTGGACTGAGAGTGTAGAACTTATGGCACAACAAGATGTCGAAAAGTTGCTTGAACTTGGTCCAGGCAAAGTATTAACAGGGCTTACTAAACGAATTGTAAAAACACTCAGCGGTGCAGCTGTCAATGATGTTACATCATTAGAAGCCGCCAGGTCTTAGTCAGTTTTGAGGATTATAGAAATGATGAATTTAGAGGGTAAAATTGCACTTGTAACAGGTGCAAGCCGCGGTATCGGTCGTGCCATTGCAGAGCTTTTGGTTGAACGTGGTGCCACGGTTATAGGCACAGCGACCTCAGAAACTGGTGCTGCAGCTATCAGTGATTACTTGGGTGATAAGGGACGCGGATTAGCGCTCAATGTGACTGATGTTGAGTCTATTGAAGCGACGTTAAAGACCATCAATGATGAGTTTGGCGCTATTGATGTGCTAGTTAACAACGCGGGTATTACCCGTGATAACTTATTGATGCGAATGAAAGATGATGAATGGAATGACATTATCGATACTAATCTGACACCTATATACCGTATGTCAAAAGCAGTTTTACGTGGCATGATGAAAAAACGTGCTGGTCGTATTATTAATGTTGGCTCAGTTGTTGGTACTATGGGCAACGCGGGTCAAGCTAACTACGCTGCAGCGAAAGCTGGTGTGATTGGTTTTACCAAATCTATGGCTCGTGAGGTTGCGTCACGCGGCGTCACAGTGAACACAGTGTCGCCCGGCTTTATTGAAACGGACATGACTAAAGCATTGAATGATGATCAAAGAGCTACGACATTGGCGAATGTGCCTGCAGGTCGTCTCGGAGACCCACGTGAAATTGCATCAGCTGTTGTCTTCTTAGCATCGCCAGAAGCAGCGTACATTACTGGTGAAACTTTGCATGTAAATGGCGGGATGTACATGGTTTAATTGATTCATTTGTAATTTTGAATGCGGATTACATAAAATTTCATTCAAATTTCTACGAATAGAATAAATTTTACTGAATATCTTTAATTTAGCTATTTATTGTCATAAAAATCGCCTATAGTTTGCGGTTAGAGATGTAAAGGTGCACAACATTTGTGCATGATTTATATCAAAAATGTGTTGAATTTCGGTTAAAATCGCTAAAATTGTGGTTTGACCAGCAAGACCCCTCTTGCAACTTTCATTAGTTCGAATAAACTACTGAATCATCGCATTAAGCGAAATCTGTAAAGGAAAAGAAAAATGAGCAACATCGAAGAACGCGTAAAGAAAATCATTGTTGAACAGCTAGGTGTAGACGACGCTGAAGTTAAAAACGAAGCTTCGTTTGTAGACGACCTAGGTGCGGATTCTCTAGACACTGTTGAACTAGTAATGGCTCTAGAAGAAGAATTTGACACTGAGATTCCAGACGACGAAGCTGAGAAAATCACTACTGTTCAAGCTGCGATCGATTACGTAAACAGCGCTCAGTAATATCTCACCCAGGCGGCCTTCTGGCCGCCTGAGTTCTATCTGAACTATTCATATTTTCAAAAAATTTTAACTCCGGAGAGTAAAATCGTGTCCAAGCGTCGTGTTGTTGTCACTGGCATGGGTATGTTGTCACCGGTAGGCAACACAGTAGAATCTTCTTGGAAAAACCTAGTCGCTGGTAAGAGTGGTATTGTTAGTATTGAACATTTCGACACTGAAAATTTTTCCACTCGTTTCGCAGGCCTAGTCAAAGACTTTGATTGCACCGATTACATGTCGAAAAAAGATGCTCGTAAAATGGATTTATTCATTCAATACGGCATTGCAGCAGGTATCCAAGCTCTTGATGATTCTGGTTTACAAGTTAATGAAGATAACGCAGCACGTATAGGTGTTGCTATTGGCTCAGGAATTGGTGGTCTCGATCTTATAGAGGCGGGTCACACTGCACTTGTAGACAAGGGACCTCGTAAGGTAAGCCCATTTTTCGTTCCTTCAACCATCGTTAACATGGTTGCAGGTAACTTATCTATTATGCGTGGATTGCGTGGCCCAAATATTGCCATCTCAACAGCGTGTACAACAGGCCTTCATAATATCGGCCATGCAGCACGAATGATTGCATATGGCGATGCGGAGGCTATGGTTGCCGGAGGTGCAGAAAAAGCATCTACTCCTCTAGGTATGGCTGGCTTTGGAGCAGCAAAGGCACTGTCTACGCGTAATGATGAACCTGAAAAAGCTTCTCGTCCTTGGGATAAAGATCGTGATGGTTTCGTTCTAGGTGACGGTGCTGGAATGATGGTACTCGAGGAATATGAGCACGCTAAGGCTCGCGGTGCTAAAATTTACGCTGAGTTAGTGGGCTTCGGTATGTCAGGTGATGCTTATCATATGACTTCTCCAAGCGAAGATGGCTCCGGTGGAGCTCTTGCGATGGAAGCCGCCATGCGTGATGCAGGGATCATTGGTACTCAGGTCGGTTACGTTAATGCTCACGGCACGTCTACACCAGCTGGTGATGTGGCCGAGATAAAAGGTGTGAAGCGGGCTTTAGGCAAAGAAGGTTCGCAACAAGTTAAAGTTTCTTCGACTAAATCTATGACGGGCCATTTGCTCGGTGCTGCAGGCTCGGTAGAAGCGATAATCACAGTGATGTCCTTGGTAGACCAAATTGTTCCGCCAACCATCAACTTAGACAATCCAGAAGATGATCTTGATATTGATCTCGTTCCTCACACTGCTAAAGAAGTATCAATGGAATACGCAATTTGTAATTCCTTTGGTTTCGGCGGTACAAACGGGTCTCTAGTATTTAAGAAAATTTAAAATACTGGACTGTCACCGAGAATTAACGGCTTAATGCTTTGGCATTGAGCCGTTTTTGTTATTAAATACCCCATCGATGGATTTCCAGTATAGCTATTAAGTTCGAATGAAAGGAGCACGATGTTTTTAGTTAATGGTGAGTGGTCTTCTGTAATTTCTATCGCAGATCGGTCTTTTCAGTATGGTGATGGCTGTTTTACTACGATGCTGACACAAAATGATCGGATTGTGCACTGGATAGAACATATGGAGCGGATGAATAGCTGCCTTGATGTTTTAAACATTCCAAGACCCGACTGGAAGCAGGTTGAAGAATGGCTTGAGCAAGTTAATACCGGAGAAGATAAGGGCGGGTTAAAGCTACTTATCACAAGAGGTGAGGGAGGTCGTGGTTACAGTCCATCGCAAGTTGGCAAGCCTAATATCGTCATTAGTAGGTTTGAGTTTCCTCTCCATTATCAAAATTGGGCTCAAGTCGGAATAGAATTAGGAGTGTGCCAAACTCCGCTAGGTCATAATCCATTACTTGCTGGCCACAAGCATAATAATAGATTAGAACAAGTATTACTTAAATCAGAGATGGAACGTCAAGCAAAAGTCGACGGTGTTGCTTTCGATATTGATGGTTATGTTATCGAGACAACGAGGGCGAATATATTTTGGCTTACAGATAACACTTTGTATACACCCTTGCTTGATCGAGCCGGAGTCAATGGTGTTATCAGGCGTAAAATACTCGATTGGGCATTAAAAGAAAATATCATCGTTTATACTGACCGATTTAGGTTAGACGCTCTCTTAGGTGCAGAGGAGGTTTTTATCTGTAATTCTATTTTAGGTGTTGCGCCAGTGCACACTATTGAGTCGAATTCGTATAAAATAGGCAAGTTTACTCGTCATATTCAGGAGATGTTTCAATCGTGATTAAAAGGATCGCTCTTTTTGCTATTGTTGTTGCAACCATACTCGCAGGGGGATTTTTTTTCGTCGAGCGGCAGGCGGAGCAATACGTTAATCAGCCGTTACAACTTAAAACAAGTACTGAGATTTTTACATTGCACAATGGGAGAAGCTTTCAACGTGTGTTGCATGATTTAGCTCAAGCTGAGCTAATTAATACGAGTAAAATCGAAAAAGTACTGCGTTTTTTGCACCCAGAGTTGACGCACCTAAAAGCAGGGACTTATCAGTTAGAAGCTGATATGACACTTAAACAAGCTATTCAATTATTTCAGGAAGGTAAAGAACACCAATTTTCCATTACTTTCGTTGAGGGCTCAACATTCCAAGATTGGCTTGAGGTGTTTAAAAATACTCCCTACTTAAAGCATCAAATCGAGCATTTAAATGAAAAGCAAATTGCAGATAAATTGGGCTTATCTCACGATAAATTAGAAGGCTTATTTTTAGCAGAAACTTATCACTATACCTATGGGACTTCAGATTTAGATATTTTACAAAGAGCGTCACTGAGACTAAAAAAGATGCTCGACAGATATTGGACGGAAAGGCAAGAAGACTTGCCTTTAGAGTCGCCTTACGACGCTCTCATTCTCGCTTCGATTATTGAGAAGGAAACAGCAATAGACTCGGAGCGTAACCGTGTTGCAAGTGTATTTATTAATCGCTTGAATAAGCGTATGCGTTTACAAACTGACCCCACGGTGATCTATGGAATGGGTGATAAATACGACGGAAATATTCGTAAGCGAGATCTTAGAAATCCTACGCCTTACAACACTTATACCATACTAGGTTTACCACCGACTCCAATTGCGATGATTGGTGAAGCATCTATTGTTGCTGCGTTGAACCCTGAAAAGAGCCCTTACCTTTATTTCGTTGCCAGTGGTAAGGGAGGACATGTATTTTCGAAAACATTAACTGAACACAACCGTGCTGTGCGTGCGTATTTGAAACAACTAAGAAGTCAATAATGAAATCAGCGAAATTTATCGTCATTGAAGGATTGGAAGGTGCTGGAAAAAGTACTGCAATCAGAGCAGTAGAACAGTCCCTTGGCAATCTTGGAATCAGCCAAATCCAAAAAACACGCGAGCCGGGCGGTACTGAACTGGCAGAAAAATTACGCTCTCTTGTCAAGGAAGAACACCCAGGAGAAGTATTACAAGACATGACAGAGCTTTTGTTGATGTATGCGGCGAGAGTTCAGTTGGTTGAGAATATTATTAAGCCTGCATTAGAAAATGATGTATGGGTTATAGGTGATCGCCATGATATGTCTTCTCAGGCTTATCAGGGAGGTGGGCGTCAAATAGCTAATGAGACGATGAGCCTACTTAAGCAGACAGCGCTCGGTTGCTTTAGACCAAATTTAACGATCTATCTTGATATTGAGCCAAAACTTGGTTTGGAGCGAGCTCGAGGTAGGGGGGAGCTAGATCGTATTGAAAAAATGGATTTAGGCTTCTTTGAACGAACACGTCAGCGTTATTTGGAACTTGCCAAAGAGGATGATTCTGTATTTATTGTCGATGCGAGTCAGAGTATTGCGCAAGTAGCTGAGTCAATAGATAAGCTGGTTACTGACTGGGTACAGAAAACACAATGATATCCCCATATCCATGGCTTGCTGCTGTATGGGAAAAATGGCAAGTGAGTCTAGAGTCGAGCCGTTTTCCAAATGCCGTTTTATTAGAGACAGCTGCTGGCTTTGGCAGTGAGGCTTTAGTTAGCGCTTTAAGCCGAGCTGTTTTATGTCAAAATAATCTATCTGAAGGGTGTGGTTTTTGCCACAGTTGTCAATTAATGGAGTCGAACAGTCACCCTGACTTTCATTGTGTGCAACCAGAAAAAGAAGGCAAAACGATTACAGTCGAGCAAATACGCCAATGCACTCGTGTAGCGTATGAGTCTTCACAGCTTGGTGGTTTAAGGCTTTTTGTCATTGAGCCTGCTGAGTTTATGAATGAACCAGCAGCCAATGCTTTGCTGAAAACACTTGAAGAACCTCCAGAAAGATGTATTTTCCTTTTGGTCACCGACAGAGTCAGTACGTTGATGCCCACGATTATTAGCCGTTGTCAGAAATGGCGAGTGCCGCAGCCTGATTACCAGGAAGTTATTCAATGGCTGGAACAACGATTGGATCAGCCAGTCGACAGCTATATTCCCCATTTAGTCGACGGTGCACCTTTATCTGCTTTAGCGTTTATTGAGCAAAATAAATCTCAACAGTACACAAGCATTGAGTCTGAGTTGATTAAACTTGCTCGTGGTGATGGCGATATCATGTCGTTGAGCAAAATGATCTCAGTTGAGCCTATAGAACGACTATCATGGATTTGGCATATTCTGACTGATGCTCAAAAACTCCAATACGGCGTACACAAGCCTTTCTATACGCCAGGCTCTGAAACATTATCTAAAGCGAAGAGCTATTCTTTTTTGTATGACCGGTCGAGAGAGTTATTAACTCTATTGAATAGACTAGGCGAACACTCAGGTCTTAACGCTGAGCTTTTGATTATGGATTGGCTTTTCAACTTTAATGAGGAAACATGTTTATAGACTCTCATTGTCACCTTGATAAATTAGACTTACAAGACGTACACAACGGCTTGGATGACGTTTTACAAAAAGCGCGTGAAGTCAAAGTGACAGAAATGCTCTCAGTGGGCGTCACGCTCGATTCCTTTCCTAAGATGTTAGGTATGATAGAACCTCATTCAAATATCTATGCTTCATGTGGAGTCCATCCATTGGATGTGGAGAGCCCTTTTGCTCTTGACCTACTGCATGAATACGCTTCTCACCCGAGGGTAGTTGCAATTGGCGAGACCGGCCTTGATTATCACTATCAACCAGAGACATCTCAGTTACAAAAACTTCGGTTTGAGCAACAGGTCGATCTTGCTGTGAAGTTAAATAAGCCATTAATTATTCATACACGCAATGCTCGTGAAGATACTTTGTCAATCCTTCGTAATGGACACGCAGATCAATGTGGCGGGGTGATTCATTGTTTTACCGAGGATTTACCGTTTGCTGAAGCGGCAATAGAGCTTGGATTTTATATTTCGATCTCGGGGATTGTGACTTTTAAACAAGCAACGGAGTTGAAAGAGGTTGTTAAAGAACTTCCCCTCGAACGCCTACTCATTGAGACTGACTCTCCTTATTTAGCGCCGGTTCCACACAGAGGAAAAGAGAACCAACCAGCTTATGTAGTAGAAGTTGCTTCTTACATTGCTCAGTTAAAAGGTTGCTCACTTAGTGAGGTTGCTGAAAAAACGACGCAAAATTTCAAAAAACTTTTTTTGCAATAAAAAAAGAGTTTTTGTTATTTTATGATACTAAAAGGGGGGCAACTCCCTTTTCTTGCTTTTTCTGATGAAATTAAAGCCTTATCACACCTAATGTGAAAAAAATGTCGGCAAAAGTCTCAAAGTATTTTTTTGTTACAAAAAATAACATTCATGGCGAATTTATTTACCCATCGAAATTAATAAAAATTGTTTGTTTTTTTATTTAAATCAATAATTTAAATTGATAATTTGTGCGTTATCGCATGTTTTTTACTGTGATCTATCTATGAGTTTGAAACTTAATTCAGCAAGTTGGTAGAAAGTCTAATTGTCATCAATATATATTTAGAGCCGGAAAATAATATCTGATAAAGGTGTTCGTTTCCTAGGGTGCTAACATTTAAGGCTACGGGGGTGTGCCGTTAGAACCCGATTATTCTATCAATTAATCAGGAGCATGAATGATGAAAGGTTTCTTTAGTAAACTTTCACAAGCCATTATGCTGCCTATCGCATTGTTACCTGCAGCAGGTATTATGCTAGGTATCGGTGGCAGCTTTACAAACCCTACCATGATTGAAGCGTATAACATCGCAGTTCTTCAAGATGGTAGTGTACTAAACAGTTTTTTACAGGTTATGACGGCTGCCGGTGGTATCGTTTTTGCTAACCTACCTGTTATGTTTGCACTTGCTATTGCTGTAGGGTTTGCTCGAGCAGAAAAAGGTGCTGCAGCATTAGCCGCACTAATCTCATATTTGGTGATGAATGTTGCGATTGCTAAAACGCTCGTTGTCGCCAATATGATCAACACAGCTTCTAATACTGTTGTTTTGATGGGCTCTGAGTATCCAGGCGTTTTGTCTGATATTTTAGGAATATCAAACACGCTTAGTATGGGAGTTTTCGGTGGTCTTATTGCAGGTGCTATCACTGTTGTTCTACACAACAAATATCATGATGTAAAACTTGCTGATTACCTAGGCTTCTTTGGCGGAGCTCGCTTTGTTCCGATCATTAGTGCTTTCGCAGCGCTCTTTTACGGGATTGCACTCACTTTTATTTGGCCTTTCTTCGGAGCGGCATTTGGCGCTATCGGTACGGCACTTGGCGAGATGACAGCAAGTGGCCACGGTTATATTGCCTCGTTCATTTTTGGTGTTATCGAGCGTTCACTGATTCCTGTTGGTCTTCACCATGTATTCTATCTACCACTATGGCAGACTGAGATAGGCGGCACAGCTGAGATTGCAGGTGAAGTGATCAAAGGCACTCAAAATATGTTCTTCAGCTCTTTAGCAAGTGGTGACTTTTCTCAGTTTACAGCAACGAACTTTATGACGGGTAAATTCCCATTCATGATGTTTGGTTTGCCAGCGGCTGCTTATGCTATGTATACGCTAGCCGACAGTGAAAACAAAAAAGCAGCAGGAGGGTTACTATTTTCTGTCGCTCTTACCGCTTTCCTGACTGGTATTACCGAGCCCATTGAGTTCACATTCCTCTTCTTGTCTCCAGCACTTTACTATGCGATACATGTTCCATTGGCTGGTTTATCCTTCTTGTTGATGGACTTCTTGAATGTCAAAGTTGGTATGACCTTTAGTGGCGGTTTTATTGATTTCACCTTATTCGGTATGCTGCCGGGCTTGACTGGCGTTGAAAATAACTGGTTCTATATTCCTCTCGTGGGTATTGCCTATGCTGTTATTTACTTCCTAATCTTCCGTTGGTATATCATTAAATTTGACGTTAAAACTCCAGGACGTAAGGGTAGCGCGGTAGCGGTTGTCTCTAAGAAAGATTACCAAGCTTCAAAAGGAAACCAGGCTGACGACCAAAAGGCGCAACAAATGATTGAGGCGCTGGGTGGTAAAGAGAATATTGTTGATGTTGATGCCTGTATTACTCGTCTTAGGATCACGGTTAAAGACAATGGTCAGGTCAAGGATAATGATCACTGGACCCAAGAACTTGGTGCTCGTGGCTTGGTTAAAGTCGGTGATACCGGGATTCAAGCAATCTATGGTGCTGAGGCAGCCGGCTTCAAAGCACAAATTAATTCTTTATTGGGTAAGTAAACGTTGTTTAGTGAGAAATTCAGGCGAACTGGTGCCTTTGTAATTGATATCTTAATTGCTAAAATGTTTACTCAGGCGCTGTTGTCCGGTTTGATATTTCTCACGTATGACTTTATCAATAGCTCTGGAGCTAAGTTATCATTAAATGATGATGCTGCTTTGCCAGTATTACTAGCTTTGGTTATGTCTATCATGATGACTTTTATCATAATCTATATGACGTATAGCATGTTGTGTTTTCGTCTCATAGGCCGCTCACTGGGTAAATACTTATTGAGTGTGCCAGAGCCGGAGCATTATTCTGTCAAAGCCTACGGCTCTAAGGAGTTTCGTAAGATCTTTTTGACTGTTGCGTCTTTGGGTTTGTATCCCCTTTATGCGGGACTACAGCTCTATATATATGATAGGCCTCCCTACCATCTGCAGTGATCTTGAACCATAAGACAAAAGCCAGCGAACTTGCTGGCTTTTTCTTTGCGTCATTTAACGATAAATCTTACGCAAACTTAACGTACAAATGACGTTAAATCCTTTCTTCAAACGTGATGTTGGCACCATAATATAATAGTAACAAGGCACAAATGTTGAATGTGTGTTTTTTAGGTGTTATTCATTTGTTATCGGCTTTTGAGGGGTTGCTATGGAATTTAATTTGAAGTTTGCATTGCTTATTACGGCGGTAGTTTTTGCCATTATTCTTGGCTTTGGTATAACCGCTATTACTTCTGCTTAGTCCATATTATGGGCAACAAAGGTACAGTGACCGACACTGATGTTTTAATGGACATGTCGGTTCTAAAAAAATATATCGGTGGCAGAACAGCACTGGTTGCCCAAGGGGGTGGGCAAAGAGGAATATTCACCTCTGGTGTACTTGATGCTTTTCTTCTCAACAACTTCGATCCTTTCACGTCTTTCTATGGTACGTCCGCTGGAGCCCTTAATCTTTGTGCTTTTCTTTGCCGCCAGAGAGGTATAGGTCGTTCTTTTATCCTTGATTTGACCACTGACCCGAAGTTTTTTCACTTATTTCGCTTTATACGCCGTAAGCAGTTTCTTGATCTGGACTGGGCTCTTGATAAAATTTCTCGCCCACCGTACTTACTCGACATTGAAACGGGTAGACATGTACTAGGTAACCGTAACGCTTACGCAGCAGTGACAGATACCCATCGTCTTATGGATCATTATTTACCTATGTTTGATCATGATTGGCGTCAAGTTTTGGTTGCGACTTGTGCGATACCACGTCTCTACCATCAGCCGATCCGATTTCCTCATGGAGAATATGTTGACGGTGGAGTTTCTGCGACAATTCCAGTGCAAGAGGCTTGGCGCAAAGAAGCTCGGTGTATTATTGTTATTCGCACCGAAGGGGAAGATATCTCGGGGAATGATAACGAGATAGAACAGGCTAACTTTTCCAATTGGCAAACTACGGTGCTTAACACACTCCATGAACGTTGGCAGGACAAACTAGAGCGATTGAAAAATGATTGGGCGCAATTTTTCTCTGAGCAATTAGTTAGGGTGAGTCAAGAGAGTGAAGTCAAAGATCAACGTGATGCCCTCAGCGGCGGGCGATGGCTTTTCGGAGCAGATGATGTCTATCGTCTTAGCCATCTTTTAGGTGATAAATTTGATTCAGGTCTGGCTGATATGTTGGCGGTACATTATCAAACCTACTCATTAACCCAGAGTTTCCTACAATCCCCTCCAGATGACTGCTTTATCATACAGATAAAGCCAAGTCGACTGCTGCGTTCGAGCTCATTACTAAGCAACAAGGACGAGCTCTTAAGTGACTATGAGCTCGGTTTAGAAGCCGGGCAACGCTTCGTTGACTCTTTCTCAAAGTGCCTTTTTGAAAGAGCCATCGAGGAAAATAAGTAAGCCGTTTGGGGATACTTGTTATGCGGAAAGGATACGCAAACTATTTGTACCACCGACTTTGTCCGTAATATCACCTTGAGTAATGATAACAAGGTCACCTTCATCAAGTTGGCCGCGTTTTTTCAGCAACTCAACCGCTTTTTGAGCGTTTTGCAGTCCACTAGTAGAACGAAAATCAAAATAAACAGGAAAAACCCCACGGTAAAGCGCAGTAACATTCAATGCACTTTCATTACCTGATAATGCGAATATTGGGAGACCAGAGCTAAAGCGCGACATCATCAATGCAGTTCTTCCAGACTCTGTTAAGGCGATGATGCCTTTAATACCTCGGACATGGTTTGCAGCAAACATAGTCGACATAACGATAGTCTCTTCTGCTGTTTCGAAAATGGAGTCTGTGTGGTAATTTTGTCTATTAATTTTTGACATTTTTTCTGCACCGATACAGACACTCGCCATTGAACGAACGGTCTCTAAAGGGTAGTTACCTGCCGCGGTTTCTCCCGACAACATAACGGCATCGGTGCCATCAAGTACAGCATTAGCAACATCCATAACTTCTGCACGAGTTGGCATGGGATTTTCTATCATGGATTCCATCATTTGAGTTGCGGTAATGACAGTACGATTCAGTGCTCTCGCTCTTCGTATCAGTTGTTTCTGGACACCGACCAGCTCTGGATCGCCAATTTCAACCCCAAGGTCACCACGAGCAACCATGACCGTATCGGAAGCAAGAATAATATCATCAATGTTTTCATCATTCTCTACGGTTTCGGCACGTTCCACTTTGGCAACTAACCGCGTTTGTAATCCAGCATCGAGAGCCAGCTGGCGTGCATACTTCATGTCTTCTCCATTTCTGGGAAATGAAACGGCAAGGTAGTCGACTTTTAATTCCGCCGCGAGTTTTATGTCATTTTTATCCTTATCGGTCAGTGCTGCGGCGGAAAGTCCTCCTCCTTTTTTGTTGATGCCTTTGTTATTGGATAGAGGACCACCAATGATTACCTTGGTATGAACTTCCGTGGCGCTTACTGATAAAACTTCAAGTTGTACCCGACCATCGTCTAAAAGGAGAACATCACCGCAAGAGACATCGTTAGGTAGCTCTTTATAATCCAGACCAACTGCACGTTGATCGCCTTCTCCAGCCCCCAGTGCGCTGTCGAGGGTAAATAAGTCTCCGATGTTCAGAAGCACTTTTCCTTCTTTAAAGGTTGAGACACGAATTTTCGGTCCCTGAAGGTCACCTAAAATCGCCACGTTAGTGCCTAGCTTTGCGGCAATTTCCCGAACTTTCATTGCTCGCTCTTTGTGGCCTTCCGGACTACCGTGAGAAAAATTCAGCCGCACTACATTAACGCCCGCCTCGATAATAGATTCCAGTACTCCTGGCTTATCTGTTGAGGGACCTAGCGTTGAGACTATTTTTGTTCTTCTTTGTGTAGTAGTCATTCGAATCTCCTTAAATGAAAGGGCTTATTTGACTAAATCAATGAGTCAGAATGGTTGCTCATTATTAAAAATATCAATATAAGTATATACACACGCAGTCTCTGTGCTTCAAATGATCAAAAGATTTTTGGTGCTTTAGTGTTTAGAAGTAAGAAAACATATTTATTGGAGCGAAAAAATTTTTGCTTTTGTGTAAATTAGTTGCTCCTTCTTGATTAAGTACACAAATATACATGCTGATACGTGACTCCAGTCACGGCAATTTAGTAAAGGTCTTCACAATTAGTTCGCAAAGTAAAAAAATCATCGCGTTACTGATATTTGGAGCATTCAATGTATATGGCTCAACCTGGCCACATTGATCATATAAAACAGATCAATGCTGGT
This sequence comes from Vibrio caribbeanicus ATCC BAA-2122, assembly GCF_000165125.1. Classification (GTDB taxonomy): domain Bacteria; phylum Pseudomonadota; class Gammaproteobacteria; order Enterobacterales; family Vibrionaceae; genus Vibrio; species Vibrio caribbeanicus. Next base: position 89,423 of record NZ_AEIU01000059.1, on the reverse strand, counting down.
CGCGTATATAAGTTGATAGATCAACACGGTCCTATTTCGCGCATAGAGCTTTCTAAGCAAAGCGAGCTTGCACCTGCAAGCATAACGAAAATTACGCGCGAGCTCATTGAAGCTCACTTAGTCCACGAAACTACGGTTCAGGAGTCAACCAGTCGTGGTCGTCCAGCAGTTGGTTTGCAAGTTGACAATCAGGACTGGCAATTTTTGGCAATGCGGCTGGGAAGAGGTTATCTCACCATTGCATTGCATGAACTGGGTGGTGATGTTCTTATTGATACGAAAATTGATATTCATGAAATAGATCAGGATGACTTGTTAGCTCGCTTGCTTCATGAGATCGATGAATTCTTTCAGACCTATACAGAGCAACTTGGCCGAGTAACGAGTATCGCAGTAACACTTCCCGGCTTGGTCAATGCTGAAGAAGGTATTGTCTTGCAAATGCCTCACTACAATGTTGAGAATTTGCCGCTCGGCCCAGAAATTTATAAAGTCACAGGGTTACCTGTTTTTATCGCCAATGATACCAGAGCTTGGGCTTTAGCTGAGCGTTTATTTGGTCATTCAAGAGACAAAGAAAACTCGGTTCTTATTTCGATCCATCATGGCCTTGGTGCTGGTATTGTGCTTGATGGGCGTGTACTGCAAGGGCGGCACGGTAATATCGGGGAACTGGGTCATATCCAGATTGATCCCGATGGTAAGCTTTGTCACTGTGGGAATCGCGGCTGTTTGGAAACCGTGGCAAGCTCTCAGGCGATCCGAGAAGAAGTCACCAAACGATTGAATGAAGGCGAATCTTCTTCTTTGTCTGATCTTGATGAAGTCTCCATTGAAGATATTTGTGAAGCGGCTGCAGAGGGCGATCCTTTAGCTGTAAATGTAATAGAAAGCTTAGGCAACAGTCTTGGTGCTGCCATTGCTATTGTTATTAATCTGTTCAATCCAGAAAAAATACTTATCGGTGGTGTTATTAATCAAGCCAAGGAGGTACTCTATCCAGCCATTCAAACCTGTATTGAACAGCAAAGTTTACCGGTTTATCATCGGGATCTAGAGATAGTAGAGTCAAGGTTTTATAAGCAAGCAACTATGCCTGGAGCGGCTTTGATTAAACAAGCACTTTACGATGGGCTGCTGTTAATGAAGGTTATTGAAGGTTAAAAGTCTCCCCTGTATTCTTTATCTTTCGGAGAATCGCATATAATCTTGGATGATGGGCAGGTTTAACTTCGTCCTGTAATGAACTATTTTTGTAATGTATAGAGTGGTCGAGAATCCGAATGTCTGGAGTTTTAAATACCGTTGATCAGCGCACCAACTTGGTGGGTGAAAATCGTCTTGAATTATTACTATTTAGTCTGAATAGTAGGCAGGTTTTTGCCATCAATGTATTCAAAATACGTGAAGTGATTCAAGTTCCGTTGCTGACAAAGTTACCCGGCGCTCATCATCATATCGTTGGAGTTGCCTCTTTACGAGGAGTCCCAGTTCCAGTGATAGACTTACGAGGCGCAATTGGGTTTCCTCCGCCACGAGGAGAAGTTGAAGAAAACCTGATCATCACCGAGTATAATCGCACAGTACAGGGCTTTTTGGTTGGTCACGTACGTAATATCGTCAATACTACTTGGACTGAAATCCAGCCACCACCTAAATCTGCGGGCCGAGCTAACTATCTAACGGCAATCACTCAGATAAAAGAAGACATTGTTGAAATCATTGATGTTGAGAAAGTATTGGCCGAAATTATTGACTACGATACGTCTATTTCTGAGGGGGTATTAGACAACGACCTGTCGACAGAAATGGTTGGGCGCAAAGTACTTATCGTTGATGACTCGTCTACTGCTCGAATGCAAGTCAAAGGCGTGCTATCCCAGCTCGGATTAGAAATAGTAGAATGCTTAGATGGTCTGGAAGCTATTAATTTACTAAAGTCGTGGGCAGATGATGGTATCAATGTTGCCGAGGATCTATTATTAATGATCACAGATGCAGAAATGCCAGAAATGGATGGTTATAAGTTAACATATGAGGTGCGTAACGATCCCAGAATGAAGGATTTATATATCACCCTTAATACCTCTCTCAGTGGCAGCTTTAATGATGCAATGGCGAAGAAAGTCGGGTGTGACCGATTCATCTCAAAATTCCAACCAGATGTTCTAGTGGAAGTTGCTCAAACGCGTCTTAAACAAGTTTTGGATAAATCAGCGTAGCTTTTATCGCGTCACTCGTTCATCACGCGGTAATACTTAGCGAAAGTCGCGCGAATGAGCCGTCAGCCCCGCCATACTGCTGGTTAAGTCTATGAGCTTACCAGCAATTACATGAAGTGTTTCTCCTTCCTTCTCAAGAATTCCTTTTACTTTAAGTATTTTAGCATTCAAATAAGGACTTTTCTGTGCTCTTGCTGTGGCTTTCCACACAATAACATTTATGTTGCCAGTATCATCTTCAAGTGTAATGAAAGTGACTCCTGAAGCAGTGCCGGGGGATTGTTTTCCAGTCACCACTCCCACCACAGTGACTAAAGATTGATCATTTTTATAGGGCAGTTCTTGCATACGAGTAAAGCGTCCAATTAACTTGGCCTGATCAAGTAGTGTAATAGGATGATGCCGAAGAGAAAGGCCAGTAGTTGCGTAATCTTCCAATAGTGTTTGATAGTCAGAGGGAGCAGCAAGGGATAAAGTTCGCTCTTCTTCTAAATGATGAAATAAAGGTAAATCTGAGGTTGAGTCCATGATGTCCCAACGTGTTTGGTAGCGATGTTGGTTAAGGCAATATAGGGCATCAGCTGATGATAATAACTCGATATCTTTTTTATTTAGATGGCATTGCTTCACTTGATTGATGTGTGTGAAACCTTGAGATGGGCGAAGCTGAACAATGGAATTTGCACTGGCCCGGCTAAAGCCTTTTATTTGCCTGAATCCTAATCGAATCGCAAGCTTATTAAGGTGTTTTACAACTTGATAATCGTAAGTGGAAGTGTTGATACAAACGGGTAGCACGATAACATTATGCCTTTTGGCATCTTGCACGAGTTGAGATGCACTATAAAATCCCATGGGGAGGCTATTAAGTAAAGATGCGTAAAAAGCCTCGGGGTAGTGATATTTCAGCCATGCAGAGCAATAGGCTAGAACAGCGAATGAGGCTGAGTGGCTTTCAGGAAAACCATATTCACCAAAACCAAGAATTTGCTCAAATAGCTGATGAGCAAATTCCATGCTATAGCCGCGTTTTGTCATGCCATCGACGAGTTTTGTTTTGAACTTAATTAGTTCACCGTTTTTCTTCCAGGCTGCCATTGCACGGCGTAATTGATCAGCTTCGCCACCACTAAAACCAGCAGCAACCATGGCAATTTTTATAACTTGTTCTTGAAAAATGGGTACGCCTAATGTTCTTTCCAATACGTCTTTTACCTCCCTGGAAGGATAAACAACTTGCTCTATTCCATTTCGACGCTTTAGGAAGGGATGCACCATATCGCCTTGGATAGGGCCAGGTCTGACTATAGCAATCTGAATCACGAGATCGTAATAGGTTTTGGGTCTCAGGCGAGGCAGCATGTTCATTTGTGCACGTGACTCAATTTGAAATACGCCAACAGTGTCAGCATTTTGAATCATCTGATAAACGTCATCATCATCTTGGCGACGAGTAATGTCCGCGATACTCAAAGTGTGTTTATTCAGGTCTTTAATGAGACTAAAACACTTTCTTATCGCTGTAAGCATACCTAAAGCCAGTATATCGACTTTAAGTAACTTTAGTGATTCTAGGTCATCTTTATCCCATTGAATGACCGTCCTATCAGGCATAGCTGCATTTTCAATCGGAACCAAGTCATAAAGTGGTCCAGAGGTGATAACAAAACCACCGACATGTTGTGATAAATGGCGGGGAAAACCAATAATACGACTGACCAGTTCAATAAATTGTTGTCCTTTTAGTGATGAGGGCTCAAGACCTAATGCCACAATTTGTGCTTGCCAGTTCTGTTTGCGATCTCGTCTATCGACATTTCTGATAAAAAAGTCCAGTTGACTTGCTTCTATTCCTAGAGCTCGTCCGACATCACGAATTGCACTTTTAAAGCGATATGTAATCACTGTTGCGGCTAATGCGGCTCGTTCACGTCCGTATTTCTTATAGATATATTGAATTACCTCTTCACGACGCTCATGTTCAAAGTCGACATCAATATCCGGCGGCTCATCACGTTCTTTACTAATGAATCGCTCGAAAAGAACGGATATCTGTCTGGGATCAACCGATGTAATTTCTAGACAATAACAGACCACAGAGTTTGCCGCAGAACCTCTCCCTTGATAAAGGATTTGGCTACGTTTGGCGAACATGACGATATCGTGAATCGTAAGAAAATAAAACGGATAGTTAAGTTCCTCGATGAGAGCCAATTCTTTATCAATCGTGTGTTGGATGTCGGCAGATATGCCTTCAGGGAAACGAATCTTTTTACCTTGTTCGACCAAGTACTTTAGGTAACTTATTGGAGTGTGGTCTTTAGGTACCAACTCACTCGGGTATTCGTATTGGATCTCGTCAAGATTGAACTTACAAAGCTTAGCGATGTGTGTACTTTCTAACATCCATTCGGCCTTAAAAAGCTTGCTGAGTTTTTCTTGACTGCGTAAGCTTCTTTCACTGTTGGTGAGCATGCGTTCACCTAACTCTTCTATTTTACAGTTATGTTTAATTGCACTAAGAGTGTGTTGTAGAGGTAGCCTATCTGCGGTATGCATGAGAACACCACCACAAGCGGTAATAGGCAGTGCGATTTCGTGAGCAAGCTTCTGGCTGTGCTCTAGGTATCTTTTATCATCAGGGCCTAAATGTCGTTGAATACCTAACCATAACCTTGTCTTGTGATGCCGATTGAGCCACGTTCCCCAATGGTGGTCTTCTTTATTGTGTTGAGGTAGCCAGATAATTAAGCAATGTCTGACGCTCATTAAATCCCATTCTGAGAGCTGATAGCTTCCTTTTTCTGAACGTCTCCTTGCATTACTGATGATACGACAAAGCTCTGCATAGGCACTTTTATCTGGGCATAATAAGATCACTTGGCAGTGTGGGTTAAGCCAAAACATACTGCCAATAATTAAGTCCACACTAAGCTGATGATTTTTGATTGTTCTGTAAGCTTTCACTACACCAGCAACAGAGCATTCATCGGTGATTGCTAGGGAATGATAGCGAAGAAAATCGGCACGCAGGATCAACTCTTCAGCATGTGATGCTCCGGTAAGAAAAGAAAAGTTGGTTTGGCAAAATAGTTCAGCATAAGACATGTTGGGACCTAGCTAAAGAGACCATGAAGAAACCACTGCTTGTTTTGGTTACGAAAAACCCATAACCAGCGACCCTGTTGACTGCGAGCGATAAAGTAGTCACGTATAATATCGTTACCATCCCACCAACCTGTCATGAGTCTTTCTGGGCCTTGAAGGAGTGTTACTTCATCTTGTAAGGGCTCCGGTTGAGTAAGGATAAAACTAGGCCGTAATTTGTTACCTGATGAGACGAAAGAGACAGGCTTAGTTGGATCACACAGGACGATGGCGTTCTCTGGCCTAGGATCGTGCAGATGGGCTATTTTGCTTACCTTATCACGGCCTAGCTTTGCTTGGAGAAAACCGATCAGCTCTAGGGGAGTCTGTTGTCCCTGTAAGCCACAGAATAAATCTTTGCTGGTCGACTCCAAATCATTGTATCGAACAAGGCGTAAAGTCAGAGCTTGTATTGGTGCATCAAGCTTAACAGATTCTAGGGTTAGATAACTTAGGCTGAGCCAACGATTTGCTAGGTAATCACCTTCAGCAGAGTAAAACGATATGCTTGTATCCTTCTTATCTCGATGGTGTAAAAGTAATTCCAGTTCATAACCGACTTGGTTACGTAGACGTAAGTAATTTTCTAGTTTTATTAGTACTTTACCTAAGGGCTTATCGAGCCTTTGTAATGTTTCTATTTCAAAGAGTAACTCTTGATAACATTCAAACTGCTTCGGAGGATGATAAAATTCAATGGGGTGTTTGAACTGTCCAGTCAATTTTCCAACATAGTTAACAAGCTCGATATGAAAGCGCCTAGCAAGTTCTTGTATGGGCATTGTGAGTAAGTCTTTGAAAGAGGTAACACCAATTCGTTGTAGCTTCTCAATGTCTTTTTGCGCGATCTGAGCCATTGATATGGGAAGTTTGTGCAGTGCATCGACCATTATAGCTTTATCGAGTGTTATGAGTTTTGTTGATGACTGAGATAACAGTATCGCTGAAGAAGGAGAAAATCCGGTTGAATAGGAATAAGTTAAACTGAGTGATTGCATGTGTTGGGTGACGTTTTGCCAATAATTATCGAGCCCTTCGTATAACGACAACATGTCGGTTACTTTCAGCAGCAGGCCTTGTGGTGGAAAAAGACTAATATCGGAAGTCACCATATATAGCCATTGTGCGGTATTGAGTAGTGCTTTACGTTCAATATCGATATTGTATGGATGAACTTGGAGTTGGCTACAGAGTGTACTGGCACTCCCGAGCCCCATTCCAACCTCAATACCTTGAGATTTCGCCGCAGTGTTACATTGCACGATCTTAAATCGTGTTGAGTCAACAATGGCGAGGGGCTTCTCTATTTGTTCTGAAAAGCTTGCATCCAGTTGAAGTGAAGGAAAATGTAAGTAGAGCCAACTTTGCATGACTAACCTCTTTGGTGCATGGGAAAAGGGAGGATCAGTGCATCGTTAGCAGGTTCAACGGTGAGCTCTGGCCATGTTGATGTCATATCGACAATACATCGTTCGTTTAGCCACCCACCTTTACGTCGGGTAATAGAGACCTCCAAACCTAAATCATGTGGAGAGAGAGTCATATTAAGTGTGATTGGTAAAGAGAATGATTCAGGTGAACCAGTCTTTAAATAAAAATGTAAGCATTGCCCCCGTTCGCTGGCTACTTGTAGTCGCTTTGCCTGATGAATTTCTAATCCAGCGTGCCACAGCAATACATTACTACAGGCACCACTGCGCAAACATTGCTCTGCTGCCCAAAGTGCGTGTTGCTCATTTTCTGGATAGATTAAAAGGATATTATTGGCGTTAATACCTAGACTTACCAGTTGTTCTGTACATAGGTATCCAGGAGGTTGAATGAAAACACATAGCCTATCTTGACTGGTGTTTTTTATATGTGGCAAGAGCAACCTAAGCTCACCAATACCAGAAGGGCTTTTTACTTCAATGACACCATGCTTCGGAAAACCTCCATTGAGGGTGCTATCAAGTTTTTTATGACCTGTAGGATGTATCCCCAACTCTTGTGAATTGAGTGATCCAGACCGAAGCCATTGCTTTTCTTTGAGATTTTCGATTAATTCATACATAACAAAATACCTGTATATACATACAGTATATTTTATTGTTTATGTTCTGCAAGCTCTAAGAGAATTAAGTGGACAAAAAAACGCCTTGTATTGGCTGTTAAAAATACAAGGCGTTGAGTTATAGATAAAATTATTTAGGTTGCGCGTCAATACATTGGCCGTTTACTTCTCTACCTTCTGGAGCCATTAGATAAAGATAGAGTGGCATGATATCGAGTGGTGTTTTTAATTGTTGGCTATCTTCAGCTGGGTAAGCCTTTGCTCTCATCCCAGTGCGAGTGCCTCCTGGATTAATCGCATTAACTCTAATATTGGTATTACTTAATTCATCAGCAAGGATCTGCATCATACCCTCAGTAGCAAACTTAGATATAGCGTAGCTACCCCAAAGAGCACGACCACTATGACCAACGGTGGACGAGGTAAAGATAATTCTACCGTCTTTCGATTTATGTATGACAGGCAAGAGTGCCTGCGTCATGAGAAATTGTGCTTTGACATTTACTTGCATAACATCATCAAAGGTATCTTCACTGATTTGATCAAAAGGACTAATGACACCCAATAAGCTTGCGTTGTGTAACACACCATCGAGACGACCATATTGTCCTTCAATCGTCTCCGCCATGTCTTGATAGTTCTTTTTACTGGCCCCTTTCATATCAAGGGGAATAATTGCAGGTTGGGGGCCGCCAAAGGACTCTATTTCGTCATAGGTTTGTTCAAGCTTTTTAACCGTTCGGCCAAGTAAAATAACTGTGGCCCCATACTGTGCGTAGGATAGGGCCGCTTGTTTTCCTATTCCATCTCCTGCGCCGGTTACTAGGATCACTTTGTCTTTTAGGGCATTAGAAGAAACACTATAATTCACGATCTTTATCCTTTCTGAAGTTGATAATGTGGACACCCTGTTCATACTATGACTTCGCTATTCGAAGGATACTTACAGCTTTGTGAAGTCGATGAATAAACAGTGCTGGCGTCTTAGTGTACAAAGAAAATACAATTTGAAGGGTAAATTAGTACGAAAACCAGTTAGTATTAAGGTTCTGCTTTATGAATGCATAACTTGATGGTTACAATACACTAATTCATATATTAGGGGACATTAGATTGGAATTTTTTTTGGACTATGGGCTATTTTTAGCCAAGATTGTGACGGTGGTAGTCGCGATAATTGCTATTTTGATAATGATTAAAGCTGTTGGTGGTAAGGATCCGAGTGCTAAAGGGACGCTTGAGATCACTAATCTTACTGATAAGCATAAACAAACCATCGAACAATTCGAAAGCCATCTTCACGATGAAGCGTTTCTCAAGGCCCGTGATAAAGCTGAGAAAAAAGAAGAAAAAGATAAAAATAAAGAGCGTGGCAAAGAAATCAAGAAGGCTTCGAAAGAGGGTAAACTTGCAGAAGATCGCGCCCCCCACTTATTTGTTTTAGATTTTAAAGGCAGTATCGACGCCAAAGAGGTTTCATCGCTTCGAGAAGAGATAACGGCCATTCTCGCTGTGGCTAAAGATAGTGATGAAGTCTTATTGAGGCTTGAGTCGGGCGGTGGAATGGTTCACGGCTATGGCTTGGCGTCATCACAGTTAGATCGAATTAAAGCTGCGAATATTCCTCTGACCATTTCTGTTGATAAAGTAGCAGCGAGTGGCGGATACATGATGGCATGTATTGCAGACAAGATCGTTTCTGCCCCCTTTGCTATCGTAGGATCAATCGGTGTTATTGCTCAGATGCCTAATTTTAATAAGGTACTGAAAAAGCATGATATTGAATATGAGCAGCTCACCGCTGGTGAATACAAACGTACTTTGACAATGTTTGGTGAAAATACAGATAAGGCGCGTGATAAGTTCAAACAAGAACTAGAAGAGACACACGGCTTATTTAAAGACTTTATTCGCCAGCGTAGGCCAGACTTGGAGCTGGAGAAAGTGGCAACGGGTGAGCATTGGTTTGGTACTCAAGCTCACGAACTTGGTTTGGTTGATGAAATCAAAACCTCAGATGATCTCGTTGTCGAAGCGTGCAAAGATAAAACCGTACTTGCTGTTCACTATGTTGAGAAGAAAAAGTTAACCTCTAAACTGGCAGGTATTGCTGGTGAAGCAGCAGACAATGTATTGATGAAGTTAATCGATCGTGGTCAGCGTCCGATAATGTAGCGTATATTTATCGTTCGGTATCATAAAAAAGCCCCGTTAAGGGGCTTTTTACTATCATAATTTTTCACTTATGAACGCATAATCTCGACTTTACTGTGTTGTTTCGGCGTTTTCTTTGTTGAATCTACGCTTTTGATTAGGCCGGCGTGCTGAATTTTTTGCACCGAAGTGACGCTTATTTTTTGTCTGTGTAGCCTTGCCAGTAGTTTCATGGGGTTTATTCTGTTGCTCTGCGTTTGAGCTTTTAGGCTTTTTCGGTTTCTTAGGCTTTTTCGGCTTGATTGGCCTAGTGTCTAATTTGGACTCAGGCAATGCTTTTGTCGGTTGAAAACCTTCTAGAGTAAAGCGAGGTAGTACTTTTTGAATAAGTCGCTCAATACCAAAAAGGTCGCTTGCTTCATCTGCTTCAACTAAGGAAAAGGCTTTACCCGCTTCACCTGCTCTGCCGGTTCTTCCAATACGGTGGACATAGTCTTCAGCCACGTTAGGTAAGTCAAAGTTAACGACTTGAGGCAATTGTGGAATATCGATTCCACGAGCGGCAATATCTGTTGCAACTAGTACGCGTATTTCGCCCGTCTTAAATTCCGATAAAGCTCGAGTTCTTGCTCCCTGACTTTTGTTCCCATGAATCGCAGCAGCTGTGATTTCTGCTTTGTTTAAAAATTGAGCAAGTCGGTTGGCCCCATGTTTTGTACGACAAAAAACCAGAACTTGTTGCCATTTCCCCTGGGTAATTAACTCAACCAGCATCGGCGCTTTTTGACGTTTATCAGCAGGGTAGACACTCTGCTCAACGGTAACAGCAGTAGAATTTTGTGGTGTTACTGATATCTCTACCGGGTCATTGACCAGCCCTTTTGCAAGCTGGCGGATTTCAGCTGAAAATGTTGCTGAAAACAGAAGGTTTTGTCTTTTTTTAGGTAATAGATTGAGAATTTTACGAATATCATGAATGAAACCCATATCAAGCATGCGATCGGCTTCATCGAGGACGAGCACTTCAAGCTGATCAAATTTAATCGCTTTTTGCTGATAAAGATCCATTAGCCTACCTGGTGTTGCCACCAAAACATCGCAGCCCTTACGAAGCTTCATCATTTGAGGGTTAATTTTGACACCACCAAATACGACCTGTGAGGTTAGGCGCTGGTGACGGCTGTACTTAAAAACATTTTCTTGTATCTGTGCTGCGAGCTCACGAGTTGGTGTTAAGATTAAAGCTCGAACATGATTGCCTTTTACTCTCTGGTTATTATCAAGGCGCTCCAGAATTGGAAGCGTGAATCCAGCGGTTTTACCTGTACCAGTTTGAGCTGCAGCCATTACATCTTTACCCGAAAGAACGGCAGGTATTGCCTGCTTTTGTATTGGTGAGGGAGTATCGTAGCCCAATTCTTCAATGGCTTTGAGGATCGGGGCTGAAAGGCCTAAGGAGGTAAAACCCATGCTGTTTTCTCTATTAGTAATTAGTGCGCATTTATGTGGCATGCCACATGAAAAAGTGGGTCATTCTGAATCCTTTAGCCGATAACATCAACTAAATTATTTTATAGAAGAAAAAAACCGCGTTTTTAGAAGGGTAAAGTGAGCGATCCCCGCTAATATCAATCCGGATAGGGCGCCGTACAAATGTGATTCGACAGCAATACGAGCTTGTATCCACTCACTAGTCGTGTCAGAGCCCCCCATTATTGATTCCCACGCTACTTTTATTAGCACGGCCACGACTAACAACCAGCTACTTTTACGGCCATTGAGGGCTTCATTAAGTGCAAACGAGGCAAACAGTCCATGTAGTACACCAGACAAGCCAACATAACTGTACATGCTACTCAAGAAGTTGAGTAATCCGACAGCGATACTAATCACTATCACGTTTAGGAGCAGTAGAAGGGGGGAGGGTCTGAAAATAGAAGTGATGATCCAAAGGCCCACTACATTCATAAACAGGTGAGTAAAGTTGGTGTGAGTAAAGTTTCCTGTTAGGATCCGCCACCATTGACCGTCTTGAATCAAATCTCGTTGCCAGTTTGTCACCGATGATAGTGGCTCGAACTGAAAGCTTAAGCAAACTAAGCTAATAGCAACTAACAGAATAAATAAGCGCACATTATGTCCCGATACTGTTCTCAATGTGGAAAATCTATAAAAGCTTGTATCTGTGAGTGGATACAAACTCTCACGCCAAGTGTAGAGTTGATCATATTACAACATTCTAGTGAAACAAACAGACCGCTGGGAACGGCAAGGATATTGTCGCTAAGTTTGACCAACAGTTATTGTTTTGTTGGGGAAGATTTTACGCATCATACTGAACTGAATCAATTAATCGGAGATAGCGACTATCAGCACTTTGTGTTGTACCCTGGTGAAACGTCGGTGAACTATCAAGTCGTAAAAAATACGCTAACTAAAAAAAACAAAGTACGCGTAATTCTTTTAGATGGGACTTGGAAAAAAGCGTATAAAATATGGCAGCTATCAAGCAATATCAATGAGTTACCTCAAGTTCATCTGCCGCCTGACTTGGAGGGAAACTATCGTATTCGTAAGGCACCAAATAAAAATAGCCTATCCACAGTTGAGGCAGGCTATCACATTTTGTCATTGATTGAACCAGAGATGGATTTTTCACCTCTTCTTACTGCTTTTGAGCAGATGATCGACTTTCAGATAAGGCAAATACCTCAAGAGGTATTTGCAAGAAACTATCGTTAATCCCCTTCAATAGGACGAAAATAATTGCTGATGCAGTCGCTGTGCGTGGCCATCTGTCATTGATGAAATATAATCGGCAATAATGCGATAACCAGTACTGTCATCGTTTTTTTGAACCCATGGGGTACGCACATTGACAGGGAGCAGCCTTTCGGGATCTGCGCTCAAAGCTTCAAAAATGTCCATGATAACTTGCTGGCCTTTGTATTCGACCACTTGTACGTGTGGAACTTGAATGACATGCTGATGGACGAACCCTTTAAGGATTTCTAAAGCCTTGGCCATCGAGGGTTCAAGCACGGCTTGATAAGCCAATAATTCACACTCAAATGGTGTGTCTGTGACTTTGACTGATATACTGGTTAACAGGGCATTGACCATGCCACCAATGGCATCTTTACGCTGGTAATGCGTCTCTGCAAACAGCATATCCGTGATTGAGTCAATGTGCTCTCTAAACCAAGGGTCGCCGCATTCGAGGAGTTTACTTTGTGCGCTCTCTTTCCACTGGTTGCGGTTTACCATACCCAATACAATCGCATCCTCAAGATCGTGCACGCCATAGGCAACGTCGTCAGCGAGTTCCATAATAGAGCAATCCAGTGATTTATAACGTGTCTTTTTATGTTGCCAATCATCACCCTTGCTATCACTTATCGCGCTAAAATTTTCCTTATCATTTTGGCTTAGGGGTTCTAGAACCCAATCAAACACATGATTATCACAATCGTATAGCCCTTTTGCAGGCATCCAATCGCGCGCTTTAAGTTGACGTTGATGCGAAACGCTTTCTGGTAGGTGTTTAGCACGAGTTTGGCTGATCATCGCGGGGTATTTAATAAGACCAAGTAGAGTACGTCTGGCGAGGTTCATACCAAAAGATTCAGTATAAGGTTCGAGTTTGGTGACAATACGAAAGGTTTGAGCATTGCCTTCAAACCCACCGTGATCTCGCATCATATAGTTTAATGCGATTTCTCCACCATGCCCGTAGGGAGGGTGGCCTATATCATGCGCTAAACAAATGGAATCGATAAGACTGTCGCTAGGGAGTAGATCGCGAAACTTAGGTTGTTTCTTCTTAATTTGAGCAACAATACCGGTGCCCAGTTGAGCGGCTTCAAGTGAGTGGGTCAGGCGCGTTCGATGAAAGTCATCGAAACTAGTCCCGTGAACTTGTGTTTTCGCTTGTAGGCGCCTAAACGCAGCCGAATGAAGGATTCGAGCTCTATCTCTTTGAAAGGGACTGCGGTGATCATCGCGACGAATTTTATGTTCATCATCGTGTCTTTTCTGCCATAACTCACTGATTTCAAATGTCATAAACGCCCTCCTTTTTCTTACTAAGCTACACAGGTATCAGTATCACTGCAAGTTCAAACCGTATAGTCGCTCTCAAAATGACTCATCAATAGACTCTAATTTTTCATAATTAACATCAATCCCGCGGCGATCGCTAATGCGGCTGTCATCATGAAAAACACATCATTATAGGCCATGATCGCGGCCTGTTGTTGCATGGTTGAGAGTAGACTGGACTGTGCTTGTTGCATTGCAGTGCTTACACTGCTGCCCGTATGGATAAACATCATCTGTTGCTGATAAAGCGTTTCCCAGCCTAGTTGACTGACATTGGGCAGAGACTCTTTAATATGCGCCAGGTGTTCACGAGTTTTATTATCGAGCATGGTAGCAATAAATGCGATGCTGAAGGCGCCACCGAGGTTGCGCATAACATTGGTAAGTGTAGAAGCATCCGGTGTTTCTTTTTGACGGATATTCTTCAACGCAACCAAAGATAATGGCACCATGATAAACGGCAAACCAATAGCGCGTAATACCATAGACAATATCATTTGCTGCCCACCAAAATCAGCCGTCATATGTGTATTCACCCCGCAGCTCAACGCAAACATAATAAAACCAAAAGTGACCAAATATTTTGGTTTTATTAATTGGGTAAGCTTTGGAGCGAGTGGAAAGATAATCAGTTGCGGGAACCCCATCCACATTAACACTTCACCAATCTCCATCGCATTGTAATGATGAATTTGCGTCAGATACATTGGTAGAACGTAGACAGAGCCGAGCAAGGCCATTCCTAATATAAAATAAGCAACGTTGGACATTGCGAATTGTTTATCGCGTAGCAAACGTAAATTAACCAGCGGCTTGTCACGATAGAGCTCATTAATGACAAAGTAGACTAAGCTGACCGCAGAAAGGATGCTCAGACTGATGATAAATGAGGAACTGAACCACTCTTCACGGTTCCCCTCTTCAAGGACTACTTCTAAGCATCCTAATCCCAAAGCCATTGTCACAATACCAAACCAATCAGCGGCTCTGAAAGCTGGTAGGCTAACCGGTTCATCATTGAGTCCATATCGAACCATGGCAATCACCAAAAATGCCGGAGGGACATTGATATAAAAAATATAATGCCAAGAGAAATTCTCTGTTAACCATCCACCAAATGTTGGGCCAATGGAAGGCGCAAACGTTGCGGCAATACCGAATAATGCCATTCCAAGTGCTCTTTTGTGTATCGGGAGCAATTGTACTACAAGTGAAAATGCCAGAGGGATCAGAGCACCGCCACTAAATCCTTGCATGGCTCTGAACACGATCATTGAGGTCATGTTCCATGAAAAGGAACAGAGTAGGGATGACAGCGTAAATAATGCGGTTGTCCAAGTGAGGTAGCGGCGTTTACCCAGTACTTTTGTTAACCAACCACTCAAGGGAATGGCGATCATTTCCGCGACCAAATAAGAGGTCGATATCCATGAGCTCTCATCCAAAGTTGCAGATAGGGCACCTTGAATATCTTTCAGTGATGAGTTGGTAATTTGGATATCGAGTATCGCCATAAAGGCCCCGATTAAACCGCCAAATAATGCGATCCAGTGACGGGTAGGCACCTCATGTTCTGACGTCAGATTATCGGTCATCATATTTGACGACATGATTAACCCCTTGTATCAATTTTTGCGACGACAGATAAACCCGGAAGAAGTCGACCTTTTAAGTTTTTCGCGTCAGTGATGAGGATTTTTACAGGCACTCGCTGAACTATTTTAGTAAAGTTTCCTGTGGCATTCTCCGGGGGAAGCAAGGCAAATTTAGCTCCTGTTGCTGGTGAAAAGCTATCCACAATTCCTGTCAATTCTTGACCCGGAAAAGCATCGATATCAACGGTGACCTTTTGCCCTTTATGAATATTATTTAGCTGAGTTTCTTTGAAGTTTGCCTCTACCCATACTGCGTTATCAGGCACTAGGCTCATCAGAGGTGTCCCCGCTTGAGTTAACAGACCTTCACGAACACTGCGTTTGCCGATAAACCCATCGGCGGGTGCATAAATTTTTGTATATTGAAGATTAAGTTGGGCTTGGGTAACACCGGCCTCAGCCTCTTTGACAGACGCTTGTGCTTGCACGATTTGACTATTGATTACATCCAGTTGATCTCTGGCAGCTTCAAAGTTTGCTTGAGCTTCATGTAATTGAGCAAGGGTGACTTTTTGCTGCGCGAGCATACTATCAAGCTCATCTTGAGACGCATAATGCTTTTTAAGGAGACTGCGAGAGCGTGTAACTTGTTGAGAAGCTCTGTCGTACTCAGCTTGTGCAGAGTCAACGCCACTTTGTGCTTGATGGATATGGCTGTGTTGCAAAGCTTGCTCGGCGGTGAGGTTACTCTTACTGGCTTGGGTAACAGCAAGGTGTGCGTTGGCCTGTGTGAGTGCAGTTTGGTAATCTCGCTCATCAATTTGTACTAAGAGATCACCTTTGTGCACTCTTTGATTATCGGTGATATAAGACTTTACGATATAGCCCGACACTTTAGGGCTGATAGAAGTAATATCGCCTTGTAAATAGGCGTTGTCGGTTGATTGAACGTATTGCCCATAGCCAAACCAATAACCAGAGCCCGCTAGTCCGATAAAAAGCATCACAATCGTTGCAGCTATCATCACTTTTCGTTTGCTGTTTACTTTCACTGTTGAAGAATCTGTTACTTGATCGACCATAGTATTTTCTATCTTTGAATCTTTCTGGATATTTGAAATTGTAAATGAATTCTATTGGTTGATAAGATGGGATAAAATGAAAACACTGTTGCAAGAATATTACCAATAGAGTGGGGGAGTAGATATGGATCTCAATGCAATTCATATATTGGTTAAAGTGGTGGAGAGTCGCAGTTTTACTCAAGCCGCAATTGTGCTTGATATGACGAAATCAACCGTTAGTCGCAAACTCGCTGATTTAGAACAGGCGCTGGGTGTCAGACTGATTACGCGTTCTACTCGAAGCTTGGTTTTGACCCCTGAAGGAGAGGCATTTTATCATTCCTGTCAGCAAATATTAGAGCTACTTAATCAGGCTGAAGCGACAGTGTCAGAGAACCAAGCTTTAGTGAAGGGGCCATTAAAAGTGGTGCTTCCTGTAGAGGTTGGTCACCAAGTTTTAGGGGAATATATCCATCAATTTTTGAAGCAGTACCCTGAGGTCACGATGAATTTGGAATTAACGAATAGGGAAGTTGACATTATTGGTGAGGGTATTGATCTCTATGTTCAAATTGGCGAATTGGTGGACTCTAGCTTAGTATCGAGGCACTTAACGTCATCCAAACGAGTCTTGGTCGCGAGTCCTGAGTACCTGAAAAAGTTTGGACAAATACGCAGCAGGAAAGATTTATCGCCGCCTCATCAGATGATTGACATTGAGAATAATGCTGCGCGTCTACCTAAATGGGATTTTCAGCCTGAGTCTGGTGAGTCTTTTACACTCGATCTCCCTTGCCAACTGAAAGTCAACACGATCACTGCTTGCTTAAAATCGTGCCTAGACAGTTTGGGAGTGGCGGTATTGCCTGAGTTTGTGTGTCGTGAACACTTCAAAACAGGCCGATTGATTCATTTACTGCCTGAGTACGCAATGCCAGAAGTTGATGTGAGCCTCGTGTATGCGGATAGGCAGTTGATGCCCAAGCGCAAAAAGTTACTGATTGAGTTCTTGCTCGAAAATTATCATAAAGAGCAATAATCTTACCTAGCTAATTTCATCTAAAGACAGCTCAAAACTGGGTGCAAAGACTTCTAAAAAATATTCCATTTCTGGCGTTTGACGTTCTTTGAGCGTGACATCCAAACGCTTTTTAGCCAACTCATATTCGTGATTGCCCGCGCTCAATTCTTCAAGGCATTTCAGATACGCGCAAATGGTATCGGCTTGTTTTACGATGGCCAAATCTTCTGGGTAACCCGAATGAGAAATAAGATAGGGAGCAAAATCTTGATGAAATTCTTCTGGCAGCATGGACAACAGCTTCTTTTCCGCTGCCGCTTCTATCTTTTTATATTCTTTAGCAATTTCAGGATTGTAGTATTTGATGGGGGTTGGCATATCACCCGTTAAGACCTCGCTAGTGTCATGATACATTCCCAAAAGAGCAATACGTTCAGGGTTGAGCTGCCCATCAAACTTGCGGTTTTTGATCAAAGCGAGCGCATGAGCAACGAACGCTACTTGCAGGCTATGCTCTGAAACATTCTCTGTCGAGATAGAGCGCATCAGTGGCCAGCGTTGTATCAGCTTCATACGAGCAAGGTGGGCAAAAAAATGGCTATGTTCGGGCATACGACTACCTCTTGCAATAAGATCTGATCATTAACACCCTTAAAAAATAAAAAGGGCACTATGATAGTACCCTTTTAGAATATGAAATTTAACCACTAATTACTACTGGCGGTAGGTTGATAAAAAGCGTTCAAAGCGACCAATCGCCATTTCAAGATCTTCAACATGAGGTAGTGTTACGATACGGAAATGGTCGGGTTTGTGCCAGTTAAAGCCGCTGCCTTGAACAAGAAGTACTTTCTCTTGAATGAGGAAATCTAATACCATTTTTTGATCATCATGGATGTTGTACATCTTGGTATCAATTTTAGGGAAAAGGTACATCGCCCCTTTGGGTTTGACACAAGAGATGCCCGGAATCTGGTTAATGAGTTCAAAAGCCTTATCTCGTTGTTCGAGCAACCGCCCGCCAGGTAAGATTAACTCATTGATACTTTGGTACCCTCCGAGCGCTGTCTGAATCGCATGTTGCATTGGTACATTGGCACATAAACGCATCGATGACAGCATCTCTAAGCCATTGATATAGCCTTTAGCTAAATGTTTTGGCCCTGTTAAGAACATCCAACCACCACGAAATCCGCAGACGCGATAGGCTTTAGATAAGCCATTAAAGGTGACCACGAGAACGTCTTCAGTTAACGATGCCACTGAAGTATGTGTTGCGCCGTCGTATAAGACCTTATCGTAAATCTCATCGGCAAAAATGATTAGATTGTGCTGACGTGCAATTTCGATGACTTCGAGGAGAAAGTCTCGACTGTAGACTGCGCCAGTTGGATTATTTGGATTGATTAGAACAATACCACGGGTTTTAGGAGTGATCTTATTTCTAATGTCATCTAAGTCTGGATACCAATCGGAGGACTCATCACAGATATAGTGCACCGCATTACCGCCTGAGAGTGCTACAGAAGCGGTCCAAAGCGGATAATCTGGCGCTGGTACAAGTAATTCATCCTCGTTATTGAGGAGTGCTTGCATGGCCATAACAATCAGCTCTGAAACTCCATTGCCTATGTAAACGTCTTCGACATCAAGAGAGTATATACCTTGTCGTTGATAGTACTGCACAACGGCTTTTCTTGCTGAGTAGATTCCTTTGGAGTCACAGTAGCCCTGTGAAGTCGGCAGGTTTCGGATGACATCCACTAGGATCTCATCAGGTGCATCAAAGCCAAATGGCGCAGGGTTGCCAATATTTAGTTTTAGTATTTTATGCCCTTCTTCTTCCATGCGCTTAGCATGTTTCAGTACAGGACCCCTAATGTCATAGCAGACATTATCGAGTTTTGATGACATCCCGATATTTTGCATTGAGCGAAACCTAAAAATTGTGAATTTACTTTATTAAAGGACACTAAAATAAAGTTCTTTAGAATAAAAGTCTACAGAGCTGGAAAAAATTTACTGACTTTATGATGTAAAATGAGGTCATGTAGGATAACCCTATCAATCCACAGGGGATCGATAGGGTGAAGGGGTACTATTTCGTCAATTGTTCGAAAGATGGCGTACTGGTTAAGAACTTATGATGTACTTCAAGGTAGGTGCTACGATAGATTTCATCAATTTTCTCTGCCGAAGGGAAAAGAGATGAAAATTCAGGGTGTTTGACGTCTATCGTGAGTTTTGAAGCATTGAGAATATGGGCTAAGAACATCCTTGGATCTTCAAGTCCTACTGCAATTCTCATTGTTGTTGGTTTAATCCCTGCTTCGAGTTGTGCTTCCGATGACATTTCAGAGTGAGTTGTCATTGCTGGGCACAAAGCGACTGTGTTGGTTTGTCCCAAGCTGACTTGCATTCCAATAGCAGGTTCTAGCATATCAAAAAACTGTTTGTAGACGCTTGGTGTAATAGGAGCACGCTCCGCCGTTCCTTCCATATCTATGGTAAACAATGATGCGGGCAAAGAGAGGTGCATGTTCTCTTTTAGAACGTGGTAATTTGGACTCGTTTCTAGGCCAGGGCACGAAACATTGATGTCTGGGTGAGCATCGAATACACGTGCTAAAGTCAGTGTATTAATGGTTTTGTTGAGGACGCGCAGCTCAAAGGTTTTCATGCCGTTGAGTACTTCAAACGCTTTATCGGCATCCAAAAATGCCCCTTTGACGTAATACACATTCCAGAACAAGGTTTCGTCCCAATTGCGTGTGCGCTCTTTACCATTAGGTAATGTGTAGCTTGTAGAGTCACCTTTGGGAATAAACATCTCTTCGTTACGACCTATAACCACGCCGGCAGTTGTCGTACCTGTGCCTGCCAGGTCCTTGGTGTAGGAGTGAATGACAAAGTCGGGTCTTTCGATGGCGTTCTCGCGTTTCAGAACAGGGTGAAGGAAAGGCGTACCAACCGTGGTATCGACCATCACCATACAATTTTTCTCATGAGCTGCTCTTGATATTCCAGCAACATCGAGCACATAGCCGTGAGGGTTACAAGGACTCTCTAAATAGACGTAAATTTGTTTGCCAGAATCGATACGATCTTTGTATTTCACCATTGCATCGTCAATAGCGCGAGCAAAGATATCAGCTTCGTAGCCATCTACCCATTCAATGGCGACGTCAAGATTTGACGATTTTCTATACCAGTCATGCAAAAGTTGGTAAGAACCGCCGTAAATGTTGCGGGAAGCGATAACAATATCTTCACGGCCTAGTGTATGACTCAACAGGCCATCGATAGCAGCCATACCTGAGTTAAAGTTCCATGCAAGATATTGGTTAGCATATTCTCCCGCTTCTATATCAACGATGTGGTTTGCCAAACTGATGGACGTTGGGTTGAGGAGGCGTGAGTATATTTCATGCAGTGGTTCTCTGCCGTTAAAGGCATCTTCAACCCACTCAGTACAGGCAAATAGGTATGTGGCAGTACGTGTAATAACTGGGCTTGCAGAGAAAATAGCAGCAACATTATCGAAAATCGGATATGCGCCCTTTGCGGCAAAATGCCCGTTATTGGTCGCGATAGATTGGTAGGTTGCCCTCATTGGGTTTTGTAAATTATCGAGGATCTTAGCCAATTGAAACGATAAGAAACGCTTCGCGTTGAACCAAGCGATTCTGTCGCTCTTATCTAAGCCTTCCAACCCTTCCATGGTAATGGCCCATAGATCGTGGGTTTTGGTATTCGCTGTATATAGGGTAGTTGCAAGATCGACCAAAGAACGACCATATTCTGTTTCTGGATCGATGCCAAAATGGATTGCCTGCTCATTTGCAAGCGTCATTGCATCGCTATGCTGAGTAGAATTTCTTAATGGACTCAACTGTTTATTGGTATTCATCTTATATCCCTAAGTGACGTTGTTAACACATTGTTAATTCTACGTCGAGTTAAGGAGTGAATGATTGCCATTTGTGTTATAACTTTACTGGTAATTGGCAGATTATTCCAAATTTTGAATATATAGAGCAATATATGGATAGTATTGATAAGAAAATTCTCAATGAATTGCAAAGAGATGGGCGTTTAACTAATCAGGAATTGGCAGACAGAGTGTCTTTGTCACCATCACCTTGCTTACGTCGTGTTAGAGCCTTGGAAAAAAATCGGATTATTCAGGGTTATCATGCCAATGTTGATCAGGAAAAATGTGGCCTACCGATTAATGTATTTGTGCTGGTTAAACTGGAGAAGCCCACAGAAGAAAACATTCGTCAATTTGAGTCTATGGTTCAAGATATGGAAGAGGTGATCGAATGCTTTTTGATGACCGGAAGCCATGACTATCTCTTGAGAGTCGTGAGTCATTCTCTCAAAACTTATGAGCGTTTTATTCGTCAAGAGCTGACGTGTTTACCACATATTGAGTCGATAGAATCAAGCTTTGCCTTTGGCCAGGTGAAGAAGAAGTTCGAGCTGCCCATCCGTTAATTACATATAAGTGACTTGAGTTCTTGTGTGTTCAAATGTGTGTGAAGTGCTCCGTTAGAGCTTGCCACTGCTTCGTGAGTGCCTATCGGTGATAGGCGTTATTCTTTATTAGAATAAGTGTACATCTTTGAGTATGGTCATCCCTTTTGCTTCGAATGTACATAAGTTGTCATAGCTAGCGTCGGTTTGTTACAGAAACTTACTTGACGATTGCTTCGCTCGTTTTTTAGACTCCAATCGATGACAGCGTACATAAAAAGGAGTCTATGGTCTCATTGTCGTAAACTGGTATTGATTTCTCAGGTGAAATTTCGAGTTTTCTACCATACTCGATAGGCACAATGATAAGTCACCAAGACAAAATTACCCGCTGGCCTGATAGAAACTAACAACCGAACAAAAATCCGAAATGAACTTTAGGTTTCCCCACCAACGACTGCAACAATAGAGAGTCACTCAACGATGATGACTTAGTTCGAAAATCAGGCGTTTTTTACCTTCAAAGATGAAGAGTAAATAGCCATAAAGAATATAGGTATATTAACCCATACCAGCTACATTTATATGATTAAGGAAGAGGGGCATGGCTAATGAGATCAGCTAGGCTTTATCGCTATGTTTTACCGCTTGATGAATCCGCGACATCAGTGCAAAAAAAACTTGGTCAGAGAGAAGGCTTCATTGTTGAGCTTCGTGATGGCCAATACGTAGGTAAAGGAGAAATTGCTCCTTTAGCAGATCAGAGTTTCGAAACGATTGATGAAGTATATCCCCAGCTTGTAGAGCAATTAATCCTTTGGCAAAAACGCAAACCAATCGATATTAATTCGCTTTATCCTTCCGTCGCTTTTGGTCTCTCGATCGCAGAGCTTGACCTGTCGGGAACGCTACCGAGCCAAGGCTGTTATCATGTTGTACCTGTTACTACAGGTGAACCCGACGAATTAGCTTCACGCTTAGAGCTTATGCATGGTAATAAGATTGCCAAAATCAAAGTTGGCCACAACGATCCATACCGCGATGGCATCATTGTTAGTTCTTTATTAAGTGCGATACCCGATCTGAGTTTGAGGCTAGATGCGAACAGGGCATGGAATGCTGAAAAAGCGAGCCAATTTGCAAAAAAAATTGCGCCATCATTGCGTGGACGAATTGAGTTCATAGAAGAACCCTGTGAATCGCCCGGTGACAGCTTTTCTTTCGCAATCAATACTGGCATTGCAGTGGCATGGGATGAAACTCTTTTGCACGCTATGTGTCACGAAGCATTCAAGCTTGAAGATCTCAATGGTGCTAAGGCCATTATTTTAAAACCCACACTCACCGGATCCATTGAACGCTGTATAGAACTGATTGAGAGAGCAAAAGAGTTGGGTATCAAAGTTGTAATAAGTTCAAGCTTAGAGTCAAGCGTAGGCCTCAATCAATTGGCACGTTTTTCTCGTTGGCAATTACCAAGTGAAGTACCTGCGCTCGATACCATCGGGATTTTTACTCAGCAAATTGAGACAGGATGGCCTGGCTGCACCTTACCCATTAAGCCACTAAGCGAGCATGCTTTGGTTTGGCAATCTGCTTAGTAATTTTAGCAATGTCATAGTCCAAATATGAATTTAGATTTCACGACTTGAACATTCATACTGGTGTAAAACTTTATGGATGTTCAAGGAATGAAAGTACTATTTATCATCATGACGATTACTCAAGTCGTTATTGCTTCTCAAACCGATGGATTGGTACGAGCTCTCTCTGAGCTTGGTGCGTTTATCACGGTTCTGTTCCTTGTGCTTTTGCTTAAGAAGCCAAGTATTTTTTCACCTTTGTTAAACGTCAAAAGACAGTTAACCAAGCGAGTGAGGTAGTTGAGATAAGTACCCATAATGTCACGCCGAAAATAAGTGGCCTTGGTCCTGATGCTTTGAGTTTTTCAATCGAGATACCACAGCCGATTAAAAATAGGCAAATAACCAATGTTTTTTTGGCAATCCCAAAAATATTTTGGTATATGGCGTCATATTGAGGTATCAGATCACTGACCGCAATAGCGATACAATAGAAGAGAATAAAGTAGGGAATCGTTATTTTCTTTGAATCACTACGGAACAAAAAGGCACTAAAAAGAGCAACAGGAATAATCCATATTGCTCTGGCGAGTTTTAATGTCGTTGCTGTAGTAAGTGCTTCCTCACCGTAGGCAGAAGCAGCACCCACAACAGAAGAGGTATCATGGATGGCGATAGCTGCCCACGTACCAAAAGTGTGTTGGTCAAGATTAAGAGCATGCCCAATTACTGGGAAGATGAATAGAGCGATAGAATTTAGTACAAAAATAGTCGCTAAAGAGATACCGATTTGTTGGTCATCGGCTTTGATTGCCGGTGATACAGCGGCAATGGCACTTCCACCGCAGATAGCTGTTCCTGAAGAAATCAGGTATCCAGTTTTTACATCCAGTTTAAAAGCTTTCGCTGCCCACCATCCAAAAAATAGAGTACCAAATATCGTGGCAATAATGAGACCAATACCATCACTCGTTACTTGCAATGCTTGTTGAAATTGAATGCCAAAACCTAAGCCTACAATTGAATAAGCCAACAGTTTTTTAGTCAGCTTTGCTAGGTTGAGTTCACTTGGAACTAGGCCTAATGTCGCCAATAAAAAACCCAAAACTAATGCTATGGGTGAGGAGATAAACGGCGTTAGGCAGATGACTAAAACGATTCCAAAAGGAAAATATTGTTTAATCGTATGTGTTGATGGCATAGCTCTAAACTCATTCAATAGTGATGAGTGGCATAATATTAGATATTTTATGATAAGTAGAGCTGAATGTTCTTAACAGATGTTCAGTTAATCTAAACATAAAGTAGTTAAGTACCGCCTCAGCTCGTTATAGAAGTAATAGCCAACAGTGTCTACTGATGGCTATTACTATCCCCATGTGATTTCAGATGGTTGCTTTGCCTGTAAAGCAAACCATTCTCACTAAACCTAGCATTTTGAGGTTACTTGGGCCTATCAAGTTTATGTTTAGAAACTGTAAGCAACCGTTGCTTTATAGTTGCGGCCAGCTTCGTAGCTAGTGTATTTCTCTGAGCCCCAATAGATACCAAATCCTGTATGTTCGGCGTAACGTTGGTCGAAGAGGTTGTCTATACCCAAGTTGACGCTGAGATCTTTGGCAAAATCAGGGGTGTATGTTGCCCAGATATTATGTACACCAAAGCCAGAGCGATTCACTCTGTCTCCATTTTCTCTGGTGTATTCGTTTCCGGGTACGAAGCGAGCATCCCATCCCATAATAATTTCATTGGTGACACCGTACTTTGTGCCCAATTTGATATTATGAATACCCGTTTTGTTCATATGACTTTTCGTCCCGGCGGGAGAAGTCCTTCCTGCCGTAAGGGAGGTTTGCTCACCGTCTGAATAAGAGTGGTTTGCATAGATACTGAGGTCATTCAAAACGTAAGTAAAGACGGTTTCTATACCCCATACTTGAACATCGTATTGGTTAGATAATGTCTTGTTGTTTTTAGTTGGGTGCATCTGGTTGTCAAGATCATAGGTGTATACCGTGAACCCGAATAGCGCGCTGTCCGCATTTAGAGCTGAAGTGAGGTCGTAATCAAAGCCCGCTTCATAGTTATTACCTGTCATGGCTTTAGTATCAGACTGTGTGACATCGCTTGCAGGTTTCATCGTCAAGGTTTCAGGTAGCGCAGCCCCTTTAAATAAGCGCCCGTAACCAATACGCAAACTTAAGTTGTCGCTCGCTTGATATTGTCCTTTGAACTTCGGAGAGACCTGTTTAAATTCCCCCGAATACACTCCCCCTAGTTTATGCACGTCGTAACGTACCCCTGGAGTAAGCGTGAAGTCGTTAATTTCAAATTTATCCTGGATGTATAGGCCGTAAGCTGTGATAGTGCCGCCATCCATGCCATATTTTTTAGTGTTACCTTGTTCTGGTCCGGATAGATAAACGCCATCTCCAGCATCAATCCACTGTTTTGCTTTATAACCTTCTAGACCGTAGGTCAGCTCGTGTTCACCAATCCAAGAAACGTTGCGGACATCACCTCCGATAGTTGTGACGTTGTATTTTCTATCCGGTATAGAAAGATTGTCGTCTATCAATGCATCGCGATCCATGTATTGGTGGTTATAGTAAAGATTTGATTTTAGGCTGATGAGATCGCTGCCTGCGTCGTAGCTGTGTTGAAGAGTGACAGTATCACGGTTCATTGAGCTGTAATGGTGTTCATCCTCTGCATAGAGTGCACCCGCTTTTTCACCAGAAAGCTGACGCTTTCCTCCATCGCTGTAGCGATTAAACGTCAGTTTAAACTCATTTTCATCGTTAGGGATAAAGACAACTTTTGCTAAACCTGATTTGAGTTCACCTTGTTTTGAAGTGACGTTTTCTTTATCAGGTATATGCAGGTCACCATCGTCTGAATAGTTGGCAATACCTAAAAACTGCAGTTGGTCATTGACTTTAGCGTATAGTGCAACGTCGGTAGAGAAACGCTCGTAGGCCGTCTGGTAGCCTGTTTTTACGCGAGCACCGATGCTTTCATCATACGCAAGTAGATCGGAAGGATCTTTTGTTTCATAACTAAATGTTCCGTTGATAGCACCGGCACCAGCGAGCACAGAATTACCACCCAGCTCAACTTCAGCGACTTTAAGCATTGCAGGGTCTATAGTTTGGTCACCATTGTGATGGAAAAGCTGGCCCTCTTGTCGTGAACCATCAATCGTTACAACAGAAAACTTATCTTCCAAACCACGAACAAACACTTTGCGTGAATATCGCGCATTCCCATCAACAGTAACACTTGGAATAGTGTTAAGGACATCTTTCATGTCCGATGCTTGTTTTTGTTCGAGTGATTCGGAGTTGATCTCAGTCTGAACTAACTGGTCAAGCGCGGAGCCAGTAACTACGAGTGTATCCTGTGTTTTTTCCTGAGCAGAAATGGCGGAAAAGGAAGTCAGTGCAACCGAAATGGCGACGGAAAGAGATTTAATTTTCATTTTGATAATCTACGCTTTGAGCGCTGGGCTATTAAAGATGCGAATACTTTAATTGCAATCTAAATGATAATTAATATCATTTACATTATTTACATTCACAACTGTAAATAAAAGCCCGGTTTATACGGGCTTATGCTTATCAAGTCAGTCATAAAAAGAACAAGATATTATTTAAAAGTCCATCTTTTCAATGGGTTGTCGTGATCTATTCCTTCACTACCCCAACGGTCAATAGGGTCGACGACCAAAATTCTGTCTTCAGGAATTAAAGTAAGTAATTGTTTGCTTGGCTTTCGAGTCGTCATAACCCAAAGGGTTTTATCTTGAGAAAATAGTGTTTTTAAACGTGCTTTGTCCTCTTTGCTCCACTCAAACTCAGGTTTAAATTGACGACCGGAAACAAATAATTGCATCCCTGAGGCAAAATCTTCAAGCGACTGACTAAAGAGAACAACGGAATCAATATTGCGCTTAAATATCTCATTTTGTTGTTGGTCAATAAGATCGCGAATATTCAATAATAGGCGCTGCTGGTTGTTACGAATAATATGGGCATCAGACGGAAAGATACGTTGTAAATCTTCACTGGTGATCCCAATCATGCGAATAAGATTGGTTGGATTCAACCAAACATATTTCGATATGCTTCCATCATTGAGTGTCAGTGCAGCAACACTTTGGGCATGAGGTGATATCGCTTGAGAAGCATCGACTTCGATGACATGAATATTACCTTGACGGGCGTAAATATAAGTGGGGTCTTGTGGCCAAATGGCACCTAACGTAATGGCAACCGTTGCATTCTTTGCTGCGGCTTTCGCATGCTGCGTACCTTTGCTTGCATACCAGTTTTCTATACGTTCAATACCATAACGATTCGGGGGTAAGTAATCGGTTTGAATCTCCGAGCCTTTTGTCAACTGAGTCGCCAACATGTAGGTCACGGGTAAACTGGTGATAATGTCTTTCGCCTGAGTCAGGTTAGAAAAGAAGATGATGCTAGCAATAACAGCAAGCCATTGCTTTTTCATCCTGTGTTTGGTCATGAGGATGCCTTTTTAATGATTTGAAAGCCTGTTGCGGCTAAGAAAAATAATGCCGAGATAATGATAATCGAGGCTCCAGAGGGTACAGGGAGATCAAGCTCCATGGGTAAAATTGTGCCGATGAGACAAGCCACAGTGGCGAGTGCTGACGAGAGGAGAACGAAGTTTCCCATTCTTTTTGTCAGTAAACGCGCAGTTGCTCCTGGTATAAGAAGTAATGCACCGACGAGAACCGCACCAATGATCTTAACCGCTGCAATAGTAACCACAGTTATCATGATAATAAATAAGTAGTCGTAGAAATGTGTGTTGTGGCCTCGTACTCTTGCGATATCAGGGCTAATACAAGTGAGCAGAATACGGTTAAAAGTTGGAATTAGCAGCAATAAGATCAGCGTACAGCTAATGGCCAAAATGGTAATGTCTTGATCTGTGACGGTTAGAATCGAGCCAAAAAGGATATTTTCGAGTAAATGAATGTTAACCTTCCTTGCAACGTACATCAACAGCGCAGCGCCAACCGCTAAAGCCAATGCTAAAAATACACCGACTAGAGTGTCATAGGGGACGCTGGTTCGGTTGCGTACATAGTGCAGTAGTAGAGCAAAAATCATACAAAAACTGAACAGGCCAATGATGGGGTTCTCATGAGGCTCACCAAGCAACACCCCAATGGCAATCCCTGTTAGAGCAGCGTGTCCTACCGCCTCAGAGAAAAAAGCCAAACGTTTTGCGATGACTAAGGTACCTAATCCCCCCAAAAGTGGACCAAGTAAAAGAGCGGAGACAATAGCATTAACCATAAAGGCGTAGCTAAAACTGTCGCTTAAAATACCAGCCTCTACTGCGTCCAAGGCAAGTTGCCGTAACCATTCCATCATCTTATGGTCTCCTTATTTTCTTGCGTTTTGGCAGTAAAGTGTTGAAAAAGAGTTTCTATTTTATCGGCATGTAACACTTGGCTATGATGCCCAGACTCAATGAGGTAACGATTAACAAGGTGTACTTGAGCATCTAAGCGCCGAACTGCAGCAACATCATGGTGAACAACCAACACGGTTTTTCCTTCTTGGACACACTCTTTAATTAGGCTCTCAAGGTAGCGAACACCTTGTTCGTCCATTCCGGTGGTTGGCTCATCAAGAACTAACAGTGATGGATTATCGAGTAGGGCCTGGGCAAACAAAACTCTTTGTTGTTCACCCCCTGAAAGTTGCCCCATACGCCGATCACATCGGTTTGCCATGCCAACCTTATCGAGTTGCTCTTGTGCTCGCATAGTTTGTTTAGTTTTACGTCGCCAAAACAAGGGCAAGCGAGTCTGATTGAGGAGCACGAAATCCATCACCGTGAGAGGAAGGCTGGGTTCAAAAGTGGCTTTTTGTGGTACGTAACCAAGGGTATCTAACTGATTTGGCCAATCAATCTCAATGTGGCCTGTAAAATGTGTCAGGCCAAGGATTGAACGCATTAGAGAGGTTTTTCCGCCACCATTGGGCCCCATAATTACGTGACACTGTCCTGCACCAAGTGTGACATTAATTTGTTCAAGGATTGAATTGTTTTCGTATCGTAAGCCGACGTCAGTCAAGTTAACCTGTGGACCTATCATGAGGTTTTTCTCCCACGATCTGAGGCGACAAACTTCATCGCTTCGATGAGCGTCTGAACATTTTCTGTCATTTCTACCGTCACCTTATTAGTTCGGTAGTCGCCATGAGTCATATGAGAAAAACGATAGAGTCTGACACCGGTCGCCTTTTCAATGGTGTCGACAAATCGATTCGGCATATCAAGTTCATAAAACAACACATCAATATCAGATTGTTGAATTTTCTTAATGGTCTCTTGAAGCTGACTCGCACTTGGCTCAACACCATGAGCAGGCTCAATAACAGCAGCAACATCTACTCCAAACTCTTGCAATAAATAGCCGTAAGCATTGTGTGTCGTGGCGACTTTCATTCCAGCGGTATCCAATGCATGAATCGAGTGCATAGCATCGCGTTTTAACAAGCGAAATTGTTTGGCATATTTTCGTGCATTGTTACGGTAGAACTGGCTATTATTGGGGTCGATTTTACTGAGTTCATTAGCAATGGTGTAAACCTTTTGAATCGTTGTTGAAAGTCCAATGAAGGTATGAGGATTTACAGCGCCTTGACCCACTGACTGACCCATAGCGGGTAAGAGTGGAACATCTTTGTTGGCCTCAATCACCACTAAATCCTTGCGTTGAGAGGCTTGAATTACTTTTAATGCAAAATCATCGTGACCGATGCCATTTACGACAATAACGTCCATTTGATTGAGCCGTTTCATGTCATTGGGTTGTGGCAGATAGTTATGCGGATTAAATCCCGCGTCAACTAATGGAATGATGTCGGCTTTGTCACCGACAACCACTTTTACATAGCTGTAATAAGGTTGTAGTGTGATGCCGACGGTGAGCTTTTTCGCTAATGCTTGGTTGGCTTGGGTCAGCATGACAAGGGCAAAATAGAGTAAGTAGCGTCGAGTTGAAGTTGTGTTTAGCATGAATTTTCCAGCCGATTTTTCAAAGGTTGCTCTAGTGGCCATGATGAGAGCTTGGATGATTAAAAATGACTTCTTGCCAGCCATATTGTTTGAGAACATCGATGACCTTATCGTGTTGTGCAGAAAAACGGACCAGAGCTTCATTCAACACTTGATGATTATCTTTTTGATGGCTAAGCCAGATCACGGGCTGATCATATTGAGTGTCCAATAGCATAGAGGCTGCGCCGTTTTGGTCGCTTGATGTACCCAAATAAAGGGCATTACCGATGAATGTCCAAGTGTGCGCTCCGCGGTATTGCCAACTTTTATCTTCAACAAAAGGAAAGATCCATTCTTGTTTAAGCGTTTCTATATCGGGCCACGCCTCTATTTCGGAATAAATTGCTCGGATTTCCTCATGAGCGATCTTGAGATCATGGACCAAAGATAGGTCTTGCTGTTGCAACTCTTTCACCGAGCGTTGATGTATTCCAAGCGCTTGAGTAGTCTCAATTACTTGGTGGTGAGGCAGGGCTAGAGTGGCAAAAAGTAAGATCACGACTACGGTTAGGCAGATCCATAAGCTTTCTCTGGCTCCCGTATTGGGCTTAACCTGCTGCTTCATCGTTTCTTGATCTCGACAATATCAACCTCAACGGGGCTTTCATGGCCAGCATCAAAGATTA
Source organism: Vibrio caribbeanicus ATCC BAA-2122 (assembly GCF_000165125.1). GTDB lineage: Bacteria > Pseudomonadota > Gammaproteobacteria > Enterobacterales > Vibrionaceae > Vibrio > Vibrio caribbeanicus. Next base: position 58,271 of record NZ_AEIU01000059.1, on the reverse strand, counting down.
AGTAAAAGTCTTGATTAGGATGGCTGAAGGTTGCTTTAGACGCTTTATCTGTGGTCGCTTTCGCGATCAAATTGTCTTCGTAGTCATACATTTTAACGACATAATCAATGGCACTACTACCATCAGAGTAGCCGGCCTGACAGGTGACGTTCGCCTCCTCGTAATAGCAATTCATCAGTGGGAAGTGGGCATAGCTCTGCGGAGAAAAGACCAAAAGAATAGCAATACTTTTGAGCAAAAATAGTTTATGCATGATAAAAGTCCTAAGGTTCGAATTTTCGAACCTTATCTAATGTGATTCGGTAAAGTGAATATGAAGGCGTTAATTGAGTTGCGCTTCAAAAGTCAGGTGAACATTGACACTGGCCTTATCTGCCAGTAAATGATTGTTGAGTTCGCCTTTGTAGTTGGCCTTCATCAAGTAGCGTCCAGCAACATCTGGCGTAAAGCTTATTTTGCCATCTTTATCACTTGTGACATCGATTTGTTGTTGATGATTACGATAAAGGGTGCCTTCTCGTGTGATCTCCGCAGTTACGTCTTTTTGTGGTGTACCGTTGTAAAAGAATTGGAATATCACAGGCTCACCTTCAACAATGTCAGAAGGGTGAGTGAGCGGCTTCATTTCAAGTAACTTCCCCTCAATCTCCAAGGCTTTTTCGGTAGGCTTGCCAACAGTGATATAACTTTCGGCGCGAGTGTAGCTAAGTTGAGTCACGATATCGCGTGATCCTTCGGTGAGCAGCGCGTCCCGTTCAACTTTATTGGCTTTTAGCCATTTGACGGTATCACGGCGACCCACTTTGTATTGGGTGTAATACGTTGGTTCGTTATTGATCGCGACTTTATGAGTACCTTCCTCTCCGAAGTAAAAGTCAAACATAGAACGACGTTTTCCTTTAACCACGAAGTTGGGGCGCTCGGAACGGCCATCAGGCATGATGACAAAAGCGCGATCGCTACCAGCAGGCTTATCAAAAACAAACGTACCGTGAGAAGCGGTTACGTCAAATGTTAACCAGTCGCCGCCTTCCTTTGATACGGTAAAATGTGAAGGCAGGACCCATCGTGGATGAGCCAAAGCAGCTGTCGATGATACAAGGCCAATAGCCATTACGCCCGATAGTGCCAATCGTTTTAACTTGGTGTTCATCTTTCTTAAATCCTTAAATTTACTTTACTTGATAATGCAGAGTGACGTTTCCAATCTCTTCGGTGGGCTTGAGTTGGTAATGAGCCTCTTGGTTGGTGAGGGTCATTTTTTGACGTAGTTGATTACGGCCACCATGTTCACGAACCGCTTCGATGTAGAGTGTGTACTCTCCCTGTTCCAAACGCTGGTTGCTATCATCAGTGCCATCCCATGAGAACCTGTACTGGCCTGCCGAGCGAGTGGCGGATGTGACAGCATCGACAAGCTCACGGTCATAGCGTCCAACTTTTCGCCACCAACTTCTTAAATCTTTTAACCACTCATCTTTACCAACCCACAGTTGAATCGTTTTTACCGGCTTTCGTTGACTGTCTTCTATCCAGATCGCCACATAGGGTCTGGCGTACATGGTGGTTTCGATTTTGGGTAACTCAAAAACAAAATCGAATTTTGCTTGTTGAGGTAAAAGCGCTGAAAAAGCGCTGCTAGTGAAGAAAGTCGCCAAAAATACAGACGTCATAACCACGCCTTTACTGGCAGTGAAACAGGATTTTTTTAACATAAATAACTCTCTCGATAGCGGCTTAGGGTACCGCAGTGAAATAGATAAGAAGGCAAAGTAGCGAACCGAATGCTGTCCATTTAAGAGCGGTTCTCAAGGTTTTCTTTTTCGGTAATAGCAAACAGACACCAGTCAAAACGAAAAACACCATTAGTAAGGCGGTGATATCGATAAACCACTTCCAAACTTCACCGCTATTGCGCCCTTTGTGCAAATCATTCAACAGTGCGATCACTCCGTAATCAGTGATCTCAATCTCGGCATGTTGTGTCACCATATCGATAAAGACAGTGGCGTTGTATCCGGGGCTTTTATAGTCAAAAGTGATCTCACCAACCAACAGAGCTTCATCTTCTATTTCGGTATAAATATCGAGTGGTGAGGGGGTACCTCGTAGCGAGGTCTGTTGCTCTAAAAAAAGGTACAAAGCATCAGCGTCTGGCTGATAAGGGGAAGTCTTGTTAGCCAATAACTTAGCGGGAACTTGTAATGTTTGCTGTGTCCGCATTGGCTCGCTGCGCTCGAACAGTTCAGTGCGATTGAGGGTAATACCAGTTAGCGAGAAAAATAGGACAACAAAAAGCAATGCCATCGAAATATAAACATGTAAGCATCGTGCCCAGTGTTGAACACTTTTGCTCTTAAGAAACATAAAAAAGCCAGCGGAAATTATTTTTCGGCATTGTAATTGATAACAATTCGCATTGTCATTTAGTTTACATTATTTACCTTTTATGTTCGTCATTAACGATTTCACTCCTCTTTTTGTACTCGTAACGACCAAGGGAAATTTGAAATCACGACAAACTGGCAATTTTTGCTTGTTTTGGCTTTAGGAGTATATATAATCACAAAAATTGAAAACTTATTCATAAAATATGAAGTTTTAGTCATCTAGGGAGTAGTCAGATGAGTGATACACTTCTCATACCAGAGAGCCATAGTACCAAGCGCAATCTTTTGATGTTTGCGATCCCTTCTTTGTTAGGTTTATTTTTTTTCCTAGCACCACTAACTTACGATGGTAATTTCACCTTCCCATTAGCGCTCGTAGCTAAAAGTGTGAAGGCTTTATTGGGTGAAGCGATATTACCTACTGTCACAGGAATTATCTGTTTTTCAGCTTTCGCATCTTTGATAGCCAGTCTTGTTAAACCCCGTTTTATTACTGAATCTTATTTGCTCACAAGACTTTTTATTCTGTCTCCATCTTGGTTAGTTATACGCATTCTAGGTGCACTTTTTACCTTATTAGCAATGCATAAAATCGGGCCAGAAATCATTTGGAACGCGAATACTGGAGGCTTGGTTTTAAACGATTTATTGCCCTCGCTGTTAGTGACATTTTTTCTCGCTGGTTTATTGCTACCGTTATTACTTAACTTTGGCCTGCTCGAATTACTGGGCACACTACTGAGCACGTTTATGCGACCGGTATTTAGATTACCGGGCAGGGCAGCGATTGATTGTATGTCTTCGTGGTTGGGTGATGGGACTGTCGGTGTGATATTAACCAGTAAACAATACGAAGATAAAAAATACACCGCGAGAGAAGCTGCTGTTGTCGCCACCATGTTTTCACCTGTCGGTATTTCTTTCTCTTTGGTGGTATTAACTCAGGTAGGCTTGGCAAATTACTTTGTGCCATTCTACGCTGCGATTTGTGGTTCGGGTGTTATCGCTGCTGTAGTGATTCAGTTTTTACCGCCCTTATCTTACAAAAAAAATCTATACATCGATGGGACTGCCCCTGATAAAAATGATGAGCTTGTCCCTGTGGGTAAATCATCATTAGGCTATGGAATGGAACTTGCGCTTAAACGTGCAGACCAAGTGAAAAGCTTAGGTTCGGTGGTCAAAGAAGGAGTCCACAATGCATTGGATATGGTCTTGGGTGTCCTCCCCGTCGTGATGGCTATTGGAACGCTTGGTTTGGTTGTTGCTGAAGCGACACCGCTATTTTCAATACTTGGTGCGCCATTTGTACCGCTTCTTGAACTGCTTCATGTACCAGAAGCCGCCGCGGCTGCAGAAACAATGCTGGTGGGTTTTACTGATATGTATGTACCTTCGATCATTGCTGCATCGTCCGTGAATACAGATCTCACTAAGTTTGTTGTTGCAGCACTCTCTGTGACTCAACTGATTTTTATGTCGGAGACAGGGTCGGTTATTTTAAGCAGTAAGGTGCCAATTAATTTCCTAGAGCTTGTGATGATCTTCCTGTTACGTACTCTGGTTACGTTACCCATCATCGTTGGTGTTGCACACGCGATTTTTTAACAAAATCGACCACTCAAAAACCCGATAAATGTTTGTTTATCGGGTTTTCTAATTCGTTAGATATAGAGGTAGTTAGCGCCATGAGCCACGTAATTGCGCCACGGCTTTAGCGGTTTCCTCAGAAGTCACTTTTTCAGGGCTGATAGGCTCGCCCACTTCAATTTCAATTTTGGACCAAAAGCGCGAGGGAAGACCCTGACAAGCCGCTCCTTTGTGACGGCTAAAATAGCTGCCCCACATACCTTTAAGTGCAATAGGCACTACTTTGACCGGACTACGTTTTAGAATGATATCCATGCCTCGCATAAAGGGCGCGATTTCGCCATCAGAGGTTAAACGACCTTCAGGAAAAATACAGACAAGGTGTCCTTCTGACAAGGCTTGCTCGACATCATTAAATGCTTTTACTATTGAGCGGCGGTTATTGGCGGAGATAGGAATAACGCTTGCTCGTTTTAGAAATCGGCGTAAAGGCGGAAGGTTGGCATATTCTTCTTCCATAACAAATCGAATTAGCCTTGGGCAAATGGCACTGAGCAGCAGCGCATCCATGTAGCTAACGTGATTACACACTAATAGCGCCCCACCTTTTTCAGGCAAATGATGCAGATTTTTATGCGTTACCCGATACATAGAATGAGTCAATACCCAAGTAAGAAAGCGCACAACAACAATAGGGTCGCTCGCAATTAAATAAGTCGCAATAACGCAATTGAGTATCGCCAGCAATAGGAACAGCTCAGGAATACTCATTCCAATCACCGTCAAAGTGATGATCCCGAGTATGGCGCTGCCGACCATAAAGAGTGCGTTATAAATATTTAAGGCTGCAATAATTCGTGAGCGTTGCTTTTTGATCGCTCGTTGTTGCATCGAGGCGTAGAGGGGGACAATATACAAACCACCTGAAGCGCCCGCCAATGTTACGTAGGCAAACATAGGCCATAAAGGTTGGTATAAGGCAAACTCACTAAAGCCGCTAAAATGAGGTAAATTGTCTGGAATGGCCAGTGCCATAAGTAGACCGAAAACGGTTAGGCCCAAGCTACCTATGGGAACAATGCCGACTTCAATACGTCCTTTCGATAGCCTCTCACAGCAAAACGATCCTAACGCAATACCGATGGAAAATAGCGCCAGTAATAAAGCGACGGCGGTCTCTTCACCTTTGAGGTGTAGCTTGGTGAAATTTGGAAACTGAGTGAGATAAACTGCGCCGAGAAACCAGAACCAGCTGATGGATAGCATAGAACGAAAAATATTTTTATCTGCTCTTGCCATTGCCAGAGTTGCTTTGGTCTGCTGAAGAGGTTGCCACTTGAATTCAAGTTCTGGTGCACTCGCCGCAGCGTTAGGGATGAAGCGGCTAGCAAGGTATCCTAGTAAAGCAAAAATAACCACACAAAATGCAGCCAGTTCTTGGGCATTTTCTCGTGCGGTAATAAGCCCAGCCCCAAGAGTACCAAGCAGAATCGCAAGAAAGGTGCCGGCTTCTACCAAAGCGTTTCCTGACACCAGCTCATTAGGTTTTAGCTGTTGGGGGAGAATGGCAAACTTTACCGGTCCAAAAAATGCCGATTGAGTGCCCATCAAAAAGAGCAAAATTAAAAGGGCGATATAGCTTTGAGTGACAAAGCCGATCGCCCCCATGGTCATGATGACAATCTCTAACAGTTTCACTTTGCGAATGTAGGCTGATTTTTCGTACTTATCTGCTAATACACCGGCCGATGCAGAGAACAGAAAAAAAGGAAGAATAAACAGCCCTGCCGCTAAGTTGATAAAAAGATCGCTTGAAATCGGCAATTGTCCCGCGCTCGAGAATGCAACCAACAATAAAAGGACGTTTTTAAATATGTTGTCGTTGAATGCACCAAAAAACTGGGTGAGGAAATAGGGTAGAAAACGTTTCTGCCGCAAAAGAAAAGTTGACTCAGTACGCATCCATGGTTCCCAGTATTCCTACGTTCATTTATTACCAATTTTTGAGATAGTTGGATAAGAGATTTTCTATGAGTTGTTTACCATCAATGGGCTCGGCCGCGAAAAACTTATCGTCGACACTGAGCAGCGTTATTCCGTGCACGCCAGCCCAAAGAACGCGACTTGCTTGAACGATTTCTGCTGGTTGGCGTTTTGGAGCGAGAGCTTGTAAAAGATGTTCCAGCATTCCCGTCATGGTATCGATACGATCGGATTGCCATTCAGGCAGATCATCACCGTTCATTTTATGTTCAAAGATCAGTTGCCAGCGATAAGGGTGTTTTTGTGCAAAGTCATGGTAACAGTATGCTAGCTCATAAAGTGCGGTGGATTTGTCAGCACTTTCACTCATGACACTTTTAGCTTCGAGCGCTAATTCATCAAGGGTTTGTGCAACAGCGTGGAGGAGGAGGAGATTGTAGTTACCAAATACATTCACTAGGGTACTTGGCACATAGCCGATCAGTGTTGCAATCTTTCGCAAGCTCAACTCGTGATAAGAGTTGTCTTTCAAAAATTCTTTGACCGTTTCTAGCGTAAGTGCAACAAGTTCTTCGCGAGTGTGGTCGTTTCTTCTGGCCATAATATTTTGTTAAATGCGAACAATGTTCATTATCTTAATGAGCTAAAGGGGCTAGCGTCAACATAACTCAGAACTAATTGCAATATTCTGATACATGTCACGGTTAGGTTTCGGTTTCATTATGATCTCGGAAACGTTAGTATAACGTAAACTATTATAGGTTCATATAATGAACTGAAATTTATCGAGGAATGCTATGAAACGATTATTTTCCCTAGTAGCCCTAATTATGGTCTCTGTGGCGGTGACGCCAGTAGCAGAAGCCAAGAAATTTGGTGGCGGTAAATCGTTCGGTAAGAGCTTTAAAACGGCACCTGCTCCCAAGCAGCAGCAACAAAATACCAACACGATAGGTAAAGACCAAACCGCCAAAAACTCCAGTAAGAAAGGTCTGATGGGCGGCCTCCTTGGAGGTTTACTCGCTGGTGGACTACTTGCTGCCTTCTTCGGTGGTGCATTTGAAGGTGTTCAGTTTATGGACATCCTGATCATGGGTATTATCGCCTTCGTCATCTTCAAGCTAGTTCGTGCAATGCTTGGTGCTAAGCAGGGTAGTCTTAATCAGCATCGCCAACAGCCTGCCTTTGGTGGCTCAGCATCGAAATTTGAGCAGCCAAATGTTAACCAATTTAAGGAACAGCAACAGCCCACCACTAACCAGACAGGTGGCTTTGGTTTCAGTGCTCAGTCAGATGTTCCGCATAATTACCCACCAGGGTTTGACAATGCCGCCTTCGTTAATGGCTCACGCGAGCACTACCGTTTGCTACAAGGTGCTTGGAACCACAATCAATTAGACACGATAGAAGAGTATGTATCGCAAAGTTTGTTCGATGATCTCAAAACAGAACGTGCCAAATTGAGCGGTGAACAGCACACTGATGTTATGTTCGTCGATGCTGAGATTGTTCGTGCGGATTACGATGCGAGCAAAGCGCAGCTTAGCCTGCAGTTTAGTGGCCGCTACCGCGATACGGTTGAAGGTATCGAAGAAGATATCACTGACATTTGGCACTTAGAACGTGATTTAACTACGCCGAATGCACCTTGGCTAATTGTCGGCATCCAAAACTAACAATTGTCCAACTTTGCTTCGAAAGCCCGAGCCTTGTGCTCGGGCTTTTTTATTGGGGCAAACGCTAACTCTTGGTATAATCGCGCAACATTTAATAACCAAAAGATCAAAAGAATGGCTGAATTTAAGTACAAAGATTTACCTCAGGAACAGCAAGATAAACTCGATGCTGCAGTATTTCGCAGGCTATTAGCTCACCTTGATGACAACAAAGATGTACAGAATATTGATCTGATGATACTAGCTGGATTTTGTCGCAACTGTTTTAGTAAATGGTACGCAGCAGAAGCCGATGCGCAAAACGTTGAATTAAATTTGGACGATGCCCGTGAGCGAGTCTACGGCATGACTTATGATGAGTGGAAACAAAACCACCAGCCTAAAGCTACACCTGAGCAGCTTGCCGCCTTTGAAGCCAAGCAAAAAGGTTAACTATTGCATAGATAAAAAGGCCCCGTTAAAGGGGCCTAGTTGGTAGAGAAAATTAATCATTGTCAGAGTGAAGACGTTAATCCAACTTGCCCGTTTTTTCGAACTGACTGAGCTTTTTAAGATCGGTGTCAAGATCGCCAATATTCTCTTTCACCCACTCGAGGTTATGGTAGGAGTCCAAGTAGCGCTCGCCGCTGTCACAAAGTAGTGTAACGATCGATCCTGTTTGGTTACGCTTTTTCATTTCAACGGCAAGCTGCAGTGCACCAAACAGGTTAGTACCGGTCGATGGGCCAACCTTGCGCCCGAGAATATGCTCTAACCAATGTGCGGTCGCCACCGAAGTGGTGTCTGGTATGGTCACCATAGAATCGATAACACCGGGAACAAAGCTTGGTTCAACACGCGGGCGTCCAATCCCTTCAATTTTACTGCCGCTTTCTCCGATAAGGTCGGCATTACCGGTTTTGTAATACTCATGAAAGACCGAGTTTTCAGGGTCAACTACACACAATTTGGTGTTGTGCTTTTGGTAGCGAATAAATCGGCCAATCGTAGCAGACGTTCCTCCTGTGCCTGCGCTCATCACTATCCATGTGGGGATTGGGTGAACTTCTCTTTCCATTTGGCTAAAGATTGAATTGGCAATATTGTTGTTGCCACGCCAGTCTGTCGCTCTCTCGGCATAGGTAAATTGATCCATGTAGTGACCATTAAGCTCATTAGCTAAGCGTTTCGACTCGTCATAGATTTGGTCAGAGCGTTCCACTAGGTGAGTTTTCCCACCATAAAACTCAATTTGCTCAATTTTTTTTTGCGCGGTGCTTTTGGGGATTACGGCGATAAAGGGTAAGCCGAGTAATCGTGCAAAATAGGCTTCAGAGACGGCGGTACTGCCAGATGAAGACTCAATAATTGGGGTTTTTGGGCCAACCCAACCATTACAAATCGCATACAGAAACAAGGATCGTGCTAAGCGGTGTTTTAGCGAGCCTGTTGGGTGAGTACTTTCATCTTTCAGGTAGATATCGACGCCAGCGATTGACGGTAAATCGAGGTAGATGAGGTGCGTATCCGCACTGCGCTGAAAATCGGCTTCAATTTTGTCGATCGCACTGTTTATCCATTGGTGATCTGTATGCATTGTTGTCTTCCTTATCAATATAACCACTATAGCGTTAATTTAGCGAGATAAAGGGAGAAATTCTTTGCTAAATTTGCTCTAATTTGCTTTATTTAGAAAAAAATTTTCTTCACATGAGGCAATATGGATACTGAAATTGACAAAATAGACCGAAAGATACTCAACTTATTGCAAGGTGATGCCACTTTATCTTTGAGTGATTTGGCTGAGGCTGTCAATCTCACAACCACGCCATGTTGGAAGCGTTTAAAAAAGCTTGAAAGTGCGGGCGTTATCCAAAAGCGCGTCGCCTTGCTCAATCCAGAGAAACTGGATTTGTCGTTTACTGCTTTTGTGTTGGTTAAAACCAGCGACCACTCTCACGAATGGTACAGTCAATTTGTCTCAACGGCCTCCGATTTTCCCGAAGTGATGGAGTTTTATCGTATGGCGGGGGAATATGATTATATGATGAAGGTGCTGGTGAAAGATATGCAGTGCTTTGATACTTTTTATAAAAAATTAGTCAATTCGGTTGAAGGGATATCAAATGTTACCTCAACCTTTGCGATGGAACCGCTTAAGTACACTACAGCGTTACCGATTGAATAGGGTTAATGATCAGACCAAATTCATACTATTATTAAGCTGTCACATAATGGTGGGTTTAATTATGATTAAGTCTGATATTTATACTTATTTGGCGCTTTCGGTATTTTTGGTGGGATGTGGTAATGACGATGAAGATAAAACACTATCTGGTGAGGACATTACCAACCGTTTTTTCGAGAATCTTTCCGGGGATTGCCAGCAGTATATTGGCAGTTTTTTCTCCTCGGTTAATGATATAAAGCGCTCTCTTCTCTTTACTGGCCAAATCACCATATCCTCTAGTGGTGATCAATGTGTCATACAATCCAATAGCATTCCTAATCATGATTTCAATGATAATACAGCGGCCTTTGCAAATGTAGTTCAGGAACAGGGTGTAAATTATTCTTTCAGTGCATCACCGGCCATTCAGGGGAGTTCAACAGCGTTAAGTATAGAAATGTCAGAAGCCATCTTGCTTAATGGTGTTAAATTAGATTTACTCGCTGCAGCCTGTTATGGCGTCGGAAATGAAAAGACTGGTTGCGGCCAATCCCAAATTAACAACCCATGGCGCTATGACCCTATGTCTCCTCTTAATAGTTTTGGTACTGATAAGCATAATGCTCATGTACAGCCGTCCGGAGCATATCACTATCATGGCAATCCTATGGCAATGTTTAATCAAGACTGTGTGGGCAAACAAGCTTCTCCTGTGATCGGATTTGCCGCTGATGGATTCCCTATTTATGGTAGTTGTTTTACCGATGGTACGACAGGAGTGGTTAGAAAAGCGACATCAAGCTATGAGCTGAAAGTGGGTCCTAGGCTTGATGATGGTGCGTATACAGCGCCCACGGTTGGCGGTAATGTTGTCAGCACTAATTACGATGGACAGTTTAGAGGCGACTGGCAATATACGGTCGCTCTGGGTGATTTGGATGAGTGTAACGGTATGACACTAAACGGACAATACGGATATTATATAACGGACACTTTTCCATGGGTTATGAACTGTTTTAAAGGTACTCCCAATTCTAGCTTTGGTCGTATGAGCGCAGCTAGGTCACACTCGCATGAGCCCTAGTTATTTAAAGCGCATAACGCCCTCTTGGATAGCACTGGCAACTAGATTGCCTTGACGATCAAAAATCTCACCGCGCACCAAACCTCGGCTGTTATTAGCGGTTGGACTTTCAATCGCGTAAAGCAGCCAGTCGTCCATTTTAAACGGTCTGTGATACCATATTGAATGGTCGATGGTAGCGACTTGGAATTTGGGCGTCATCAGTGATACACCGTGGGGATGAAGAGCTGTGATAAGAAAGCCCCAGTCTGACGCGTAACCCAAGAGGTATTGGTGAATAAGATGGTTGTCGGGCATAGCCCCATTGGCCTTTATCCATAAATATTGCTTAGGCTCAACCTTTTCAGGTTGCATCGGGTTCACCACCACCACAGGGCGTGTTTCAATCGGTTTCTCGCTGCAGATGATGTGTTTTAGCTGTTCGGGTAGCAGGTCTGCGATGTCTGCGGCGAGTTCAGTCTCTGAGGCCAAATTTTCAGGACCTGGGACTTGAGGCATGGCGTTCTGATGTTCAAAGCCGGGCGCTTCGCCGTGATAAGATGCAGTAAGATAAAAAATTGGGCGACCATTTTGGATCGCTTTCACTCTTCGGGTGCTAAAACTGCGACCATCGCGTAAGTTCTCCACATCATAAATAATTGGCTTATCGAGCTGACCAGGGTAGAGAAAATAGCTGTGAAAGGAATGGACAGCGCGATCTGGTTCAACAGTGTAATGAGCGGCTGACAGAGCTTGGCCGATTACCTGACCACCATAGACTTGAGGTAGTCCAAGGTTTTCACTTTGACCTCGAAATAACCCTTGTTCTAGTTTTTCAAGTTGTAGTAAATCCAACAGATCGCTTAGTGGTTTGCTCATATTTGTCCGCCTCCTATAACCGCAAGAGTCACAGTTTATTTTTCTTTTAATGATAGTTTAAACATCATTATCGTGTGAGTGCGACAAATTGGAACTAATTTTGCAAAATTGTCATCGAGGAATCATACGGTTGTGTTGGTTAAGGCACGAATAACTTAGGGCTGCCAACGAAACTGCTTAAGAGCAACTTTGCCCTCTGGAGAAACGGCAATGCCTTCAGCGATAAGTGCTTGACTTTGTCTAATAAAATCAGGCCCTTTGAGTGAGATCTTACCTTGACTATTAATCACACGAAACCAGGGTAGTGTGCTGTCTTTGGGCAGCTTGCCTAATGCTTTACCCACATGGCGAGCATAGCCGGGATAACCGGAGAATTTGGCAATATCACCGTAGGTCGAGACTTTACCGTGTGGTATTTGGTTAATGGTGGCAAAGATTTGCAGTAAAAATTGGTCCATAATGGAAGTGTACCTGTGAAATTTCCAATGGATGAGGAGAGGCGATGGTATTTTCCACATTGCAATTTATGCTGACAACATTATTGGTTGCAGTTTGTGCACTGCTTATCAGTTTTAGCCAAGGAGATATTCCTGTATTAGCCTTGTTGATCCCGGCCTTATGGGTGTTACCAAAATTTGGTCTAGCTGGGGTAGTACTTGCAGTCGCGATGTTTTGCTTTAGTCTCACACTTCCTCATCAGCCAGTCGCACTTTCCGTTGGTTTGTGGATTTTATTTCCTTTATTGATGGTGTCTTTTTCTAAACACAGCACCTTTGGTATTCTAATGGCCTCGGGTTTTATCGTATGCACCTTGCTTGCTGGACTTATGCTTGCTCAAGCGGGAGGCAAACTGATTGGTGAGCCAATGATGACCATAGTTCAAGCCGTCTCAATTGGTATCATTTGGTGGTGTACCTCGCATTGGAAAACCTCGACTCAGCATAGGTGGTGGGTATTGTTGCTCTTAATTCCGGTGTGGTTGATGGGCTCAGTCAATGGCGCGATTGTCGCTTTGTGCATGGTTGGCCTAGTTGCCATATTAGAGAGCTTATCTCAGTCGAAGACATTTTCATGGGATTCGCTGTTATGCTGGACGTTACCGACCATAGCTTTTGCCGCGTTAGTGGTGTCGCCCGATGTAGAAGTACCAAAGCCGATTTTTGTGGTGTGGATTTGTCTATTGTGCACGGCATGGATGACTGACTACATCATTCAATGTGTCGAAGAAAACCAAGATGTTTGATGAATTATCATTAAGTTGGCTAATCACTAAGCAGTCAGGTTCAAAAGGCGTGTTTTGTTCTTGCAATGGCGCTGCGTATGCCTGATAATCTCCCCACTTCTTAGCGAGGCTAAGAAAAAAGAATCTATGGAGGCCCTGGTCCTCCCGCAACAATAGCTCGTGAACTCGGTCAGGTCCGGAAGGAAGCAGCCGCAGCGAGTGACTTGTGTGCCGGGATGTGGCTGGGGTCTCCGCCCATTCAAAGCCTGTGATACTCTGTGTCACAGGCTTTTTTGTTGTCTGTAATTTGGGTTTTTGGGTTATTTGGATTTCGTAAGCTTATGAACGCCAATTTTATGGAATGGTGTTTATAATGCTTTTTTTGGACGTGTTAGTTTTGGTTTTTTGGGGTGTGTTATGTATTGTTTTTGCCCCATTTCTTGTTAGATCAAATGCTCTATACATTTTAGGGGCGTGCGTTTTACCTATCAAATCTAATCCGATGAAAGAGGGTCAGACCAAGCTTATTTTGGGCGTATGTAGGTTGAAAATCCTATTGTTCAGAAGCCGCCGGAGTTATACGGAAACTTTTGGCAATTTCTGAAGGTCTCATCCTAGTCGCTAGGCAATACGGGCATTAGATTGAGTGAGAGTATCATTAGCGTTATGATTGGGTACTTACAATTACAGAAAAAATCAGTCTATAAAAAGCGTTATGTTTCAGGGGGAAATGTGGAGTATCGAAAACTAGAAGCAAGTGACTGGGAGCAGTACAAAGAGTTGAGACTATTAAGCCTAGTCCAGTCTCCAGAATCGTTTGAGAATAGCTTCGAAGATGAATCTAAGTTAAGTGACGAACAATGGATTGGTCGAGTAACCGCTACTCAAAGTGCCTTTATTATGGGGGCATATGATGGTGATGTATTAATTGGTGTTGCAGGTTTTGCTCAAGGTCTCAAAGAGAAAATTAAGCACAAGTCCTACCTCTGGGGGCTTTTTGTAAAAAAAGAGTATCGTGGCAAACATATTGCAAATGACATGTTAAGTAAGCTTGTTCACATTGCCTTCCAAAATACTGATATCTTACAGATTCAACTCACGGTAGCTTCTGAAAACGACGCGGCTATTTCGCTATACAAGAAGTTAGGCTTTCACAAATATGGTACTGAGGTTGACGCTCTGAGAATCAACGGGAAGTCATATGATGAAATATTAATGGCCAACGTAACAACTGAAACATAACAGATAAGGATTAAGCGTTGCGTAGCCAACGTTAAATCCCAAGTGTTGGACAAACCCGAGCTTCTATATAAGTAAATTGTGTGTCCTGCACTTCATTTTTACTATTTGCCATAGCCGCACTTATTAATGATTTTTTAATATAGAAAATGTACTAGCACGTTTCTGTCCAGAAACGTGTTGCTCCCCCCTTTTGGTTATATTGGTGTGTGTCCTGAGTTTTTTTAATCAAAGCTGATTAGTACAGCATTAATGCCATAATCTGAAAGTCCCTTCAGTACGTTAAGCCAGAGCTAAAGTATATGCTTCCAAATTTTACCATCAGTCTGATCATAATAATCCCTCTAAATAATCACTGAAAAAATGATCTGTATCACATGTATTCATTTAACTTAATCATTTTGTTGCATATCATTTTTTTTACACTAATATCAGCAGCCGAATTAAGAGATGTATACATGATGCGTTTTGGTGTTATCAGAGTTCATCACCTATCAATCTGATTTTTATAAGGAAAATTTTTGTGTACAACCCAAAAGACTGTATGAACCATGATGATGGCTACGATCCATGCCTTGAGGAAGGCCCGACTTGGAGCGACAATAATCCAGCTTTCGAAGCAATTTCCAGCGGCTTTAACAATGCTATTTCAGTTATCTCGACAGGGACAGGACCAATCAACCCGGTAAAAGGGGCTCTAGGTGTTGCTAAAGATGTTGTGGATGCCGCAAATACTTACAACTCTTTCAGTGAAGTCGGTGGAGGAGCAACAGTTGGTGATCATATGGCAGAAGCCGTAATGAGTACAAATCTAGGTAGCCAAATCGGTGCCTTGGGGGAGGTAGTACTAGAGAGGCAGGCTGAAGCAGAAGCATTAGGCATCGACCTTTATTAGATAAAATGGGTTATTAATGTAAAGAAGGCCTCGCAGTTAAGCTAGGCCTTTTTAGGGTTGCCATATGAAAGGCTATTATAGCTTAATCAAGCTCGGTTCCGGATTTTAGGACTTGAATATGAAACGCGACTCATCGATAAATAAAGAGTCAGTTGAGGCTATCGTCTCTACCATTGATGGTGATAATGATGGCATCAAGTCATTACCATTCATTCGTCAATACAATAAATTTACTCTCGCTGAGGTACTTAGTTTTGTAGGTTACGATATCAGGCGCCCCAAAAAAACAGAAATGATTGAACAGGATAAGATAGTTTCAATTAACACTAGAAACCAAGAAAATAGTCATTTTGTAATAAAGTCAAACTTAGAAAAATCCAAGAGAGAAAGTAAAATAAGGTTCATCTTGATTATTTCGATTTTGAATACTTTGGTTTTCCTAGAACCTTTAGTATCAGGGTTATATTTTCAATATGCTATAGATAAAGTAATGGCTTATGGTAGAACTCAGACACTAATTGTATCTGGAGTTGGATTCTTGTTGTTTTTATTTATCATAAGTCGATTTAAATCGATTAGAGATATATATGTTAGAACAAACTTTCTTGAAAAAATTACTGAGAAAACAAGGGATAGCAATATATCCAAAGGTAATTTCTCTAGTGTCAATCATAAGATTAATAGCATAGAGCATTATTGTACTTATAAGTATTTGAATAAGGTCTTGATATATAACGAACTGTTTATATGCATCCTATCTATAGTTGTGTTAGTGTTTATAATCGATTTTAGATTAGTTTTTCTTTTAACTATAACTACGATAATAAGCTTTTATATTAAGTACTTTTTTTGGAAATCTACCAAGCATAGAATTAAAAACTCGGCCTTTGTTGCCACTAATAAGATAGTTGCCAATAATGACTTTAATGATTTTTCAAAAAAACCAGAGATAGCTAGATATTATTACCTTAACTTTTTTGGAGTGATGAGAAACGGGTACTCAGATGCTGTAAAATTAGGCAAAAACAAAAATAACCTAGAGGTATTTAAAGTTTTGAGTCAATCCTTTTCTACTCTGTTCGCGCTATTTCTTATGATGAAAGGTGAAATAACAATTGGAACACTATTTTTATTTCAATCCTTATCTAAACCTATTACCACACTACCAGATTCAATTGTGAAATTACTACATTTGACTGAAGATGCTAAACGAATAAAACCTATTGAAGTTGAGGATACAGTAGATACAACTACATCTATACTTACTATTAAGCCAGAAAAAATAGAGATCTACACTATTATTTCACTAGAGGCATCATTAGGTTTTTACAATGAAGTTGAATGTAAGAATATTGCTTTAAAGATATTGGGAGAGTCAAAGTCTAACTATTCATATGAAAAGTGTTTGGAGTTATCACGATTTTTGTTAGCTAAGGGGGATGTACTAATTATACAGTCTTCTGGTTTTTTTTTAGAAAAAAAAATTCTAGATAATTTTCTAATCTTAAAGGGAGAATTATCCCCTAATTCTGAATTGAGAATTATTAATGAATAATAAATACAAGAATATAGCAATCGTACTAGATATGAATATTATGTTGGAAGATTTAATCTATAGTCAGAAAAAAAATATTCTTAAAAAATTTAGTATTTATTTGTTGTTGTTATTATCATGCTTCGTATTTATTCTTAATTTTGAGATAGATACTAATATATTAGGTAGAGGTATTATTACTTATAATAATAGTGTGTACACAATAAATTCTTCTACAGCAGGAAAAATAAATTACTACGATTTAAGTATTGGTTCGAAGGTAGCTAAGGGTAAGTTACTATATTCTGTTGATGTTAGTGAAAAGAGTGAAAGAATAAAAATATTAGAAAGCCAGATAAAAACAAATATGGAGAGAGTCGAAAGAATAAAAACGTGTTCTAATTTTATAAAAGATAACACATATCGCGGGGGCAATAATAAATGCATTAATGAAATAAGAGAAAAGATAAATAATCATATTGCATTGAAAGATGAACTCTATGAGAGAATAAAAGTATCTAATTCATTCCTAAAAGAAATCGAACTTATTAATGATGAAATCTCTAAAAATGTATCTATTCAAGATGCAGCTCATGAGTATAAAATTATAAGTAGTTATGATAAAAACAGTAATACTATTAGCCTTAAGTCAAGAGACTTAGACTTGAAAAAGATGGTTAGTGAGTCGAATATTTTAATTTCACAACAGAAAATCATAGACACTGAGCTTTCATTGTATTTAAATATTAAAGAACGAGAATTAGAAGCACAACAACATACATTAGAAGATAAAACGAACCAGTTAAGAGTTGAGTTATTGCAACTTAGGGATGAATTAAAAAAGAGTAAGGTATTTTCCGGTATAGATGGGACAGTTACAAATCTAAGCGAGTTTGGTTTGGGTACTAATGTGACTTTGGGTGATTATATGCTCTCCCTTCAGCCCAATAACTCTGATGAAGCTATTATAATTGCCGAGGTGCCATTAAAAGAGTCTGCTTGGTTATCCGCTGGTCAAGAGGCAATTATCAGCCTCATAAACTTCCCTAAAGTAAAATATGGACACTTAGTTGGAAAAGTTAAATCTTTTTATTTTAAGAAAGAACATTATGAAGTTGTGATATCAATAACAGAAAATAATCTGAGTAAAAACTTGCCAGAAGGTGTGTTTCAGGTAAACTCTCCTGTTTCAGTTCACTTCGATGTTGGTACTAGAAAACTATATGAATATATTTTTGGCTCTGTGGTTTTACATCTGGATAGTGCAATGAACGAGCCTTTCGTTCATAATTGATATGAGGTTAAAAGTGAATAATATTTTATATGTAGCAATCTTTGGTTTAGCATTTTCAAGCTATTTGAAAGCTGAGGGTATTAATTCTATTTATTGTGAAAAAAAAACAATACCTGAATATGAACTAAATAATGGTAATGCTAGCTATTTCGATAGTGAAGGGAAAACAATTGAATGTTCCGTAGGGGGTTTTATAATAAATATACCTTCTTTAAAAGATCCTGAATCTATATTGGTTACACATGATGGGAATATCCCATATACTATTGCAGCTGATAAAAAGAGCGTGGTTGTTGTTTCTAAGATCAATAACTTATCGGTTGATTTAGTAGCCAGAAAGCAGGTCAATAAACAGCCAGAACTCAATTATATTAGTTATAGTAGAGATGTTGACGAGAAGAATATAAAAGTTATCGACGCGGCCATGGATGGAAGATTAGATCTAAGAAAAACTAAAGTTGATAAATTAATAAGACATCAGGTTAATATAGATAACAAATGGTACGATGCCTATAAAGGTGAAAAAGGAAAGTATTTTGTCGAGTTAGATGGGGATGTGAGAAAGATATCTTACTCTAAGGTTATCAAGGGCTTTGTTTTCGAGTAGAGCTATTGTATTAAGCCGTTCGAACTATTCCATTTTATTATTATTTACTAGTTTCAGCATAATTTGATTTTACTGTGGCACTTTTTATCTTGAAAGAAATAATTCAGGACATACACCAAAAGAACTGCTATTGGTGGCGCTATAGCAGGAGATTTAGTTGGTGGTGTGGCAGGATCTACTGCTAGTAAATGGTTTGTTGATGAGATGTATGCTTGGAGTTCTCAATGAGCATTAAGGATATAGCATTTTTTCTTTTGTACTTTGCTACCGTTTTGGCTGTGCCAGGTGTGGTTATGGCTTCAATTGTTTCTCTCGGAAGCCTTAAGCATATTATATTTATGGATCAGCAGCTAGCTAAAGACCTAAGCAAGTACTACGACGATAAAGGCTATATGCGTCCTAAATATCAATTATCTTGGCAAATAGGTAGTCGCTGTTTTGACTACTGGGTTAAGTATCCTTTTATTCGTCGTCGTTCAACGACGGACTCAAAGAAATTCCAGTTATTTATGTGGGTTAATGCTTTGGGGATATGGAGTTATGTCCTTTGTTTTGGATTAATGCTTATAGGAAAGATGTTTAGTTAAGATTGATTCAGTTTTTCTACTGTCAGTAATAATTAAGGACACACACCAAAAAACCAAGAGTAAAACGTCCAAATAAGCATTCTAAACACCATTCCATAAAATTGGAGTTCATAAGCTTACGAAGTCCTGAATTAACGCTGAGTAAAGATAAAACAAAAGTTGAGATTAAATGAATCCAAAGTATCTTCGGTGTGTGTCCTGAATTAATTTCGGCACAGTTTTACGATACCTGACATAATTAATCTATTACTAAATGAGCAAAGTGACTGATTCATTTATGTCTACCTTGGAGTCAGTCAGTCTTGCCTGACTCGCCTTTGCCCCAAAATCGCTTAGATTAACTACTTTACTCAATTCAGAGGGCGTGCGTTTACCTCACTAAGAAACAAATCAGGACACACACCTTTAAAAATAGATTCCAACCGTACATTTAGATTATCGCTAACCTCTCATAATCCATTGAGGAGATATGTTTATGACAACAGCACGCAAACAGCTTATTTCAATCAAAATCGGCGACGATATCTTTGAAGCAACATAACCTCTCAATAGAAACTTCAAACTGAGAGGAGAGGTTTGACATTATTTTTAAAGCTGTGTGTGCCGCCAAATTATATAACTAGCTGGTCTATTGAACAATCAATAAGCTCTGAGAAACTGAAGATCTTCCGAATCTGAATAGTAATCGCACTTACCTTTACCCCCGACTTGTATGTTTGCACCGCTTGCTTTAGCTGCCATAACTGCAGAAACAATTAGCTTTCCTGCTTGTGTACGTGTGTCTACAACATACCTTCCAGAAGGATTTCCAAATGTGGCACAACTAGGTCTTCCTGTCTGGCTCTCAACGCTAAATGCAAAACTGTCGTGTGTATTATGAATCCAATAATCTATTACTTTACCATTACTTTCGCTAGCAACTAAATTGTGTGAAAATAAAATGCCCCATAACGATAAAAACAACCTAGCCTTCATGCTTATTCCTATAATTCAGAAAATCATTTATAATTTATGACTTTGAATTATGACATTTATCATTCATTGGTTCAATTATTTATTAGTTCTTTTGGTGTGTGTCCTGAGTTATTATTAATACAAATAAATAAGTGTGCGTGCTTTCACTAAACTAATGAGATAAACGCGCATGAGCACGAGTAAAATATTATATTTAGTCATCAACATTGGAGGATAAGTTGAAATGTAATAATTAAGGACACACACCAATAATTAAGAACACACACCAAAAGGGGAGCAACAAGTTTTTGCTGATCAATTCACGCTATACAGAAAAAATCTGTATTTAGTGATGCAGGTATAGAACTTTAGAGCTTAAACTAGTGTTATTTTAGTTAAAATAGATGCATAGTTTACGTCGTTGAGATACTAGACAGAATATTTCTATATTTAAGTACAGAATTATTCTGTCTAATATAGCTGTTAGCTTGTAATGAACAATGGAGATATAAAATGAGTAAGTTGCTGAAAATTTCAGCGTTAGTAGTTTTAATGATTAGTACTAGCGCTAGTGCATTAACAGCAAAAGTTACAAAGGTAGGCTGCCATATTAATTAATGTATGCTTCGTATATTTGGATAAGCCTATTACTAGCAAGTGTGCCCATAATGATGGTTCACTTCGTTGGGACGGTGAGTCAAATACTTATGGCAAGGCAGCACTGTCGATTTTGCTTTCGGCAGAAGCAACAAATAAAAGTGTTGTATTTGGTTTAGCTGGATGTTACCCAGGCTATCCGAGCTTTCATTGGGTAAGTACTCAGCAATAAGCTAACAAACGCTTCAAGCCGACCGCCAACGCGTGATATTTTTGGTTTGTAGTAATAATTGTGTTTGAATAATTAAGGACACACACCTTTAAACACTAACGCGTTTCTGTCCAAAAATGTGTTGTCCACCTTTGGTGTGTGTCCCGAATTATAGTTAAATTACAATAACAAGAGTTGCATAAATGTTATATTTATTTTTCCTTGGTGAATCTATTCTTGCACTTCTAAATGTCATGATAAGCTTCTACTTTAGTATTAAAATATTTGAATCAACGAATAGCGCTTCATTAATGGCCCTGTCAGTATTTTTTTCAATTGCTCCAAATATTTATCTAAGCTTCTTTTCCGGGCGGGCTGTTGATTTTTATGGCAAGGTGAAAACTATAAAAATTTGTGCTTTATTATATTTTTCAATATATCTTATCTTATACTTTTATGTTGATAACTACGGTTATGAGATAATAACTATATTTTTATTTTTAGCTATTAGATCAATTGTATCCTCATTTAATGACATGGCTATAATAACTATCATACCAGAACAGGTCCCTAAGGAAAATCTTAGAGTAGCATATGGGATTCAAGATTTCCTTAATAAAGGTGTATCAATACTAGGACCAATATTATCAGGAGTTATATATTCTTACGTAAAAGTTGATAATATTATATTACCAATGATTGTTATATCTTTCTTGATTTTCATGATTTCATTTTCATTGAAAGAAGTAAAAATAGTAAAGGATAATATATTTGAAGATATAAGTTTAAACTTATGTAGAAAAATCGTAAACCAAACGCCTGAGTTAAGGGGTTCGTTGTGTTTTTTTTGTTTATTTAATCTTGTAAATGGTGTTTCATCAGCTTTTCTAGTCTCTTATGCTTTTTTAATGTTTGGGAATTTTAGCTATACATTGTCAATCTACAACTCATTTATGGCTGTTGGTGCATTGATTGGAACATTATTCTCTATAAGAAAAATTAATATTGATCCACTCTTGCTTATCGGTATTAGTACAATAATTTGTGCCTTATTTGGAAGGATTGCAATTGGGTTCGCATATGATATTTTTTTGTTTAGTATTTTCCTTGCATTAAGAGCAGCATTAATACCTATCGGAAATATGGCCAATCAAATCGTATGGGTTGATAAAACCGAAAGATCTAGTCGAGGTAGTTTGTTTGGCTATAGGAGGTTAATTGCTCAAGGATTCTATCCTATATCTATAGTTTTATGTGCAATGCTTATTAATATTTACCAACTTGACTCAAGTGAAAATTTTTTAAATAGTATGTTCATAATTACGGGCTTTTTTGAAATTATTATATCAATATTATTGATAGCTTTTTCGGTAAGGTTGAAGCGAGTAAGGTGCAAGTATTTATCAATAAGTAACTTGAGCTAAATTTTCAATATATACATGATGGCGTTGCTGATCAAATCGTTTTGTAAAACTCAAACGGCTAGGTCTAATTAAATAATTCAGGACACACCCCAAAAGGGGAGCAACAATTTTTTGCCGATCAATTCACGCTATACAGAAAAAATCTGTATTTAGTTATGCAGGTACAGAACTTTAGAGCTTAAACTAGTGTTATTTTAGTTAAAATAGATGCATAATTTACGTCGTTGAGATACTAGACAGAATATTTCTATATTTAAGTACAGAATTATTCCGTCTAATATAGCTGTTAGCGCCCAGAGGAGAAAAATAATCATGGAAGAAATTAGGCTTGTTTCTATAGGAAAAGTTGAATCAACCAGAAGTGAGATGATTGACGATAATTGGGATAAAGAAAGCACCTCTATAGTTATTGATGCTGCGTTCGGGGCGGAAGCTCTTATCGGACTGTCTGATTTTTCTCATGTTGAAGTGACTTTTTATTTAAACAAAGTTGATAAGTCAAAGATCATCACGGGTGCAAGGCATCCAAGGAATAACACTGATTGGCCGAAAGTTGGTATTTTTGCCCAAAGAGGTAAAAACCGACCGAACCGTTTAGGTTCTACAATTTGTGAAGTTATTGCTGTTTGTGGGAATGTACTACAAGTTAGAGGATTGGATGCAATAGACGGTACGCCAGTGGTAGACATTAAGCCAGTAATGGGTGAATTCTTACCAAGAACAACCGTAGATCAGCCCGAGTGGTCAAAAGAAATCATGTCAAATTACTGGTAGTCAGAGTGCTAACAAGGCATTCAAGTCGGACTAAAAACAGTGGGCTCACTCACTGCGCTCGATTTTAGCCCCTAATTTTTAGCCGCTTAATGTGGCGTTATGTCCTTTCGGGTTTTTGAGGCTCTATGAAAATAAGAAAAATGAGTTCAGTTGACTTGCCTGCTTTGTATGATATTTACACCGATAAAGAGGTTGTGAACAACAATCGTTACTTGCCTGAGATCAAAAGGGAAGAGTTTGACTCAATGTTTAATGACAGCCAGCTTAATTTTGTCGCGATTGAAAGCGATGGAGAACTCTTGGGTCATTTGGCTATTAACTCAACGCTTAAGCCGAAGTTAAAGCACTCTGCATCTTTTGGTATTGCGGTCGCCAAAACTTCTCGAGGGAAGGGAGTGGGTCGTTTCTTAATGGAATACTTGCTGTCGTATTGTGATGAGCAGCTAAACTTGACGCGTTTAGAGTTAGAGGTGCATGCAAACAACGTTGCTGCGTTGGCACTTTATAAATCCTTTGGTTTTAAAGTTGAGGGTACAAAACGCAAGGCTGTGCTTGTTGAAGATGATCTAATAGACATCGTCATCATGTCGAGAGTACGGACATAACAAACGTTTAAGGCTCAAGATACTTTCTCTAATGTTCACGGAACTAGTTAGAGCTTCGGCTCTAACTCACTTTTGTCCAATTAAGTGTGTTTAGAGGGCATGAAACTATCATGAGTACTATTTTGGAAACAGCTTGTTGGCAAATTGTCCAACGCTTATTTGTGCAGCATTCTGGTACATATTTGACATATCAACCCATGTTATACAGAAAAAATCTGTATTAAGTGACGTAGGCACAGAACTGTAGATCTTAAATCATTGTAAGTTTCAGTAAAAAAGATGTATCGTTTCCGTTATTAATATACTACTAGACAGAATAATTCTGTCTAGTATAGCTGTTATGTGTAATGAAGAGGTTTTATGAAAAAGTTTTTTAAAGTTTTAGCGATACTATTTGCTCTAACTGTTGTTTTCATTGGGGGGCTACTGTTTTGGGCTATCTCTCAAAAAAGTGAGGTCACTGCTGAAGCGACTCCATTTATTGAAGAAAGCGTGCCTTTAATATCAACATGGAAAATATCGCAGTTTGAACATCTATTTAGTATTGAAGGGCGTGCAGCGTTTAATGGTGAAGAAGGTCAAAAAGTAATAGAGTATCTATCTAAAATAGGTGGTTTAAAATCCTTCGACTCCCCAGTCTTTGTTAGGACTAAATCTTCTGTTGCTATTAGTGGTGAAAGTAAAGAAATAGCAATATTTACAGTTGAAGCAAAATTTGAAAATGGCGCGGGTTTGTTTACGTTTGTCCTTTCTAAAGAAGACTCAGAATACAAAATTGACCGCATAAATCTGAGTTCGAATGCATTTTTGGATTTGTAGTCCAAATTGCACATAACAAGGCGTTTAAGTTCTTTTGGTGTATGTCCCAAGTTTTTTCTTCTTTACTTTTTAGTGACTTATGATAGTTTGCTCTAAAGTCGGATAGGCAGAAAAACGAGACTTCCTGTTATTAAAAATGTTATGTAAAAGTGGGTTTCAAAACCATGGATAATGTTGATTGGCATAAAAATCATATTAATGACAGCACAATAATTACAGATAGTTATAAAACGACTCAAAATGTTCGAAGATATTTCAAATCTAAATTTGGCGAAAATTTTAAGTTTGATCGTGATTTTATGAATTGGATTAATAATGCCACAGGTTTGACAATGGGTGATGCCTCAGAAGAATGGGCTAAACGACAGAAATCAAAGTAATTGGTATTAATATACATTTACTAGAATATTGTGAATAGCCTGCGCGCTGTAGGTTTTTGAAGTTCTTTTGTTGTGTGTCCTGAATTATATATTTTAGATTGTAGTTATGGGTGCTTTGGGACCAAATTAAATTTGGACAGAAAACGTTTTGATATAAGGTGTCCTGAGTACAGTTTAATGTTCAGCTTGGAGGTAGGTATGTATGATACAGTAATTTTTGACTATGGAGATACACTCTATAAAATGGGTAGTCTAGTAGATTCATTGGAAGCCGTATACGACTCAGAGTATGCTCACCAGATTGGTAAATCTATAGAGCAAGACATTCAAAACTTATATACCCAGAATAATACTCTGCAACCTGATTGGCTAACTGTTTGGGAGTCCGCATTTAATAAGTACTCTCAAAAATTTGATGTAGATCTGGGACTAAAACACTTAAATCATTTCATTAACAGCGGACGTTTATATAGTTATTCACTTCCATTACTAGAATCTTTGCGTAATCAAAATGTCAAGTTGGCGCTATTGTCAAATATGACTGGTGAAACTTGGGTATTCCAACGTTCTTTGGAAAAGCATGGCTTATCCAAATATTTTGATAGTATTGTCTGGTCCCCACAAGTTGGTTATAGAAAGCCAAGTAAAGTAGCTTTTCAGTATACTCTCGATAGTTTAAACAGTTCCGCTTCTACAGCACTAATGGTAGGTGATAGTGAGGTCGCCGATATTCAAGGAGCCAACGCCTTTGGTATTTCCTCAATGTTAGTATCAGACAATATAAGTAATAATAGCGAGGCTAACTATATTGTCGATAGAAACAGTATACGAAGCGAAATACTTCGCCTAACTAAAACTTGAAATCTTCGGCTCTTAAACTGATTTATTTATCTATAAAAACAATAATGTGACCTCTTTGATAGTTCTTTTGGTGTGTGTCCTGAATTATATATGTGTCCTGAATTATATAATTATAGTGAAAATAACATAAGTTCTATAGATTGTTATATGAATGAAATTTTAATTTTAAATTTACTATAAATAGAATGATACTCACGAATACACAATCATCTTCTTCCTTTACATGTTAATGATAATTAATGTCATTTGGAATTTTTATATAATAATAGAGGCGAATGATGATTAAGAAAGTATTAGTTATTTCACTTTTTCTTGCGATGAACACAAAGTTTGTCCTGGCGAATAATGGTGCACCTGATAGAGATAGTGACGAGTATGCAGACTATGTTGTAAATAGAGGAGCAAACCAGCAGCTGACGTACGCTCAGATGGTCGCACTTTCCTCAGCAATATCGAGATCTGTTGTTTCTAGTTACGGGAGTATAGTCGATCGTCATACTGCAGCAGCAATCGAATATACATTGATAGATGCACTATTTAATTCTCCAACATTCCAACATGCTGTCTCGTTTGGTTTAAATAACGATATAGATAATGTGGGTAACATTCTATTTACCAATTTGTATGAAATTAACGAGGAGCGAGAAGGAGATTTTTCTGATGTAGATGATGTTGACATCGATGATATCGAAGATTCTGACGCTGATCAGGTGCCTATATTCGCAAATCATGAAGCCAAAGAAGATAATAACGGTACTCCGATCGTAAATGTTGGTGCTGCCCCTCATATCAATACCAGTGAATACTTTTGGTGGCAAGAATCGTTAATTCATGAAGTCATTCATCAAATTACGGCTTCTCAGGATACTGATGAATTAGATAGACACGGCCCCACTGAAATTTTAGCTCAAAGAATCGCGAATGAACTTAATTGGCCAATACCAACCTTTAAAGGATATGCAGACCCTGAGAGAACCCGAGCTATAGCAGAACGTGGTTTTCGGGCGCTGCTTCAAACTATCGATAGACATCCCTCTGAAACAGTAGCGCTGCTGGAAAGAATTGCTACTATTTCCAGAGGTTTGAAAGCTTCAGCTAGCTTTAGCTTACTCACTTCTTTCTGCTCATCAGGTATCATCGAATTACCCAAACTCCCTGATTTTGATGATGATGATTTCAGCATGGGTGCGGCTTTCTTTACTGGTGCTAGTGCCAGTAACTTAGGTGAGTGTAGCCTAGATGCAGCAGGACGAGTCGAGCCAGTGAGCTCTTCAATTACATTTGAAGGGGGGCAATTGCTGATTCAAAGAGATCTGAAAAACCTAAACTTGCTCGTAGCAAAATTAGCCTTTTTGAGAGCTAAAAATAATGGGGGTTTTTACAGTAAGAATTGGGAATCTTGGAAACATTGGTATAAAGATTCTGGATGGAAGAACCTGTTTGGGTTCGGTATCTATGGATACGGTCTGGATGAAGCCGAGGGGAATGATATTTATAGTCCATATGGCTTAACTTTTAATGATGGTTCATTTTCTATTGGTGTCGTAGGTCAAGATGTTAAAGAAAGTACGAAGAGCGATAATTTTACCAAGTTATCGGGTACTAATTGGCATACCATAAAGTACGCTGGTCAAATGTTTTTTGACATGAATGGAAGACCTGTTGCACTCGTTATCACTGATGTTTTGACTGGCGGATTCGGCTCCGGATGGTCTTTTGTATATAATAATGGAAAATGGGAATATGAATCTAAAGACGACTGGGATGATCGTCGATTCCAAGGCTCGTCGACATTATCGTTGGATTCCAACGCGCCAAAATTCAGTACCCATTAATAAGTGCGTAAGCTTTAAGAACATCAGTGGTTACTGCCACGGAAGTAAAAAACACTTTTTACCAAACCTTAAAGCGGCATACTTAAATATGATCTGAGTTAAAAGGTAGTCAGAATTATTTCTGCTACCTTTATTTCTTAAAATAATTAGATATGGTGCCTGTCCTAGGTTATTTGAACTATTCTATTTGGGCGTAAAACAGGTTACAGAGTTTAATCCACTAGTTTGAAAAATAACTGTCCATACTTTATCCCTGTGAACTCAATGATCCTTCCTGAAACATTACGACCACTAAAATTATCTTTTGTCATGTCTAAATATAGACGACGTATATTGGCATCGAGTTCACATGCTGAAAACGCTCTAAATTTACTCTCTAGCTCACAAAAAAGTGTGACGGGTGCGGCTCCATAAGATGTCGCATCAATACGATATTGAGAACCGATAACCGGTGCATCTTTAATCCCTATCAGTGCACTTATAGGCTTTATTTCAGAAGCAAAAGTAGGGGCAGACAAAGACATCATTAAGCCTAAAAATAATGATTTTTTTATTTTATTGATGTTCATAACAACTCTATATTTCAAATATGAAGCTGAAACATATCTTACTTAGCTACATAAGAATAACTATTTTTACATCTGAGTTACTTTCAAGAATCTTACCTTTTCCAATTAGATAATAGTTGTGTAGATAAAGGGTTCGCAGCAAGTTATTTTGTAAAGACGAAACACCTGTCTATTCAAACTAAATACCTAGAAAATAAGTTATTTCACTTAGTTTTTGAGTCATGAATTGTAGATATAATAATCTTTTAAATTTACAACAGATACTTAGGACAGGAATTAAAAGTGGAAGAAAGACGTCAGTTATTACGTAAAGGATTGAAAGCCGCCATATTTGGCCTCCCGCTGCTGGCAATCGGTTTAACGATTAATAGCTCAGTTTTGATGACCGATGCTGGCTATAGCTATGTGCATCAAAACAACCTTACTGGTGAGCTCGATGTATTCACTGAACCTGGTATCCATATGCGGATGCCATTCCTGTCCAAAATTACCAAGTATGACCAATTGATTACGGTGTCATTCGGTAACAATAAAGGCGAAGACTTTTATCAGCGTCTCGACGCGGTGCAGGTTCGTTTTGCTGATACCTATATTGGTGAGATACCAGTCACCTTCCGTTTCAAGCTGAGCAATGACCCTGCAGCGATAAAGAAGATGCACCGTGAGTTTCGCAATAATACCAACTTGATTGATGCATTGCTGGTTAAAAACGCACGTAACGTGACCGTAATTACTGCAACCCAATATACGGGTGAAGAGTTTTTCCAAGGTGGTTTAAATCAGTTCAAATCAAAATTGGGCGATCAGCTTCGTGAAGGGATATACCTAACCGAGCGTCGTCAGGTCGAAGTCGAAGAGCTAGATCTTGCTCCTGTAGGTGTGAATCAGTCAAACTCAAACCAACTGCATCGTACTAACCAACTAGTATGGAAGACGGTGCCTGTAGAAGATAAAACAGGCCACCCAATCCGCCAGAATAACCCATTGCAACAATATGGCATTCAAGTGACACAGGTAACTATCGGTGATCCGCTGCCTGAGAATCAGCTTAATCAGCTACTGGCAGACAAGAAACGTTTGGTTGCGGATCGCATCCGTGCCATTCAGGAGCAAGAGACCTCAAAGGCGCAAGCAGAGACAGAGCAATTGCGTAAAGAAATCCAGCGCACTCGTGAAGTGCAAGATGCTCAGCGAAAAAAAGAGCTTGCGATCATCGCACAGCAAAAAGAGGTTGAAGTTGCTCGTCAGATTGCAGAGCGTGAAATCGTTGAAGTAGAGAAAACCAAGCGGCTGGCTGAGGTAGAAAAAGAAAAGGAGCTAGCAGTAGCGGAAGCTAACTTAGCGATTCAAAAAGCCAATGCTTTATCTGCAGAATTTGAAGCGAAAGCAATTCGTTCAAAAGGTCGTGCAGAAGCCGAAGTGTTGAAAGCAAAATATGCAGCACTGGGCGCAAACCGAGAAGTGTATTTGGCAGAGTTGAACCGTGATGTGGCGAATTCACTCTACAACAATTTACAAAACTTCCAAGTGCAGATGCCACAAAACTACATTGGCGGTGGTGAAGCAGCAGGTCTGAAAACCAATCTTGATGTGATTACCGGGTTTGGTGCATTGGGCTTGATGGACCAAACCAAAAAAGCGGTAGAGAAATAAGACCGTATCGGCTAAAAGTACTGAGCTGATTCCAATACAATATAAAGGCTGATAATGCATATCAGCCTCTTTTTTGTGTTGCGGTTCTCTATGATTATTTTCTACCGGCAATCATTAAAGCAATTTCGCCACCATGTATTACCGGCTTTGCGAAAACCACCCACTACGCAGTCAATTA
Organism: Vibrio caribbeanicus ATCC BAA-2122; assembly: GCF_000165125.1. Lineage (GTDB taxonomy): Bacteria > Pseudomonadota > Gammaproteobacteria > Enterobacterales > Vibrionaceae > Vibrio > Vibrio caribbeanicus. The sequence continues at coordinate 28,303 of NZ_AEIU01000059.1, read as the reverse complement.
TTACAGATATAAGAGATAGAAATGCGAATATTTATTTTGTTATTGGCTTTTTTTGGTTTGGTTGGATGTGAAGACCAACGCAGTGAGGGGACAGGTGCAAAAACAAATGTATATTTGGATCAGGCCAGACAAGGTGAGCCGATAGACCAATTGAAGTTGGGTGTTATGTATGAACGAGGAGATGGCGTTGTTCAAGATTATAAGCAAGCAATATATTGGTATCGTAAAGCCGCTGAACAGGGAAATGCAGATGCTCAGTTTCACTTGGGATTTATGATAGCCAAAGGGAGAGGCGTTGATAAAAATTTTATAGAAGCGGCGAAATGGTACAGAAAAGCAGCTGAACAGGGGCATGTAAAAAGTCAAAACAACCTCGGTATCATGTATGAAGAGGGCGAGGGTGTAGCTCAAGATTACACACAGTCAGTGTACTGGTACAGAAAAGCTGCCGAGCAAGGGTATGCAAAAAGCCAAGATAAGCTCGGATTTATGTATCTTTTTGGTAAAGGTGTTCCTCAGTTTGATACACAAGCCTTTTATTGGTTTAGAAAAGCCGCTGAGCAAGGATATGCAAGCGGCCAAAATAACTTAGGGTATATGTATGCCTTGGGTAAGGGGGTCTCTAAAAACGATACGGAAGCAGCATATTGGTATAGAAAATCTGCTGAGGGAGGGGATGTTGTAGGTCAAAGTAATATAGGTCATATGTACTATGCGGGTCTGGGAGTTCCCCAAGACGACACAAAAGCGGCGTATTGGTTTAAAAAAGGAGCTGAGCAAGGTGGTGTCAGCGCTCAGGGCAACCTAGGTGTGATGTACTATCAAGGTAGAAGTGTTCCTCAAAATTACGCAAAAGCCTTGTATTGGTATCGTAAGGCTGCCGAGCGGGGAGATGCATCATCTCAAAACAATATTGGCGTTTTGTACGAGGAAGGAAAAGGGGTTCCCCAAGATGATAAACAAGCCTTGTACTGGTATCGCAAGGCGGCAGCACAGGGACATAAGGTTGCTCAAAGCTCTATTGATCGCATTATTAACATGAGTCAGTAGTATCAAGCACAAAGGACAGGCGCTCTGCCTCTTTACTTCTTAGGTATTTCTTATTTTCAAGTACATCTCGAATTATCGAAAAGACTTATTCTAGCTCTATCCTGACTTAAACCAAGATCTGAAAAGAGATGAGCCACTCAGCATAGATGGAACAGTATAGACGTACTTTTCTGGTGAGCTTCTCAGCCATCGTTATCTGGTAAATTTCTTTTTACCTTCTGTTAATTGAGTGCTTTAGTCATTTAAATCTGCGTATTAGCATTTTACAGCTAAATTTTTTATTTTTATTTTAAATTACCATCAAGCTATTATATTAATGTCCTTTAGAATTTAAATATAAAAATTTATAGTACCTTCAATTTAAATAAAAGTATTGGTTAAATTTAATTTAAAAGTAAAAATATAAGTAAATAAGACACATAAATCTCATGAAAATGTTTATATTGATATCTAAGTAATTTATTTTTGTGTAAAAAGCCATATTGATTTGTTGAAAATATAATTGTATTTTTTATTTAGGATTAATTCTGATCCTGATTATATAAAAATGATAGTCCAGTTTTTAATCTAAAATATAAGATTTTATTAGTTATTGAGTAGTTTTGAAATTATTAACGTAACAATTAATAAACTGCTAATACTAATTTAATTGATAGATTTAAATTTAAATAACATTAAAAATAAATGTTTGGTGAAATATGAAATACTGTAGTTTAACTATTTTTATTGCTTTCCCTTTATATGTACACGCAGCGCCGCATAATAATATTAATGAGTTAACAGATAGATTATCTATCAAGGAATGTACCGAAAACGCGAGGAGTAAAGGTTGTTATGACAATAAAGTCAGAACTTATAATCTTCTTTGTGCAAATGAATCTGGTGATAGTCAACCGTCTAATAGTGAAATGACAGGATATTACAGCCGTGATTTTATTGAAGAAAATGGTATCGTCACCCAATACCGATACACCTTTATTCCTGTCGGGGAATCTGACCAAGTTATTCAAAGTATTAAAGAGCACGATGATCTCTGTGCAAACAATGCTGGTGCTGAGTATTTTTCACAGCCTGAAAAACTCGACAACAAGACAACATACTTCTCTTATATCGAAAATGAAAAGGTTGTTGCTTGGGATCCAGAAGGAAATAATAATAGAAAAGAACTGTCCACTATTACAACACTTCATAAAAACAAAAGTTTTTACACTTATGTGCTTTGTGCCCATTCAAATTCACCAAATGGGCAGTATTTAATCGATCCCACAACTGGAAAATATGTCATAACAGATGCCCGTTATGAAGGGTTCTTTTATGATGGAATTGCAGATTACGTGTTTGGTGGTCCTGCTGGTAAGGGAAATTTTCGTTACATCATTACTAAAGATACCTACGACAAATACTATGATATGTGTCAAGACCAATTCGGAGAAGCCAGAGAGTTAAAGGTGATACCTGATGTTGATGATGTTGCTGAAAGGATATTTAGTCCTATTTCATGGATTAATATAATGACTATGTCAATTTGGAGTGATTACCGCTTCTTATTTACTGAACCATCCACAGGAAAAGAATATATGAGTGATATATTCTTTAATCGATAAAAATACTAAATAGCTCACCTTCGAAGTGGGCTTACTAAAAATAAAAAGTATAGGCACCGAATATCTTTCACAAAGATATTAAGGATAAAAGAAACATTAAATTATTTTAGATATCTGTTTAGGTGCATTTTGGCGGTCAATAGATATAGACCGCTTCGTTCCACGTTTCTCGGTATTGCACGTGATAAATATTGAAGGGAGTTTACTATGAATGCAAACATACTCGATTGTAAGGTATTTCCATTTGACCCAAGCTGTAGGGGCAATGTCAGTATTGCGGATAAAGGATACCATCCGAACAATGACCAGCTTTTGGTGTTTCCTACTGATGAGAAGGCAAATGCCATAAGTTTTATTACAAGTTATGTTAACCCAGAATATGTCTCTTCACTTCATAGCTTAGTGTTTTCGTTTGGAATGATAGGGTAGGCGCTTTAGCAATTGAACAGTTCAAATACTCAAGATACACGCTCTAGCTCTTTTACTGTGTGTGTCCTGAATTATTAATCTGTCAAAAGTTCATTTAGACAAACAAAACTCTAAATTATTGCTTTATATCACTGTCGAGCTTGACCTTATCCTGTAGATTCAGCGAAGAAAAATAAATGCTTATAAGGCATAGTTAGGAAAGATGATGACAGAATTTGAAAAAATGCTGGCAGGCGATAATTTTGATGGCGGAGATAAAAGTGTCGATAATGTCCGAGAAAATGCGTTTACTTTGCTGAATATCCTAAACCAAACTTTTGATGCTGATCAGCGTGATAAGTTACTGTCTCAATTAATGGGTCAGATACCAGATACTGCTGTTGTTCGATCTCCTTTCTACTGTGAGTTTGGTAAAAATATCTTTATTGGCAAAAGTACATTTATCAATATGAACGTTAATATGTTAGATGGGGCAAGAATTGCAATAGGAAGCAATGTCCTTATTGGGCCGAATGCCCAATTCTATACCGCCAGTCATTCTCTTGATTATCGAGAACGTCGCAATTGGGAAACCTTGTGCAAACCGATCACTATTGAAGATGATGTTTGGATTGGCGGTAACACAGTTATCAATCAAGGTGTCACGATTGGCGCTCGCTCAGTTATTGCAGCCAACTCGGTTGTTAACTCTGATGTACCATCTGATAGCCTTTATGGAGGCACGCCTGCCAAATTAATCCGGCGTATCAATCTGCGATAAACAGTGAATGCAGGTAAGCAGTTTAAATTTTTCATGAAAGCTTAACAGGGCTTCAATAAAAGCCCTTAATTTGAAAGTACAATTAAAAGGCTTCAAATGAAAAGTTCTGATAGCCTTTATCCGAAATTAATTTTTAAAGCGTCTCATCAGATAGGGCGCTCCTATCAATATCCATAGCATTCCACTGAAAACGGCTAGCGCTTTCACAGCTAATATCAGGACACTGGATGATGCTGGGGTGATCAAAAACAGACTCAGCCCAATAATGATCCCCGCACCGATTAGGCAAGTAATCACTTGTTGCCAAGGACTAATATTCACCCCCTTTTCTGGAGTGATATTGAAAAATAATGAGAAAAATAAGCCAAGAGCAGCAAACCACGAGTAGACATAAAGGGGCTGCAACAATTGCAAAGCAGCAATGAAGTAGATTATTAACAACAATAGCCATAAACGTTTTGATTCAATGAAACGTTTTTGTTTGGCGTATTTTCGACGATATAACGTCAGCGACACGAGAGCAATTAAGCCGCCTAAACTGATTCCGGCAGCAATATCGGTTGGGTAATGAACACCTAACCAAACCCTTGCTGCACCCGTTAAGAGTGACAGCACCAACCAGCCTACTATCGCTGTGACTGGTCCGATATATCCATGTTGTTCACCGCGCTTTGTGACCCAGCCGAGTAGCAGACCTACAATAGCCGCTGCTTGGGTTGTATGACCACTAGGAAAGCTAAAGCCACTGGCTTGCGCTTGTTGCAAACTTGGAAGGAAATAAAAGGGCCTTGGGATGGAAAAGCCCATCTTTAAGAGGTTGACTGAGAAAGCGGTGGCAAGCAGAGCAAAAGCGAGCGTCAATCCATAGCGCAAAGGTAATAATAGTACGAATATCGCCAATAACCCCACCGCAAATACACCCTCACCTAAGCCATTGCCAAAGAACAGAATATTATTGATGATAGGCACAGAGCTAACCCAATGTTGGAAAGAGGCCATAATAGGTAATTGCTTTATCTGTAGTTCGTCTGCGCTATCCGCCAAATCTTCGAGCAAGTGAAAAGCGCTAGGATGACTTTCCTTTATCCAGGATTGTAGAGTTTTGGCATCACTTGGGTAGCGGTAGTTATCGAGAACTTCAGCAGTTAATGAGGTGAGGTAGACTTGACGAATTTCTTTGCCAAAGTGCTCAGCATTTAGGGCAGGAATAATTGCAGCGCCAAAATGATTGTGAAAAGCAGGGCTCATATAGCCAACACTTTTATTGGGCTTACATGCAAATACAACTCGATTATCATCGATGGCAAGTTGCTTACCAACATCAACATCTATACCCGTTTCTTCCCGGGTTTCACGTTTTGCTGCCGCGTCTAGTGCCTCATGACTTTCAATACCTCCTCCTGGTAAAGAGAGTTTTCGCGTCAGGTAGTCTTGGACTAAAATTATTTGGTCCTGATCATTGTGAATAACGCAGGTTGCGCCCTTGGGTTGGTATGCTTTAACTTTCTGTAGCGGTAGTTGTTCCTGTGCACAAACAAACAAGCTGACTAGGCTTATAACTGTCGAGAATGTAGCTAATGCGTATCGCAAAATAGCCCCCAATTTAAGTTAGTTTTAAACGCATTATCATCAATGTTGGGGGAATGTCTATCGAAAAGAAAAAGGAGGACCGTTGCATCTTCTGGAGTCTTTTAGTGTATGTCCTGCACTTCTCCAGTAGGGAAAGGCACTAACGCTTATCTACAACTTTAATGACTTTTTGGCTTAATGTAGATTTTATCAATTGGTCAAGGCTGACACAGGTCACTTTGAGTTTTAAAGCGCCCTTAAACTCATGAATCAAAAGTAAGGTTTCAAGCTGTCGAGTTAGCGAGGACAAATCATAGTTTGAAGGGCTTGCCAGTAATCGAACTTCAAGAATTTCGATTGTGTCTTCTTTTTCAAAATATTGAATAATTTGCCAATCTAAATAATGTTCCAATAATTCAGATAGGATCTTAAGTTCTATATTAAGATCGGCGTATGATAGCCACTGCTCATTCCTTCCTGTGACTTCAAGTAAGCGATACTGATGGTTTTCGAAATCGACGGTCGACAGCTTGCCAATATCTCCTATCGCATACCTCACCACAGGAAAGCGCTGTCTTAGCTTTATAGTCACAACAATAGCGCCATAGCCATTTGTATCCGGCTCGATGATTTCAACATCAGCAATGTCCTCGACAATGATAAATTGATTTTTAGATAAGACCTTCGAATTATGAAAGGCCCAAGGGCCCGTTTCTGCCGAGCCATAAACAGAATAAATAGTCGGTTTATTAAAAGCCTTGATAATTGCTTGCTCCTGAACCGGGAATAATGGGTTGGAGGCATAAAGCACTGCGGATTTAGGTCTTACTAAGTCATTATTGAGACAATACATCGCGTAATCGGCCAGAGTGATTGGGGCACCAGCGATGATATCAGGACTGAAGTGTTCAATAAATTCATCGGTCTCTTGGTTGGTACAACTGGAACTGATCGGCAGACTCGTTATATTAGCATCTGTTGCCAATTGATTAAAAAGCTCTAATGAACGGTACATATGCGTACCTGGGAATAAGTTTGCCATGGTATGGTTGTGACTAAATGGCCCTAAAAAAGGTAGTGACAATGCTTTGGCCATCAACTTACGCTGCTGGTTTACCTCTTTATTGTCCCAAGGGAAAAAGAAACTTTTAGAGTCAATATCAGTAGACCCTCCTGTGGGTGACCAATACACAGATTGCCAAAACTCATCAGTCGGTTTGAATTGCGTTCTTAGCTGATTAATCGCTGAGGCATAATCGCTTTTTGTTAGTACTGGGCAATCGCATAAGTGAGTGACGTTTTCTCCGACTAAGGCTCTGAAAAAGAGATTATTATTTAGGTTGTCAATTAACAATATCACAGTCTCCTTGTGAATAAATGGTCTCATAGAAATGATAAAAAGTTGCTTGAAGTCGATCACCCCGATCAAGAAAAAAATATATGGCCGCAACAATCCTATTTATATTGGATGTAAGTCATTTAAAGCATGTTGCAACGGCGCATCCTCCTTTTGAAAGAGCGATGATTCGTTCTGGTGAAGTGCGGAAGTATCCAGTGCCTTGATAGAATTCATTAAGACTTAAAATCATACCGACAGCACGACAAGTTTGATATTTTCCATTAAAAAATATCGCTATCTTTTTTTGTTTGAGATAAGGCTGCGCAATATATGAGCCGCTCAATTCTGATATAATATGTGCCATATCAGAAGCTTCAGACTCCAAACCAATAAACATGCCTTCACCTTTTCCACTCAAGCATTTTTTTAGCACCCATTGATTTTTATTTTCAATGATTTCATCTTTGATGTCATCAATAAGATAGGTTGGAATGATATGCTGGTGTAAATACCATAATTCTGTATCACTCAAGTAACGTGACATGATCATTTTGCTAGACAAACACACAAGTAGCCTTTTGTCATGTGCAATCATAATCGTCCTAATGTCATTTACGTAATTAACATTTAATAGTATATGTTCAATAATATCTTGCTCTATTTCTTCTAGCTCTGACTGATGTAACTCCATAATGATCTGCTCACAAGCGGTGTCTTTTCCTATTAAATGGTTCTCTTTTAAGGCCAAATCACTTGGTTTTATATCAATGACTGGAATGTTCTTGTTGAGCAGATAATCTTTGAGCGTATTGAGATCATACCCTTGTTCTTTATCTCTCAATAAAAACAGTGGTTTAGTCAAATCAAATCCTGATAGGTAATTATCGATTACTGCTGACAACTCATCTTCAAAATTCAGCGTGTTATTATGATCTTCCATTATTTGCTGATAAAAATGATGGGAGGAAATAAAACCATTAAGTGTAAATCTCGCATTAATCTCACAAATTTTCATGTCACTATTTTCTGAAATCAAGAAGTCAGGACGGATTGAAAAAATTTGATATGGTTTATTTCCAGCTAATGCAATAAGTTTTTTTTGCTGATTGGTTAAAGGGAGAATACTTTGGATTGTTTCATCTAAAAGGTAGTCCTCCACAATACTTTTTATGGCTTTGATCAATATATCATGTGTTTTTTTTATTTGTGCTTTTACGCTTTCTGTAATTAACAGTGGAAAGGGGCTAAAATTTTTACCATACCATTCTAAACTCATTTTATTCGACAAGCTAAAAATAAATCGGTCTTGCTTATCAGAATTAGAGCTGGCTTTATCATAGTCAGGGACTAGGTGTTCCATATCAGATACTCTTCTGTTGATTACTTATGACATTGGATTGTGGTTATCCATGAAGAACCTTATTCTGAGTAAGTGTCTTTTTCTGTCATGAATTTTGGTTCTTGCATGTAAATATCTTCGGTTATCTAAGATGAGTATCTGATTATCATTTAGTTCAAACCATCGATTTAACAGAGGGGAATGGCATAAATGTTCGAACTCATTAAGTGCAACTTTTAATCTCTCACTTAAAGAAGGTTCAACAATTAATTCTCTGCGATATCTGATATTGAAATTGGCATCAATGATATACGCATGGATCGTCTCGACTCCTCTTTTAAATTCTGGAGGAACTCTTATCTCAACGAGTTCTGACTGCAGTGTTTTCAGTGAGGAATGGCTGAGATGCTGGATAAGGGTGGATGCATCAACAAATAGATTTTTTCCACCTCCTAGCTTATCTGAATGAATACATTGCAGTGCGAAGAAATTTGGAGTTTCTGGTTCATAGGAGCAGTCTGTGTGTAAAACAAATTCATCGAGTCTGTGTGAACGTGCTAGTATGTCATCTCCAGTAGATCCTCCTTGCTTGATGTGCCAGATCGCGTCTTCATCATTACTATGAGTGTGAGCCCTTCCAAGCTTGGCGACGATGTTCTCCAAAATAGATTCATTATTATCAAAGTTGATATCTATAACTAGAAATCCAACCTTTTTTAATATGAAGCTATATAAATCAACCGGTATATCAAAGTTTTTATTATCCAGTTTTTGAAAGCAAATTTTAGGTAGCTTTAAGCTACGATAGTATTCCTTTTCTTTCAATTCTATTTTGGGCATAGCGATACTTCATTACATGGTTCAATTATGTTTAAAATTACAAGGTTATAAATTAAAGTTGTGTAGACTAATGTTAATAATAAAATAAGTAATTAAACAGTTTTATTTGGAGACTATAGCTATCATATATTATAAATTTTATTATAATTCAAATGCATTATTTAATTTTTTTGAATTTAATAAAGTTTGATGAAAATTAAATGTAATAAATGATACTAATATTGTGATGTAAATCCTATCATATAATTCGACGGTATAACTGAGGTACTCGAATTGACTACCTCAGAATAATATATTTATTTAGAATTGATACTTGATGCCTACTTACATAGCGCTTATTCAGGAGTATCGTATGAATAACAATTAATTGGTTGGCTCAGGATTGCCTCTATAGCTTGAGTAATAGCCTGGGCTTAACATAATATCTGGATCTCTCGTGGCAATGCCCATCCAACCTCGAGAATAATCAGAAATCTCGGCATGAACATTCCAATTGTGCCAGCTATCACCGTTGACAGAGTTATGAAAGCCATATGTCTGACATGCCGATTGATAAAGATAATAGTCGGAGGGGTTTTCGAGAACGAGTGCTCCCTTATAAATATAATGAGGTGTTTCGTAGTTATCGTAGGTCATGGTTTGGAAAAATTTAAAATCGCCACGAACCGTCACAATATTTTCACTACTAGGGTTAAACTCATCAGTATGTAGCCAGTCCCAATCAGTTCCTTCACTGTTACCACAATAAATTCTCGCTTCTACTTCTCTAGATGACGCAGAATAAGAAAGCATGATCAATGAAATCACCATTAATATTTTTAATTTCATAATTTTTATTTTCTCCATTTTTAGTTTTAATATCAAATTTTATTATGGATATTATCACTCTATATAACAATGCACTTTGTCTTTAGTTTTGTAATATATACATTTTAAAAATCAGATTTTGATATAACATCATGAAAGTAAACAATAATTTTAATTGTCAGTTTTTGTCATCATAAAACCCGTTTGTTTATATATCTAATTTTATTTATATATTACTAATAATAAATACTGTTAAGGTTTTTTATTTATATAAATTTAGTTATTTAAAATCAATTTATGAACATGGAGAAATAAAGAATAGGCACCAAATTGGGTGTGCCTTTCTTCTCTCTTTCTTTTTGGGACACACACCTTTGGGAAAGGTAACTTATCCTCTTTTTATCTCTAAACCACACAAGAGAATCAAAAGGGGATAGCGTTATTCGATAATTTATAGCTGATGTCATCAGCTATAAATATGCTTGGGGTAGCTAAAACGGATTAACTGCCATCAAGTGAGAAAAATTGCACAGCTTTTGTAAAATCGACGCTCCACTTCACCAACTGTGTATGTTCGATTACATGTTGGTGCTTTATGAGGAAGCGTCTCTAACTTACAAAGGCTTGATCACGCTATACAGATCGCCGCGTTCGCTCAGTCTTAAGTAGTCCTTCAATTCGTGAAAACCAATCCATTGCATTCAATCCATCGGCTTGGAAATAATATCCACAACCAGATTCTTTTAATATTATATCTGCCGTTTCGTTATCCATGTCTAGTTCTAGTAGGTTTTCTAGTTCAGAAATCAATGTGTTCACCTGATCAAGAGGCTCTTTGTTGACGAAATAGGCAATCACATCTTTATCTGTTGAGCCATAGATATCCCAATCTTGATGAAAATATCCCGATATGAAATAGCGAATACAGTTAAAATTTAATATCATAATGTTGGATACCCCGTAACGATACGATAACCTACTGGTGAATTTACACAATACTCTAAGACAACTTGAAGCTTTGTTGTGTAAACAGGTGTGAGAGAGCCACGTTTAACTACCATACCAACTGGTGAGCCGTAGTCATAATATACGATATGCCGATATTCCTTTCTTCTCAAAAAGTCATTAATAGATCTACTCTTGCTACTGATTGCTTTGGCGACAGACTTCTCTGCAATGTTTAAATCTGTGAACGTTGATGCTGCTGTTAGATAAGGTTGGTTATTCAAACGTCCCCGTAATTCTGATAGTGTTTTTTTCACATGCCTTGCAATTAAATGTCCTTGGTGGTCTTCGTGCTTTTGTAAGCCACCGCCCGGCACGACATGTGGCTCTTGACCATTAGAGCCGCCACCCCCTTTTAGACCTATCCTCATAAATGAGTTAGGGCCTGACTTCACGACATTTACATAACCTCCTTCTATTGAACGAGGATCATAAATAACGATTGTGTGATCAGATTTTCGGGTAATAAGCTGATATTTTCCATCAACAAAGCCAATAGCAACTTTTCTACCTTGCCTGTTAATAATTGGATTGTGTTCTAAATCTTGCGCTTCAGGTAAACCACCAAACTCAGGTAGGGGACTACCAGATCTGAATTGATGAAATTTAGGCCCATGGTTATAGGCATGATCTGAGCTATCAATCGGAATGACAGTTTCACCAGAGATCACCCTTGGTTTTGCAAGTGCTGCAGAAATCGCATCGCCTATGACGCCTATGGCAAATGAAATCGCCTCATTTTGTACTTCAGATAAGCGGAGGCTGTATCGAGTATCTTTAAGTTCATTTATTGTCTCTTGAACTTTTTGAGCCCCGTAGTAGTTGCCCTTTAACTTCGCGTTGGTTTGAGCCTCTTCATAGGCTTGGATCATTATCGATAGATTTCCAACTTGAATGGTACTGGGTTGAAGATCTAATCCATAGAAGCTTGGTGAATCTAAGTAGTTATTTGGGAGAATTTCACTTCGCAGCTTTTCTAAAGTGACGTCACTGATATTTTCATATAAAAACCTTGCTGCATCATCACTCTGATACTTATAGTGTTGTTCTATGGCACCTGTAAGTAGGCTTTCTACCTCCAAAAAAAGTTCATGGGAATTTTGGCGGTCAAATCTGACTTTAACGACGGCCGAGCTGCCATCTTTTAATGGCGCAATTGCAAGAAAGTGCTCAGGAATACCTTGAGTAATATTTCCTGATAGATGTTTTATCGCGTATTCATATGACCCCGAGCTTTCTCTTCCCCATTGATGGCTACGAAAAATTTGATTACCGTAATACGGTTCTTTATATTCTGAAGGACGTATTCTAGAAAAATCTAAACGCGCAGTTTCAGTATCATAAATTACCATAGAAGAATTCATACCAAGTTGGCTAAAAGGAGGCCTTGATAGAACTATGGAATTTATGTCTACAACATTATCTCGACTGTTTAAATATTCGAGACTGTTATAAACATGTTTGACTGTTAATTCTGCTCTTTCTCCCTCGATGCCTTCATTAACAAATATTTTGTAGTCTGAATTTTTGGCAACGTTCCAGCGGTTAAACGCACGGTCATAAGAGAATGAATCTACTTCACCACTATCGGAGATACTGATTGCAAAAATAGGCTCCCCACATTGATGGCCTGAACAATCATAAACCAACGTAAATACATATCCATAGCCATTAAGACCATTTACAGAAGTGGTTGTAGGAATGGCTAAATAAGTTTTACTTCCTTCTCGTCCCGTCGTGAAACTTCGAGCAATGGATTCGCGCTGATCGAAATAGGCCCAGTTATATACCGATTCATAGATCCCGTTATTACGCCATCCCCAATTTCCTGAATCTAACCAGTTTGCCCAGTTGGTATAATGTGTTGGGGTAACAGTATACGAGGGAATTGATTGTAACGTAGCGAAATTATGAGGGACGGGGATATTATCAAGGAGTTCACTACTACCTGAGCTGTATGAAGGTTGGTCTATAATATCGACAGAATTATTTTCATGCGATTGTGTAATATTTGTATAAAAAGCAATCACTATCATTGCTGTAGTGATGAGCATAGTTCTTACTTTATCAAATAGTGTTTGTAACGGTGGTTTTATTTTTTTTTGCGAAAATTTTTTATTTATTTTCATGAATATAGCTTTCCTCGTACTAGCCATTTAATGGCGTCTGTTTAAAAAGATCGATTCTGAGAACTGGGATCATTAATTTCATCAAGCATTAATGCTCTATATTTTACGTTGGTTTTTATTTTGAAATCATACGGATTTTCTCATAATAGTTATATAGTTAACTATGAGATTTTTGAATTTTTATTTTGAAGTAATTTTAAACAATAAGTTTTTTATTAAACTTGCCATTAATATATTTTAATTAACTTTAATTTAGTTAATAGATATTTCGGAAATCAAATTTTTGCAAAGGGATGGGAGGTATTTATGAAAGAAGAAAAGTACTATTTTTCTATATTTCTGGGTAGCTAGTAGGAAAAGAAAACACTATAGAAATATCTAAAGATGACTATAGAGACATGTAGACGGAAAATCATCTTTTGATGATATGTGTTGTAGGTATGGGGTAAATTAATAATACTGGGACACGCCTTTGAAAGGCGCACCCAGAATGATTGTCCAAGTCCATGTTAGGGTCTTTTAGCTAATGAAAAAAGATTATCTCGTTTTTAAGAGCAGCGATGAATGCTATTTTTCTGAAAGTCGTCTCCCAAATCCGAGTGCGTAGATAGACGAACGGGCTTGGAGCATGGGGTCTTCAGAGGCTTTAAAACCTTTACTCAAAACAAGTGGGTCAAAATTCATCGTATCGCAGTTTCCTTTGTCCTCTGGAAACGCAGCTGTCACTCTTAGTTTTGCTGCTACCAGTTTTTTATTCTCTTCGCTCCACTTAATATGTGGGTTAAGTATGTCATCTCCCCCCGCTGCGAAGGTGATCACCATGTCCCAAGTCACTTCACCTTTTGAAAGGTTGTTTTGCATATTCTGCAAAAAGAAATTTTCACTTGGATTGAGTGTGATACCTCGCTCTCCAGACGGGACAAAAGACCAACGGACTGGAGTTTGGTTACCTTTCTCATCAGTTAGATAAAATGTATTGATACTATTGTATGTCGCCCCTTCATAAGGGTGAAGAGAGTTATCAAGCTTTGAATGATATGCTTTGTATGCTTGTAACTCAGGGCTGTTTTTCGCGTATGCCAGGGTTGCTTCTTTGCCGTTTGCTTTTGCTTCTAGCAATTCAATGAAGGCTTCAACCGAAGACACAGGGAAAAAGTGCTCGGTGTTCATGCTAAAGATGTGTCTCTCTTTTTTTTCCGCTGTAATTTCAACTGCCAACCCATAGTGTCCTGGCACATTATCAGGTGGGTTTGCTTTTCCTCCTTTGTGGGATACTCGGCCAATAAATGTTGATGGTTCGGTAAAGATAGCGCTACTACTATACGTCTTTACTTTAGGATCTTGTGGGATAAATTCACCGGTAATACAAAACCCCTTAGTGTGATTTCGGCGCTTACCTTCGGTCACCCCAAACAGTTTCTCAAACGCTGCTAAGTTTCTCTGTGGTGAAAAAGTTTCATTTGCCATACCTGGCATAGCAACCAGTAATGACGTAGCAACAGCAAGGCTTAATTTTATCATCGATAGTTCCTCTTCTAATTGTTCGTTATCGAACAATTTACATCGAAACATTTTGATGGTCAACAATCTGATGGTAGAATGATTCTACTTTCAACCGATATGACGATGGTTCAATCAGTGAAAAAAACCACAAAAAGCCAAGAAATGTTGATGCTTGATGAGCAACTTTGTTTTGCTTTACATAGTGCTTCAAACACAATTGACAACTTATATCGTCCGAGGCTAGCAGAGCATGAACTCACTTATAGCCAGTACATCACCTTAATGTCGTTGGCAAATGAAGATAATGTCTCTATTACTCAACTTGCATCAAGAGTTGGTCTTGGTAAAGCGACAATGACACCGTTGCTGCGAAGTCTTGATGAGAAAGGATTTGTTACTCGTAGCACCGTTGCAGGCAATGAGCGCCAAAAGGTCGTTGTATTGACTGAGGCAGGCTTGGAAGCGTTACAGGGTAGTTGTTACGTAACAGAAAATGTATTTTCTCTAACTGGGCTCACTGCTAAAGAGGCCGATGTTTTGATTTCTCTTTGTAAAAAGATCGCCAAGTAAATTTCTTTGCCCTTTGCCCTTTGCCCTTTGCCCTTTGCTATTCTATGTCCCACTCTCTGCCTCAAGTTTGGTTCAAACCCTAGGTTTGTTTCTTATTGACTCACTAATAAAGTATAATAGTGACAAATGGTATGGTGCTTGAAGTGAGGTTGCTATGCAGCAATGGCTGAAATTTGTTTTTTTACTGATTTCTATCAGTTCACCACAAACGCTTGCTTCAGATGAATCAGTAAAGGTCGCAATAGGCAATATCTATAAAAATCAAGATGAAACGACCAAATACGGTATACAAGTAGAACGAGACCTACAAGCTATCTATGCGGGATCTGGAGTCAAAGCGGAATTTACTTACCTTCCAAGTGAAAGGGCAATTCAATCGGTTATGGTTGGAGAATATGATGCTCTTGATATGAGAGTGGGGATGCTGGAAAAAGAGCCACAACTTGTGAAAGTAGATGTGCCTTTGGTTAGTATTGATCTTTATCTCTACTCTATCGATGGGTTGAAATATAATCATCTAGATGATTTAAAAGACCAGACAGTTGTTGCGTTTCAGGGAACTCGATACATAAAATTATTGAAACATTATAAAGAGCTCTATCTTGTTCAAACTCCCAAACAAGCTGCCCTAATGTTAACCAAAGGACGAGCTACTGTTTGGTTTGCTCCTGAAGGTTATTATCTTTATATAAAAAATATGTTTCCCAATATAGAAAAGGCAAGCCCTAGAATTGCGAGGTTTCATTTGTATCATTACCTTCACATTTCAAAATCACACCTACTGGGAAAAATAGAAGATTCTGCTAGAAATTTCCTGCAGTCTAAACTGACAAAAGAGCAGTAAAGGCGTCAATGAGAATACGTCACTCCATTACGAACCTAGATACGTAACTTATCCAAGACATTTAATCTTTTCAGTTAACCCTATTCATGGGTAAGCAGACTATCTCGTAAACCGTTAAATTTTGCGTCGGTCCAATTCGACAATGTTATTAAGACCGAATTTCGTAACTCTTTTTTATTTGTATGTTTGTAACTCGAGGCTGTGTTTCGTGTACGCCATGGTTGCTTCTAGCGATTCAATGAAGGCTTCAACCGAAGACACAGCAAAAAGAGCTCGGTATTCATGCTAAAGATGTGTCTCTTTTTTTCTGTTGTAATTAGCTCCATTTTTCTGTTCAAAAAACGTTCAATCATTTCAATGATCAACATAACCTTACCTTTGTTGCTCAATTTATAGTCTTTAATAATGGTTTTCTCACTATTATTAACAATTCTATCTTTAATTTATTTCTTCTAAATGATAATGTTTTCGATTCTCAATTGCATTTCCGCATATCATTTTTATAAATTATGAAAAACAATCTCAAATACAATTTACTTTCTTTGTCTATTATTACTGCCTGTGCACCAGTTATCGCTGAAGAACAGGACAAAATGACGGTTGTCGATAATAAGACTCAACACGCCCAAGTGACGACAGCGACCAAGACTTCAACACCCGCAAAGCTCGTTCCTCAGACCATTGAAAGTCTGCCTGTCGAAGACATTACTGCTTTTGGCAATAGCACATTAAGTAACGCACTAGTTGGAATTCCTGGCATCAATGCAAGTGGTGATACACGCTTTGATGGTTTAAATATCCGGGGCTTTAAAGCGTCTAATGATTTTTATTTAGACGGGTTTAGAGATGACATGCAGTACACCAGAGATCTTGGCAACATTGAAAACGTCGAGATCCTTAAGGGGCCTGCTGCGGTTTTATATGGCAGAGGAAGTTCTGGCGGTATCATTAACCGAGTGACGAAAAAGCCTGAAGCAGGTTTGGACTCTAAATTGACAACAAGAATCGGCAGTAACAATTTTTATCGTGCTGATGCAGATCTTAATGGCGAGGTTAATGAGGATGTTCAGGTGCGCCTAAACATGGCTTATGAAGACGCAGGCAGCTTCCGCAAGAATGTCGATAGTAAACGTAATATGGTGGCACCTTCCATTAATTGGAATGTGAATGATGATGTGACATGGCTTGTTCAGTATGAGCGCCACGAATCAGAACGCGTTCCCGATAGAGGCATTCCAAGCGTAAATGGCTCTTTTATTGGTGTTCCTATTGATACAGTATATAGCAATACCGATCGTGATTACATAAATGATATTGCCCAATCAGCTCGTTCTAGACTGACATGGGACATTAATCCTGACTTACAATTTCGCCATCTTTTCAGTTATACCAACCTAAGAAGCAAATTCGATAACACCTATGTGTATCGTACTAAGCCGAATGGGGATCTCATTCGCGGTCGTTGGCAGCAAGATTTAAAAGCAAATAATTTTTCAAACAATTTTGAATTAGAACATCAGTTTGAAACGGGTGCTGCTGAACATAATTTACTACTTGGCTGGGAACAGTCGTGGCAGGAACGTATTCCAAAGTTATATAAAAACGTTGACCCAGTACCAGTAGGTAATGTTTACCGGCCAGATGTCCTTCCGAGTCATAATGGTCCAATGAAAACTGCGAGCGATAAAGAACATAAAGTGGAGAGTTATGGCTTCTATCTTCAAGATCAAGTGACGATGGGCGATTGGATTGCTCTTGCAGGTGTAAGGTATGATGACTTTAAAGTCAAAACACACGTAAATACGAATCACCTAGAGGAAACCGTTTCCAATTCGAGTTGGAGCCCCCGCCTTGGTTTAGTGTGGTCTCCAGTTAAGGAACATGCGGCTTATCTTTCATACAGTAAAACGTTTTCGCCAGTTGGTGGCGGTCTTATCGGTATTAGCCCAGGCAGAGATAGCAACCAGTTAGACCCCGAGTACACTCGTTTGTATGAAACAGGGGTAAAAAGTGATTGGTTCGATGGCTCTCTGGCAACTACCTTGTCGGTATATCGTTTAGAAATGTATAACAAAAGAACAAAAGATCCGCTCGATCCAGATAAAACTATCCTTACAGGTCTGCAAAGAACTGACGGTATCGAACTCTCGTTTAAGGGCTTTATTACCGAAGAAATCACGGTTCGAGGTGGTGTCGCATACCAAGATGCGGAATTGGTGAAAGCTGAAGATAACCTACAAGGTAATCGTCCATCGAATACTTCTCACTTAAATGGCCAATTTTATGTTGGATATAAGCAAGACTCTGGTTGGTTTGGTGAAACTGGTTTCGTTGCGGTTGGAGAGAGGTTTGCTGATCGCAAGAATACACTTAGATTACCTGGCTATGCTCGCTTCGATGCTCGTGTTGGTTATGAGTGGAATGACTGGATTGCTCAGTTAAGCATCGAGAACTTATTAGACAAAGAGTATTACGTTAGTGCAACGGGTATCGGTCAGATAATGCCGGGTGCTCCGCGTGAGTTTTATCTCACTACTAGCTACAAATTTTAATGAAATGGGTTGGCCAGCGAAAGCTGGCCACTTTTTATGAGAAAACGCAGATTTCCTCTACATAACAACAAATGGTTGCGCCGAATACATGCATGGACAGGCATTGGATTGATCCCTCTTATGCTTCTTTATGGTGTTACTGGTCTATGGCTTCAACATCGCTCAACACTTAAAATACCCGGTCCAATCACGGAGATGACTAACGAGATTTTTCATCTTGAGAATTCCTTTCATAGTATCGGTGATTTTAAGGCTTTTTCTGATAGGGCATATCCCGGTTGGTTTGAGGATAAGAAAGTGACGGTAAAAGCGTCGATATCGCTGCCCACCAAGAATGACTCAATCGTTATACCCGAGATGTGGAGTTTACGAAAAGTCGGTCTTAAAGGCAGTCTTGGTATTTCTTATGTTCCTGACACATTGGTGGTGCGAGTTAACAAACAAGACCCTAATTTCGGAGCCTTTATGAATAGACTTCACAGAGGGATGGGAACAGGTATAAGCTGGCAGTTTTTTGGTGATTTGGCAGCAATAGGTCTTATTTTATTTTCGTTCACTGGGCTATTTATGTGGACAAAGTTACATGGCACGAAAAAAACTGGTACTGTGCTTTTCGCAGTAGGTGGTGTTGCCATGATAGGTACTGTGCTTTTTAATCTTCTGTAGTCAAAGTATATCGGGTTTAATATATTGTCCAAAGATGATTAATTTTAAAGAAAATTGGTATTATATGGATATTTGGTTACTATTTTTCGATTTTTAATCACAAGGATGGATAATTACGCATTTTACAATGTATGAATTATCGGTGTAATAATAACTGATATTTAGACTTAAATTACCAAATAAAATAGAATATGGATAGTTATGGAAAAAATAGAAAGTGAGCTTTACCAAGCGGCAGTAGAATTGATAAAAACTCGCTATCCCTCGGGTTGGGGCGGAGCTGCTGCGGTGAGAACGGAATCAGGGAAAATCTTAACAAGTGTGGCACCTGATACAATAAATGATGCTTTGTCACTTTGCATGGAAGTCGGTGCTTACTTAGAAGCTCACAAAATTAATGAACGAATAACCCATTCCTTGTGTATTTGTCGCGAGAATGAACATGGTGATTTTTTAATTTTATCTCCTTGTGGAGTGTGTCAAGAGCGCTTGGTACATTGGGGGGGAGATGTAAAAGCTGCAATAACAACGGCAGATAACACGCTCGTTTTCAAGACTGTTCGTGAATTGATGCCTCATCACTGGTCACTCGTAAATGGGCAAGCGTTATAACAGGTGAACTTGGCGTCAATAGAGTTTTTAATATCTCACTTGACGCCATAAAAGTACAATACTGGGTAAAATCATCAAAGCTAACTAATGCAGAAATAACAACCTTAGTAAAAAACTCTTAGGTGTTCAGCCTGTGTGGTCAACCTTCTTCATTTATAAGTTCATCACCTGTCAAAGTATTAAACTTGGTATTGGTCCAATTCGATAAGGTTTTGAGTATCGAGTGGTGGAGTTCTTCATGAGCTGTATTTTCTGATGATTCTATAGCTTCGACGATGATTTTATCTTTAACTTTACGAGGCGCAACTCGACCAACAATATTCTTTCCCTGCAATATCGGCATGCCGAAATATCCGAATTCACGCTTATCAGGCTTTTTGTAAGCCTCCAAAACAAAGTCACAATTAAATAGCCGTTTTAATCTAGGCCTAAACCACACAAGAGAATCGAAGGGAGATAATGGAATAGCGTGATCCGATAAATTATAAATCGCATCATCCGCACCCTGCGCAATCCAGCATGGCTCGTCCCAGCCTTCGACAAGACACTTTTCAAAATTAAACTTAAGCAGGTATTCTGAAACGTCTTTGACGGGTAGACGATAGTAATCTGCGATATCAGACGCTGTCGCTACGCCAAGGTGAGTAAGTGCGTCTTCAAGTAAGAAATGAATACAATCGAGATCATTGACATTCTGATCTCGAATCTCTTTAGGTAAGGCTAGATCTACATCATGATAACGTCTTTTCCAGCGATTTCGATAGGTACAAACCGCCTCGCCCGTCCATAAAAGCCATTCCAGAGCAACCTTATTCTTTGATGTTCTTTCCCAGCCATGTCCATCCACTGGCCCGAGCGTTGATGTACTGAGCTCTCCTAATTCACGCAGCTTTTTTCTGGTTGTAATAACAGCCGCATGATCGACTTTAGGCCCCCTCCAACCTATGGTTTGAATTTTACGCCTTCTGAATCCGAAGTATGGCCATTTTTCTATTGGTAATGCCGCCATAGCGTGAGCCGGATACTCAAAAGTTTTTACCGGGGAGTTGGCCGTAAGAAATGTAGTACTCTCATTCAGCGGTAGACCCCGAGATAACAAGACTAATTCATGAGAACGACGAACCGCAGATATTGAATCTATTTGTATACAACCTAATTTTGTTAAAATACTCTCCAATGTGTTGTCCTTATTATAAAATCCTTGCGAACATACGGCGAGGGTTCTGGCGTCACTTATTGACAGTTTTTTTAAAGACAAAATCGTATTCCTTGAGTTAATCGGGGTGATAAGTATTTTCAGCAATCACTGTTAACTTAAAATTTCAATCGAAGAATGTTAATTTTTAAGGATAAGGATAGTAATTTAATAGTTCTTTATCGTTTAATTTTTTCTATTGAATTATCGAATTAATCACAGAAATAGCCCAAAACCATTTGGAATATATAACCTGTACTCTCTATTTACCCTAATTTTGTAGCTCAGGTTGACGTCTGAGTAGCCGTTCCATACCAGAAGCTCGTCACTATCAATTAACTTTAAATACCACACAAACATTCTCAAACTTCGCCCATTTAACATCACATAAATTTTATTTTTTATTGATATAAATATTACCTGTAGTTTTTATATAGGCTTTCCATAAGGTTAATCAAGAAATTGGTAAGCTTATGAGATACATAGAGGGGTTTCTATAGGTTAGTATACGAGTTTACTAAATTATTTTCATCTAATTACGAAAATAATGTTTAACTTCATGCCAAGGATATAAATGAATAAACTAAGTGAAGAATATTTTAACGATTACATCTTTCCGCTATGGAATAGATATATGGAAATCATAAAATCCAATATAGATATTATAGATTCTTGCGTCGTTAATAACATGAAAGAATTAGGGTATTTTAATTCTGATTTTTCTTTTTATGATTTCAATAACGTATTGAAAAAGTTAAAGATAGAGATAGGATTTACTGTTCCTCAAAAAGCTGATAGTTGGTTCTTGATGTTATCTGGTGGATTTTTTCCTCACTATCAGCACATAAGAAATAGAAGCGCAATAAATCATAGTGATAAGCCTGATTTTTTTCATGATTTTTTAGGGCATGTTCCTATGTTGATCGATGACGATTTTGTTAATGCTATAAGAAGGTTTTCTGAGGTTTATGTAACTCAAAATGATTATATTCAGTCTGAGCTCATGAGATTATGGTTTTATGTAATTGAATTTGGTGTTTTAAAAAACAAAGAGAGATTATGTGTTTTTGGTGGCGGTGCAATTAGTTCAGACAAATTCAGTAAAGACTTTAAAAAAGGTAAAATTAATATTTTTGAATTCTCTATGAGTAAAATAAGGGATGAGAAAATATCTCTTGAAGGTAATCCAGAAAACTTATTTTATTTTGATTCATATAAGAAAATGATTAGTATTTTTAATAAGGAGATTACTTGTGCTGTGCGATAAAACAATTTCCATTCTAGTAAAACTTATATCAAAAAATAAAGAAAACTTTGGCTATTTACCGAAATTTGATAGAGAAGAAGATATTCAAGTTATTATTGAAAGTCTTATTGAAAGGCTACAAGATAATGACCCTTACTTTCATCCTCATTATGTCGGGCATATGTCGAGTTATGCATCTGACTTATCGTTGGTTGGTTATCTAATGGCTTCACAAATAAACCCCAACAATCACAGCTATGAAGGAGGAAGAGCCACCACTAATATGGAAGTTGAGTGTATCAATAAAATGGGAAGTATGATTGGGTGGAAAAATACAAAAGGTCATCTAACTTCTAGTGGAACTATCGCAAACTTGGAGTCACTGTGGCTAGCAAGAGAGTCGGGAGCAACTGCGGTTATTGTCAGTACACAAGGACATTATTCCCATAAAAGAAACAGCTCAATATTAGGGATGGAATGTATCCATGTGCCGACCGACAAAAATGGAAAAATGCGAATAAATTGTTTGGAAGAAGTGCTCATTGGTAGAGAAAAAGCGGTTGTTGTTGCCACCCTTGGAACAACACTATTAGGAGCCGTTGATCCACTGGATGAGATAGTCAGTTTAAAAGTAAAATACAACTTTATCCTTCATACAGATGCGGCTTACGGAGGCTACTTTAAATTGATTGAGGACAGTCTCTCTCCTTCTGTTATGCGATCTTTTTTATCTTTAGCTAAATCGGATAGTATTGTCATTGACCCTCATAAGAAAGGCTTACAGCCATTTGGTTGTGGCTCTATTTTAATTAATCCTGCCTATAAGAATATAAGCGATAAGTACCAGCATGAATCACCTTATACTTACTTCGACAAAACGGGCATAAGTTTAGGAAAAGAAACCCTTGAGTGTTCGAGGTCGGGAGCTTCAGCAGCGGCTCTTTGGGCTACGATGCAATTTTATACATTAGAAAAGGAGGGCGTTTTTTCGTCAAAACTTAAAAATTCGAAGCTGGCGGCTGATAAATTTGCCCAAATGGTCCATCGCAGTGAATTTTTTGAATGTATATCGGATCACTATGATTTAGACATTGTTGTATTTAAAATATCTAATAACGTTGAGATTAAGAAGAAAACGCTTTGTCTTTTTGAAGCAATGAAAACCAAAGGATACTTTCTGGCCTTGGCATCTGGGACGTATAAAAACACCTACTTTGACAACTCTTTCATAAGGTGTACTTTTATGAAAAGTGAACATGTCGATATTATTGCTCAGTTATATCTTACTCTTGAAACAACATTAGCTGAGATCGAAACGATTGAAATAGATCAATAAAGCTCATGTGCTTTAAGTTTTTAACTTCAGTGTAAGATGATCTCGAGGAAAACAGCACTGCAGAACTTTTGGTTATGTCTTAGTTGTTTGACGAGTAAAATCGACTGGGTGAAATGCTATCCGTTGGTAAAGCTATTCAGACACTTCGATACTGTAACTTTCTAGCAACTCAGCATTATACCATTAACATTCATCGTTTCCTCGGGGTCTGACTGAACCTGCCGTTCACTTAATGTTAATAACTTTATAGCTAAGTGACTTCAACATGCTGGATTCAGAACGTTGCCTGCTGCAACTTAAAACGTTCATGAGATGTGAGCTATTTTTTTGTGCCTTAAATTTTAACCTGCAACCGCGATATGGTTTCTGTATTTCGAGTGATACAGATATAACTCATTTATGTCACTCTTTGTCTACTCAAGTTTAGAATTCACCCGCTACGTTTTGATATTGTGGCAGAAGGTTACGAAGGTATATAACTAAATTCCACAAAGTTCATATAGTTAGATCTTTAACATGACGTTGCCGGTAATGATTGCTAGAAGTGGCCAATTTTAGCAATAGTGCTTTGTGTAGTTTTGTCGGGTTTGCTTACAAATCAAGACAGAATAATTTTATTTATGTCAATAAAATTACGTCAAATTCCACATGAAGTTTGAGGATACTGTGAGACTCAAGACATTATATAAGATTTCACAACAGATAAACGGTACCCAAAATAAGTTCACTGTTTACCGAGATCATTGCAGATTCTGTTTTCGCTATATGATGGCTCCCAGTATTGCCAAAGAGATGCAATCGCTTCAAGAAGATGAAGATATTCGTGCTCTTTTTGACCTAAGGCCAAAAATGTACGATCAGCCAACCCATCATTATGTATGCGTGAATTGGGATAAAGCGGCTCGTGTTAAAAACCTCTCTTATCACCTAAATTTTATGTCAAAGCAGCTAGGTGAAAAGAGCAAGTATGCCTACTCAGAGGAAGGTTATAAGCTATTTTCAATTGAGGGAAATCACGGCGAGCATTACGATGTGCGTCTTTGCTCTGGTGAGTGGCGTGAAGGTTCTTTGGCTATCAGTATCACAAATCAAAACCTACAGAGTGTGTATTCGACAACATTTTGCATTACCGAAAACGATGACTTATTTATTGGCTGTATTCAAGGGGCGAAAAGCTCCGTTGATAATCGTTCGGAAGTCATAAAATCTCTAACAAAAGCGCAGCATGGAATACGTCCTAAAGCTCTTATCGTCGAGCTTTTGATGATGTTTGCTCGTCACTATGGTTTAGCGAATGCCTACTGTGTGTCAAATAAAGGGCACGTCTACAGCGCATCTGACTTCAGAAGTCGTAAGCAACGCAAAAAGGTCATGTTTGACTATGATGCCTTTTGTACCGAGATGAGCGGTATTCGACAAAATAGATACCAATTTAAACTTCCTTTGGAGAGTAAGCGCAGAGATCTTAGTAGCCTTAATCGAACTAAGAGAAAGATGTATAACAAGCGATATGAATTGCTAGAAAAGTACGAAGAAAAAATCAAGGCTTCTCTCGCGGCCTAATACTTCGGGACTACTTATTCCTCGTTTAATCGGTGCATTAATAGTGGTTAGAGCAAACAACATATAGCCGTAGCTTCTCTGGCACTTTTGTGATTACGGGAATGTGAATCAATTGCATTTATAAATGGCTGTCTTTATTCTAGGCAGAGAATCCAATTGATAACTATCACGAGCTATGAGTACTGATCCGTTTTTTGAGCACCTTTTTGACTATTCTAAGCAAGTCACCCCTTATCTATCGGGCTCAATTGCTCCGATGCCTGAAGAATTTTCAAATGAGTATTTTCTGCATATTGACTATCCATGCAGTCAAAATATTCAGCAACTCTATAAAAGCATAGAGCGTGCTCATCCAGAGGCAGGATCAGCTTACTGGTTAACTCGAACTTGGGATTTGCTTTGTTGGCAGCCTGTCTATGTCTCTTTTATTTCTATCTATGCGCTCCATGGTTTACCTAACGTTGCTCATATACGGCAAGAGATCCAGTCGCAATTTGTCGCTGGGTACTCTTTCGATTCTACTGATCATATCCACGCTTCTGAAGCGGAGCTTATCGAAAAGGCAGGCAAACAGTTGCAACAGTTATTCGCATTCTTCCGTGAGGAAATGAGCCAGTGGACGAGGATTCGTCCCGGTTTCACCAATCATTTATTTGCTGATGGTATTTTAGGTTGTTTAGTTAAACTGAGTAATTTTGCTCCGCAGATGCCCAATGCTTATCTAATTGAACAAGCGAGTTTATGGCTGTCAGCGTGTAACCTATCAGAAAAGCATCTAAATGGTTTAAGTGTCAATGAAGAGAGCGGAGATCTGACATTAGTTAGAACGAGCTGTTGTTTAGTTTATAAATGTGATGGTCGAGAGCTTTGCCTTGATTGTCCGAGACATCCGGAAAACAAGCGTTAACCACCCTTTAAAGGTGGTTAACTGAGACCCTAAATGACTTTAAACACTTATTTGAAAAAGTTATTTAGGTTGAAATATGTTGCTTAGATATCAATTATTCAAATGTTACTGTTGCACTATTTAATACACCCTCATCTTCAGTATATCGGTCATTGATCGCGAGTTTCCATTGCCCATCAACGTTAATTGGTCGAGCGAATTTGAGTGTGTAAGTCATAATATAGTATTTTTTACGATCATGACGATTCGTCTTCTTAATCGTAAAGTTATTTCCGTCCGGATCGATTAATTTGATCGAAAGGTCACCGACGTGTCCGTGATCGATATTAATTTTAACAACCGCCTGTTTAAATTGTTTGTCGTGAGAGACGGACACGGGCAGTTCGAGTTCGGCTTCATCCGGTATTTTTATATTTGTACCAAAGCTGAATGTTTTACCTGACTCTTTTGGATCATTGGGCGTTTCAGGCTGAGTAGGTGTCTCAGGATGAGTAGGAGTCGCGGGGTTGTTGGGCGTCTCAGTAACGGTTGGTATTACGGGGTCAGATTTGCTAGGGTAAATGTTAGCAATGTGCGGCGCACTAACCCGAATAACGCGAGCAGCGTTGGCTTCGCCTCCAACACCACAAGCTTGACCACCACATTGTGTGTTTGGGTTAGAAAAAGTATATGAATTGCCTCTTATACCAAACACGTATCCATAGGCCATGGTCGTTGCAAATTTGCCTTGAACTCCGTATCCGTAAGCATCCTTATCGGTTCTTCCCTTTTCATGCGGCAGCTTAGGTAGATGTTTATATTGTTCGCGAGCATGGTTAAGCCCAAAGTTATGGCCTAGCTCATGGATGAACGTATTGTCACCGCATTCGTTAATATAGCTGTGGCTGTACATGCCACTCTTAGCCGCTCCAGCATGCCATCTTGATCGCCAATTGAGAGCAGGTATTATCCAAGCAATACCGCAGCTTATCGAGCCTCTGTCATAATCGGGCGAATTATTGGTATCAAGATAGCGAAATAGTGCAACCATATCCGCCCCTTTTTCTTCTCTTACTCGCTCTATATCAGCGAATATAGGGGACTGCTTTTTGGAGGGCGTAATTGCATCTATGGCTTGATCTTGGCTTTTTTTTCGACCAGGTTTTGAATCATAGTTATATTCTTTTAAACCGATAAGATTAATCTTAACGTCGACCTGACTTCTTTTAAGAATCTGATTACCAACATTAAAGCGATGCTGTATAGCCGCAGTATGGTCCATCTTGTTGGCGGTCTCAGTAGTATAAACACCTAATATATCAATAGAGGTTTCTGCCAATGCAAAGGGTGATAGTGCAGTGGCAATAGCGACTGCGACAAGTGTATGATTTTTCATTTTGATTCCTGATTTATTTAGTTTTGTGAATTTTTTAATGGTTTAGTGGGGTCTGTGCGAGTGGGGTACTTCATATATCCATGCAGATTTCCCGGTCCCTTCGACTTTAATTTGTCCGTTGGGGTGACCGATAAAGCCGAATATAGCTTCTTTTCCAAAAGTGAAAGTAACGGGGAAGGAATGGTCTTCAATTAAAAAACTGCCAGACCATGTACGATTGCCTTCATTTTGGAATTCGTTAGACTCAACTTCTATTTCGATATTTGAATTATCGGGTAGAGTTAATGATGCCTTATCTCCCTGATTTAGTGCTCTAAATTCATTGATATTGGAAAATTCTATTGCCTTTATTGATTCTATTGCCTCACTCTTTGGCCTTATTTCATCAAGGACAGGTGTGGAATTAATTTCTATCCAGTTATCTTCTACGTATCTTGGGTCCTTGTTTTTAGGACTTGTGACGACTCGTTCTTCTTCCACGATTACATCGGAAAAGTCAGGATATTGACTTGTTTGAGACAACTGTTCTGGTAAAGAGTCATTAGTTTTATGTTGATTTACCTCACCGTGTATATTTTTTTTCACACCATCTTTACTTTCTCCTTTATTTTTCGGCTGATAAAAGAATATGGCTAGTAGAATAGGTACACCTACTCCTAGCGAGATTAATATCTGCTTAGAATTCATGGATCATCTCCTGAACTAATAATATAAAACGTCGATTAAATATATTTACTTTTCTTTGCTTCTTTTGACAAAGAGAGTAATTCGATCAAGAAGAACGGTACTTACAGTAAGAACATTAAATTTAAAGTTCTTAAAAGTAAGAATGATATTGGGTCCAACTTGAGAAAGCGAAGTCTATAAAAGATGCTTTTTTCTAACAATAGTATTAATACTGACTTTTCTATTGGGCTTGTAAAAACACTAAAATTATGTATCAAAAATAATATTAGTCGTTCTCTTTATTAAGAAGTTAGATGGGATTTGCATTCTATTCGATGTTTATTGAAGTAAGTTAGCCAGTATTTTTTTATCGAAACATTTATTAATAAAAATTAAT
>NZ_AEIU01000060.1 GCF_000165125.1 Vibrio caribbeanicus ATCC BAA-2122 | reverse complement strand
TGGTACACCTGGCTACGGTAGTCCAATTTTTGGTATGCACTATTATACTTGGGCCTTTGTTCTGTTCGGTGCAACAGTATTGGGAGTTGCGTTACTTTTGATTCTTTGGAACGAAGAGTGGAACTCGCAAAGCTTTACCATGAGTGGTTTCGGACGCTTGGTATGCTTACTTGCGATTACAGCAGTAGCACTTAACTTTGTTTCTACTTTCGCCGAGTGCGGCCCTTATGAATGCCCAGCAGATCCAGTTAGCTACTGGTTGTTTAGCTAAAGAAAATAAGCTCATCGGCTATTAAGCAAAAGCCAGCATCACTTTGCTGGCTTTATTATCAAAGCTTAGGCGTTGCCTTTTACTTGCAGATTTAACTGCTCGGCAAAATCAAGCATACGATTTAACGGGATAAGAGATTTGACACGTAATTCTTCATCAACAAAGATTTCGTGCTCTTCACCACCATTGACCAACGCATTTTCGATCGCAGCTAAGCTGTTCATAGCCATCCAAGGACAATGAGCACAGCTTCGACATGTTGCGCCAGCACCGGCTGTTGGGGCTTCAACCAATTCTTTCTCTGGCACAAGTTGCTGCATTTTAAAGAAGATACCTTTATCTGTTGCAACAATAAGCTTCTGATGAGGCAATTCTTTGGCTGCTTTGATTAGCTGACTGGTTGAACCAACTGCATCAGCTAGTGCAACGACGCTCGCTGGTGACTCTGGGTGAACCAATATTGCCGCCTCAGGATAAAGCCCTTTCATTTTACGTAAAGAATCTGCCGAAAACTCGTCATGTACAATACATTCACCTTGCCAAAGCAGCATATCCGCACCTGTTTGATTGGCGATATAAGAGCCTAGATGACGATCTGGGCCCCAAATAATTGGCTTATCTTCAGCATCTAGATGTTCGACAATTTCAAGAGCAATACTTGATGTGACTATCCAGTCGGCGCGAGCTTTCACTCCAGCAGACGTATTGGCATAGACGACCACGGTATGATCAGGGTGAGCATCACAAAATTCACTGAACTTATCGGTTGGACAACCGAGATCTAACGAGCATTCTGCCTCTAAAGTTGGCATTAAAATGCGTTTTTCAGGCGTTAAGATCTTTGCAGACTCCCCCATAAAACGAACACCACCGATGATCAATGTACTGGCAGGATGACGATTACCAAATTTGGCCATCTCGAGAGAATCGCCAACAAAGCCCCCAGTCTCCTCAGCCAGTGCTTGAATTTCTGGGTCAGTATAGTAGTGAGCGATAAGTACTGCGTCTTTTTCTTTGAGCAGTACTTTTATATTCTCTATATAAGCTCTTTTCTCTTCATCAGTTGTTGGAGCAGGCTTAGGAGGAAAGGGGTAAACGGTATCTATTCTATCTAATATGTGACTCATTGCTTCTTGCGCTACGCTACTTAGAGTAATCCGAGTATTGTAACCTTAACAACATTATAGATTCCAGCATCAAGGGCAAGTTTCATTACCATATCGCCAGATTGAAGAAATAATAAGGTAACAGAAAGATCAAAGTGAACTTGAAAAGCTCACTTTTTCAATCACTAAAGGTTTTTCTTGGCCAGTTCGGCAGATGAACTATTTGGGTACTCACTCACCACCTGTTGGTAGTATTTTTTTGCCTGTTCCTCGTTATTATTGCGCATAGCAATATCACCAAGTTTCACTAAAGCATCCGCTCGCTTCACTGAATCTTTGTAAGCAACAACAGCAGCGAAGCTTTTTACAGCTTCCTTGTCTTGCTTCTTGGCAAAGTACAATTGACCTAACCAATAATGAGAGTTTGGGGTAAAGTTAGAATCAGGATAGTTCTTTTGGAAAGCTTGGAATGCGGCAATTGCACCTGTGTAATCACGCTTTTCCAGAATCAAATCTACCGCATTTTGGTACGCTGTTTTTTCATCGACATCAGCACTGAAGGTGCCGCCTTTTGATTCTGTCTTTTCAGGCTGCGGCTCAACATTCGCTTGCGATACTTGGCTACGTAACTTATCAATTTCGATAAAGAGTTCACGTTGCCGTTGCAGCATTTGTTGAGTTTCGTAGTTACTTTTTTCAAGTTGACCACGCAACTCATTAATTTCAAGAGACATATCGTCGAGTTGCTGTTGCATATTAAGCTGAACTCGATTGCGATTTTCTAAGAGGCGCTCTAAACGTTGCACATCAGTTTCATTACGATTAGCCGCAGATAATGAAAGAGCACTGCCGCTTAGGTTGGATACTGGAGCTGGTTCAGCGAGCACCTGACTCGCTGAACCCACCAGTAACGTAAGCGTGATAAAGCGCTTGAGGTTACTGTGCATAGGATATTACCCGATTAGTATACTAGAACCGCACGACGGTTTTTAGCGTACGCTTCTGCTGTCTGTCCTAGCAGAAGTGGCTTTTCTTCGCCGTAACTAACGATTGAGATTTGATCAGCCTGAACACCCAGCGCTTGAAGGTATTTTGCAACTGCTTTCGCACGACGCTCACCAAGTGCAATGTTGTACTCTGGAGTACCACGCTCATCAGCATGACCTTCAACTGTTACTTTCACTGAAGGGTTCTGACTTAGGTATGCAGCATGAGCAGCTAACACTTTTTCGTATTCACTCGCAATAGTAGAGTTGTCGAACGCAAAGTAGATAGTTTGAGTTTCACGAAGTGCTTGCTCTTTCAGCTCCTGCTCAGATAGTTGACCAGCTTGGCCCAAAGCATTTGCAACTGTACCATCAGTAGCAGTCTGTGCTTGATTTGTTTCAGATGCACCCGAATTTTTAGCTGCATCGTTGCTTGAGCTACATGCTGTCATTGCTAGTACAGGTAGCGCAATAAGAAGCCCTTTAAGAACCTTGTTAAGTTGCATTTTTATCGTTTCCTTTTTTATTAATACCGTCTACAAAAATGGGGACCATGCTGGTGCACGAACTCGGCCATTTGTTGCAGGTAGTCTCGCTTTAAACCGTCCATCAATAGACACCATCGAAAGGACATTTGTTTGGTTATAAATTGAGCTATAAATAACCATACCACCGTTAGGCGAAATACTCGGTGATTCGTCAAGCTGGGTATGAGTCAAAATCTGCATAGAATTTGTCTCTAAATCCAACTTAGCCAAATTAAAACCTGACTGGCTGCGGTTTACCATGACGATAAAACGACCGTCCGGTGTGATCTGTCCGCCTAAATTTTGGCTTCCTTCCCATGTTAACCTTTTAGTGGCATTAGTTGCCAAATCTACGTTATAAATTTGTGGTTTTCCACCCCGATCTGAGGTGAAGATCAGAGATTTTCCATCTGGATACCAAAATGGTTCGGTATTATTGGAACGGCTATTTGTGATTTGAGTCAACCTTTTCGTCGCGATATCCAGAGTGTAAACTTGAAGATTGCCCGTTTTGGAAAGTACTAGAGCCAATTTTTTACCATCAGGAGAGAATTTTGGCGCACCATTATGACGAGGGTATGACGTCACCTTCTCTCTCTTACCAGTGTAGATATCCATAATATAGATTTCGGCTTTATTATTTTGAAAGCTGACATAGGCAAGCTGCTTCCCATCGGGAGACCATGAAGGTGACATTAGAGGCTGACGCGAACTCAACACAAGCTTTTCATTAAAGCCATCATAGTCTGATACCCGGAGTTGATAAGGATAGGAATCACCGTCTTTAACCACAACGTAGGCGATCCTGGTTTCAAACGCTCCTTTTTCCCCAGTTAGCTGTTCGTAAATACGATTTGAAATTCGATGAGCTACTGCCCTCATTTGAGCCGACGTTGCTGTCATTCTTTTATTCAGCAAAACGTAGTCTTGAGACAATACTAATTCACCATCCGACGAAAGAGATTTCGCCTGACCATTGGTTAGCTGACCTCTCACGATATCGACAAGCTGGTAATTAATGACATATCTTTGCTTCGTTGCATCAAAGCCGACCGTACCTGTCACAAGCGCATCGACACCCAGCTTGGTCCATTCAGAAAAATTAATATCAGAGACTGAGTAAGGTGTTTCTGGCATCTGCGAGACATCAAGTGGTTTAAACTTTCCGCTACGCATTAAATCGGAAGAGATAACTTCAGATAAATTGTCTGGTTTCTGGCCTGCGCTCCCCTCCCACTTGAAAGGTAGAATGGCGATTGGTCTCGCCGAGTCGATACCATCTGTTATCACAATCTCTAATTTGGCACTTGCCGCAAAAGACTGAAACAACACAAGTAAGCCAAATAGCTGAATTATCTTTCTCTTGATGTTCATATTCGCTATAAATCCCTGGGTGTGAATGTAAAATTAAAGTCTCGAAATTCACTTTGTAACTGTGGATCTTGAGGAAAGTCGAATTCTTTTGCTTGTGCGATTGCTGCTTTAGCAGCGCGACACAAAGATGCGTCTCCGGACAAAACTTTTGCTGAGGAAACAATCGCCTTCGTTCCACCGGTAGGTACAAGACGAATGTTTACACGGCATTCCTTGCCGTTGAAGGACTGGTTGGTCAATAAGTATTGCTGAATTGTATTTCTATACAATGCTGTATATCGACTTCTTTCATCATCCAAAAAGCGAGACTGTGCTGAGCTGTTCGCTTGTGATTCACTCTCTAACCCCGAAAAAATGTCATCAAGGGCCGCTTCTTGCTCTTTCCGCTCTCGTTTTAAACGTTCAAGACGTTCCTTCTCTTTACGTGCTTTTTCTGCCGCCGCTTTGGCCGCCTTTTCTTTGGCTATACGCTCTTGCTCTGCTTTTTTAGCAGCCTCTTTCTGACGAAGAGCTTTTTCTTCTGCCTCTTTAGCCGCTTTTTCTCGAGCAAGGCGAGCTTGTTCTGCTTTTTCGGCTGCCGCTTGCTTTGCTTTTCTCTCTTGTTCTGCTTTTTTGATAGCTTGCTCTTTAGCTTTTCGCTCTGCTTCAAGCTTAGCGACTCGCTGTTCTTCAGCCTTGCGCTGTTTTTCTTTTGCGAGCCGTTCCTTTTCAGCATCTCGAGCAGCTTTGGCTTCTTTCGCCTGTTTTTCCTTTAGCTGACGAATTCGCTCTTCTTCTGCTTTGCGATTTTTTTCAAGTCTTTCACTTTCCCTACGCAGTTTATCTAAGCGTTCTTGTTCTCGCTTTGCTGCCTCTTGTCGCTGGGAACGAATTTGCTGAGCCTGTTGTCTCACGACCGCAGGGTCAATAACTACTGCTTGAACAAGGTTACCACTTGGTTGAGGCGTAGACATAGAGAAGTCACTGCCCCAGAGCAAAACAACAATCAAAAGAGCGTGCAAGGAAGCCGAGATAATAATCGGCTTCTTAAAGCTCTGAACCTGTGATTTTTTCTCTCTCATAACTGACTTTCTCTAGTTCTTAATCTCGGTCAGCAATCCCACTTTTGGAATTCCCGCTCGACTTAATTCGTCTAGAACTAAAACAACATCAGCATAAGGGGTCGCTGCATCTCCGCCGACCGCTACAGGTGAATTGGGCTTAAGTGATAGCTCGGCTTTGACTCGAATAATGATGTCTCTCAACGAAAGGCCACGGACAACATCTTCATTGTCAACACTCACACCTAAATTGCCGTCTTTATCAACTTCAACGATGATGAAACTTGCGTCACTATCACCTGCAAGTTCTGAGGCTGACTGAGCCGTTGTCGTCTTGGGTAACTCAACCTCAACCCCTTGAGTAACAAAGGGAGACGTCACCATGAAGATGATCAGTAACACCAACATAACGTCAATGTAAGGAACAACGTTGATCTCAGCTGTCATCTTACGCTTTTTAGGTTGATATCCTGCCATACTACTTATTCCTTACCCGCAGAGTCTCGGTTCGCCATCGCTTGACGATGTAAGATACTATGGAACTCTTCGGAGAAAGTCGCGTAGTTGTGCTCTAGTTTACCCACCTTATTGCTCAAGCGGTTGTAGGCCATAACAGCAGGTATCGCAGCAAATAGGCCCATTGCTGTCGCAATAAGGGCTTCAGCAATACCAGGCGCAACCGTTGCCAGCGTTGCTTGTTTAACTTGGCCAAGCTCCATAAATGCGTGCATGATCCCCCAAACCGTACCAAACAATCCGATATAAGGACTAATAGAGCCGACAGTGGCAAGAAAGGGAAGATTTGCCTCCAAATCATCGACTTCGCGAGCAACTGCAACTCTCATGGCTCTGCCTGTCCCTTCCATAACAAAGTCAGGGGAATCGCTATTAGATTTTCTTAGACGAGCGAATTCAGTAAAACCAGAATAAAAAATCTCTTCCGTACCCATTAAGTCATCTTTACGCTTTTTCGCGTTTTGGTACAAAATCGACAAGTCTGCACCTGACCAAAACTTGTCTTCAAAAGAGTCTGCATCTTTAGCAGCTTTTGATAATACCTTGCTACGCTTGATGATCATGGCCCATGAGATCACAGACATGCCTAGCAAAATCATCATTACTAATTGAACCAGAAAACTCGCCTTTAAAATCAAGTCGAGCATTGAAGTATCACCAATCACTGTTTGTTAACCCCATTACTATTTCGTGAGGCGTCGCTACCGGCCTCATCTTTACTGCATTGATACATGCTACCTTAGTTATTGCCTTGCACAATATCTTCCCATCAGGATTAACGATCTCCTGACAGAATGACATCGAAGCCTTTTTTAAGTTAGCGAGTTGCGTTTTTACAGTCAGGCGATCGTCAAGGCGAGCGGCTGACAGAAAATCAATATCGATATGTCGGACTACAAAAGCGAGATTTTGTTCCAAAAGAACTTGATGAGAAAGGCTGACTTTGCGAAGTAGCTCAGTTCTTGCTCGCTCAAAAAACTTTAAATAATTGGAATGGTACACCACTCCACTAGCATCAGTATCCTCGTAGTATATAGTCACAGGAAACTCAAAAGTTTGTTTGTATTCAGTCACGACACTTTCTAATTACTAAACTCTGATTGAGCTACTATAACTCAAGTCATTAGTCAGTGTGTAACTCTGAGCAAGAAAATCGAAACTTAAAACAAAAAAAACGCCTCCATTTCGTGCTGGAGGCGTTTTTTGAACATAAATTCATCACTCTAGACACATCTAGGTAAGATGAATGACACTAAAATAACTTAACAGACCGAGAGAAACGATAGGACTAAATAACAGTTTCCAGAATAGTGGCTTAGGTTTGAAACCAATACTAAACACCACTGACGCGCAAACTGCCCATATAAATAGAGGCGCAATCATTACGTTGAAGCCGCCTATTGAGTCCGCATACTGGATCGGATCCCACATCAATAACCCGACATGGTACAAGCCTAAGAGTAATGACAAGGTGCGAAAAAACGCAATATCAAACGGCTTATGGAGCCTGTCCAGATTCTCAGTCCATTTATTCACTATCTTTATCCATCATTTCAGTATGCTCTAGCCAAAGAGCATTAATGATCCCAAAGGCACAAGCCAGTAATACCCCTAAAATCCACGCGAAATACCACATAATATTGCTCCTTTAGTACGCTGAAACGTTGTTATCTTCAATGTGTTTCTTATCCAAACGTCCAAACATTTTGTAATAAGACCAAGATGTATACCCAAGAATGATAGGTACCATGACAAAAGCAACCAATGTCATTAACCCTAGCGTCAGTTCACTGGCCGTTGCATCCCACATAGTCAAACTATGGTTTGGACGTAGGCTCGAGGGCATAATGAACGGGAACATCGACAAACCTACAGTCAATACAACGCCTAAATTCGTCAGACTTGAGCATAAGAAAGCAAAACCGCTGCGTCCTAGTCTAGAGGCTAAAGAAGACAGTACTGGCATCAGCACGCCAAGTGCAGGTGCGATCCACATTGCTGGATATTGCTTATAGTTATTCAGCCAAGCACCCGCTTGCTGCACAACTTCTTTGTGAGTCGGGTTAGAATCAGCAAAATGATCCATAGTACCGACGATTACATAGCCATCAATCGACTGAATCCAAAATCCACCGATAACAAATAATGTTGCAACAACCAAACCCATTATTTGTCCGACGTTACGTGAACGTCTGTAAAGTTCCTCAGTCGTTTTCATTTGCAGCCATGTCGAACCCTGCAGAATAAATAAGGACAGCGCTAATACACCACAAAGCAGAGCAAACGGATTCAATAGACCAAAGATATTTCCTTGATAATGAGACATCAGCAAATCATTGAACTCAAAAGGAACACCTTGGAGTAAATTACCAAAGGCCACACCAAAAATAATCGCAGGGACAGTACCGCTGATACACAACGCATAATCCCATGTTTGACGCCATCTGGGATCTTCTATTTTTGAGCGGTAATCAAGCGCCAATGGCCTTAGCCAAAGGGCGGCAAGTGTTATGTACATCGCCACGTAGAACCCAGAGAATGACGTCGCATACACCATAGGCCAAGCAGCAAAGAGAGCACCACCTGCGGTAATAAGCCAAACTTGGTTTCCATCCCAGTGGGGCGCAATAGTATTGAGCATGATACGACGCTCGGTATCATTTTTACCTAACACAAGTGCCAATGCACCGACACCAAGGTCAAACCCATCAGTCACCGCAAACCCTATCAGAAGGATACCAATTAATACCCACCAGATAAGTCGTAATATTTCGTAATCAAACATTTTTTACCCCTTACCTATACTTCAACCGAACGGCCAACTTTATCTTCAACGCTATTCGCATTTTGCTCGAAATGGTATCGGCCTGTTTTTAAGCTGCTAGGCCCTTGGCGTGTGTACTTGAGCATCAAGTAGACTTCTACCACCAAGAAAACCGAGTAAAGCGCGAGAATAAGGAAGAGTGATGTCCACAGCTCACCAACAGTCAATGTTGAAGCAGCAACATGGGTCGGGAGGATCTCACCCACAGCCCATGGTTGACGTCCATACTCAGCAACAAACCAGCCCGCCTCTATAGCTATCCATGGTAGAGGAATACTGAATAACGCAGCTTTGAGGATCCAACGTTTTTGCTCAATTTTTTGGCGGCATGTTTGAACAAATGCTGCACCAAACACAAACAGCATGATAAAACCACAACCGACCATGACTCGGAAAGAAAAGAACAACGGCCAAACCGTTGGAATTGAATCATCCGCAGCGGCTTGTATTTGATCTTCTGTCGCATCAACCACTTTGTCAGTGTAACGTTTAAGCAGTAATCCGTAACCAAGGTCGTCTTTTACTTTTTCAAACTCGGCTTTATTGTGATCCGTTTTTTCACCGGCGCGCAGTTTTTCGAGTAGTTCGTAAGCATAAATACCATCACGTATACGCTCGACATGCTCATCACGAAGATCACGGAGCCCCGTAACTTGCTCATCAAGTGAACGCGTTGCAATAATTCCCATAACATATGGAATTTTGATGGCGTAATCTGTGTGCATCGTTTCCTGATTTGGAATACCAAACAAGGTGAATGCTGCAGGTGCTGGTTCTGTATGCCATTCAGATTCAATAGCTGCCAGCTTTACTTTTTGCACTTCACCGAGCTCATAGCCCGATTCATCCCCAAGCACAATGACAGATAGAATCGCAGCCATACCAAACGAAGCAGCAATAGCGAACGAACGGCGTGCAAAAGCTAGGTCTCTTCCTTTCAGTATGTAGTAAGAGCTGATACCGAGGATAAACATCGCCCCTGTGGTATAACCCGATGCAACCGTGTGAACAAATTTAACCTGAGCAACAGGGTTAAATACCACCTCTGCGAAGCTGACCATTTCCATTCGCATCGTTTCAAAATTGAATTCTGCCCCGACAGGGTTTTGCATCCAACCATTGGCAACGAGAATCCACAATGCCGAAAAGTTTGAGCCGATAGCGACCAACCATGTAACCGCAAGGTGTTGACGCTTCGATAGTCGATCCCAGCCAAAGAAAAACAGACCAACCAAGGTTGACTCAAGGAAGAAGGCCACTAGGGCTTCTATTGCCAAGGGGGCACCAAATATGTCACCGACATAGTGGGAATAATAGGCCCAGTTCGTTCCGAACTGGAATTCCATCGTTAAACCAGTCGCAACACCCAAGGCAAAGTTAATTGCAAATAACTTTCCCCAGAATTTGGTCATGTCTTTATATATTTGTTTGTCTGTCATCACGTACATTGACTCCATGATGGCAAGCAAAAATGCCATCCCGATAGTCAAAGGTACGAAAAGGAAGTGATACATAACTGTCAGTGCAAATTGCAACCGCGACAGATCAACCACGTCAATCATGTTTGCTCCTAAGTGCCCAGTAAAGACACGTTTTACATTGATGCAGCTGGTCTGGCATGGAAATAGAAGATGTAAACAAAACAACCAAACTGTTGCAAAAATGTACCGTAATAGTTAGTTAATTGTTAAGCGCTATCTAATGTAGCTATTACTAATATTACTTCTAAAAACAACACGGTTCAAAAGGTTTATCTCCATCACTCGCTTTGACCATAGTCAATTTTTGCGCGCCTTTTTTTGTACAAAACGACGGCAAATTGATCCAGATCAACAATGAACAAGCGATTTGTTACAGTGGGGTTATTTTGAGCAATTCGAAAGACATTCAAGAAAACAAACAGTTAACATGTGAATCATTTTTACTACTTGTTTGAAGCAACTTAATTGTCATTATTGTGAACTTTGTCACTTAATGGCTCACTCTTCGGACCAGTCTCGGGAATGAAAACTAATTTTTCAATTCCTACCTCTCGCTTGTTCCAATAAAAAAGGAAACTGAGTTACAAACCCTAGCCAGTAAGCCGAAACATTCATTCAATGAACGTAGCGACACTCTAAACCCTATTTTCTGACGCCAATTAGGTATAACTTCGCGAAAGATCTGTACCAACAAGATTTAATACGATGTCCTTATATTGATATTTTATGTCTATTTCTAATTATCTACCCCAAACGTGTCTCTAATACAATTTGGCTGTGGTTTTTTCCACAAACCCATATTTTTGTCCATAAAGTCGGGAGTGTTCCCCACCCTTACTGATGGAGGTATTTTGAGAAAAGAGTAATGAATAAATTCATAGAAAAAATTTCCATTCCGCTAGCTGTTGCTTTAATCATGTTTCCCCAAATCATTGAAACCATGTACAGCCCGGCTTTGACCTCGGTCAAAAATAGTTTTCAAATCAGTGAGAATCAAGCCGCCCAAGCCATGTCCATCTTCTTTATCGCATTTGCATTTGGCGTCGTTTTTTGGGGAAGAGCTTGTGACATTATCGGGCGTAGACCTTCTACCCTACTCGGTTTGGTTGTCTTTATTTTATCCGCAATATTTTCCATGATGACAACGGACTTTGGTAGTTTCCTGACTGGATTTGGTTGTTGTGCATTTGGCGCAGCAGTCGGTTCAGTTTGTACACAAACCATTATTCGGGACGGCTACCACGGTAAAGAACTTGGGCATGTCTTCTCCATCATCGGAACATCGATTGGGATCAGCCCGGTTATTGGCATGCTGATTGGAAGTTGGCTAACTTCATTTGGTGGATATAAATGGGTATTTATCGCCATGGTTATAATGACGGCTTTGATGCTGCTTTGGTGCTATTTAAAACTTCCTGAAACAAAGCCTGAGAACAAAAAAAGAGACAGTTTACTATCCGTCGCCAGCAGCATGGTCAAGGATTCTCATATTTGGTATGTGAGCCTGATGGTCGGTGTTTTCAATATTGCGCTTTTTTCCTACTACAGTATTGCGCCTTTTTACTTTGATCGGTTGGGCGCCAGTGTAAACTTTTTTGGTAATACAGGATTTATACTAGCTTTAGGATCTATTGTTGGCTCTATCGTAAACATGAAGCTATTAAAGGCTCACATCAGTCATGACAAAATCGTCTTTTTTGCCTCATGTCTGATGCTAGTAGCTGGCGCGGGTATTTATCTATTACAAGACTGTGTATGGTTTTTTGTACCGGTAGTATTCGTGGCACTATCTTTTGGATTAGCTTTACCCAATTTATTGAGCGGCGCGCTCAATGATTATCGCGATCATTTGGGCAGTGCGGGTGCACTACTTGGACTATTTTACTATCTTGTTATAGGTATTGGGCTTCACAAAGCTGCTGAGTTTGGTGATCTACCAATGATAGTACTTGGATGTGCAGTATGTTCACTCCTTTTGCTTGGTTTACACAAAGCCCTACGCAATAAAGGATTATTTTAACCTCGTTTCAAACGTCAAAACCTCAAGCTTTATACTCAGGTAATCCCAAAGTACATAAGCTTGAGGCTTTTTTATTTTTCAATGCCAAAATGTAAGTAAGCACGATCTGTCGCAATACGACCTCTTGGCGTTCGCTGCAAATAACCTTGCTGAATAAGGTATGGCTCTAATACATCTTCGATGGTGTCTTTCTCTTCACCAATGGCTGCGGCCATATTGTCAAGCCCTACAGGCCCACCCGAAAATTTCTCCATAATTGCGAGAAGCAGTTTTCGGTCCATATAATCAAAACCCTGAGCATCGACATCCAACATGTTTAATGCTTTATCTGCAATATCTGCACAAATATGACCATTACCTTTCACTTCAGCGTAGTCCCTTACCCTGCGCAGAAGTCGATTTGCAATACGCGGCGTTCCTCTAGCACGACGGGCAACTTCGAGAGCGCCTTCGGCCTCCATTGAGAGCCCTAAACAATCGGCACTTCGTTGTACTATGGTTTGCAAGTCGGAAATTTTGTAATATTCGAGCCTTTGGGTGATCCCAAAACGGTCACGAAGTGGTGAAGTTAAAGAACCCGCTCTGGTTGTGGCTCCAATCAGAGTAAAAGGAGGGAGATCGATTTTAATCGAGCGTGCGGCAGGGCCCTCTCCAATCATAATATCAAGTTGATAGTCTTCCATCGCTGGATAGAGTACCTCTTCAACCATCGGACTTAGACGATGAATTTCATCAATAAAAAGTACATCGTTTTCCTCCAGATTAGTGAGCAAAGCAGCGAGATCGCCCGCTTTTTCCAAAACCGGCCCCGAAGTGGTACGGATATTCACTTCCATTTCATTCGCTACAATATTAGCCAATGTGGTCTTTCCAAGACCTGGAGGACCGAAAATTAGCAGGTGGTCAAGTGCCTCACTGCGCATTTGAGCAGCCTTGATGAAGATTTCCATTTGGTCACGAACATGATCTTGCCCTTGGTAATCAGCAAGTTTTTTCGGTCGGATTGCCCGATCGATGACATCCTCATCTTTATAAACCGTATTGTCAGGGGCAATTAAACGATCGGCTTCTATCATATACTTACCTTTATACCATCGACTTTAACGCTTCACG
Organism: Vibrio caribbeanicus ATCC BAA-2122; assembly: GCF_000165125.1. Taxonomy (GTDB): domain Bacteria; phylum Pseudomonadota; class Gammaproteobacteria; order Enterobacterales; family Vibrionaceae; genus Vibrio; species Vibrio caribbeanicus. The sequence continues at coordinate 12,271 of NZ_AEIU01000060.1, read as the reverse complement.
AATAAGCTTTTCACTACTCATCCCCTCTACCATAACTTGGGAAACAACTTTAGAGGCTTGGGTAGGTTTATAACCTAATGCTAGCAGTGCACTAACGGCTTCTTCTTCCGCATTTGATACTGAGCTTTCAGGCAACTTATCAGCAACTGCAGCATCAGTGTATGGTGTGAACAAGTCACCTGCGCTCCAACCTTTAAGCCGATCTTTCATTTCCACGACAAGACGTTCAGCTGTCTTCTTACCTACGCCCGGTAATTTCACTAGCGTTGAAATATCTTCCCTCTCAACACTTGCAACAAATTGACTCGCCGTCATTCCAGATAAAATACCCAGTCCAAGCTTTGGGCCAACACCATTGGCTTTGATAACTTCACGGAATAAGGCCCGCTCTTTAACGGTATTAAACCCGTAAAGGAGCTGAGCGTCCTCTCTAACAACAAAATGTGTATAGATAATTGCTTCTTCACCAATATTAGGCAACTCATAGAAACAGCTCATTGGCATTTGAACTTCATAACCAAGGCCGTTAACTTCGATAAGAAGTTCTGGTGGTTGTTTTTCAACGAGAATACCGCGTAAACGTCCGATCACAATGATCACTCTTAAACGATGAATTTGCGATAAGGATAATAAAGAACTGGATAGACATCCAGTTCTTTATACCATTCAATCATATTTTAGACACGACTTGGTCAAGTTGATAGGTTAAGGTCTTCATCGCATCCACTTGAAAATTCAATTCCACACCCTTCTGTGCAACATTTTCTGAGATCATTTTGGTTTGTATCACACTATGTGCGACATCACTACTTGCCTGATTTAACTCTTTTAATGCGCTCATTTGAGCCGACATTACCTCGGCAAGTCCATTGACGTCTTGCGAAATGGCAGCCACATCACCGATCATTGCCCTCATCTTACTCGCGCTTGAAGTGACAACACTTTGACCATGCTTGACCTCTTGTTCACTTCTGTTGAGTAGATGACGTATTTCAACTGCAGACTGACTACTCTTGGCAGAAAGCTCTCGAACCTGATCCGCGACCACAGCAAACCCTCTTCCCTGCTCCCCTGCTCTTGCGGCTTCAATCGCTGCATTGAGCGCTAGAAGATTGGTTTGTTCTGCCACAGTGCTGATCAAATCGGCTACTTTCATTATTTCTTGATGACTACCGATAATTTGACTGATCGCAGCGGTTGAATCTTCGAGTAGAGTGGAGCTTATTTGTGCTTGGTGATGCATTGCGTTGCTACGCTCACGCAGCTCTTCAACAAATTGACTCGAGCCTTCGACACCTTCGGCCAATTGGTGAACCTGCTGACTCATCTGCTCTGCGGCACTGGCCTGTGATTCACAATTCAGATTTAAATTGGAAACCTGAGTATCTAATGTCTGAGAATGCGATTCTAAAACCTCAGAGACCGTCTTTAACTCAACGGAGTTTTGATTGGCTTGTTCGAGTACTTCTGACAAACTTTGCTCACCCAACGTCGCTTTGTTAGCAATAGCTTCACTATTACCGATAGCCTGCTCTGCTAGATTTAACGCTGTATCCCTCTGTTTTGCTGTAAACATCTGTGCAATACAAATCACGATCAATGGAAGCAAGATCCCTGACCAAATTTCTATCGACAGCGCGGAGTCTGACAAAGTGAGCTGTGGAAAGCGATGTCCTGATAGATGCAAATGGGTCATAAGGGCAGAACAGAGGATCACTAGAATACTCCAACTGAGGGCAATAGAGCGAGTTCCAGACAGAAAAAATGCCACGACCAGCAACGGCACCCAGTAAGCCTGAGTCGAGTCAACCACACCACCACTCTGGTAAATAATATTCAGTGCATGTACCGCCATTCCAACAAATCCTAGATTTAATGCCATGGATGAGTTTTGAGTGAATTTGAGGCAAAGTGCAGCAACTATTTCAATGAATATAAGTAAAAGAGAGGTCAAAATCAGAAATTGATGGTCGTGATTAGCCCACTTCATTAGACTGTAACAGCCAACTAAAAAAGCCAGAAAAGTAAACAAACAAAGAGTATCGGCTTGACGCTGCTGTTCTTTATTCCAGTGATTGTCGAAAGGTATACACAATCTCCGCCAGAGATAAACGGGTTTCATATTTCAATCTTCCTTGATTGATATACCCAAACAACTCCAAGATGCAGATTTTAGAGAACTTTCTTGCTTTCAGATATTATTAGCGGTTTTAGCTTTAGAACGCTAGCCCCTCATATCAACACTTTATCAACAAAATAATCTCACTAAATAGAGCAGCTCAAGGTTACCTGGGAATGAGACAAGGCGGCGATTATAAGTGTTGTCTTGCACTTATATCAAACAAGATGCACTTAACTGTTCTATAGGTCTCATTTTGCGTTTAACGATAACGCCCACGTCTTGCACTGGTTGCTTTCCCTGCTAACGCAACCAAGGTCTTATTAGTATTAGCATGGCAAATCGCGACACCAAGAGCATCGGCCGCATCAGCCTGTGGCTTCGCTGGCAATTTAAGCATTTGTTGAACCATGTGTTGTACTTGAGCTTTATCCGCAGCACCGGTTCCAACAACAGCTTGCTTGATAAGACGCGCTGCATATTCAAAGACTTCTAAATCATTATTTACCGCAGCAACAATGGCACTACCTCGAGCTTGCCCTAGCTTGAGAGCAGAGTCAGCATTGCGCGCCATAAACACCTGTTCGATAGCAAAGACCTCAGGCTGAAATTGAGTGATGATTTCCGAAACTCCCGCATAAATTTGTTTCAACCGACCAGGCAAATCTTGCTCGGAAGTTCGAATACAACCACTACCTAAATACTGCAAATGACGCCCATTCTGACGAATGACACCATAGCCCGTGATACGAGAGCCGGGATCTATGCCCAATATAATTGACATAACCTACTAATTAATTGGCAAATTCAATTTGTTAGTTTAATAGAGCATTAAGGCGATAGCGAGTTAATAATCAAGTGATCAGGCCAATTTTTTTGCTATCCCGCTAGGTTGAATAAAATTTAAAAAAAGTTTTTTGTTTGATTTGCCAATGTTGAGGTATCGTTCTGTCGTCAAAAAAATCAACTATTCGTTAGCTCTTTATACATCGCTCAAGCCCTTATAAATACTCGTTGTCAAGGGGTGTATAACCTTATTTTTTCACATCAAAAAAACGCCCATTTTTTAATCAAAAAAAGCATTTTCTTTATTTTTTTCATACTGTTGGGTCTTTATCCACAGAATCTGTGGATAACCGTGGTGATACATCCAAAACAAGTGTTCTAATTCGAAAAATAAGCCATCAAAAATTCCAAACTCAATTTGCAACTAAGTATATCTATGCTACGCCTGATAATGTCACTCTTTTGTCATCTAACTGCCCTATTCTCAAAAGTGGTAAGAGATACGCCGTCAATAAGTGGCGACTTATACCTAGACTTAGATAAAACTTAAGGAATCCGTTATGCAAGTAAACGAGAGAGCTTACACAGAAATCTCTGCTCTGCTGAATGAGCACAATGATCAGTATGACTGGTTGATTACTGAGCCCACTGAGCTAGATGATATCGATCTATTACTTTATCAAGAAGTTCTAGATCATGACTTAACTCAAGTTTGATATCGAGAACTCTCAACTAACGGCTAGCTGCTAACTCCAATCTGACGAGATCATGGTCAGAAAGATAAAGGTCTTGCAGAGCTGAGTGCTCGGAGCGTCTGAGTTGATATGAAAGGGGCAGATTGCTGCTAGTTAGTATCCAATCGATATCCCAATCTTTACCAGACTGAGCTTTTCCATGACCGTTATAGGTAACTTGCTGCTTATATTTTTGGAAGTAGCTAAATAGAGAACGATAAGCTGGGTCGGTTGTCTCTGATGCCAAAGAAGCGTTAAAATCACCACACAAAATCGTGTAGGTTGGCGTGTGTGTTTTTACTAGACCAAAGACCAGTCGATGCAGTATCTCAACTTGCTCAATATCTGTTCCATCCAGATGGACATTGATCAATAACCAGCGCCCGTTATGCCCCTCAATTTCCACCAAAGCCCAAGTCAGCATTCGCGGCCAAGCACTGGACGGTAATTTACTATCCACAACTTCTGGCTGGTTTGATAACCAAAGATCTCCAGAGGCAACTACAGATACCAACTCAGTGTTAACGAAAAAGGATGGGAAGAAAGTAGTGCTCCAAACCCGGTGAGTATCAATCATCTCTAAATTTGGTAGCGTTTCGTCAAGATCACTGAGCTGTTGTTTGTTCCCTTCCTGTGTCGCGAGTATCGTCAGATCGAGCTCTGCTAGCATTTTTCCCATACCAAGTACGCGGGAGCTCCATGGGAAAGACTCTTTAGGAGCATCATTTGTCACTAACTCGGGGGCATAACGGATGTTCCAACTCGCAATATTCAGCAGCTGAGTATGCTGGAAAGGATCAGAACAGCTCATCAGACATATTGACACAAAAACCACCACACAATTACGGTACAAAATACAAGCCCCAAATCGTTGTGAGGCATTTGAGAGCAATCTAATAAAACACGAACATCATAGCACGTAGGCGATGAATTAAAATCAGAGAGCTATCCCCAAAGAGCCTCAAAGTACAGCGTCCTAAGTTAGATACGCTCAAAAGGGCAGTGATGTTCAAGCATAAAATTCAAAAAAATAGTTGGGGGTAATATCAAGTGAATATGTGGTCCAAGATTGAGAACATTATCTTGCCGACAAGGCAAGCCATTCTTACTGAGACTAGAATTTTGAGGTGACTTGGGGATAGGTAAATAAAAAGGCCCCAATGATAGGGTTGGGGCAAAAAATTAGAGGAGATATCAAATTTAACCATTCAGTTCATTTGATAGTTTAGCTAATTTAGTTGAGCGCAAAAACGCCTAACTTACTATAAGTTCGTTGTAGAAAACTTATACTGCCATTATTGATTTTAATAATAAAAAATCATATCTAACCAGTTAGATTGACAAGATATAAAAATATTGTTAATGAAACCGGAGGAAAAATAAAAAACAATGACAACCATCAATAAATACATACATTTTATTTATTTACTAACTAATTAATCCATCCTGTATTGCTTTTATTACCGCTTGATAGGTCTTTTCAACATTCATTTTTTCTCTAACTGACCTTAGGTATGTATTGACGGTCGCAACACTATAGCCGGTAATTTGAGAGATTTCTTTAGCTTCCTTACCCTCTTTAAAAAAGAAAAGACAGAGCAATTCGTGATCTTTGGGGATCTCATAAAAGCTAGGGCTCTTTTGCTTAATTAAGCTCTCTAAAAAGCCATCAACTTTAAAGATCCGGGAGAATCTCATACTTGGAATAGTATCGGTAATGGCAGCTTTATAACGTTCAATAAAGTGCAATGAGAAGTTCTCTATAGTAGATTTATGCTTTTTATAATGGTTTTTAAAATCTTCTCTCCCTCTAACACCTGACAGAACTAATTTAATCCCGTAATTATCACATGCTTTAGTGAGCGCAAAATGGTTATGAATACCAAGATCATTTTCCATTATTTTTAGAAATTTAGGTACTGGTTTATCTTGAACTCGATAGAAATTCGAGCAGGGAAAAGAAACAACCTCATCGGTTTTTCGGTTGATATCAAGCGTAAGGTCAATCGCTCTTAGTCGCCTCTCGTAATACATCATTTTGGAAGAGTAAGGTATATTGGACAAGATCATGCTTTCTTGCCCTTGACCAATCATTAAAGTAAAAAACTCTGAGCCTGTCGTTGAAAACAAGCCTTTACAATACGAGTAAATATCATCATTTAACTTTAAAGACTGGAGAGACTGTATATCCACCATGTTTCTATCATAGGATTTAAAAGGAGATTGGGTTTTCATTCTTATGAGGGCTCTTCAATCTTAAAGTCTAATTTCTATGCGTGTTGCAGGGTGAGTGTAGAAAGATTCAGCACCAATAATACGGCCACCAAGCTTTTCGTAGTATTCATTTATACTTGAGTCTAACGTCGTTAGCTGCATGCACTTGGCACTATGCTCACGACAGATCATCTTCGCAAGTTCAACTGTCTCTTTGCCAATACCAGATTTTCGATATTCTGATTTTAAAAATAAATAGTTTAAAAACAAACATTCGTTGTTTGAATCACAGTGTTCAATAGCAAACATACCAACAGGGTCACCGTGAATAAGTAATCCGTATAAACTAGGAATGCTGTTACGAACTAGATACTTTTCGAATAAACGAGTTCGAAAATCAACCCCTTTATTTCTAACATAGCCCCATTCATTTTCCGCCCAGCGAGCAAAGAGAGGTAAGTGTTTTGGAATATCAGATAAATTTTTAACACAAACCCCTCCAAACCTTTCATTGATAAATTGCATTATTAATTCAATACTCCTTTATCGAAATAAATAATCCAATATAAGCAATTAATCACCCAAATAAAAGCCATCTGATGCGACAACTTTTCACTGGCAAGTTTACGAGCTCTCCCACATTGTTTTGAACTCATCAAGTGTCATTTCTCTGTAGAAAGCCCAGCCCTGACCATACTCCACCCCCATATCTCTCAGAATGTTATGTTGAATTGAGTTTTCTATTCCCTCTGCTACCAAGAAAAGACCTTCTTGTTTTGCAATCGCAACAATGTGCTCAATCAAAGAAGAACGAATCGACGCATCTTCCATTTCCTGAATGAAACTACGATCAATTTTTAATATATGAGCATTCATCTTTCGAAGCTGGTGTAAGTTTGAGTAGCCTGTACCAAAATCATCAATCGCAATTTGAATCCCTTCTTCTCGTAGAACGCGTAATTGATTAAGAGACGAGCTATCCTCTAATTCTTCACTTTCTGTAACCTCGAGTACCAATACACGATCAAACTCAGAAACTTTCCCTTTAGTGATCAAGTCAAGAATTGATTTTTTATTAATATCTGAAGGAAAGATATTCACATTTAACTTAAAGTCTGTAGGCAAATTCTCAACTTGACGTAGCTCTGAAACAGCCTTTTTGAGCATATTTTTAGTGAAGGACCATGTGTGGTCAGACTGCGCAATCACGGGGATAAATTCATCGGGAGTTATCTTACCTCTTCGGTCATTAAGCCGTGCGAGCATTTCAACACCGATGATTTTCTCTGTTTTTAGATCAACTATTGGCTGATAGACACAATGAAACGAATCATCGGAGATAGCTTTGTAAACCCGATGATGATTAGAGTAAAGGTAGCGCAGTGCTTTTAAGCAGATGATATAGGTAAAAAGACCTACAAGCAGACTGGTTGCGACCGTAAACAAACCCAAAACTGCGGATTCATCTTCCATTCTCTCTGGATTAAGCTTTACACCCAAACAAAATGCATTTTGGTCATCACAACGCTTAACTATATGACTATCTCCACTTGATAAAAAGTCCCACAATGTTGGTTCTGGTATCGAGTAAAGTTCTTCTTCCCCAGCGAAGTGAATGACTTCTTGATGTTTTTGGTAAACAAGCTCCCAGTCATAACCGTCTTCAATCAGTTGATGCATAGCATCTTCATGTAGGACAAGGTTGTAATTGCCCTTTCGAATGACCAATGAGACATATGAGTTATCTAAAATAATGAGCTTGATGTGTCGCCAGAACTTAAGCCCTTCATTCGTCACCAGGCTAGGTGTTCTCCCTCCGGTAAAGGGAGGTGTCAGTCGCCCTTTGCCCGTTGTACAAAATAATGTATTTCCCTCGAGATAACCGATATCTTTGATAAAATTTGACGTAAATAAGAGCTTTCGCATCATCAAATTATGCGCATCACTACACGTCTTTAATTCAAGTTGATTGAGCTTTTCAAGTACATCAATTACCTCATTATGTACTTCAGATACTGTCGTCATTATTCGACGCACGTCCTTATCTTGCTCTTGCCATAAATAGAAACCAACAGCTCCTTGAATAGAAAAATAGCTTAAGGTGGTGATGAATATTGCAACTAAAGATGCTTTAAAATAAAGAGAAATTTTTCTAATTCGAGCTGTCATACGTACCTACTTTATAAAATTAACGACAATAAAGAGTCTGTACAGCTTTCACATAATATCCATTATCCTATGTGAGTTTTTCCCCCAATCTCAAAAATTGTACCTATTTGATTCAGGACACTCACCGGAATAACTTAAAAAGTATAGGCGATCATTTGATTTAGGACATTTGATTCAGGACACACACCATTCGATTCAGGACACACACCAAAAGAACTCACCAAAAGAACTAAAAAAGTATGATTCGTTCTTTTTCGATAAGCTGATTACAACCGTTCATTTAGGTTATTGCTAACCTCTCATAATCCATTGGGGAGGTATGTCTATGACAACGGCACGCAAACAGCTTATTTCAATCGAGGCAACATCTTACTATCACTGCGTTTCTCGTTGTGTCAGACGATGCTTCTTGTGCGGTGAAGATAAGCAAAACCAAGTCAGTTATGAGCATCGCAGAGAGTGGATCGTTAATAAAATGAATTCCCTTTCCAACCTCTACTGTATCGATATTTGTGCTTACGCCATTATGAGTAATCACTACCATTTGGTCGTTAATATCAATCAAACCAAAGCGATGGCTCTATCAGACCACGAAGTGGTTGAGCGTTGGGGAATAGCGCATAAGTTGCCACTCATCATTCAACGCTGGCTACATGGTCAACTGACCAGCCAAAGTGAACATGAAAAATGCATCGAAATCATTAAGATTTGGCGTGAGCGATTATGGAGTTTGAGCTGGTATATGAGGGAGTTGAATTACCATATAGCGTGCAAAGCGAATAAAGAGGATAATTGCACTGGTCATTTCTGGGAAAGTCGATTTAAGAGCCAAGCCCTGCTCGATGAAAAAGCCCTCGCTGCCGCCATGGCCTACGTAGACCTCAACCCCATTCGTGCAGGTATTGCAGACATTCCTGAGAAATCCGATTTTACTTCCATCCAAGCTCGGATTGCTGCCCTAGATAAACAGCTTGTCACCGCTCCTTACCTCCACCCGTTTGTTGGTAATAAGAGCGACGCAAAACTCGACGGTATTCCTTTTCGATTAATAGATTACATTGAATTAGTCGATTGGACAGCGCGCCAGATACGGCCAAATAAAGCGTCTATGGATGAGAACTTACCCCCAGTATTAGAGAGGCTCGGAGGAAACATAAATAATTGGCTCAAGGTTTGTACTCAATTAGAAAAGTCCCACACCACCGCTGTAGGCGGCCAAGCGCAAGCCATTATCGCCAAAGCTGCGCTCCGCAAGAAAAAGCTCCATTTATACGCATTTGAATAGTGACAATTCAAAGTTTCTATTTATCTAAACCAACAACTTAAATTGCGTTTAAATCTTCGAACTGGAACGGGTTCCGTAATCCAGTCTTCCTTTTAGCAGAGAATAAGCCTTTAGAATACAAAACTCATCACTCCTTTTTGTTATCGTGCGAGCTACAAAAGAGAAATCTAACAAACATAAGTTAAGGGGTGCAGATTTGGTGCCTGTCCTTTATTTATTTTTATTTCTTCAGGCTAGTCAATAGTCGATGAATGGTAACATTGTAAACTTGCCCTTCTTTTATTTCTTGCTCCAGATACTGCAAAAGATCATGCTCAAATGAAGTAGGAAGTTCTGAGGTGTAACTGTCTTTATGGGTGTAAACTTTATAAGCTCCCGACATAAAAAATTGTTTAAACTCAGTCGCAGAAAAGTGATAGGTAAAAGCTTTGGTATAGAGATTTTCCACCGCAAAGCCATAGCCCTCAAACATATTTTGATACGCCAAGTCAGATTCCAAATGCATGCACGGCAGTCTAAATTCATCATTCAATGAGGGATACTTGGCGCTGAAAAATACCTTCATCAATTGAGTCACTTCAGGGCACCATATTTGTCGGTAAGGTGTTTGAATGATTACCCTGCCATTAGGGGCTAAACAACGCTTTATTGTATTTAAAGAGGCGTCATAATCTTTAAACCATTGGAACGATGAATTTGAAATGATGACATCATAGACCTCATCCGAAGAAAATTGGGCAATATCACTGTGTCTAAATTCAATAGGACTTGAGGGATAGCGATGCTCCACCTCTTCAAGCATTGCTTGAGAGACATCAATGGAAAGCATTTGCTTTGGGGAAACCTTTTGGTAAATCAGGTGAGAGACTTTGCCCGAGCCACACCCGATATCCAGCAACGAGCGTGGGTTTGTAGGGATCAGGGTAAGTAATTCTTTCGCTGCATCGTACTGTACGTTGCCGTTACTGTAATACTCTTTTTCATAATTCATGCGCAGACCTCTTTGAAAACAAGGCCGCATGATAAGGTAAAACGGTCAAAAAACTCAATAAAATTAGAGACATCGCAGAATTATTCTGACGCCTCTGAATGAATGAGCTCTCCTCGAAAAGTGTGTGTCCTAAAAAAGAAAAACCAAATAAAAAAGCACCAAACCTAGCGTTAGATTTGGTGCCTGTCCTTTATTTACTTTATTTAGTAATTTAATCTATTTTAACGACATTTATCCCGTGTGCATCATACATATATTGGCAGTAGTCCTCTCCAGCTTTTTTCAAGACTCCTTTATCCCACCAACCTTCTCCTTCTTCCAATAATACTTCAGGTTGCAGCAACTCACGAAACTTCTGGTCTAAATTACCCAGGTCCACAATTAGTTCTTGAAACTCTTCAGCCTTTGCGACCTCTTCATTATTCAGAAGCTGCTGAATAAGGTGCCGAGCACGAATTTCGCTTAGGTATTCGGAGTAATCCCATTGATACCCGCATTCACATTCATCGATAAAGAAGCGCCACTTTTCTACCAGAGAAACAAAGGTTTCGCTTTCAAACCCAAGCTTAGCTAATATCATTTTACAAAGCTGAATCAACGTCTTTTCTGTCATAACTGATCCTTAAAGTACTTGAGTCCGTCACCATCAGGTCTAAAAAAGGTACTTATCTTGCCGTTTCTCATAACACCAAAGTACCCAGTGGAAGGTTCAAAGCGAAGAATAGAACCATCGGCGCGAGTACCCTCCAGTATACCTTTACGTGCAGACGGTGACCAAAATGAGCTGGCTGCACCCACATATGCATCATAGGAAGCAAATTCAGGCACATCTGCCCCACCAGGCTTAGCTTTCACGTTTCCTTTTTTACCTAGAACAACACCTTTCGAATGCTTCGCATAGTGTTCAAATGCTTTCCTTCCATTTGTAAATTCAGGCAACACTTGAAGGGCTCTTGAGCCGCCATTTGCACCCGAAACCAAATTATCCGCTTTACTAAGCTGAGAACTTGCCCCGAATAAATCGGCCGCCTCATCAGAGCTTTTGACTACTGCGGTCGCAAGTTTACCAGCTTTAATGCCTGCTTTACCAACTGGACCGAGAATAATGCTCGCGCCGACTAAAGCACGCTCTGTATCACGAACTCATGCCCGCTGAACAGTGTCTCCCCTGTGGTAAATTCAATACCTGCTTTTAGATTACTTATTTTGAGATGTGTGTCCTGAATAGTTTTGGTCTACTAGTATTCTTTGCCATTTATCTTCTTCAAGTATGTTTTTCGGAAGTTCGTCGTAGACATAAAGCTCATCACCCAAGTTGATGATTGTAGAAGAGCGGGCCCCCTCGAAATTCATTAGTAAGCCGAATATTATTTTATCACTTACAATTAGCTCGATTTGATCAACTGTTCTTCCAATACCATATTCAAAATTATTATCATTCGAACAATTAAACAGCATATTTTGTCCGTATTCGGCCATATTGGCTTCAACGGGAGTTTGATTGTCAAAGTAGATTGACTCACCATCCTGATCACACTTGATTCTAACCTGAGAGCCGCCTTCAAAAGTAAAAAGCAGCTCTTGAGGAGAGGAGAAATCCCTCTCTCCATCAAATGTATGTATAAGAGCAAAAACAGATAAAAGCCTAAAACCAAGAATTTCTCTTAAAAGGCAACTGCCTTCACGAATTAATTTGTCCATTTAATAATTTCCCTTAAGAGCATTTTTAACTGATGTGTTATTAATTCTATCTTTTAAGATAGTTACAAAAGAGCCATCGGCTTTAGTCACCACAACATCAGTACCTTTTATCCTGAAATTAACAAAGCAACGAGTGTTTTTATACCCCAGATAGATTTGGTGCCTGTCCTTTATTTACTTTATTTACTTTATTTACTTTATTTACGACAAATTAATCCCATAGTATTCAATGAAGCTTTTGAATTCGTCCGCACTAACGGCCTCCCCCCAAA
>NZ_AEIU01000061.1 GCF_000165125.1 Vibrio caribbeanicus ATCC BAA-2122 | reverse complement strand
TTTTAAGTTCAATTCGATATTTTTCTGTCACGCCCTTATAAAGAACTGGATTAAACAAATATACTCAGGCGATCTCTTTATCGAAACGGAGAGTCCAATTAGGTATGATAATGTTACTTTCTGCCTATTTGCTTTTCATAAAGGTTTTTTTGCATGGGAATATCTCGTCGTCAGTTTATTAAGTCAGGGCTTGCTGTTTCTGCTTTATCTGTGTTACCAGCGTGTACACTGACTCGTTTACAGTCTGAACGTGGTAAGTTTGACTATCAGCTCACTGCGGAGCCTGGTTCGGCTCAACTCGTCAAAGGCTATCAGACCAATATTTTGGGCTTTAACGGTCAGATCCCAGCACCTATTATTCGTTGTAGGCAAGGTGAAGAAGTTACGATTCGGTTTACCAACAAACTTGATGAACCCACTACGATACATTGGCATGGTCTTCGAATCCCAGTTGAGATGGATGGGGTGCCTTTTTTAAGTCAAAAGCCGATTATGCCAGGAGAAACCTTCATTTACCGCTTTACTCCTCCTGACGCTGGTACCTTTTGGTATCACCCGCATATGAATAGTGTTAAACAACTCGGAATGGGGCTCGTCGGTCTTTTTATCGTTGAAGAGAGTACTCCCATACATTTCGATCGTGAATACCCCCTGATGTTAAAACACTGGCACATCGACACTCAAGGACAATGGAAAGACTTAATGATTCCAAGACTAAGTGCGCGTATGGGAACCCCTGGTGAATGGAGTAGTGTCAATGGTGTCCATGAGCCAACCTACGGCCTACGTGAGAATGAAACGGTGAGGTTGAGAATCGCTAATGTTGATAACACGATCACTTACCCTATTGCTATTGAAGGAGTCCAAGCATGGGTCGTGGCTATCGATGGAAACCCTATCGAGCAACCTTACCTGCTTGAGCGTCACAAAATAGGCCCAGGTATGCGTCTAGATTTGGCGTTTGTTGCACCAAAAGCGGGACAACGAGTGTCGGTGCGTCAAATGAAAGGACGTTTCCCGTTTCCTTTGTGTGATTTCACAGTTTCTGAAGCTCTTGTTGACGTTCCAGCACAGATCCCTAAATTACCTATTAATCCTGTACCAAGTCTTGATCTACAGAATGCAGAGCAGATTGATTTTGTTTTTGAATGGGAAGGTGCAGTGACACCGGTCGATAATTCAGGCAAAGCAATGCCGAATTTTTGGTTGATGAATAAACGAGCTTGGGAAGGGATGATGGGAGGAAATATTCCTGAGCCTCTTGCAACCTTGACTCTCGGCAAAACCTACATCTTCAATCTAAGAAATGTCACTCAATACCACCATCCAATTCATTTGCACGGGCACACGTTTACTGTTTTGGAATTAGACGGGGAAAAACTTAAGATACCATTTCATACGGATACCGTACTGCTTGGGAAAAATGGCAGCGCTAAGGCAGCTTTTGTTGCAGATAACCCTGGACGTTGGATGTACCATTGTCATGTTATTGAGCATATGAAAACGGGTTTAATGGGATATATTGAGGTTAAGTGACTCCTGTAACTTTTGCAAAATATCCTCGAACTCTTAGATTGCTATCCAAGATTTGAGCCATTATTAGGTTAAACTGATGCCTTTAGACTTAAGGAAAACGTGATGGGACAATTCTCCATACTGAGCTTTATTGCGATTGGTGGCGCACTTGGGGCTTGCGCTCGATATTTGATATCCGAGCTATGTATCACCCTCTTCGGACGAGGCTTTCCTTATGGTACTCTCGCAGTCAATGTGGTGGGCTCGTTTATCATGGGGTTGCTTATCGCAGCTTTCGAGAGTGAGTTGTTGGCGAGTGAACCATGGAGGCATGTGATTGGGTTGGGTTTTCTTGGAGCTCTGACAACGTTTTCAACCTTTTCCATGGACAATGTTCTTTTGATGCAACAGGGGGCTTTTTTCAAGGTTGGGTTAAATATCGCATTAAACGTTATTCTCAGTATTTCAACTGCGTGGTTGGGTTTTCAACTCCTGACAAAAGGCTAGCCCTAATACCTCTCAATTTATAAACTTACGCTTGGTTTCCGTTTGAGGTTTTTATATACTCGTTCTACTTGTCGGAGTGCCGTTGTGCTGAGACCGTTTATTCGGGATCCGTTGAACCTGATCAGATTAATATCTGCGAAGGGAACAAGAGAGGAAAATGACACCATAAATTAATGGTTTGTCTACGACACTACTGATTTTTTGGCATCTTTTACAAAAGAGATTTGTCCGTTTCTTTTCCTCTTGTGCATTTTTCCGTCAAGCATTTTTATTACGCACTAATAAAGCAAGGAAAAATGCTATGTCGAGTCGCAAACAAACCAGATTGCAAGCTAAGCAATTTATTGACAATCTATCCGTCCAACCTTATCCCAACTCTCAGAAAGTCTATATCCAAGGCTCTCGGTCTGACATTCAGGTACCAATGCGCGAAATATCGCTTGCCGATAGTCTTATCGGAGGAACAAAGGATGCTCCGATATTCGAGCCGAATGAGCCGGTACGTGTTTATGATACCTCTGGCGTCTATACCGACCCAAACTATTCAATCGATCTCCACAATGGTCTACCTAAACTCAGAGAAAACTGGATTGAGCAGCGTGCTGATACTGAGTTACTTGATAATGTTAGCTCAGAGTTCACCAAACAGCGCTTGGAAGATGAAACACTCAATGATCTTCGTTATGGAAATTTGCCCCGCATTAGACGTGCTAAACAAGGTCAATGCGTCACGCAATTGCATTATGCCCGCAAAGGAATCATTACTCCTGAGATGGAATTTATTGCTCTTAGAGAGAATATGGGCCGTGCTCAATATCGAGATAAAACTCTAAATCAACAACATACGGGTCAGAGCTTTGGGGCAAATCTCCCCAAAGAAATCTCAGCAGAGTTTGTTCGTCAGGAAGTTGCTCAGGGACGTGCGATCATCCCTTCTAATATCAATCACCCCGAATCAGAGCCCATGATCATTGGGCGAAATTTCCTAGTGAAAGTTAATGCCAATATTGGTAATTCCTCGGTGAGCTCTTCCATTGAAGAAGAAGTCGAAAAGCTAGTTTGGGCTACAAGGTGGGGAGGGGACACGGTTATGGATCTCTCAACCGGTAGAAATATACATGAAACTCGAGAGTGGATATTGCGTAATAGTCCGGTACCTATAGGTACTGTTCCTATGTATCAAGCTCTAGAAAAGGTCAATGGTGTCGCAGAAAATCTGA
The DNA here is from genome assembly GCF_000165125.1 of Vibrio caribbeanicus ATCC BAA-2122. Lineage (GTDB taxonomy): Bacteria > Pseudomonadota > Gammaproteobacteria > Enterobacterales > Vibrionaceae > Vibrio > Vibrio caribbeanicus. The sequence goes on along the minus strand of NZ_AEIU01000061.1, from coordinate 41,318 downwards.
GTTGGGAGGTAATGCGTGATACGTTAATCGAGCAAGCAGAGCAGGGAGTTGACTATTTTACAATTCACGCTGGGCTGCTTCTTCGTTACGTACCGATGACTGCAAAAAGGGTGACAGGCATTGTTTCTCGAGGAGGATCTATCATTGCCAAATGGTGCCTTGCCCATCATCAAGAAAGCTTTCTTTACACTAACTTTCGAGAAATTTGTCAGATTTGTGCCCGTTATGATGTGTCCTTGTCTTTGGGTGATGGACTGCGCCCTGGATCCATTGCCGATGCCAATGATGAAGCTCAATTTGCGGAGCTGCGTACACTTGGTGAACTTACAAAAATTGCCTGGGAGTATGACGTTCAAGTGATAATTGAAGGGCCGGGGCATGTTCCTATGCATATGATAAAAGAGAACATGGATCAGCAACTCGAGCATTGTCATGAAGCGCCGTTTTACACGCTTGGTCCTTTGACAACCGATATTGCACCCGGCTATGACCATATTACTTCAGGAATCGGGGCTGCCATGATCGGATGGTATGGATGTGCGATGCTTTGCTATGTGACGCCTAAAGAACATTTGGGATTGCCGAACAAAGAGGACGTCAAAGTTGGTTTAATTACTTACAAACTTGCTGCTCATGCCGCGGATCTTGCTAAGGGACATCCCGGGGCACAGGTTCGTGATAATGCTTTATCTAAAGCTCGCTTCGAATTTCGTTGGGAAGACCAGTTTAATCTCGCTCTCGATCCTGAGACCGCTCGAGCATTCCATGACGAAACACTACCGCAAGAGTCTGGAAAAGTCGCTCACTTCTGCTCAATGTGCGGGCCTAAGTTTTGTTCAATGAAGATCTCCCAGGAAGTTCGAGAGTATGCGAAAAATACTCGTCAAGTTGCCGCTGATCAGGCTATTTCAGTCACTCTTCTTGATGATCCTCTTGAGGGCATGAGGATAAAGTCTCAGGAGTTTCGTGCTACTGGCTCTGAGCTTTATCATCCTGTTGTAGATGTCAAAGAGGTTTGAGCATGATTGTAATATCGTTGCCCCAAACGGCTATGAGTCTCAAACCACAGATAATGAGCTGTCTCGAATGCGCTTTTTCTTATGGATTGCAATCCGACAATATCCATATTGAAGTTAATCGGTCCGAGTGGATTACCATCAAAACCCTTGAGCGTGAGATTAAAATCGTTAGTGATTTGTTTACAAGTATCCAATCCAATACTAAATGCGATTTTAAACTTAATTATCATAATGATAGCAATGGGCCTGAGGAGATTTCTCACATCAATATTTATATTGGGGTCAAGTCCTCTTCACCAGAAGGTATCCATTATCAAGATGTGTGGTGTCAATCGATGGATGATGGTGGAGAAGGAGTGACTTACTCGTACATGCCTATCAACGACAAAGCTAATCAGCAGCATTGTGCCTGGTTCATCTCTCTGATTTCACTAGGTTTTTGCTTTAAGGATTCGCTTGTTGTCACTCGTGCAGCACTCTGCGATGTTTCACGTGAAACACTTGCTCATGAAAAAAACAATATGCCTGATTGGCCCACTAACTATTTGGATTTTCCAAAGCTAATAGGAAATCGACGTCGGTTAAGTGAGGATTCTTTCGAGCAATATAACCATCACTGCTTCCCGCAGATTCCTAAAACTAGTTTCAGTCTATATCCAGTTGTTGATGATATTTTATGGATAAGAAAATTGTTACCACTCGGGATCAAGATCATCCAGTTAAGAATCAAGGACGGCAATAAACGGGATCTGGAGCAGCAGATCATAGAGGCCATTGAATTAGGACGTGAATACAATGCGATGGTGTTTATTAACGATCATTGGCAATTGGCCATTGAACATGGCGCCTTTGGAGTCCATTTGGGCCAAGAGGATATAGAACAAGTCGATTTAGATAGACTTATCGCATCGGGTATTCATTTGGGAATATCATCACACGGCTATTATGAAGTACTGCGTGCTCAGTCTTATCAACCAAGTTATGTTGCGCTTGGTCATATTTTTGCCACGACAACCAAAGAGATGCCCTCTCAACCCCAAGGTTTAAGCAAGTTAAAACTTTACCAAAATCTGATTGACTCAATGGAATTGGCCTCTACTCATGAAATGAGTATTCCAACTGTAGCAATTGGTGGTATTGATCTTGGTAATGTTTCAGATGTGATGAAATGCGGTGTGACCTGTGTTGCAGTCGTAAGAGCGCTTACCTTGTCAGAATCGCTAGAAGATGACCTTGAGAAATTTCAATCTTTCTCTCCAATTGAGCGTCAAGAGCAATCCTCAAAAATAGGAGACTACGATGTTATCAGATAATCAGTTTGTCCGGTTTCAGCGTCAAATATGCCTCGAAGAGATTGGGGAGGGAGGACAAAAAAAACTTAAAGACTCGACAGTTTTAATTATTGGTTGTGGTGGCTTAGGTTGTGCTGCGAGTCTTTATTTAGCATCAGCAGGTATTGGGAAGTTAGTCTTAGTTGATGATGACTTAATCGAAATCAGCAATTTACACAGGCAGATTGCCTATTTGGATAGTGATCAAGGAGTATCAAAAGTTGATGCTTTGTCTAAACGGTTGTCGGCGATAAATCCTCAAATTGATATTCGATTGGTGAAAAAGCGCATGAGTGAGGAACAAATGCAGCTTGAAACTATGATGGCGGATATCGTTTTAGATTGTTGCGATAATATGCCAAGTCGACAACAGATTAATCGAGTCTGCCACAAGCAGAATAAAACCTTGATATCAGCTTCTGCGATTGGTTGGCAAGGGCAATTTTCGGTGTTTGACTTCTCTGAGATTTCCACAGTTGGCGGGTGTTTCCACTGTTTGTTTCCATTTGACAATATCGAGAGTGAGAAGCGATGCGTTGACTCGGGTGTAATGGGCCCTGTGGTTGGCATACTCGGAAATTATCAAGCGTTGGCAGCGATTCAAAAGCTCTCTATGAATAAAGTATATTTTGATTCCAATCAGCTCCATCTTTTTGATGGACTAAATTTACGTTGGCAAAGTTTTTCCCGTTCAAAAGTGAATCATTGTTTGGTTTGTGGTGTTACTTCAAATGAAGTTAGGGGGTAATCGTGACGTTAGAAAAGCACCTTTCAAGTCGTGTATCTGAAAGAGTTGATAACAACACAGTGAACATACTGCTCAACGGTGAATCACGTCAAGTTCATCAAAACAGTTCACTCTATACCTTAGTGAAACAAGAGAAACTGATAGATAGAGGCGTCGTTATCGCTATAAATAACCAAATTATTCCACATCATCAATGGGAGCAGAAATTGATGGTTGAGGGTGACAATATATCCATTTTCCAAGCAATTGCTGGAGGTTAACAATGTTAAGAGTTGCAGATAAAACCTTCCATTCCAGGCTTTTTACTGGTACAGGAAAATTTGGTTGCAGCAAACTTATGGCCGATGCTATTGAAGCTAGTGGCTCTGAACTGACGACTTTGGCACTAAAGCGAGTTGATATTCATGCGCCACATGACGATATTATCTCGCCATTGAACGAGTTGGGTGTCCAACTATTACCAAACACCTCCGGTGCAAAAAATGCGCAAGATGCCGTTTTTGCTGCTGAGTTAGCAAGAGAAGCTCTTGGTACAAATTGGGTTAAACTTGAGATTCACCCAGACCCGAAGTATTTGATGCCCGATCCTATTGAAACCCTTAAAGCAGCCGAGAAATTGGTTGAGAAAGGTTTTGTAGTTTTGCCTTATTGTCATAGTGACCCAGTTTTGTGTAAACGCCTAGAAGAAGTTGGTTGTGCTGCGGTAATGCCTCTTGGGGCCCCCATAGGAACAAATAAAGGGCTAGTGAGCCGAGAGTTTCTACAGATAATTATAGAGCAGTCTCGAGTGCCAGTGATCATTGATGCTGGATTAGGTGCACCTTCCCACGCCGCCAGTGCGATGGAAATAGGGGCAGATGCAGTTTTGATCAATACAGCGATTGCAATCTCTCCCGAACCTATAAAAATGGCAAGAGCTTTTAAATTAGCGGTTGAGTCTGGAAGAATGGCGTACTTGGCTGGATTAGCATCAAGTGCACATCATGCGGTAGCATCGAGTCCACTGACTTCGTTCCTAGATGATGTGCCTAATCAGCATCCGGAGGTAATTAAATGAGCTTTGTTGAGCATCTCAATCAATTGGATTGGTATGATATCACGCTGTCGATCAACGCTAAGACCTATCGAGATGTAGAACGTGCGCTTGCTAAACCATACTGCGACTTAGAGGATTTTAAAGCACTTATTTCACCGGCAGCTGAGCCGTATGTTGAACGAATGGCGCAACGCTCTTTTACTCTGACTCGAAATAGATTTGGTAATACGATTTCTCTTTTTATTCCGCTTTATCTTTCCAATCTTTGTGCGAATGTTTGCACTTATTGCGGTTTTTCTATGGAAAATAGGCTTAAACGCAAGACACTCAATATTGCTGAATTGAATGCCGAGCTCGATGCGATAAAGAAGATGAAGTTTGATAGCATTCTATTGGTGAGTGGAGAACATGATACTAAAGTCGGTATTGATTACTTTAAGCAAGTATTACCTGTAGTTAAAAGTAAATTCAGTTATGTGGCAATGGAAGTGCAACCTCTATTAACTGAGGAATACGCAGAACTGGTTAACCTCGGGTTGGATGCTGTTATGGTATATCAAGAAACTTATCATCGAACCACTTATGCGCGGCACCATTTAAGAGGGAAAAAGTCGGATTTCGACTTTCGTCTGCAAACTCCAGAAAGACTAGCTCAAGCAGGTATTGATAAAATTGGCTTAGGAGCACTGATCGGTTTAGAGGATTGGCGTACTGATTGCTTCCATGTCGCAATGCATCTCGAGTATTTAGAAAAACATTTTTGGCGCAGCCGCTATTCAATCTCTCTACCTCGACTTAGGCCATGCAAAGGGGGGTTACAGCCAAAATCAATTATGTCTGATAAACAATTAGTGCAATTGATTTGTGCTTATCGCTTGTTTAACCCTCAGGTTGAATTATCACTTTCAACACGAGAGTCTGAACGATTTCGAGACAACGCTTTACCCCTTGGCATTACCTCAATTTCTGCAGCGTCTAAAACTCAGCCAGGAGGCTACGCCTCGGATTTTGTTGAGTTAGAGCAATTTGAAATAAGTGACGAGAGGAGTGCAGCTAATATAGAGGCAGTAATCCGTAATCGAGGCCTAGACCCTATGTGGAAAGATTGGTCTTCTGTATATTCAGGTATTCATTATTAAACGAGTGTTTCACGTGAAACAATGTTCCACGTGAAACACTTAAATTTAAACCATACGTTAGTAATAATTAGCGAAAGATAGCTTTAGTTGTTTTGTATAACCAAGGTTTAACATCATCGCTCACTTCAAGATTCAGGTCATCCCATACTCTTTGATGATAGCTATTAAGCCAACCTAATTCTTCATCTGTCAAAAGGTTGAAATCGATATTGCGGACATCGATCGGACATCGAGTTAACGATTCGAAAGTGAGAACGTCAAAATCCCCATTCGTCGGCTGTTTTACCACTAGCTCTAGATTCTCGATACGAATGCCAAAGCCATCAGTACGGTAGTAACCAGGCTCATTGGACAAAACCATTCCTTCTGTTAGTGGAACATCAATTTGTCGTTTTGAGATACTCGCTGGTCCTTCATGTACATTGAGAAAATGTCCGACACCGTGGCCTGTTCCGTGATCATAGTCGTAGCCTTCTGACCACAAGTATTGTCTTGCTAAAGTATCGATTTGGTAACCTTTTGTGCCTGTGGGAAAACGAGCACGTGAAACGGCGATATGTCCTTTCAAAGCGAGGGTAAATTGCTTGATCATTTCATCGCTCGGTATGCCGATAGCGACCGTTCTGGTAATGTCTGTTGTACCATCAAGATATTGACCTCCCGAGTCTACGAGATAGAGAGAGTTCATCTCTAGTTGGCCGGGTGCAGGTTGATTTTCATGGTTGTAATGACACATGGCTGCATTACTTCCCGCCGCAGAGATGGTATCAAAGCTCAGATCTACTAGCTTGGGGTCTTTTTGTCTAAATGAAAGTAGTTTATCTGCTAACGTCGCCTCATCATGGAGGCGACCCTGCTGAACTTCATTGTCTAACCAACATAAAAATGAACTCATCGCGACACCATCGCGGATATGACACGCTTTCATTCCCATAATTTCGGTAGCGTTTTTACTGGCTTTTGGCATTAAACACGGATCGTCACTATTAATTACCTGTGCACCAATATTTTGTAAAACCAACTTATTCCAAGCATTTGATGTATTTGGATCAACCAATACCACTGAACCAACGAGCTCTTCCAATCGGACACGGAGCATCTCTGGGGTATGAATGGAAACACCGTCTCCAACATGGCTTGAAAAATCTTTAGGCAGTCTCTTAGGATCAATAAAGAATTCTAGTGTGCCATTCGAATGAACAATAGCGTGGGAAAGTAAAACAGGAAGTCTAGAGACATCGAGGCCACGTATGTTTAAAAGCCAACAAATTGAGTCTAGGGCTGTAATAACGGCACTATTAGCACCTTTTCCCCGGACCAGATCCGCAATACGTTGTCGTTTGTTGGCGCTCTCTTCTCCGACACTATCAATTGGCATCAAACGTACGTCAGACATTTGTGGTGTGGGACGGTCATGCCAAAGAAGGTCAATAGGATTCGTTTCAAGAAGGCGTAAATTCAATTTACCATTAAGGCGGAGTTGCGCGTTTTCGACCCATGAGGCGCTGTGTACTTTAGGGTCTATCGCAATGTTGTCTCCTAAGTTCAAATGTGACACGAGCCAATCGAGAGGAGGTTCATCGATTAAATGACAATAAGTATAAAGTTCAGAAGGTACTTGTTTGGTGACTTGTACTGTATATCTGCCATCAACAAAGATAGCGGCTTTATGTTGGGTTACAATGGCTAAACCTGCTGATCCTGTAAAGCCTGTTAACCAATGCAAGCGTTCATTGTGCAATGGGATATATTCACCCAAGTATTCGTCTTCATGAGGAATTATCAGAGCATCAATGTTTTCTTTTTCTAGCCATTGTCTAATTGCGTTTAGACGTTGTTCCGTGGTTGTTAACATTAAAATTCGTCCTTTTTCATTTATATCAAACTACGATTTCGCCACCGATCATGTTGCAACTAAGCTACTCTTTTTGGTTTATACCTGCAAATTCTCTTAATGAAGTGGTTCTATTTTCGATAATTTTTCTCAACCAAACTAATGCAGGGTCTTTTTCTCTATCTTTATGCCAAAACAATGTGTATGCCATCGGTGGAAAATCAATCGGTAAGGGCACAACGACAAGATCTAATTGTACAGCGACCAGGCGTAAAAAATGCCTTGGTGCGGTAAAAACCAAATCTGTATAAGAACAGAGACTTGCGGCGCTGTTAAAGTCGGGAACAGTTATGGCTATGTCACGTTCCTCCGCAATATCCGCCAAACGATAATCGAGCAACCAGCGATCGTTTCCATCACATCTAACTTGAACGTGTCTCTGTGAGAGGTAATTTTTTAGATCCCATTCGCTAGATAATGAAGGATGGTCTCTTCGCATGAGACACATGTGTTGATCCCGATAGATCTCTTGTTCGCAAATATCATTGGGAGGCAACATAGTCAGTTTGGCATCGTTAATATCAATATCTTTACCCGTAATACCAAGATCAAGCTCGCCGCGCTGTAATAGATGGAATGTATCACTGTTCCAGGAATGCGTACTGATCGTGACGCCAGGCGCTCGGTTAAAAATTTCTGGTAAAAAATGCGGTAGTATCAGTGGATAAACACTTTCAACCGTGGCTATTTGATATCGATAGTCGCTGGTTATCGGATCAAAGCATTCTGGTTGGGTCAGTTGTTCTAATTGATTAATAAGCTTTTCTAGCTTTGGTTTTAAAAATAGAGCTTTAGGGGTAGGTTTTAGGCCGTAGGCATGGCGGATAAGTAGGGGGTCATCAAATTGAACTCTAAGTTTTGCCAAGTTTTTACTTACTGCGGACTGACTAAGGCATAAACGCTGTGCTGCACGAGTTACATTCTGCTCCTCAATTAAGATGCGCAGAGAAACCAGAAGGTTGAGATCAAGACGTGCAAGTTTTTCTATTTTCATTTTTCGTTTCAGGAATAGTTGTAATGACTATATGTCATTTTGAGGAATATCTATTCTAGATTAGTATTAACACGTTTTCACCATTTTAGGTCGCAAATATATCAGTATGAAAGGTCAAGCAGTTTCGTCAGGTAAAATTCAATTCATTTTGTTAGTTTTACTTGTTTTATTCAGTCCACTTGCAATTGATATATATTTGCCCGCATTGTCTTTGATCTCGGAAACGTTTCACGTGGAACAGTCATTAGCAAAGAGTACTATTTCTCTCTTTCTTTTTTCCATGGGTATAGGTCAGATATTTGCAGGACCTTTAGCAGATAAATATGGTCGTAGGGCTGTTGCGATAGCAGGGGTAGGCATCTATGCGATGAGTGCTTTATTGGCGTGGAGTGCTCAAAGCATGGAATTAATGTTGTTGTCTCGCTTAACTCAAGGCTTAGGAGCGTGTGCGACTTCTGTCGCTGCTTTCGCAACAGTTCGCGATCTATTTGGACCACAAAAAAGTGGTCGTATAATTAGCTACCTAAATGGAGCTATCTGCTTTATTCCAGCTCTTGCTCCTATCTTGGGCAGTTGGCTGACGCAGACTTTTGGTTGGAGAGCTAACTTCTGTTTTATGACCATCTTTGCTGTCTCTGTGTGGAGCTTTCTATGGCTCTACATGAAGGAAACGGCTCCTTGCTTATCGAAAGCGCCAGTGTTTAAATTCCAACGATATTGGGATGTTATTCGAAATCCTATGTTTCTATTCCATGCTATTTTGTGTCAAATGGCGATGGCCGTTGTCCTGGCCTACGTAACTTGTGCGCCTTTTGTTCTTATGGGTGACATGGGAATTTCGATGGGTAATTTTACTAATTGGTTTGCAATCAATGCGATAGTGAATATTCTAGCCTGCCTATTTGTGCCAAGACTGATGGATTGGTGTGGTGTACGCTTTGTACTGGTCTTAGGTGTGGTGACACTACTCGTCGCGGGCGTGATGTTGTTGGCGTTATACGACGGGACGACTCCGATTCGCTTTATGGTGCCGATCTTTGTTTCTTCAGTTGGTTTTGCTTCGATTTTAGGGGCAGCGGCAGGAAAAGCTTTAGAGCCGTTTGGTGATAAAGCCGGTACCGCAGCGGCTATGCTAGGCTTGCTGCAAATGAGTGGCTCTGGATTTCTTGTTTGGATGATGCAAAGCGTTATCATTGAGCCCCAGTTTCTTATCGCTACAATCATGTTCATGACAGGACCAGCGCTGTTCATCTTACTATCTAAAACTGGGCAGACGTGGTATTTACGGAGCCTACAGACTTAAAGACTTCTTGATAATAACTCAGAACGATGTATATTTGAGCTTCAAATAATGAGAAGCTGTGGATAGTTCACAACCATGTCAATGACAACCTACGAGATGGCTCGTGTTTTAGAGCAATTGGATGAATCTCCAGAAAAGATAATGTTTGGCAAGTTACTCAATGAGCTAGGTAATCAGAGTGCCGAGCGTATACAAAGTGCAGCCAAGCAGGTTCCTGTCCCGGTACTTCGTGATATGGTCTATCAGTTTCAGCAAGTGATAGAATCGCGTAAAGATGAACAGGTAGAGAACTTAGCTAAGCAGATTGCAGACCAAGGCATTTCTGTTGATGAGCTGAAATCTTATCTCTCCTCCAAATAAGTTTGCCCCCCCTTTTTTTGAAGTGCGAACGTGACCGGCTACGGGTTAACATTGCGTTTTATAGGATTTTGCAATGAGATCAATGTCTCCGTCGATTGCACTTCATCTATTGCCTGGAGCTTATCTATTAATACGTGCTGTAGTTCTTCTATTGAACGGCACATAAGCTTAACAAAAATATTGTAAGCTCCGGTTGTGTAGTAAGCCTCTACCACTTCATCAAGTGCATTGAGCTTTTCTAGTGCAGAGTGATAGTCCCGCGCTGCATTGAGGTTGATTCCAATAAAACAACAAACGTCATAACCGAGCTTTTTAGTGTCAACGATGACTTCTGTTCGTCGGATAATTGATGCAGATTTCATTTTTTCTATTCTGACATGAATGGTGGCAGGACTAACGGCAAACAGTTTTGCCATTTCCGCATAGGGCGTCCTTGCGTCTTCCATGAGCGTCTTTAAGATGGCTTTATCGAGCTCATCTAGCTTGGGTATTTGAGTGTGCATCGGGCAAGTTCCTAATTTATCAGGTAAATGATTTTTCTATTTGTTATGATTATCAGTGATATAATGGTGGATATTTAATCATAATAAAGAGATGGTTGTCGTGCGATTTTGCTGCTTGCTGTTCGGCCTTATTGTCACTCTATCAGTCAGGGCCACCGAGCAAGAGGTGTTGGTAATACACTCTTACCATCAAGGATTTTTCTGGACTGACGATTTTCAATTTGGTTTCTCCCAAGAGATTGAGGATACGAACATTTCTACAAGAGTGTTGTATCTAGATACAAAGCGTTTCCAAGATAAAGCATACTTTGAACAGTTGATCCAGCTCTACAAAACTCGGTTTTTACAAGAACAGTATAGGGCGATCGTCGTCAGCGATAATAATGCATTAATGCTTATGAATCACCTATCGGATGTGGTTGGGACCACTCCGATAATTTTTGGTGGTATTAACGATTATCAACCTTATTTACACGATCGTATAAATGCAACAGGTGTGATTGAAGAGCACGATATAAAAGGAAATATAGCGCTTATAGAACGATTACAACCTTCGGTTGAATCAATCTATATGATCAGTGATCATTCGAATTCAGGTGCAGCAGTGCGTTCGCAGGTTGGGCGTTTTCTGGTCGATAATCCTGAATATCAAAATAAACTGGTTTCGTTTATTCCTAATGATATCAACCAACTTATTGAATTTCTTGAAGGGCTGAATCAAAAGTCTAGTGTTTTATTTTGGCTCTATACCAGAGACCGTCAAGGACTTTTGGTCGGCAAACACCAAGACTGGGTACGGATAAACCAAGTGACAAAAGCCCCCTTATATATTGTGCATGATCTCGGTTTAGGTTACGGAACTGTGGGGGGAGTTATTTATAGCGGCCGGCAGCATGGTCAACAGACAGCGAGAGTATTACTCGAGGTTTTAAATAACCCAAGAGACTCTTTACCCAGTGTTGAAAAAGGTTTGCCAGAGCTTAAACTGGATTATCAAGCGATAATGAAATGGGGGTTGGGTATCGAAGAGGAACTCTCATCCTTTATTTTTAATCGACCTTTGCCCTTTTCTCAGCGATATGAAAGAGAATTAAAATTGGCCACCAGTTTGGCTACTTTTTTTACCGTGGTTATCCTAATTCTGTTTTATTATCTTAATCGGATTAGGAAAAGTGAACTTCTTAACCGAGAAAGCCAAACACTGCTTGAATTAGTATTTGATCAAAGTTACCAATTTATTGGCGTGCTTAATCATCAGGGGTGCGTGGTTTCAACCAACAGAAAACTTAATGATTTGATCTATTCTCAGCATGTGAATCCAGAACTTCCTTTGTGGGAGCACCCCAACTGGGATGATTCATTTGCACAACATCTAAGACACTTTCTCAGTCGTGATACCGACGAGATTGCCTATCAATTTGAAGCAGAATTTTGGCACGCCGAGCAAGGCGCTCTGGTACTCGAAATAAGTCTTAAAAACTTTTATTTACTTAATCATCACCGTCAGTGTCTATTAGAAGCACGTGATATCACCTCAAGAAAGATCACAGAGGAGCGTTTGTATCAACGAGAGGCAAACCTCAGCCATTACTACGATAAGCAGCCAGTTATGATGGTCACACTCGATGATCGTGATCGTATTCAACAAGTAAATCAGTTTGCAGAGCAGTTACTTGGTTATCGGCTAGATAGCATTCTCGGTCATAAATTGAATCAATTTTATGTTCAAGAGGATACGCTTTTGCCCCGCCAAGTATTGCTTCAACCCAGTGGTTCAATGACTGGCGTTTGGCGCAGAGAAGTGGAATATCGTCACTCAGATGGGCATATTTTATGGATACGTGAAAACATAAAGCCTTTGATAGAAACCGGTCATCTACTGATTGTCGGTGAGGATATCACAGAGACAAAACATCTGTCCGAGCAATTACAGTATCAGGCACAGCATGACGTACTTACGGGTACGTATGGGCGCAACTACTTTGAAAAGTTACTTGATGAGGCGTTAAAAGAAGTGGCAGCTTGTACTCGAGTTCATGCGATGCTGTATTTGGATCTTGATCAATTGAAGATACTTAATGACACGGCGGGACATGAAGCTGGAGATGCAGCGATCGTTTTTTGTTCTGATCTCCTTTATCAAGTGCTTCCCAAAAGTGCCACATTAGCACGTATGGGAGGAGATGAGTTTGCGATCCTCCTGAAAGACTGCTCTGCTCCGGACGCCAAAAAGATTGCGAACTTAATTATCGACTCACTCGGTCAAACTCCTTTTGTTTGGCAAGGTATTCAATGCCACCTCCGTTGCTCCATAGGGATAAGATTGATTGATCATACCGCAGACTCTCCACAAATGGTGCATGCACAGGCTGATACGGCTTGCCAAGTGGCGAAAGACGAGGGTAGAGGGCGTTTTAGTCTATATTGCTATGGTGATAGAGAACTTAGGCGCCGAGAAGAGCAGATGGAAAGTGTGGCGCTGGTTAATAACGCCATCGCAAACCAAAGAGTTGAACTATTCGCTCAACGCATTCAATCTCTATCCACAAAGGGCGATGGGCTCTACTTTGAGATATTGGCTCGACTTAGAAATGCACAAGGAGAATACCTTTCTCCGAGCATATTTATGCCAGCGACGGAGCGTTACAATATCGCACATTTACTAGATAAAGAGGTGGTAAACAAGGCAGTAAACTGGCTAGAAGCTCATGCGGCCTTAGTAGAGAAACTAACACTGTGCTCAATTAACTTATCTGGCCATTCGATTGGTAACCAACAGTTTATTGAATTTCTGGTTGATAAGCTGACGCATACCTCGATACCGTGCGAAAAAATCTGCTTTGAAGTTACAGAGACAGCAGCGATCAGCAATAGCGATAGAGCACATCAACTATTTCAAAGACTAAGAGCACTTGGGTGCTCGTTTGCCTTGGATGATTTTGGTTCAGGTTTGTCTTCGTTTGGCTATCTCAAAACCCTACCCGTTGATATCGTTAAAATTGATGGTATTTTTGTTCGGGATATGGATACCAATGACGTTGACCAATTAATGGTACGTTCGATCCACAAACTTGCAAAGCAGATGGGTAAAAAGACTGTCGCTGAATTTGTCGAAAACAGGCAAGTCATGGACATACTCTCTGAGATTGGTGTTGATTATGCTCAGGGGTATGCAATAGGCAGGCCTAAACCTTTGGTCGAATTAGAAACTGAGTGCGATTATGGCTAGAGTTACAGCCTTTCTATACAGTACACTACCAAGAGTTTATTTTATAGGGTATCGGGGTTCCACGTGCAATTAAAACTTCTGTGTGAAGACAAGACGCGTAACGATTATTTTCTTGCCATGATGGAGCGTTGGGGGCTGATCAATGATAACACTGGCCAGTTTGCTTTGGTTCTCACTTCAGAACGCCTAGAGCTACGCAAATTAGATGAAAGTAAACTTGGTGCGATATATGTTGACTTGACTGGGGGTAGCGTCGCACATAGGCGCAAATTCGGTGGGGGAAAAGGGCAAGCCATCGCCAAAGCGGTTGGTTTGAAAAATGGTGTTATTCCGTCTGTGTTGGACGCAACAGCTGGACTGGGTCGAGATGCCTTCGTTTTGGCGTCGCTGGGTTGTAAAGTCCAAATGATAGAGCGTCATCCTGTCGTAGCAGCACTACTTGAAGATGGAATCCATCGGGCAAGACAAGATGATGAGATTGGCGTTTGGGTTTCCGAGCGCATGACATTACTTCATGCTTCAAGTCACGATGCTCTCGAACGTTTACAACAAGACCCAAAGTTTGTGAATCCTGATGTGGTCTACCTTGACCCCATGTATCCACATCCAGCCAAAAAGAAAACTGCGCAAATAAAAAAAGAAATGCGAGTGTTTCAGACCTTAGTCGGCCCCGATCTTGATGCAGATGAGTTGTTTGGGCCCGCATTTGCAATGGCCGAAAAAAGGGTAGTGGTAAAACGCCCAGATTATGCGAATTGGCTCGGTGAAAAGGAGCCCACAATGGCAATTGAAACAAAAAAAAATCGCTTTGATGTCTATGTCAAACAAGCAATGAGCTAAACAAGGATTTTACTTGCCAAAGCTCGATAAAACAGTATACCTTAGTAAGAATTATTCGTATTTCCACTTGGGTAACTGTGTGTCAAAAAGCTTATGTAAAATGAGTCGTAAGCAGGTTGCTGAAAATATCGATGAGCTCGGTAGTTCGGTTTCGTCGGCCAAGTATATTTGCCGCGCTTGCTCGCGCGTTGCAAATGAGAAGGGTAGATTGTGTAAAGCGCAGACTATTTCTAACTGCTCTGGAGCGGCGATGTCGGGCACTGTGAAACCTGATTTAAAATTAGCAACAGCAAATTCATCGGGTTTAACAAAGCAATCTGAATCGGTACAAAAGGCCGTGACTTTAGCCAAAGAAAAACGTCGTAACATCGAGCAAGGTGCTCAATCGACCAGTGAAGTCCGTCATACCTTAAAGAGTATGAAAAAAGAGTGTAAGCGGCTGAAAAAAGAGATAAAGCTTCATAAGAAGTTGTTGAAACTGAGTAAAAAACACCGCAAGCTCGCTAAAAAACGCACGTCATTGACACCGGTGTGTTCGACTAGGAGTACACACCAACAGAAAGAAGTAGACCTTCATTAAAAGAAAAAGGCCACATTGTGTGGCCTTTTTCAATATCAAGCAGTGCGAGCTTGCTGCACTTTACGCTTGACCCAGGTTTCATTAATCCACAGTGACAACAAAATAATCACACCTCCGAGCGCCAGTTTGGTCAAGTCAGCGTCTCGATTCCAAATCACGATATTAACGACTAAACCTGCCGGGATAAGCGCATTGTTCATCACCGCTAGGGCACCTGCATTGACAAGAGTCGCACCTTTATTCCAAGCAAAATATCCTATCCCAGAGGCAAATAGACCGAGATAGGTTAAGACGCCCCATTGGGTTGTGGTCGTTGGTAGCTTATCAGTATTGCCAAACATCAGAAAAGCAATCGTGGCAATACAAAGCGCACCCAGATAAAAGTAGCCAAACACAGTGTGTTGAGGTAGCTCTACTTGATATTTTTCCATTAAGTATTTGTAGCCAACTTGTCCGATAGCAAAGCACAGGTTAGCGCCTTGAACGACAAAGAAGCCAGTGATGAAATCTTGGTTGATACCCGAATATTTGATTACAACAGCACCTGATACAGCAATGATGGCCGTTACCAGATACCAAGGAGAAAACTGTCCTTTAAGGAAATCATAAATTAACGTGACGTAAATCGGGGTAAATACGGTAAAAAGCAACACTTCAGGTACAGAAAGAAGCAGGAATGAATGGTAGTAAAAGCAATACATTAAACCTAACTGGCAGCCTCCCACCATCATAAGTTTAACGATTAACCCTTTGTCTACCGAGCGAAACTTAATAAAAGGCAGGAAGATCAAGCTAGCCAATGCAACACGCATTAGAACAGAGAACCAAGAGTCGACTTGACCAGCTAAATAGACACCTATTAGGCTAAACGAAAAAGACCACAATATGGTGACCGCGATTAAATACCCCATAACTAAGACTCATTATCAAAAACATGACGCCAGTTTATACTAATAGCGCTCAATTATCAGTCTTTGAGTGGTATAACCAACATGTCAATTGGTGAACAATTCATCAGTTGTCGTGTCGAGGAGAGAAACTTACTCCAAAAATCTTGATGATGACCGCATACTACCAGGTCGATGTTGAACTCCTTGATAGTATCAACCAGTTCGTTACTCAAATCACCGCTACCAATCAGGATATACTTGATCGGGTAGTCTGCTTTATCCGCGAGTGCTTGTAATTGCTTTTGTGACGCCTCTAGTGCCTGATGTTGAGTTTCCGCCAGATTGATATCAATGAGACCTGTATACAACTCGGCATAATTGACGTCAATATGCACAAATGAGACATCGGCGCCTAGGGGTTTCGCCAAGGCAACGGCTTTTTGTACAATTTGTTGGCTGTCTTCGGATAAGTCGATGGCAGCTAAAATGTGTTGATAACTCATGATGCTATATCCTCGTCTAAATCTTGCTTAAGATTAGCACTTTACGTCTAATAATTGTGTTGAAGTGATCTCAGATCCACATTTGCCATACAAAATGCTATGTTATTGGCAACGGTTCGGTTTTAATTATTTACATTAGGAGAATGTCATGCTTTCAAAAGCTATGGTTGAACAGCTGAATGAGCAAATAAATCTCGAATTCTTTTCATCCAATCTATACTTACAAATGAGTGCTTGGTGTGAAGACAAAGGGTTCGAAGGTGCGGCTGAATTTTTGCGCGTACATGCTGCAGAAGAGATGGGCCATATGCAGAGATTATTCACTTATGTGAGTGAGACAGGGGCCTTACCCATTTTGGGAGCAATTGAAGCGCCGCAACACGATTTTAATAGCCTTGGTGATGTTTTCCGTGAAACTTATGAACACGAACAAATGATCACCAGTAAGATAAATAAGCTTGCACATGTTGCCTTCACTTCTCAAGACTACTCTACGTTTAACTTCTTACAGTGGTACGTCGCAGAGCAGCATGAAGAAGAAAAACTATTTAAAGGGATTTTGGATAAGCTAGAACTAGTTGGTGAGGACGGTAAAGCGCTGTTTTTTATCGACAAAGACTTAGCAATGTTGGCAAAAGAAGGTTCATCTTCAATCATGGATGCTCCCGCCGAATAATCTTCGGCAAAAGACGCCCCAGCAATGAGACCGTCTTTTTCTCTCAGCGTTCTAGAAGATGTGAGGAGGATAAGATGGTCTATTCAGATACGGTTCTTTTTGCGTTAATGATGGTGACGCTCGTCAATATGGCGCGTTATTTCACCGCACTGCGCTCACTCATTTACATCATGCGAGAAGCGCATCCTCTTCTTTATCAGCAAGTTGATGGTAATGGCTTTTTTACCACGCATGGTAATATGACCAAGCAGGTTAGACTTTTCCATTACATCAAAAGCCGCGAATATCACCATCATCATGATGAAGTCTTTACTGGGAAATGTGAACGAGTTCGTGAACTTTTTATTTTATCGACGTCATTGCTGGGTGTCACTCTACTCGCGGCGCTCATTTTATAGTTTGGTTGGCAAGCGGTTTAAATACCGCTAGAATGTTGGCCGATTGAGCAAAGGATGTGCATTATGCGCATCCTTTTTTATTGGTTTGAGTAGTTGTTGATGACAGAAAAGTTCGATGTAGTAATTGTGGGTGCAGGTGCGGCTGGTCTTATGTGCGCTGCAGAGGCAGGTAAACGTGGACGTAGCGTTTTGCTCCTCGAGCATGGGAAAAAGCCAGGACGTAAAATACTGATAGCTGGAGGTGGCCGCTGCAACTTTACTAACTATGATGTGACAGCGAATAATTTTTTATGCCAGAACCCGCATTTTGTTAAATCGGCACTGTCTCAATACACGCAATGGGATTTCATATCTTTGGTGAGTAACCATGCGATTGAGTTTGAAGAGCGTGACCATGGGCAACTGTTTTGTGCTGGTGAGCATAACTCTAAAGATATTGTGAAAATGCTTCTTGCTGAGTGTGATATGCCCACAGTAACGCAGCGCTATCAACAAAATGTGACTGAGGTCACTCAAACGCAACAGGGGTTTATTCTGAGGGCCAACCAAGGAGACATTGAGTGTCAATCCTTGGTGATTGCCACCGGAGGCCTGTCTATGCCAAAGCTTGGCGCGACGCCATTTGGCTATAAGGTGGCTGAGCAGTTTGGCTTGAACGTGGTTCCAACCAGTGCGGCATTAGTTCCTTTCACCTTACACAAAGAGGATAAAGAGGCGTTTGCTGAGCTTTCTGGGGTTGCTGTTCCATCGGAGCTAACCGCATTAGATGGCACAGTCTTTAAAGAAGCGATGCTTTTTACCCATCGTGGTCTCTCTGGGCCATCTGTGCTGCAAATTTCTTCATTTTGGAAACCAGGTCAGCCAGTTTCGGCCAATTTGGTTCCAGATGTTGATATAGAGAGCTTACTTGAACAATCGCGTGATAAGCACCCCAATCAAAGTTTGAAAAATACCTTGGCAAAAGTGCTACCAAAACGCTTAATTGAGGTTTTAATAGAGCGCAATGAGCTAACCGATAAACCTCTAAGACAGCTCAACCATAAAGAGCCACAAGAGATTGCACACTATTTACAACATTGGCGCGTGACGCCCAATGGTACTGAAGGCTATCGAACGGCAGAGGTGACGTCAGGCGGCGTTGACACTGAACATATTTCATCAAAAACCATGCAGTGCAAAGATATTGCTGGTTTGTATTTTATTGGTGAGGTGGTGGATGTTACAGGCTGGCTAGGCGGCTATAATTTTCAGTGGTGTTGGAGCTCAGGATTTGTTGCCGGTCAATGGGTGTAAAGCTGTGCAAAGGACGATTATCTCATGACGTAGCAGTAAAAGGGGAAGGTATGCTTATGATACCTCCCTTTATCAGTGATTCTTAACGTCGCGAGTTTCCCTAATGACTCTTAGCTAAGGTCTCCTCGTGCTCGTTAATCAAAGCAAACTCTTCCTCGGCACTTTCAGAAACCAAATGATGGCGACTGTATAAACCGTAGTAACCTATTCCAATGATATACAAGCCAGTTGTTAGCCAAAATGCCGTAGGATCAAAGGCATACACACCGGTTAAAGCCAGCAACGACAAAGTCAGGCACAATGTTGAAGTCATAATGCCTCCGGGAGTTTTATAAGGGCGATGGAGCTTGGGTAAACGAAGGCGTAATATGATATGGCTGAGGGACATCAGTGCGTAAGAGATGGTTGCGCCCACCACGGCCATTGCCAGCATGAGATCGCCTTGACCAGATAGTGAGGCTAAAAAGCCCATTACGCCGGGAACGATAAGCGCTCGACCGGGAGTTTTATTTCTATTGGTTACGGATAAGCTCTTGGGGAGGTAGCCTGCACGGGACAGCGCAAATACTAGTCGGCTGTAGCCATAGATAATAGAGAAAAAAGAAGCAATTAATCCACTGAGACCGAGTAAATTGACTAGGGTTGCAGTGGTATGATGCCCAGTGATATTTAACGCATCGACGAGTGGAACCGTACTTTTACCTATCAAGTCGCTGCCTGCGGCTCCTGCGAGTAAGAAAATCACTAATAGGGCGGTCATTAATAAGACCGACATAGCGGCGATAATACCACGTGGGACATCTTTGGTTGGATCTTTGGCCTCTTCTGCCGCTAAAGGAACGCCTTCAACCGCCAAAAATAGCCACATTGCAAAGGGTAAAGCAGCCCAAACTCCGTGCCAACCAAAAGGGAGTAACGGATCTGAGGTTTCTGAAATGTCGAATAAATTGTGCCACTCAAAGTGACTGGCAAGCGTTACCGAGGTGAGAAAGATGGCGACCAAAGCCAAACTACTAATAACCAGCATGACTTTGAGTGCTTCACCAACCCCTTTTAAATGAATCGCGATAAAAGTGAAATAAAAAAGTGCATAGACGAGGGGGCCATCAATACCGATAAGAGCATTAATGGCAGAACCGATAAAAATGACGATCGCCGCGGGTGCAAGCGCGTATTCTATTAAGATAGATAAGCCGGTAATAAATCCTCCTGTGGGTCCCATGGCTTGTCTGGCAAAACTATACCCACCCCCTGCTGTTGGGATAGCAGAGGACATTTCTGCCAGGCAGAGAACCAAGCAAAAATACATGCTGGCCATCGCTACAGTGGCGATAACAAATCCTCCCCAGCCAGCTTGAGCTAGTCCAAAGTTCCAGCCCGCAAAGTCACCCGATATAACGTAAGAAATGCCAAGGCCGGCGAGGAGCACCCATCCTGCGGCTCCACGTTTCAATTGCCGCCTAGACATGTAGTTTGTATTTTGAGACATCTTTCATCCTTGATTTTGTCTGTGGGTTAAGAAATTGTTTTGCCCCAAACAGGGCTCAGCACTGCTCAATTGTTCTGTCAGTACCGAGTGGTCTTTTAGTTCTACTCCTGAGAGTTGCTTGTGTCTGGCTTGCTTGGCTAAATATAAGGCTTTATGGCACGCGTCGTCGTAGCTCATGCCTTGCTGACGAATATTGGATATGCAGTTTCTTTGTCCATCTTGGGTACCGCGCCTTGGCGCCC
The DNA here is from genome assembly GCF_000165125.1 of Vibrio caribbeanicus ATCC BAA-2122. Taxonomy (GTDB): domain Bacteria; phylum Pseudomonadota; class Gammaproteobacteria; order Enterobacterales; family Vibrionaceae; genus Vibrio; species Vibrio caribbeanicus. The sequence continues at coordinate 20,851 of NZ_AEIU01000061.1, read as the reverse complement.
ATGTCAGATATAGCCCCATGCTGTCTGGAGAACTGAGTCCAGGTCTCTCACCAATAATGACAAGAACCATGTTGGCTTTTAACGCTTGCCCTATGTCATCACCAGCAGCGACTCGCCCTTGCTTGATAATGGTAATGGGTGAACATGACCAAGCGTAATCATCGTTTTTTAGGGCAATACTTAAGCGCTGAATGAATGGAATGGCATGCTTTTGAACGGCAACGGAGGAGAGGCCATCAGCGATGACCAACGATAGATCAAAGTCAACGCACGTGGAAATTGCATACTGAGTCAGCAAGGCTTGGTCTTTTCGACATAATTTCCGGCCTAAATCTGGGCGCTGCAGATAGGTGAAGCGATCGTGAGACTGGCTATGTGTGACAAAAGGTGGGTGCAAAAAAGTGCTGCTGATGATTGGACAATCTTGCAGCTCTGACACTAGGGTATTGGTATCGAGCTGGCAGTGCACCGCGTCGATGGCTTTGGCGTGATCAAGTTGAAAAGCCAACATCTCATGGGTAGGGATACTGGTTCCACTCCGTCCAATGGCGATTCGAGCACTGGTGAGCGCGCGAAGTTGTTGCCAAGGACTATCAATCACAACAGACTTTGACTGCATGGTTCTACTTGTCTTAGTCATGACTCACCTCGTTGGTGATATTGCTGAGTGCCTTAGACCAGCGCGAGTCAATGTTTGGGCTGAGGTGAAATTTCTCAAGGTCCTCAAAGATATTCATGGTGTTAAGCCAGGCTTCAAATTCAGGGGCAGGTTTTAGTCCTAGTGCTTTGCGTGCATAGAGCGCGTCATGGTAAGAAGTGGTCTGATAATTGAGCATGACATCGTCTGAGCCTGGAATACCCATGATAAATGAACACTCGGCTACGCCTAGTAAGGTCAACAAAGTATCCATATCATTTTGGTCAGCATAGGCATGGTTGGTGTAACAAATATCGCATCCCATTGGAAGCCCGAGTAGCTTGGCGCAAAAGTGATCTTCAAGTCCGGCTCGGATGATTTGTTTTCCATCAAATAAATATTCTGGACCAATGAAGCCCACCACAGTGTTGACTAGTAGTGGGTCAAATTGCTTGGCTACGGCGTAAGCCCTCGCTTCGCAGGTCTGTTGGTCAACGTTATGAAACGCATTGGCTGAGAGTGCCGAACCTTGGCCTGTCTCAAAATACATCACATTTTGTCCAACCGTTCCACGTTTGAGAGATAGGGCTGCTTGCTTTGCTTCTTCAAGCATTGACAGGTTGATACCAAAACCTTGATTGGTTCCCTCAGTCCCACCAATTGACTGAAAAACAAGATCGACCGGTGCGCCCATCTCAATCGCTTGAATAGTATTAGTGACGTGAGTTAGTACACAAGATTGTGTCGGGATCTGATAATTTTGAATGATATCATCGAGCATCTTGAGTAAATGAGTGCATTGGGCCAAGTTATCTGTGGCTGGGTTAATGCCGATAACAGCATCACCGCTGCCATACATCAGACCATCAAAAATACTGGCAGCAATACCATTAAAATCATCAGTGGGGTGGTTGGGTTGAAGGCGAGTCGAGAGCCTACCTGACAAACCTATGGTGTTTCTAAATGCTGAGGTTACTTGGCATTTTTTTGCAATCAAGATTAAATCTTGGTTGCGCATTAGTTTGCTAGTTGCTGCCACCATTTCAGGCGTTAAACCTGAACGTATTGCGATGATATGTGCAGGTTCTGTGGTGTCACTGAGCAGCCAGTTGCGAAAATCTCCCACGGTCAGGTGGGCAATGGCAGAAAAAGCTTTTATGTCGTGACTATCTATGATCAAGCGAGTGATTTCGTCTTTCTCGTAGGGGATCACAGCTTCCTTGATAAAGGTCGTTAGTGGTAAATCGGCGAGAGTCATCTGGGCCACAACTCTCTCTGTTGCTGACTCAGCGCCAATACCAGCTAGAACATCACCAGAGCGTTCTGGGGTGGCTTTGGCAAGTAAATCTGCCAATGACCGAAAGTGGTAGACTCGACTTCCTTGTTGTCGACGAAATGATATGGTCATCCTTGTATCCCGATCCACGGTTGATTATCTACTGTATCTTAGAGTCGGGTTTATTTGTATAACTTATTGAAAATAATATAATTGTCAGTTTTTCGATGTGATTTTTATAGGAAAAATTACTCTTGTGCGAGCTTAGTATCTGTGAGTGACTTGAAAAGGATGACAGGGATGGTGTGAGAGTCTTACTTTTGAGCTAATAATAATTGAATCAATAGTACTACACTTAGTTGTATAAGGTAGAATCAAGACAGGAGCATACGGCTATGGGGCAGCAAGGATTAATTTCTCGAATCAATGAACTACCACGAATTGAAAGTGTGCTCCAAGAGCTACTGGAAATGGTCAATCGTGACGCTGTTGATTTTGATGAGTTGGCCAAGAAAATGGCGATGGATCAGGTCTTACTTGCTCGGGTTCTTCGCTTAGCAAATTCTGCCCAATTTGGGAGCGTAAAAGGGATCTCTAATATTCACGAAGCAGTCATTAGGGTGGGTGTTAGCCCTCTGCGCAATCTGATATCTTCTTCCATCGTCGCCGGAAGTTTCCCCAAAATAGACACATTAGATCTCAAAGAGTATTGGTCAAATTGTTTCGAGATTGCCATGATTGCCAGTGCGATTGCGAAAGACGTCGATATAGACCCTAATGAAGCCTTTACCAGTGGGGTTCTGCATAACATCGGTGAACTAATGATCCACACACTAGAGCCTGAAATCGCTTTGGAAATTCAACGCCGAGCTGACAATGGTGAGGGGATTGCTAAAGTACAAAAAGAGCTACTTGATGTTGATGCCCAGGCGCTTGGTGCGGCTTTAGCAGAAACTTGGAAGTTTCCGAATCGACTGGTTGACGCTATCGCACACGTGAATTGCCCGAGTAAGGCCGTTAACTCCAAACACCTAGCTTGCCTTCTATATCTCGCTAGAGATATTCATTTACACTGGGATGAAATAGAGGGAGATGAAGGAAAACAAACTTTTCTTGCGCAAAGCAAACCTGCCCAAGCCCTGAATCTTCCCTCTGATGCAGCTGCAGAGGTCGATAAAGTAAGAGGGCAAGGCAGAGAGCTGGCGGCCGAGTTAGCTTAGTTAAGGGTTAAGAGGGCTCTGATAAGTCATGCGAATTTCGATCTGAACGCTTCATTTGCTGTATGACCAAACCCACAATGATAAAGATCAGGCCGGCCACTGTGGCTGCATGTATGGGCTCACCGATGATATTGGAGAGTAAAATGAGAGACAAAAATGGAGAGATAAAAATCAAATTACTGATCCGCGCCGTATTCTGAGTTAGTCTCAGTGCGCCAAGCCATAATACGAAAGTAATACCCATCTCAAATAACCCCACATAGGTAACGGCGAGCCAGCCGCTCAGACTTATTTTCGACCAGTTTTCATCTTCAAAGATGACTAATCCCCATGCAAAGGGCAAAGCTACCATGAAACCAAGCAGCACAGTGACAATGGGATCGGCGGTATTTTTGGTATTCAAAATCCAATAGCCGGCCCAAAGCAGTGTCGAGAACAGCGCTAAACTCACGCCCAGTGGGCTGTCAAATTTAAGACCAATAATGTCGCCTTGGGTTGCGATGACAATGACTCCAAGGTAGCTAATGCTGCAGGCAATCCAGTCCTGTTTACGTATCTTTTGGCCTAAGAAGACAGCAGCCATCAATGTTAAGGTGATGGCCCAACTGTAGTTAATTGACTGGGCTTGTGATGCAGGGAGAAGGTCATACGCTTTGAATAGGATAAGGTAGTAGGCGAGCGGGTTGATAAGCCCCAATAAAAGGTAGTAATAAGGCTTTGAGATAAAGGTTCGAATGATTTGCTGTCCTTTTTTCTGTATCAGACACAGGGTAAGCAAAACCCCCGCAGAAACCATAATGGCCACAGCTAGCATCTGGATTGGGGAAAACTCTTGTAAAGTTAATTTAAATGCGGTGGCAACAGTTGACCATAAAAGGACAGCACATAGGCCTAAACCTAATGCACGACGCTCATTCATTACATACCTCCAAGCCAAGTTTGGCGAGAAAAAGTGAAGACGAAAAATGCGAGAAAAAGTGGTTAATCTGGACATTTATCCAGTAGTAAAATACCATTAAATGTATCTCATATTAAATATTTAACTCCTTATTATGCAATGGATTCTTGACAGTCAAAGCGCTTTATTAAGCGGAATTATGGGCTCGCTGATCGGTGCAGGTGTTATTGGCTGGTGGGTTAAACAAAGAATGTTGCTGAGTAATCAGCTTTTGAAACAGCAACTAGAGTCCACTCAACAATTATCACAGACTCAGATCACTCATTTACAGCAACAATTGAGTGATGCGCAGCAGCAACTTGATGAGCTTGATGATGAACGAGATAAATCTGCTTATGAACTTAAGCAAGCTCATGGCAAATTAATGGCCGTAGTTGAGAAGTTACGCCACTTGGAGTCGATTAAACAGGAGCGCCAGCAGTTTGCTGATGAGCTAGAGGTTATTCGCGAACAAAAGTTTCAACTCGAAGCACAACTGCTTGAGCAAACCGCACGTCGTGAACAAGAAGAAAAAGCCAGCCAAGAGAAACTACAGTTACTTGAGCAAGCTGAGGAACGTCTTAAGCAGCAGTTTGAGCATCTCGCTAATCAAATGCTGGAGACAAAAACGGCGAAGGTTGATCAACATAACCGTCAGAGTCTCGATGGTTTGCTGTCTCCACTCAAAGAGCAGCTAGAAGGGTTTAAAAAGCAAGTTAATGATTGCTTTAATCAGGAAGCCAAAGAGCGTCATACATTAGTCCACGAAATAAAAAGTTTACAAAAACTGAATGAGCAGATGACTCAAGAAGCGCTGAATCTCACTCAAGCGCTTAAAGGAGATAATAAGCAGCAGGGCAATTGGGGAGAAGTTGTCTTGGCACGGGTTCTTGCAGAATCTGGGCTTCGGGAAGGACATGAATATCAAACCCAAGTGAGTTTACAAAACGACGCTGGTAAGCGTTTTCAGCCAGATGTGATTGTTTACTTACCGCAAGACAAACAGGTTGTTGTCGATTCAAAAATGGCGCTGGTGGCGTATGAACGTTTTTTTAATGCCGACACTGACTTGCAACGTGAAAAAGCACTAAGTGAACACTTACTATCAATAAGGAATCATATAAAACAACTATCTCAGAAAGATTATCATCAGCTCAAGGGGATAGAGAGCCTTGACTATGTTTTAATGTTTATTCCCGTTGAGCCTGCTTTCCAAGTGGCTATTCAGGCAGATCCGAGCTTGGTGAAAGATGCGATGGAGCAAAATATTATTTTGGTTAGCCCAACCACTTTACTGGTTGCCTTACGTACCATTGATAACTTATGGCGAAATGAACGTCAAAATCAAAACGCACAGGTCATCGCTGAGCGTGCCAGCAAACTATACGACAAATTGCGTTTATTTGTTGATGATATGGAAGGGCTCGGCGGGGCTTTGGACAAAGCCAATCAAAATTATCAAGGCGCGATGAATAAATTGGTGTCTGGGCGTGGTAATGCCATTCGTCAAGCCGAGAGCTTTAAGCAACTAGGGGTTGATATCAAGAAATCGATTTCTGACAAGGTTTTGCAAAGTGTTTCGTCTCAACCTGATCAAACCTATTCTATCGATAAAAATGATGCCGAGGTTGAAAGACATCCGGATACGGATAAAGTAAACTAGCAGGCAACAGTGCTCAAGTCGTATCAATTTAACGCACTGATTAAAGAGGAACCACAATGACGGATAAAAGCGAGCAATCAACAACAGCGGTCGAAGCAAACGAAACCACGCACTTTGGCTTCCACACCGTTGCTAAAGAAGAAAAAGTGGCTAAGGTTGCGGAGGTGTTCCACTCTGTTGCTGCTAAATACGACATTATGAATGATTTGATGTCTGTTGGTATTCACAGATTGTGGAAACGCTTTACCATCGATTGTAGTGGGGTTCGCTCTGGACAAAAGGTGCTGGACCTTGGTGGTGGTACGGGCGATCTTACTGCCAAATTTTCTCGCATAGTAGGTGAAAAAGGCCATGTCATTCTGGCCGACATCAATAACTCTATGCTCAATGTTGGGCGCGATAAGCTACGTGATACAGGGATTGTCGGTAACGTCCACTATGTTCAGGCGAACGCTGAAGAACTGCCGTTTCCTGATGACTATTTTGACGCAATTACCATTAGCTTTTGCCTGCGTAATGTGACCGATAAAGACAAAGCATTGCGTTCTATGTTTCGTGTATTAAAGCCCGGTGGAAGACTGCTGGTTTTAGAATTTTCCAAACCTGTCTTTGAGCCACTTTCAAAGGTATACGATGCGTACTCTTTTCATCTTTTACCCAAAATGGGACAACTTGTTGCTAATGATGCTGAAAGCTATCGCTATCTTGCCGAATCGATTCGTATGCATCCTGATCAGGAAACTTTAAAGACTATGATGGAAAGTGCAGGCTTTGAGCAAACCAGTTATCATAACTTGACGGGTGGTATTGTAGCACTCCATCGTGGGTTTAAATTTTAAAGGGTAGGATCATGCCATTTGAGCCCCTTATTACAGCGGTTATTGAAACCGCACTCAACTCCTTAATTAAAGACGACCCTGAATTGACACGTCGTTTAACACGTTTTCAGGGCAAGGTACTCCAAGTTCACTTAAAGGAGCTAAACCAAACGCTCACGTTTGTGTTCAGTCAGCAAATTGACGTTCTAAGTGGTTTTGAAGGAGAGCCTGATTGTTATTTATCACTCAATATCATGGTGTTACCAGAATTACGTGATCACTCAAAAATCACTCAACTGATTAAGCAAGATAAGTTAGAGTTAACTGGCGATATTCAGCTCGCGCAAAAGTTTTCTCAGTTATTGGTGGATAGTAAACCAGACATTGAAGAATGGCTGTCTAAAGTTGTTGGTGATGCCTTGGCTCACACTTTGGTCTTTAATGTAAGTCAACTGAATGATCGCATTTTGTCTCGAACAGCAAAAAGTCGACAGCAAGTCGCTGAGGTTTTGACAGAAGAGTGGCGCGTAGCGCCAGCTTCACTTGAAGTCGCCGATTTTTGTGATCAGGTTGATGAAGTACGAAGTCAAGCCGCACGTTTAGAAGTGAAGTTGATGCAACTGATGGAGCGCCTATGACGCCCTCTGAATTACGACGCTTGTATCACATCGTTCGGGTCCAGCTAGAGTATGGCCTCGATGAGCTCCTTCCTGATCACCAGTGGATGAAAGCGCCTCGATTAATTCGAAAAGGTTTATTCTGGTGTAAAAACAAACACCCTGATAAACCACTTGGGGACCGCTTAAGACTGGCTTTACAAGAGCTTGGCCCAGTATGGATCAAATTTGGTCAGATGATGTCGACCCGAAGGGACTTGTTCCCTCCTCATATTGCTGATCCCTTAGCCCTGTTACAAGACCAAGTCTCTCCTTTTGATGGCCAATTGGCTAAAGCACAAATCGAGCAAGCGCTCGGTGGTGCGATTGATACTTGGTTCGATGACTTTTGTGTTGAACCTTTGGCTTCGGCTTCTATTGCACAGGTTCACACAGCGACACTACGTGAATCAAATCAAGAGGTTGTGTTGAAGGTGATTCGCCCAGATATACGTCCTGCGATTGATGCGGATTTGAAATTGATGTACCGCATGGCGCGTATCGTAGCAAAAGCTTTGCCAGAGGCCAGACGACTTAAGCCTGTGGAAGTGGTTCGCGAATATGAAAAAACGCTACTTGACGAGTTAGATTTGCGCAGAGAGGCCGCCAACGCAATTCAACTCAGAAGAAACTTTGAAGGTAGCCAAGAGCTTTATATCCCAGAAGTTTATACTGACTTTAGTAGTGAGAGCTTGATGGTATCGGAGCGAATTTATGGCATTCAAGTTTCCGATATTGATGGGTTGGTAGACAACGGAACCAACATGAAGTTACTTGCTGAGAGAGGGGTGAGTGTCTTCTTTACTCAAGTGTTTCGTGACAGTTTTTTCCACGCCGATATGCACCCTGGAAATGTTTTTGTTTCTTATGAAAATCCAGATAACCCACTGTGGATAGGGCTTGATTGTGGCATAGTCGGTACCCTAAATAGTGAGGATAAACGCTATCTTGCAGAGAACTTTCTCGCTTTTTTCAACCGTAATTATCGGCGAGTTGCTGAGCTTCACGTGGAATCAAATTGGGTGCCGCGTAATACCAATGTGGATGAGTTTGAGTTTGCGATTCGCATGGTGTGTGAGCCCATTTTTGCCAAGCCATTATGCGAAATTTCATTTGGTCATGTTCTTCTTAATCTATTCAACACCGCAAGACGCTTTAATATGGAGGTTCAGCCGCAGCTTGTACTGCTGCAAAAAACGCTCCTTTATGTAGAAGGGCTCGGCCGCCAGCTTTATCCACAGCTTGATTTATGGCAAACCGCAAAGCCTTTCCTCGAAGAGTGGATGATGAACCAAGTTGGGCCTCAAGCTTTTATCAATGCGGTAAAAGATAGAGCACCATTTTGGGCAGAGAAACTGCCAGAACTGCCTGAGCTACTGTACGACGGACTGCGTCAGGGTAAAATGATGAACCAGCGTATCGATAGGCTTTATCAAGGCTATCGCTCAAGTAAAAAACAGCAAGCAACAGGTAAGTTTTTATTTGGTATTGGTGCGACTTTGGTTATATGTTCAGCGATATTACTAGATAGCAGTCACCAATTGCTGTCCTTGGGCACTGCCGTGAGTGGTGTGGTTTTTTGGTTGATGAGCTGGCAGGCTTATCGACGTTAGACAGAATCGTTATTTGGGGGGAGTGAAAAATGGGTGGTATAAGTGTTATTCAGTTGTTGATTATCGTTGCTATTGTAGTGTTGCTCTTTGGCACAAAAAAGCTTCGTAACATCGGTTGGGATTTGGGCAGTGCACTAAAAGGTTTCAAAAAGGCTATGAAAGAAGAAGAGACAGAGAAAAAAGACGCCGACTTTGAGCAGCCCAACATAGAGCAGAAAAAGACCTCGTCAACATCCGAAACTCAAAAAGATAAAGAGCAGAGTTAAGCTATGTTTGATATCGGTTTCTGGGAGCTGGTATTAATTTTTGTGGTCGGTTTGGTGGTCTTAGGTCCAGAGCGCTTGCCTCACGCCATTCGCAGTGTGGTCAACTTTGTGCGCTCTGCGAAAAGCATGGCAAACAGCGTCAAAGATGAGTTGAATCACGAGCTCAAAACACAAGAGCTCCATGAGAATTTAAAAAAAGCTGAGCAAATGGGAATGAAAAACCTCTCCTCTGAAGTTCAATCGTCCCTAGAGCAGCTCAAGCAAGCCGCACAAGAGGTGCAGCGGCCTTACGCTGCTGATGATACTGAAGATAAACCTGAGACGCGTGAGCGCGCATCAATACACAAGTCAAAAGATGACAACCAATAAGTGCTGACGTCTGGTATCACTCAACGCAAGGTATTTGACGATTTTAATTAAAACGGGGCGTTTATGTCTTCTGCAGAGCACACTCAACCTTTGATTAGCCACTTGTTGGAACTCAGAAGCCGTCTGCTGAAAGCCATTGCAGCAGTGGTATTGGTTTTTCTGGCAATGGTATATTTCTCTAATACGATTTATGAGTTTGTATCGGCGCCTTTGATTGAGCGGCTACCTGCTGGGGCGACCATGATTGCAACGGACGTTGCGTCTCCCTTTTTTACGCCGCTCAAGTTAACCTTAGTTGCGGCGATATTTGTATCTGTCCCCTATATCTTGTATCAGATATGGGCATTTGTTGCTCCCGGCCTTTATCAACACGAGCGACGCTTAATCATCCCCTTATTGTTCTCAAGCTCCTTACTTTTCTACTGCGGTGTTGCTTTTGCCTATTTTGTGGTTTTCCCACTGGTATTCGGCTTTTTTACCACGATATCGCTTGGTGGAGTTGAGTTTGCCACCGACATATCGAGTTACCTCGATTTTGTACTTGCGTTGTTTCTTGCATTTGGGATTGCTTTTGAAGTGCCCGTCGCAATTATATTACTGTGTTGGACAGGGGCGACTTCAGCTAAAAGCTTGAGTGAGAAACGCCCTTATATCATAGTGGGAGCATTTGTTGTTGGTATGATGCTAACGCCCCCCGATATGATTTCACAAACGCTATTGGCTGTGCCTATGTGCTTGCTGTTTGAGGTAGGATTGTTTTTCGCGCGTTTTTATAGCCCACAAGATCAGGATGTTGAGTCCTGATGGTTGAGGGTTAACAAGTCACTATTATTGGGTTATTCGGAGAGTGGTATCACTCCCCCCTATAGAGAAAATAGCCTTCTGGCGTTGTGCGTTGTTAGCGTATCGATATCTTCGACGCTGACTTGACGTAGATCAGCAATTCGCTGGGCTACGAGAGCGGTATAGGCTGGCTCATTTCGCTTTCCTCTATGGGGTACCGGAGCGAGGTAGGGGCAATCAGTTTCAAGAATCAGATAGTTGATGTCAAGATGAGGAATGACTTGATCCATGCCTCCATTTTTAAAGGTCGATACGCCCCCTAAACCAAGGTGAAACCCCAAATCATTAATCGCTTTGGCTTGTTCGAGACTACCACCAAAACAATGAAATACTCCGCTAAGTGAGCCATCTTGCTCTTTTCTCAGAAGAGTCAATGTTTCCTCGATGGAGTCGCGAGTATGAATAACGACAGGCAGAGACATTTCCTTCGCCCAGTTTAATTGAGTAATAAAGGCACTCTCTTGTTCGGCTTGGTAGGTTTTATCCCAATACAAGTCGATGCCGATTTCACCTACAGCAATAAAAGAGTGTTTGTCAAACCAGGAGTAAATGGTCTCAAGATTTTTTTTAACATTATTATCCACGTAGCAAGGGTGTAGTCCCATCATTGAGTGGCAGACATCCGGGTAGAGCGCTTGCGTAGTGAGCATAGGTTCAATAGAGTGTATATCGATATTGGGCATTAAAATTTTGTCAATACCTTGCTCAAGTGCTCGAGTGATGATTTGATCGCGATCTTGATCGAATTCGTCGGCATAAATGTGGGCGTGGGTATCGATCATGATTATTCTCTTATCTATTGACTGTCGAGTATTATACGCCAGTGTGAGCGTAAGGTCATTTTTTGTATTTTAAACGGTTATATCTGGTGTCGATACTGGTGAATGATATGATGACAACTGAGCACTTTCACTACACAAGGAGTAACGAGTGTCTGTTATGATTCAAGGTCAATTTCCCGGCCGCCGTATGCGTCGGGTGCGTAAGCACGAATTTAGCCGCCGTTTAATGGCAGAGAAGGCTCTGAGCGTCAGCGATTTGATTTATCCAATGTTTATTCTTATGGGTAAAGATCGGCGTGAAGCTGTTGATTCTATGCCTGGTGTTGAACGTTTATCGATTGATTTGATGCTTGAAGAAGCGCAGTATCTTGCACGTCTTGGAGTGCCGGCAATTGCTTTATTTCCGGTTGTGAACCAAGATGCCAAGAGCTTGTGTGCAACTGAAGCTTACAACTCAGAAGGGCTTGTCCAAAGAGCCGTAAGATCGTTAAAAGAGCATGTGCCTGAGATTGGGGTAATAACCGATGTGGCGTTAGATCCGTTTACGACCCACGGTCAAGATGGAATTATTGATGATTCAGGTTATGTTCTCAACGATGAAACCACACAAGTATTGATTAAGCAGGCACTTTCTCACGCAGAAGCTGGAGCCGATGTTATTGCTCCATCCGATATGATGGATGGAAGGATCGGAGCCATTCGCGAGGCTTTAGAAAAAGCAGGTCATATTAATACGCAGATCATGGCCTACTCAGCAAAATACGCATCAAGCTATTATGGGCCATTTCGCGATGCAGTCGGCAGTGCAAGTAACCTTAAAGGCGGCAATAAGAAAAACTATCAAATGGATCCAGCTAATACTGATGAAGCCGTGCACGAAGTGGCTATGGACATCAACGAAGGTGCGGACATGGTGATGGTTAAGCCGGGTATGCCTTATTTAGATGTTGTTCGACGAATCAAGTCTGAACTCAAAGTGCCAACGTTTGCTTATCAAGTCTCTGGTGAATATGCAATGCACAAAGCAGCGTTTGCCAATGGCTGGTTACAAGAGCGCGAGACGGTAATGGAGTCATTGCTTTGTTTTAAACGAGCTGGAGCTGATGGCATTTTAACCTACTTTGCTAAGGATGTTGCTAAGTGGCTAGCAGAAGAAAATGCCAAAGCTGCAACTTACTTAGAAGGTGCTCAAGAATAACACCAATCAAAATATCATAGGCTAGCCAGTATTGGCTGGCCTTTTTTATGGGTAAAATTTGATGAGTATTATATGCCGTCCCGGAACATTGGAAGAATGTGTTCAAGTTGTGGAACAGATTGCGGAATTTACAAGTAAAGACACCGTTGAGAGCTTATCTGCACGTCTAAAAGATAAAAAACATCTTATTCTTGTTGCACAAAAAGGGAACGACATGCTTGGATTTAAAGTGGGTTACCAGATCGATGATACCACGTTCTACAGCTGGTTTGGAGGCGTATCCTCATCAGCGAGAAAAGCAGGGATAGCACAAGCATTGTTAGATACTCAGCAAAGGTGGGCTTATGAGCAGGGTTACAAAAAAATTAAAGTGAAATCACGTAACCAGTTTCCATCTATGCTGAGACTCTTAATTAAAAATGGTTATTTAATTGAAAAGTATGAAGAAAAACACAACCTTCTAGATGGGCGTATCTATTTTATAAAGCAACTAGATTAATAACAAAAAAATTAAATGAGATTTTTTCTCATTTAGATGTTGACTATGCAAATGAGAATAGTTATTATTTGTCTTGTCTTAGGGAATGAAATAAGTTCAACAAGACCCAAGTAAGCCCGCTTTCATTGTGTCAGCGATTGTCTTACCAAGGTCTTTAGCGAACTTGCACTCGTTCTTTTTGACACGACATTGCTCACATTGCTTCCAGTGTAATTTATAGCTTTATGGTGAAGCGCATCAATGGATATGCTTTGACCTTTTTTTTGCTAGGCGACATCGAAAGATGTCGCTTTTTTTATGGCTGGAATATTTTATGGTGAAAAGCTCACCGATATTCTTTTCCACAAGGCAAGATCATTTAATGATCTTGCTATTATTGTTCGATCTTGAAGTTTTTACTTAAATATCATGAATTTATTGTCAAACGCATTGGTTTTTTAATCGAAGTTATTACTTGTGGGTAAATAATATAAACAGAGTTATCCACATGTCGAGGGGTAATTTGGATCACTTTATGTGGACTTATCATAGGTTTAAAATGGATCGAGATCTTGAGTCGTGGCATTCTAAACACAATTTTTGTCTTGTTTGGATACTCAAAGTCTATGGCTAATATTCCTGATAACCCACTTATCTTAATTGATGGCTCTTCTTACCTTTATCGCGCCTTTCATGCTTACCCAGGTACAATGAGCAATGGTGAGATCCCCACTAATGCGGTGTATGGTGTTGTCAACATGCTGCGAAGCATGATGCGTCATTATGCCTCTGATCGAATGGCGGTCATCTTTGATGCAAAAGGAAAAACATTTCGAGATGACATGTACCCAGAGTACAAAGCCAATCGCCCTCCTATGCCTGATGATCTGCGTTGCCAAATTGAACCGCTACACAACGTTATAAAGGCTATGGGACTACCGCTGATCTGTGTCCCAGGCGTAGAAGCGGATGATGTTATTGGTACATTAGCTACTCAAGCATCGGCAGAAGGCATCCCTGTGTTAATTAGTACAGGTGATAAAGATATGGCTCAATTGGTTGATGAAAACATTACCTTGATCAACACCATGACGAATACGGTGATGGATCGAGAGGGGGTGGTTGAGAAATTTGGGATCCCACCTGAGTTGATCATTGATTACTTGGCTCTTATGGGTGACAAGGTCGACAATATCCCGGGTGTCCCGGGTGTGGGAGATAAAACGGCCACAGCACTACTTCAAGGTATTGGAGGGCTTGAGCAATTGTATGATAACTTAGATTCTATCGCAGCATTGGGCTTTCGTGGTTCAAAAACTATGGCGAAAAAGCTTGAAGAGAACAAAGATGATGCCATGCTTTCATATCAACTGGCTACCATCAAGCTCGATGTAAAATTAGATCACGATATACCATCGTTATCCAAATCGGCACCCGATCAAGATTCATTGATCAAATTGTATGGTCAACTGGTATTCAAATCTTGGCTTAATGAATTGCTTGAAGGTGGTGATGGCACAATTATGGCAGATGGGGCCGCATTTTCACGCGGATCAGATACCTCATCTGATCTCGACACCTCAGCGGTAAAGATTGATAGAAGTCAATACGAAATAATTCTGGATGAGTCGGCCATGGCAGTGTGGTTAAATAAACTGCGCAGTGCCGATGTGATCGCGTTTGATACCGAAACCGATAGTCTTGATTATATGGAAGCAAACTTAGTCGGCGTCTCATTCGCGATTGAGGAAGGAGTGGCAGCATATGTCCCCGTTGCTCATGATTACATGGATGCGCCCAAGCAGCTTGAGCGAGACTGGGTCCTGGAACAGTTGAAGCCGATACTTGAAGATGGATCACGAGCGAAGGTTGGCCAGAACCTAAAATACGATGCGAGTGTGCTGGCACGATACGGTATCGATATGCGAGGCATCAAGTTTGATACCATGCTGGCTTCATATGTTTACAACAGTGTTGCAGGCAAACATGATATGGACAGCTTAGCGCTGCGTTTTCTGCAACACAGCTGCATTTCTTTTGAGCAAGTTGCGGGCAAAGGCAAGAAGCAATTGACGTTCAATCAGATCGATTTAGAACAAGCAGCACCATATGCTGCAGAAGATGCGGATGTGACCTTTAGGCTTCATCAGCGATTGCAGAAGAGCTTAGATGCCAGTGATAAGCTTGCGAGCATTTATCGGGATATTGAAATGCCTTTGGTGCCCGTTCTATCTCGCATCGAGCGCACAGGGGTATTGATCGATGACATGAAGCTTTCTGCTCAGTCGCAAGAGATTGCGTTGAGATTAGATGCGCTTGAGCAGCAAGCTTTCGACATAGCGGGTCAAGAATTCAATATGAACTCTCCCAAACAATTGCAAGCTATTTTGTTTGAGAAAATGGGGTTGCCCGTGGTTAAGAAAACCCCTTCAGGAACACCATCAACGAATGAAGAAGTACTGCAAGAGTTGGCTCTTGATTACCCGCTACCTGAAAAGATCCTTGAGTATAGAGGGCTAGCTAAGCTCAAGTCTACGTACACAGACAAGCTTCCAAAGATGATAAATCCGACCACAGGTCGAGTGCATACTTCGTATCATCAGGCTGTGACAGCGACCGGTCGCCTTTCTTCTACCGACCCCAATTTACAGAACATCCCAATTCGAAATGAGGAAGGGCGCAGAATTAGGCAGGCTTTTGTAGCACCGCATGGTTATAAAATCATGGCGATTGACTACTCACAAATCGAGTTAAGGATTATGGCGCATCTATCCGGAGACCGTGCCTTACTTGAGGCCTTTCAGCAAGGCAAAGACATTCATGCCGCGACTGCGGCAGAGATTCTTGGTGTTGATATCTCTCAAGTGACTGCTGAGCAGCGTCGTAGAGCAAAGGCAGTGAACTTTGGCTTGATCTACGGCATGAGTGCATTTGGATTAGCGAAGCAATTGGGTATTCCTCGAGGGGAAGCCCAACAATACATGGATACGTATTTTGAACGCTACCCTGGGGTGATGCAATACATGGAAGATACCCGCAGTATCGCTGCAGAGCAGGGGTATGTTGAGACAATTTTTGGCCGTCGTTTGCATCTACCTGAAATACAATCGCGCAATGGAATGCGCCGTAAAGCAGCTGAGAGAGCGGCTATTAATGCCCCGATGCAAGGCACTGCGGCAGATATCATTAAAAAAGCGATGTTGTTGGTCGATGATTGGATTCAAACTGAGGGCCAAGGACGAGTGAAGTTGCTTATGCAGGTACATGATGAACTTGTGTTTGAAGTTGAAGAAACAAGTTTGCCTGAAATTGAAAGTAAAATACGAAATTTGATGGAACAAGCGGCACAATTGAAAGTTCCATTAGTGGCTGAAGCAGGTCATGGCGAGAATTGGGATCAAGCACATTAAATAAAATTCAATTATATCAATACATTGAGTTTTTTTCTCGATTTTTGTATTTAAACGGGCTCTATTTTAAATGTAGTAAAATAAAATAAAACTGAAAATTTATTTCAAAAATAGTTTTCATTTATAACCTTTTGCGCTACATTAACACTCGTAGGGTACAGAGGTAAGATGTTCTATCTTTTAGACCTTTTGTTTCACGTTATTGGATTAGGCTAATTCAGCCGCCCCAGTCAGTATTTGACTGGGGCGTTTTTTATTGGGTCACGGTAGCGAGAAACATTGTCTGTACCAATGAAGTAAAGTGACAACCATACTTTGTGTTACACAATAATGTTGTTAAATAACAAGAATGGGCTTTTAGAACAACAAGCCCCAGTTATGAGGCTTGTGTAGGAAGAGTGGTATTCAATCGTTTGAAGCGTTATCTTGCTCATTGAGCTCATCAGAGATAGTTTCTGCAACCGCGGGTGCAAACCAATCATCAAGCTTTGAACGTAATGTGTCGACCCCAATACCTTTCAGTGATGAGAATGCAGCAACACTAACATCTCCGCCAAAACCTTCAGCATCCTTTTTAATTTTGAGAACCTGCGCCTTTCGAGCGCCACTTTTTAGCTTGTCTGCTTTCGTTAGTAAAACCTGAACTGGAATACCGCTGTCCACTGCCCAAAAAATCAATTGTTGATCAAGATCTTTCATCGGATGGCGTATATCCATTAAAACGACAAGCCCCTTTAAACATTGACGCTTTTGCAAATACTCACCGAGTGATTTCTGCCACTTTTTCTTCATTTCTAAGGGGACTTGAGCAAAACCGTACCCCGGAAGGTCGACAATATGGCATCCATCAATTACCTTAAAAAGGTTAATGAGTTGTGTTCGACCTGGCGTTTTACTGGTTTTTGCCAGACCACGCTGGTTGGTTAATCGGTTTAGAGAGCTGGATTTTCCGGCGTTGGAGCGTCCTGCAAACGCAACTTCGATACCTTCATCCTCAGGCAAATGACGGATGTCAGGTGCACTTGTGATGAAATGGGTGTTTTGATAATGAATTTTTACGCTCACTGTTAACTCCATCTCGACTTTGTGTTGTCGATTGATTACTTTTTTGTGAAATAGTGTAAAATAACCGTGTTCGGCATAAGGACGTATATTGTATCACGAGTGGGAACACAAAGTGGTACTGGAAGCTAGATAATTATAATGGAATGTCATGAATAAATTAGTGCTAATTGCGAGTCTGTTAGCCAGTTGCTCTATATCGGCCCAAGGCAGTATAGAAGCTGGTAAAACAAAGTCTCTCACCTGCGCTGCTTGCCATGGTGCAGATGGCAACAGCCAGATTCCTATGTATCCTAAACTTGCTGGTCAACATGAGAAGTATCTCGAAAAGCAATTGAGAGAATTCAAACTTGGTATGACTAGCGGCGGTAAGCAAGGACGTGTTAACGCCGTTATGGGCGGTATGGCCATGGTTTTATCTGAGCAAGATATGGCTGATCTCGCGGCTTATTACGCCTCATTGACTACATCGTATAATACCACACCTGAAAATGTCGTAGAAGCTGGCAAGGTTTTGTACACAGCTGGCGATGCTGAGCGTGGCCTACCTGCTTGCGTTGCTTGCCATGGTCCGCGTGGTAATGGAACCGAGCTTTCAGGGTTTCCTAAAATTTCAGGACAACATGCAGATTATATAAAATCGCAACTGCAAATGTTTCGTGATGGTGTTCGTGGCAATGATATGAATGCGATGATGCGAGATGTCGCTAAAAAGTTGACCGATGAAGAGATAGAGACGCTCTCACAATACGTCGGTGGACTTCACTAAGCTGACTGGCGGTAGTTAATTATGCAGTTGACTCTGTAGAGCTCAGATTGCTCTCTGAGCTTTTTTATTTGACGCGCTTCACACCCTGTTTTTCTCCTTTCTTCCAAGTTTTCTACCTTTTTTGTGAGAGATCGGCCATTCAACGCATAGTAATTTTACGCCATTGTTATCTAAATAATTAAAAATAAAAGCGTATTTATTTACTTTGTAAAATTTTGTCTTTTTTTTAGTATCGAGTGTTGCACCGCTTTTTCTTTGGCGTAGATTAAAGTTAACGGCAGGACGCTGTGATAGGGAGAGAGGCAGGATACCTCTAGTGGTGTTTTTAGTTAAACATTCTAAGGAATAATCAGTAAGTCGGAGACTTACTGGACACGGATGGTCAGCTCGTTTTAGGAATGAAACACAGTAATGGACCAAGCTCAGGAAGAGCTCAAATACTTGGATGTTGTAAGGACGTCAAAACTCATCAGGACGATGACAAACAAGACGCGCAGCAGGGACAGCACCAATAACAAATGGATTTTTGGTGTACCTAAACTGGGTACAACGAAATTAGCCTCAGGGCATTTTGAAAGCGATAGAGTCAGTCTATCGCTTTTTTTATTGTCCGTTTTGCTAAAACGATGCTTATTTGCTCTGTTTTACTCCACACTCGCTTCACTTTCTGGTATGTTTCGCATCCCTGTAGATAGGATATTTTCATGCACATATGCCCACTTTGTCATCACTCGGCGACCCAGCACTATTTTAGTGATAAAAATCGAGAGTATTTTCAATGTTCACGATGTGAGCTTGTCTTTGTCGATCCTGATATGAGATTGGATACTGGTACCGAGAAGGCTCACTATGACAAGCATGAGAACAACCCAGAGGATCTCGGCTATCGACGTTTCTTGTCACGTGTCGTGAACCCTTTACTTGAGCGTATTGAGCCTGAATCTCATGGGCTTGATTTCGGTTGTGGTCCTGGGCCAACATTGTCTGTGATGTTAGAGGAGCAGGGGCATGTAGTGAGTTTGTATGATATTTACTATCATTCGAATACAGACGTACTTAAATGGACGTATGATTTTGTCACCGCGACAGAGGTGATAGAGCATCTCTATCATCCTGATCAAGTGTGGTATAAATGGTTAAATTTAGTTAAACCCGGTGGCTGGATTGGTCTGATGACCAAGATGGTCATTGATGTTGAAGCGTTTGCTCATTGGCATTATAAAAACGATCCCACTCATGTGATCTTCTTTAGCCGAGCAACGTTTCAATATTTGGCAGAGCGCGATCAGCTCGAACTTGAATTTGTTGGTAATGATGTCATTTTACTGAGGAAAGTGCAGTAATGAGCCGTAGTAAAAAATCCAGATCAGGTGGTAACACTGATGTTGTCGTGGTGCGAAATCGCACTCAATCTGATGTTGAAGGGCGTTTACGTAAAAAAGAGAAAAAACGCAAAGGGCTAAAAACGGGGAACCGAAATTCAGATGGAAATGAGTCGTCTGTAAACTCAGTTGGTAAGGCGCGAGATCCCCGTTTGGGTAGTAAAAAGAAGATTCCCTTGGTGGTCGAAAATACAACCAAGCCAACCAAAGCGCAGCGTAGATTGAGTGCTGAGCAGGAACTTGAGATGCTAGAGAACGATGCTCAGCTTAATGTGTTACTCGATCGATTAGATAATGGTGAGAGTCTTGGTGCGGGCTTACAAAAATACGTCGACCAAAAGCTCACACGTATTGAGACCCTTATGAAGCAGTTGGGCATTTTTGACGCGCAAATGGAAGACTCCGAAGAACAAGAGATGCCTCCTGCGAAAAATTCAAAAAATGTTGATAAAGATGATGCACTTTTGTCGCAGTTTGAAGATGTAGACCTCAATCAGTTTAAGGGATAAAACATGAGCCTTGACACGACGACGTTAGCCATCGCTGGTGGCGTGATTATTTTCGGTTTAGCTTCGTATGCTGGCTATCTTTTGCTTCAACTTAAGAAACAAAATGAGTTACAGCAGCAGCACCGATTGCTGGCGATAGAGAAACGGAATGCCAATATCTTTGAAAGCGTTCGAGTGTTATGTATGGCTGGTATTCAAGGCCAATGTGATCTGTCTGAAATCAGCATTCGACTCTACAATATTATGGATTATGTTCAAGGTGAACAAAGGGTTGATTTTGATCAAGAATATCCAGCCACCTCTGAGCTTTTCCATATTGTTAAAGATATGGCTCGTGGGGAAGCGAGACAAAGCTTGGTGAAAAAAGAGCGGATGCAACAAAACCTCGCTCGTCACAAAGCAGAATCACGTCTACAAGAGGCCATTGTCGTTGAGTTAGAACGTCTACAAAGACATGTTGAGCCGCTCAATAAGCAAATCGATATCCAGATGGTCTGATTGGAAATTGGCGGATAGTTAATTGGACTATATCCGCCTCAGATAAGCGACCGATGGAATGAGTGTTTGTTAAAAAATCTATCGATAGGAAGAGCATTTGCATCACCCGTCTTTCAAACAGAATATTTTTAGTCGTCCTCTTAGCTCATTTTGTGGCACTATCATACACCTAGGTTTTATGGCCGCCGTCACTCTATAACAAGCCGAAAATGGGGATATCATCATGCCGCAGTTTGTTGATGTAAACCAGGATATTGTCTGGGATCAAACCATGTTGAACAAATATAATCACTCAGGGCCTCGCTATACTTCCTACCCAACAGCCTTAGAGCTACACCAAGCTTTTACCGTGGCTGAATATGATATGGCTTGTACTCAATATCCTGAGCGACCTCTGTCCCTTTACATTCACATCCCATTTTGTCATAAGCTTTGTTACTACTGTGGGTGTAATAAAGTGGTGAC
>NZ_AEIU01000062.1 GCF_000165125.1 Vibrio caribbeanicus ATCC BAA-2122 | reverse complement strand
AAATCACTTTTCAATAAAAGTCATTGTCTAAGGACTCTCAAATTCGCCTTTTAGGCGGCAAAAATTCCAACCACGCACGTTTTACTGAAGTGGCTTGGAAGTTTTAATCCAAAAATACTTAGAGAATGGTGGGCGATACCGGGCTCGAACCAGTGACCCCCTGCTTGTAAGGCAGGTGCTCTCCCAACTGAGCTAATCGCCCACAGAGTTTTAATTCTTCGTGGGAAG
>NZ_AEIU01000063.1 GCF_000165125.1 Vibrio caribbeanicus ATCC BAA-2122 | reverse complement strand
ACACTACTCGTGCCGAAGCTTGCGCTTCGGCTTTTTTATTACCAACCTTTAACGACGCCACCTTTGAATATGGCTGAAGCCGCGTTGTAGACTTCATCTGTCTGATAAGCTTTGACAAAATTTTTCACATTGTCAGAGTCAACATTGCTTTGACGCGCGACGATAAGGTTTACGTATGGAGATTCTTTATCTTCCACAAAGATACCGTCTTTTTGTGGGGTTAAATCGATGGAACTTGCATACGTGGTGTTGATGACGGCAAGGGCTACATCGTCTAAAGAACGTGGCAACTGTGCTGCCTCTAATTCAACAATACTCAGGTTCTTCGGGTTGCTAGTAATATCTCTTACCGTAGCTAAAAGTCCCACATCTTTACGTAAGTTAATTAGTCCTTGTTGCTCTAACAGAATTAAAGAACGGCCAAGATTGGTTGGGTCATTAGGTACGGCAATACGTGCACCATTTTGGATCTCATCTACTGATTTTACTTGTTTTGAATAACCTGCGATAGGATAAACAAAGGTGTTACCTGCGATTGATAGTTTGTATCCTCTATCTACAATTTGCTGATCTAAATAGGGCTTATGTTGGAAAGCATTAATATCAACAGAACCATCATCCAATGCAGCGTTTGGAGTAACGTAGTCCGTAAAAGTAACCAATTCGACATTTAAGCCATAATCATTTTTTGCCACTTTTGCCGCGACCTCTGCAACTTGTGCTTCTGCACCTGCCATAACTCCGACTTTAATTGTATTTACGTCAGCATTTTTATCACCGCACCCAGTTAAGACGAGTGCCGATGAAGCAATAGCTAGAGCAAGCAAGCTTTTGAGATTAAATTTCATTGATATCTCCGTATAATTTTTATGTTGTGTTAGCGATGGTCAACACGGCGAACGACCGCATCACCAATTGTTTGAATGATTTGTACTAAGATGATCAGCATGGCAACCGTTACTGCCATTATAGTGACATCATAGCGGTGAAACCCATATCTAATTGCAACGTCTCCTAAACCTCCGCCACCGACAGTTCCAGCCATTGCTGAGTAGCTGACCAAAGTGACGAGCGTGATAGTGACAGAATTGATTATTGTCGGCATTGCTTCAGGCAATAGCACTTTATGGATAATTTGTAATGGGGTAGCTCCCATAGATTGAGCAGCTTCAACCAGTCCACTGGGGACTTCAATCAAGGCGCCTTCGATTAATCTTGCGACAAAAGGAATAGCACCAATCGTTAAAGGTACAATGGCAGCAGTGGTGCCAATAAAGGTACCGACAAGTAACTTTGTGACGGGAATAATTGCGACCATTAATACCAAGAAAGGTACAGAGCGCCCAATATTGACGACGGCACCGAGAGCTTTGTTTAACCTAGTATTTTCTAAAAGCCCACCTTTTTTGCTAGTGTGTAGAATGACCCCAAGTGGTATACCAACAATAAAACCAACTAGACCTGCAGCGCCAACCATATAAATGGTTTCCCATGTCGCATTGATTAAAAGGTTTGAATTTAAGCTAAACCAATCGGCTATTTGATCAAAGGACATAACCAAGTACCTCTACTTTTACTGCATTTTCACGAAGAAACTCAATGGCATCTGTATCGCCTTGTTCGCTACCAAATAACTCAGCGACCATCATGCCAAATTTAACTCCTCCGGCGTAATCGAGATCCGAGTTGAGAATGCTGACATCAATATTAAATTTGCGTGCTATTTGAGTGATAAGAGGAGCATCTACCGTGCTTCCAGTAAACTCCAATCGCACTAATGGATGACTTCCAGCGACACGTTCTTCTGAGATTCGAGTTTGATAATCCTCAGGGATCGATAAGTCGAGCGTAGAGCGTATGAATTGATGTGCAAGTTCTGTCTTTGGATGAGCAAAAATTTCGCCGACAGAACCTTTCTCGACTAATTTACCCGCGCCTATGATAGCAACTTGGTGGCAAATACTTTTTACTACATCCATTTCATGTGTAATCAACAACATAGTAATCTTGAGCTTGCGATTAATGGTTTTTAATAGCTCAAGGATAGATTGAGTTGTAGCTGGGTCTAGCGCACTTGTTGCTTCATCACATAACAGAACCTTTGGATCTGAGGCCAGTGCTCTCGCTATAGCAACACGTTGTTTTTGACCGCCACTCAGATTTGCCGGATAGCTTGAATGTTTATCAGATAGGCCAACCAGTTCTAACAGTTCTGTGACTTTTTGGACAATTTGGCTGCGACCTCTTTTTGCCAATTCGAGAGGAAGTGCAACGTTGTCAAAAACAGTTCGCGAGGAAAGTAGATTAAAATGTTGAAAAATCATTCCGATATTCTGGCGAGCTCGGCCCAATTCTGATTTATTCAATTGAGTTAAATCGATGCCGTCAACAAAAACTTGTCCTGAAGTTGGAGCTTCGAGCATATTGACACATCGGATCAAAGTACTTTTCCCTGCACCCGATGACCCTATTACACCGAATATCTCGCCTTGTGGAATACTAAGGTTAATATCTTTTAGGGCATAGATTTCTTGCTTACCCTGATAGAAAATTTTATTTACGTTTTGAATTTCAATCATCTGTAAATCCGCTATTGCGACAGTAAATTCTTTGAGCTGTATCTCATTAATAGGGGGATGCTAGGGGTTTGCTGGATTTGTGTCAATAGATATTTTTACGTCTAGACGTCCAAACGTTCAATTTGCTTGATTTATCTTTATTTTGCACGTGCTGAAATAAATAAAGCGTGCAATAATTCTCTATTAACCGACTTAAAAAAGAGAAAACAGTTTTGTCAAAACCAGCAGTATTTTTGGATCGAGATGGCGTTATCAATGTTGATCATGGTTATGTTCATGATGAGCATGATTTTGAGTTTATCGAAGGTGTGTTTGAAGCAACTAAGTTACTCAAACAACAAGGTTATCTGTTGGTTCTTGTAACAAACCAGTCTGGCATTGCTCGCGGTAAGTTTAGTGAAGACCGTTTTTTGTCTCTTACGCAATGGATGGATTGGAATTTCGTCGACCATGGTGTTGAATTTGATGGTATTTATTACTGTCCTCATCATCCTGAATATGGCCAAGGGGCGTATAAACAGGATTGTGAATGCCGTAAACCCAAACCAGGAATGTTTATTTCTGCAAAAGAGTTTCTTGATATTGATATGGAAAAGTCGGTGATGGTCGGGGACAAGGCTGAAGATATCATGGCAGCAACGGCTGCTGGTGTAGGTACTACAATTTTAGTTAGAACGGGAAAACCAGTCACAGAAAAAGGCCAAGCCCTTGCTGGTGTCGTTTTAGATAGTATTGCAGATGTACCGAGCTATTTAACCAAATAACACGGTAAGGAAGGAGCTCCGATATATTTGGAGGCATAATGAAAGATAAGTATTTTGTCCTTGTGTTGTTCGTCGCTGGCCTTTTTGCATGTGTGAGTGAGGATGATGAAGGTAGGAGCCCATATCTTGGGCCCTATTATCATTATCAATGCAATCTTGATAAGACTTTTCAATTAGCGTTTATGCCAAATGAACCAGATGTACTTCTCCGATTACCAAAAAGAGACTATCGCTTGCAGAGAGCAGAAGCAGCATCAGGTGAAAAATATACACTTCACGCAAGCTCAACGGACGACTTTGAGCCTGTTTCTTTGCATCTAAAAGGGAATCATGCGTTTTTGAGTCTGGGCTCTGAAATCTATCGTAATTGTATTACTCCGTAAGCTAGAAGTTTTACGATAGGGAAAAATCGAATGAGAAATAAAAAAGACCAGCTTTATGCTGGTCTTTTTTATATGGTGGAGGGGGACGGATTCGAACCATCGAAGGCAGTGCCAGCAGATTTACAGTCTGATCCCTTTGGCCACTCGGGAACCCCTCCAGGGCGTTTTATACTTAATTGACGTTTTCCCAACACGTTAACCAAGTGTTTTACACAGCTTACTCACGAGTAGTTGTGTGAAATATGGTGGAGGGGGACGGATTCGAACCATCGAAGGCAGTGCCAGCAGATTTACAGTCTGATCCCTTTGGCCACTCGGGAACCCCTCCAAGGGTGTTTTATACTTACTGATGATTTCCCAACACATCACTAAAGTGCGGAGCGAATCATAGCAAACTCGTAAAAGCTGTAAAGACTTTTCTTGTTATTTTGAATTGAGTGATGTCTTTTTCAACAAAGTTGGAGATAATTTAATGTAAGGTACTCATGTTTAATGTTTTTACGTGCACAATATTCCTTACTTTACACTACTTGACGTTTGTAACCCGTATTAAAGGGTACACTATGGAAAAGCCTCTTATGCGAAGTTTCTCAATGGATAAAACAACTCATCTCACTTATTTGTGCCTTTTTTTTATGATTTTTACGTCAACTTCATACGCCCAATATAAGCGTAACTCGGATGTTGCCGTTGTGACCGAGCGAGTCAAAAGTGTGCTCATACCACAAGTATTAGAGTTGATTGGAAAATTTGAGGCAGAGCAAGCTGTTGATATATCGTCACAAGTAAATGGCAAAGTGGTGAGTGTTCCAATTGAAGCAAACCAAAAAGTTGAACTTGGACAATTGCTAATCAAATTGGATGATGAGAAGGCGATAGCAAGCCTAGCTGAAGCCAAAGCCTACTTGAAGAACGAAAAGAGGAAACTATCAGAGTTTGAGCGGTTATTAGAAAAAAGTGCAATGACACAAACAGAGATAGATGCTCAACAAGCCAATGTTGATATCGCCATATCCCGACTGGACCTTGCTCAAGCTAATCTAAATGACCTTCATATTAGAGCCCCCTTCAGAGGAAATGTGGGCTTGATAGATTTTAGTCGTGGCAAGATGGTCAGTGCTGGAGAGTCATTATTGAGCCTCGATGACCTCAGCATTATGCAGCTAGATTTACAGGTTCCTGAACGTTATTTAGCAAAGTTGTCACTTGGAGCGGAAGTTGAGGCCAAAAGTGAAGCCTGGCCTGATGAAATCTTTTACGGGAAGGTGGTGGCTTTAGATAACCAAATCGACAGCAATACTTTAAATATCAGGGTGAGGAGCCGATTTTTAAACGATTCTCTTAAACTTAAGCCTGGTATGTTGGTGTCCGCTCGAATTAATTTTTCTCCTGTCTCGGCTTCTATTATTCCTGTAAAAGCACTCGAGTATTCTGGAACCAAACGCTTCGTTTACGTAGTTGGGGACAATGACAAGGTCGATCGCAGAGAGGTACAGCTAGGAGCTCGAGCTGACAATCAAGTCGTGATAGAAAAGGGACTTTTGGTTGGTGAGCAGATAGTCACTCAAGGGCTTATTAATATGAGAGACGGCGTAAAGGTTAAAGTGCTGAATGAAACAGCGCAGTCTGATAGCAGTAAAGCGAATAACGTAGGAGAAAATTAATGCTTCTGTCCGATGTTTCGGTAAAAAGACCTGTTGCTGCCATCGTTCTCAGTTTACTGCTGTGTGTTTTTGGTTTCGTTTCTTTTTCCAAGCTTCCTGTGCGAGAAATGCCAGATATTGACAATCCCGTGGTATCGATTACGACGCGTTATGATGGTGCTTCTGCAACGATAATCGAGAACCAAATCACCTCTGTACTCGAAGAACAACTGTCAGGGATAAGTGGCATTGACCAGATTTCTTCTGTCACGAGAAATGGTATTTCTCGCATCACCATCAACTTTGAGCTCGGTTATGACCTTAATACGGGGGCGAGTGATGTAAGAGATGCCGTTGCTCGAGCGCAGCGTTCCATACCTGATCAAGCTGATGAGCCTACGGTCTTCAAAAATAATGGTTCTGGCGAAGCATCACTTTATATTAATTTAAGCTCTAGCAATATGGATCGTACTCAGCTTACAGATTATGTTGAGAGAGTGCTCTTAGACCGGTTTAGCCTAATTTCTGGAGTGAGTGCAGTTAATGTCTCTGGCGGTTTGTATAAAGTAATGTATGTAAAGCTGGACCCAATACAAATGGCGGGTAGGAATGTCACAGTTTCCGATATCACCACAGCTTTGCGTAAAGAGAATATTGAAAGCCCTGGCGGGCAGATACGCAATGATCAGATAGTCATGTCTGTACGCACCGATCGGGGTTATAGCAGTGAAAAAGACTTTCAATCCTTGGTGGTAAAGAAAACGTCCGACAATTCTCCCATTTATCTTAGAGATGTAGCGGATGTTTATATCGGAGCAAAAAATGAGGACTCAACCTTTAAGAGCGATGGTATTGTCAATGTCAGTATGGCCATTGTTCCTCAATCTGACGCTAATCCTTTAAACGTGTCTAATCTTGTTCATAAAGAAGTCGAAAGGGCGCAAAAATATTTACCTCAAGGATCGAGATTGGCAATTGATTATGATTCCACGGTGTTTATTGAACACTCTATTTCTGAAGTTTATCGAACGATATTCATTACAGGTGGATTAGTCGTGCTCGTGCTCTACATTTTTATTGGTCAAACTCGTGCCACCTTCATTCCTGCCATTACAGTCCCTGTCGCATTGATCTCTGCTTTTATTGCCGCTTACTTTTTTGGTTTTTCAGTGAACCTGATTACCCTAATGGCTTTAGTTCTATCTGTTGGTTTAGTCGTTGATGATGCGATTGTGGTGGTGGAAAATATTTACCATCATATTGAAAGCGGAGAGAAACCTTTGCTGGCGGCTTTCAAAGGCGCTCGAGAAGTCGGTTTTGCGGTAATCGCCACGACCTTAGTGCTGGTTATGGTATTTTTGCCTATATCGTTTATGGACGGCATGGTTGGATTACTTTTCACTGAATTTTCGGTGCTGTTGGCAACATCGGTTTTATGCTCATCGTTGATCGCACTGACGTTAGCTCCAGTCCTTAGTAGCAAGTTACTTAAAGCGAATGTGCAGCCGAATCGATTCAACAAACTTGTCGATCGTTTATTTGCCGCATTATCGCGCCGTTATCGAGAGCTATTGAGCAGGTGTATGGGGCTTCGGTGGGGCGCGCCTTTTTTTGTTTTGGCGTGCATCGGTACAAGTCTATTTTTGATCAATCAGTTGCCAAACCAATTAGCACCATCGGAAGATCGTGGGGTACTGTTTGCTTTTGTTCGTGGTGCCGAGGCAACCAGTTACAACCGTATGGCTGCCAATATGGATCAAGTTGAGGAACGGCTGTTGCCTCTTGTTGGGCAGGGTTTTTTAAAGTCTTTTAGCCTTCAATCTCCGGCCTTTGGTGGTAATGCGGGAGACCAAACGGGTTTTGTTATTATGATTCTCAATGACTGGAGTGAGCGCAGCGTTTCTGCACAAAAAGCTTTGGGGCAAGTAAGAAAAGCACTCTCTGGTATCGCTGATGTGAGAATATATCCATTTATGCCAGGCTTTCGAGGAGGCTCAAGCGAGCCCGTCCAATTTGTTCTCGGTGGTACCGATTATACGGAGCTAAAAGAGTGGGCTGAGAAGTTAAAAATTGATGCTGAGCAATCTCCATACATGGAAGGTGTTAATATTGACTATTCAGAAAAAACACCAGAGCTGGTGGTAAGTGTTGATAAAGCTCGAGCTGCCGAAATAGGTATTACAGCTGAAGAAATATCACAGACCTTAGAAGTTATGCTTGGAGGGAAAAGTGAAACAACTTTTGTCGAGCGCGGAGAAGAATATGATGTGTATCTGCGTGGGGATGAAAATCACTTCAATAGTGCCTCTGATCTCAGTCGAATTTACCTTCGCACTTCGACAGGGGCGCTTATTACGCTGGACGCAGTTACCCAGATAGAAGAAGTAGCATCCTCGATAAAGTTGTCACATTACGATAAACAAAAATCGATCACTATTTCGGCTAATCTTTCTAATGGCTATACGTTAGGTGAAGCGCTTGACTATCTCGATGCAAAGGCACTAGAGCAGCTTCCAAAAGATATTTCTATCCGCTATGCCGGTGAATCTAAAGATTTCAGAGAGAGTCAATCCGGTGCTTTGTTTATCTTTGTTTTAGCGCTGCTGGTGGCCTATTTAGTACTGGCTGCACAATTTGAGAGCTTTGTTAACCCATTAGTCGTCATGTTTACCGTACCTATGGGAGTTTTAGGTGGTTTATTGGGCCTGTATGTGATGAATCAAGGCTTTAATATTTACAGTCAAATAGGCATGATAATGTTGATTGGAATGGTGACAAAAAATGGAATATTGATCGTTGAATTTGCCAATCAGTTGCGCGATCGCGGCATTGAGTTTGAGAAAGCCATTATTGATGCATCTGCTCGTCGTTTGAGGCCGATAATGATGACCGCGTTTACGACGCTTGCGGGGGCGATTCCGTTACTATTATCGACAGGTGCAGGCTTTGAAAGTCGATTAGCCGTTGGAACGGTCATCTTTTTTGGTATGGGTTTTGCCACTTTGGTGACTTTATTTGTTATTCCACTCATGTACCGACTAGTGTCAATCAATACACATTCTCCAGGCTATCGAAGTACAGAGTTGGAAAGTGAGCTACGGCATCATGGTAAAAGTCGTTTATCACATGGAGAAATGGAATAAAATAAATTTTAAAATATTTAGCGATGATGTACAGAGTATCTTGTCGGCTTATGATTCATACTTAACACTAGGTTGAGTGCTGCTGCCCCGAGGACGGATAATAACACCACGTTGGCAGAAACGAAGAAAAATGAAGTTACCAAGATAATGGTATCGATAGCGAGTTGTGATTTACCTACCGAGATGCCAAATTTATCTTGAATGAATAAACACAGCACATTGAAACCACCAAGACTTGATTGATGCCTAAACAGTATTAACATTCCTAGACCCATGAGTAAACCACCTGCGATAGCACAATAGAGAGGTGTGATCTTGTCTAGGGATATAAATAAACTGAGATTATCAGCAAAAATAGAGACAAGAGCGCCAGATATGGCACTATTTACAGCAAATCGGCGTCCAAATCGAATGTAGCCAAGTACATAAAACGGACTATTTGCGATAAAATACAGTGTCCCAAAAGACAGAGGAACAAATTGACTGACCAACAGAGCAAGGCCAGTTGTTCCACCGGTTAAAAGCGATGCCGACTGTAGAAAAAAGACGCCTTGAGCAACTAAAAAAGTACCCGTTAGTATGGCGATCCAGTCTTCTTTTTTTGTGTGTTTTTCCATTATAAAAAATGTACAGCGTTATTGATGGTTTGCATCATAAAGATAAAGTGATGACTTCGGTAGCATCGGCACTAAAATTTCGATACACCTGTGTATTTGGAGGTTTACGCTATGTAAACTCTAATTTTGACACTTTTGTTATTTTTAGGGGTATGTGTTGATAATATGAAGATTAAAAAAACCAGTTTTCTCTTTATGACGTAGATCAAATTATGTAATATGTGCACCATTAGCAAGAAGCAAACGTTTGCTTTAGTGTAAAAGTCGCGACCCCATTCAATGTTTATTAGGATTCAGGAGACACCGATGCTTAAGCGAGATATGAATATCGCCGATTATGATGCGGAGCTATTTGCTGCCATCAAAGAAGAAACCCTTCGCCAAGAGGAGCATATAGAACTTATTGCCTCTGAAAACTATACCAGCCCAAGAGTTATGGAAGCTCAAGGCTCTCAGCTGACCAACAAATATGCAGAAGGCTATCCTGGAAAACGTTACTACGGTGGCTGTGAATACGTAGATAAAGCCGAAGCATTGGCGATTGAAAGAGCGTGTAAACTGTTTGGCTGTGAATACGCGAATGTTCAGCCTCATTCTGGCTCTCAAGCGAATAGTGCGGTGTTTATGGCGCTCTTAAATCCTGGAGATACTATTCTTGGCATGAGTTTAGCCCATGGTGGTCATTTGACTCATGGTTCTCCGGTCAATTTCTCAGGCAAACACTATAATGTGATCCCCTATGGAATCGATGATTTAGGCCAGATCGACTACGATGAGATGGAAGCATTAGCACTTGAGCACAGTCCAAAGCTTATCATAGGCGGTTTTTCTGCTTATTCACAAATTGTCGATTGGAAGAGAATGCGTGAAATTGCTGATAAATCAGGTGCATACTTGTTCGTTGACATGGCTCATGTTGCTGGCCTCGTTGCTGCTGGTGTTTACCCTACGCCAATTCCACATGCACATGTGGTGACAACGACGACACATAAAACGCTCGCAGGTCCTCGTGGTGGTCTGATACTTTCGAATGCGGGTGAGGAGCTATATAAAAAACTTAATTCTGCCGTATTTCCTGGTGGGCAAGGTGGCCCGTTGATGCACGTGATCGCTGCCAAGGCAGTTGCTTTCAAAGAGGCGATGGAACCTGAATTTAAGAGCTATCAGGCCCATGTTGTTGAAAATGCAAAAGCTATGGTGGCTCAATTTCAAGAGCGCGGATTTAAGGTTGTATCTAATGGAACAGAAAACCATCTATTCCTCGTTGACCTGATTGATAAGGGTATTACTGGTAAAGAAGCAGATGCTGCACTTGGCTCTGCTAATATCACTGTCAATAAAAACTCTGTGCCGAATGACCCACGTAGCCCATTTGTGACATCCGGTATACGTATTGGTTCTCCAGCTATTACTCGTCGTGGCTTTACCACAGAAGACTGTAAGCAACTTGCAGATTGGATGTGTGATGTTCTAGAAAACATTGATAATGAAGAGATCATTAACAAAACCAAAGCAGAAGTGCTGAAGATATGTAAGCGACTTCCTGTCTACGCTTAAAGTAACATTTTCTCATGAAAAATATTACAGCCCCCTCTGGGGCTTTTTTATTATATCTAAGCGGCCTTTAAGGCCCAGAGTTGCATGGTTACAGATTTGAAGAGAACATTGGATTAGTGACGTTTATTACTCACTATTGGAAGAAATTGGCCATGAGGCAAGCCAAGCGGCAGGATCAATGGCACTGTCTTGTGGATCTGAACTAGATTACAATGCAGCCTAAACAAAAAAGCTGACTTAATGTCAGCTTTTTATAAATCTACTCTTTAGAAATACTGAGTAAGGTTCCGGACTTGCACTTAAACGAGTAGTACTTGCGACTTTCGTTGAATTTACCAAGACCTTCGCCATCACAGTAGTCGATGTTAATATCGCGCATTGTTTCTAGCGTTTCTTCATTGTAGAGAGCAAATTTAGACCCATCAGAACAAATAATACGAACGCGTCCATCATCGCTGACCGAGTATATTTCAACTTCGGTGTTGCACAGTTCGAAAGATGCTTCACGGAAATTATCCTGCTTTGTGTTTTGAGCACAGCCCGTAACTAGCGCAGCGAATCCAAGCGCAATGAGACCAAATTTCTTCATACCAATTCCTTGAGTTTCTCTCAATGATAAAAATAATCAGTAACAAGCGTATAGAATACGCCAGTCTTATGCAAGGCCTCAAATAAAAAAGCAGTTGCTATTTGTTATATTTATCCGAGGCTTATTGCTTAGCCGACCTCGATACCTTGTGCTTGAAGGTCAGCATGGTACGACGACCTTACGAATGGACCACAAGCTGCATGGGTAAAGCCTAGCTCTAATGCTATCTCCTTGAGTTCATCAAACTCTGAAGGGGGAACATATCGTTCCACAGGCAAATGATGGCGGCTTGGTGCGAGATATTGACCAATGGTCAGCATGGTAACACCATGCTCTCTCAGATCTTTTAGTACTTCTACAATCTCTTCTTTTGTTTCCCCGAGTCCCATCATCAGTCCTGATTTTGTTGGAACATTTGGGTGTTGTTGCTTGAATTTTTGTAGCAGTTGCAGAGACCATTTATAGTTTGCGCCTGGTCTTGCTTTTCGGTACATACGTGGTGCTGTTTCTAAATTATGATTGAAGACATCAGGCGGGTTGTCTTTCATTAGCTCTAATGCAACATCCATACGTCCACGGAAATCAGGGACTAAGGTTTCGATTTTAATATGTGGATTGAGCGCTCTGATCTCACGGTTACAATCAGCAAAGTGTTGGGCACCGCCATCACGTAAATCATCTCTATCGACTGATGTTATAACGACATACTTAAGCTTCATATCCTGAATGGTTTTAGCGAGCTTTTTAGGCTCATCATTTTCAGGAGCTAAAGGCCTTCCATGGGCAACATCACAAAATGGACAACGACGGGTACAGATGGCACCGAGTATCATAAAAGTAGCAGTACCATGGTTAAAGCATTCTGCTAAGTTTGGGCACGATGCTTCCTCGCACACTGAGTGCAGATTATTTTTACGCATGGCTGACTTTATGTCTTGGATACGCTGGCTATCTGCAGGCAGTTTTATTTTCATCCACTCGGGCTTTCGAAGCACTTCTTTTTGCTCGACTGGCATGTTTTTAACTGGAATAAGCGCCATTTTATCAGCGTCACGATATTTAACGCCTTTTTCCATTTGGATTGGTTTACTCATGCTTCGTACTTCTCGTTATTGTTGATCTCATTCAGTGCTTGAGTTTGAAATTCAACTTGATCATAGCCAAGGATTGTTGCCAGTTCTTCGACTAGTTTTCTCTCGATGACTTCAATTTTTATCGGGCCAGCTAGGTCGCTCACTTGGATCATTTCTAGGCCCTGATAGCCGCAAGGGTTAATGCGGGTGAAGGGAGACAAATCCATGTCGACATTGAGGGCAAGCCCATGAAACGAACAGCCTTTACGGATCCTTAACCCCAGAGAACAGATTTTCTTGCCGTAAACATAGACCCCTGGTGCATCCGGTTTGGCTGCAGATTCAATACCATAAGACTTCAAAGTATTGATGACGAGACTCTCTAGATGGGTAACCAAGTCTCGGACTCCCATCTTTTTCCGGCGTAAATTCAGCAAAAAATAGGCAACTAATTGTCCGGGACCATGATAAGTTACTTGACCACCTCGGTCACTTTTAACGATCGGTATTTCACCCGGATCGAGAAGATGTTCTGCCTTACCAGCTTGCCCTTGCGTAAATACTGGGTTGTGTTCGACTATCCACACTTCATCAATTGTATTGTCAGTTCTGGCATCAGTGAAGTTATGCATTGCTTGCCATATCGGCTCGTAATCTTGTCTTCCCAAATGTTTAACAACAAGCTGGTTTTGCATAATGATATCTCGTCGTCGATGTTTTCCTAGATTATAAACGGGTTCGGCTCAGTGACCTATACGTAAATCTGATGTTTTGGTGTGGTCATACCTAGCATTTTTGTGCTCATCAACGAGAACAATATAACCCTTGTATTCTAAAAAATTTGATTGTATCAAATTTTGTTAAAGAACCATACGAACGATATCAATTTCACCTAACTCTTTGTACAGAGTCTCTACTTGTTCAATGGAGGTTGCCGTTATATTCACAGATACCGAATGGTAGTTGCCTTTTGCACTGGGCTTTATCGTTGGAGTATAGTCTCCGGGGGCATGGCGTTGTATTACTGCTAATACTTTCTCCGGTAGCTCTGGTTTGGCGTAGCCCATGACCTTAAACGTAAAAGAGCATGGAAACTCTAATAGATCTTTCAGCTTCGCGTCTGAGTTAATATTTAGCATCTTACATACTCCGAGGATTGAACTGGTAATTACAGCGCGAAATAGTACTGCCAAATGCCAGTGAACTCAAGAATAGTGAAGGTTTAGCCTCAAAAGAAAAGCCGCACTAGGCGGCTTTTCTGGGAACTTTGTGGCTACAGTAGGTTTTTGAATAACATTACAATGTAATCCCACAAGCGACTAAATAGGCTGCCTTGTTCAACGCTTTCTAAAGCCATTAGTGGGTATTCAGCTACATCATCACCGTCTAACTGATAGTATAGCTTACCAACAACATCACCTTTTTTGATTGGCGCCTCGAGTTCTTTTTCAAGTACAAAACTCGCTTTTAAGCTTTTGGCTTGGCCGCGGGGAAGTGTTACGTAGGTATCTTTATCAAGCCCCAGAGCAACAGTATCTTTGTTACCCATCCAAATCTTTTCTTCAACAAAAGTCTCGCCTGCTTTGTGAGGAGCGACCGTTTCAAAGAATCTAAATCCATAACTGAGTAATTTTTTACTTTCTGATTTGCGAGAATTTGCGTTTTTGGTACCCATCACAACGGCAACCAAACGCATTTTACCCTCTGTCGCAGAGCTCACCAAGCTATAGCCAGCATTGCTAGTATGGCCGGTCTTTATGCCATCGACATTCATGCTTTTATCCCAGAGTAGGCCATTACGATTGTATTGAGTAATACCGTTGTAAGTAAATTTCTTCTCTGAGTATATGCGGTACTCATCTGGCACATCACGGATTAAAGCACTGCCGAGTAGAGCCATATCATAGGGAGTAGAGTAGAGGTTTGGGTTATCTAAACCATGGACATTGGCAAAATGGGTATCCTTCATACCAATGGTATCTGCCCACGCATTCATAAGATCAACAAAGGCATCCTCGGATCCTGCAATGTGCTCTGCCATGGCAACACAAGCATCATTACCTGACTGGATAATAATCCCACGATTGAGTTCTTCTACTTTGACACTGGTGCCGACTTCGATAAACATTTTTGATGATTCTGGGAAATTTTTTGCCCAAGCATTCTTGCTGATTGTAACGTCATCCTGTAGAGAAATATTACCTCTCGCAAGTTCTTGGCCAATTACATAACTAGTCATCATTTTAGTTAAGCTTGCCGGAGATAACTTGGTGTGCATCTCTTTCTCTGCAAGTACTTTTCCAGAATGATAATCCATCAGAACATATCCTTTTGCCGCAATTTGTGGTGCATCTGGCACGACAATTGGAGAAGCAAAAGCTGAGGATGCTGTTGTTGCGAGAACAGCAACGTAAGACACTAAAGCAGATTTAATAAGTGTGGTTTTTTTCATATTTATTTCAGGTTTATCGGTTACTGTCCATATCTTAACAGAATCCCGTGATCGTTCTAGTACATGAACACGGGAGCTTTTAATCAAGGACTACTGGGATTTTATGAATGCACTTGGATAACCCATTGCTTTCACTTGTTCTAGCGTTTCCTGACCCAACATATAGTCATCGAATGGGCCCAATAACACACGGTACCTATCTTGATAGGAATTAATATAGCTCTTACAAGATAAAGTTTGACTTAACTTTTGCGCTAAGGTTTCAACTCTTTCTTTATTTTGTGAAGAAGCGACTTGAATGATGAATTTAGGATGTCCCTTTAATTCAGATGGGCTGTTGGGTTTATCTGTTGTGATAACTTCAATGGATACATTAGCTGTTCCTGTTTTCACCACACCAAGTTTGGTGGCAGCAGCATAACTAAGGTCAATTATCCTTCCTTCGTGAAAAGGGCCTCGGTCATTAACGCGCACTATTGCCGTTTTTCCATTATCCTCATTAGTCACTTTTACGTAGCTCGGTATTGGCAATTCTTTGTGCGCAGCTGACATGGAGTACATGTCATAAATTTCACCATTTGAAGTTAAATGGCCGTGAAATTTTTTGCCGTACCAAGAGGCAGTGCCTTTTTGTTTAAAGCCCTGAGGACTCTTTATGATGGTATAGCTTTTTCCTCGAAGTTTGTAATCGCTGTTTCCACCAAGGCTATACGATTCATAAACAGGCGTTGCATCTTCGATGTGCTCTAGACTTGGTGAGACGTCAGGTGCGATATCTTGTTCAATCGAGTAGCGTTTTGAAGGAGAAGATGAGCAGCCAGCGAGTATAAGACAAAAGCTGACTGAGAAAATTAACCAAAATTTATTTTGCATTTATATTGCCTTCGAAAACGCTTTTCTGTGAGTGTGTATAGACATCAGAATACCAAAACCTGCCATAAGTGTGACCATTGAAGTCCCGCCATAGCTTATCAGCGGCAGAGGGACACCAACAACAGGTAGGATACCACTTACCATGCCTATATTGACAAAAACATAAACAAAAAAACTAAGGACGATACTACCTGCCATCATTCGTCCAAAAGCTGTTTGAGCTTTACTTGCCAGTATCAAACCGCGGCCTATTACAAATAAATAGAGCCCTAGTAAAATGGATATTCCTATAAGTCCCCACTCTTCAGCAATAACCGCAAAGATAAAATCAGTGTGCCTTTCTGGCAAGAACTCCAATTGAGACTGTGTTCCTTGCAACCATCCTTTGCCTGATATGCCGCCAGAGCCAATGGCAATTTTACTTTGGATAATGTGGTACCCTGCGCCAAGTGGGTCAGATTCTGGATTAAATAACGTTCTTACTCGCACTTTTTGGTACTCGCGCATGAGAAAGAACCAAAGGATAGGTAGAAAGGCACCGAGGCCGCAAATAGCGGAAAAGATTATTTTCCAACTTATACCCGCAAGAAAAATTACAAATAGACCAGAGGCTGCGATTAAAATTGAAGTACCCAAGTCTGGTTGTTTCGCAATTAATATGGTTGGAACAAAAAGCATAACCAAAGAGATAACGAGAGTTTGAAATGTAGGTGGCAGTGCTCGTTTACCTATATATCTAGCAAGCATCAAAGGGACGGCTAATTTTAAAAGTTCAGATGGTTGGAAACGAATAAAGCCTAAGTTAAGCCAGCGCTGAGCACCTTTGGATTCCTCACCAAAAAATAGTACTCCTAATAAAAGTACAGCACCACCAATAAACATAAATGGTGCAAGTGCTTCATAGCTTCTTGGTGGTATTTGCGCCAAAATGATCATGACGCCAAGTGAAAGCATCATACGCATTGCTTGGCGCTCCATCATAGCAATATTTTGACCACTTGCGCTGTACATGACGACTAAACCAAATCCCATTAATACAAGGAGACCAAGTATTAAAGGCAGGTCTAAATGAAAGCGCTCAAAAAAAGCACGATTTTGGCCCGTTGCAGGGTTTAAATCCATATCTAATCAACCTCTTCATGTGCAACAAGCACGTGGTCAAATATTTTTCTTACTACGGAACCCCCTTGGGAGGATCCACTTCCTGCGTTTTCAAGCACAATTGTTACGATAAGCTTTGGATCTTCAATGGGGGCAAAACCAGTAAATAGAGCATGGTCTCTTAAATGTTCCGCAATTTCTTCGGCATTATATTTCTGGTCTTCTGCTAACCCAAAAACCTGAGCTGTTCCAGATTTACCTGCGCTGGTATAAGGAGTATTTCTAAACGCCCTTCTTGCTGTACCTCGAGTACCATGATTAACCAGACGCATCCCTTCAACCGCGATATCCCAAAAACGATCTTTTACTCCTGTGATAGGTGGATAGGTGACGAAGCTAGCAAGTTGGGCGTTTTCGAAGGTATCACTATTATCAATCGTGGCTCTGAGAAGATGTGGTGCGATGACATCGCCTCGATTGACTAATACCGAGGTTGCTTTGGCGATCTGCATTGGGGTCGCGGTCCAATAGCCTTGACCAATGCCTACAGGTATTGTGTCACCCTGATACCAAGGTGTTCTGTGTCTGAGCATTTTCCAATCTCGGGTTGGCATATTTGCACTGCTTTCTTCGTATAGGTCTATTCCCGTATAGTCTCCAAACCCAAACATTGTCATCCAGCTAGAGATTCTGTCAATGCCCATATCATAAGCAATCTGATAGAAAAAGGTATCAACAGATTCTTCGATTGATTTGACAATATCTACCTTGCCATGTCCCCATCGTAACCAATCTCGGAAGGGTTTTGTTTTAGAATTGGGTATCCGCCAATAGCCCGGATCATTTCGTACAGTGTAAGGGGTGATCACGCCTTCCTGTAAAGCTGCGACAGCCATAAATGGTTTGATGGTCGACGCCGGTGGGTAAATACCAATCGTTGCACGATTTACGAGAGGGCGATTTTTATCATTCAATAGTGCGCCGTAATCTTTTCCTGAGATTCCGTGTACAAAAGCATTCGGGTCATAACTTGGACTCGAGACCATGGCTATGACGCCATTATCTTGTGGGTCTAAAACAACAGCGCCTCCTCGGCGGCCGGCGAGTAATTCATGAACATACAGTTGTAAATCGATATCTAAGTTCAGAACAATATCTTTTCCGGGAACAGGAGGGACATACTTGAGGGTCCTTATTACTCGGCCTCGGCTGTTAACTTCTACCTCTTGATAACCTGCTGTGCCATGCAGTAGGCTCTCGTAATATCGTTCTATGCCTATTTTTCCAATATCTCTCGTAGCTTGATAATTGGAGTCCTGTTCTTCACGAATAAGTCGCTTCATGTCTTTGTCATTTATTCGCGATACGTAGCCGATTACGTGGGTAAGCACATCACCGTATGGATAGTGTCTCTTCAGAGAAGCGTTAATCGCCACACCTTTAAAATTATGCTGCTGAACAGAAAACTTTGCGGCCTGTTCTTCTGTAAGTTGTGACAGAATAGGAATAGAATTGAAACGTCGTGTTTGACGCCGTTCTTTATTAAATCGTTCTATTTGCTCGGGAGTAATCGTTAGAAAGTTTTGCAGACGACGAATAGTGTCATCCATATCTTTCACTTTTTCTGGAGTCACTTCTAAGCTGAATACCGGGCGATTTTCAGCAAGAATACGCTCATTTCTATCATAAATAAGCCCACGATTGGGTGCTATGGGGACAATTTTTATACGATTATCGTTTGAGCGTGTTTTGTAGTCGTTATACTGATTAATTTGAATGTTGTATAGGTTGGTCACGAGTAAACCAACCAAAGTAATAATACCAACGAAGGCGACCATAGCACGGCTTCTAAAAAGACGAGCTTCTTCCTGATAGTCTCTAATACGACTCCGCTTTCGTAACATGAAATACTATTCTCGATGGTATGGGTGGTTGGTGGTAAGGCTCCATGCTCTGTATAAGCTTTCTGCCATGATCACTCTAACTAAAGGATGTGGTAGGGTAAGTGCAGACAGTGACCAACTTTGTTCAGCGGCTGCCTTGCATTGCGGTGCTAACCCTTCAGGGCCACCAATCAATATTGAAACATCCCTTCCGTCGAGTTTCCAGGATTCTAGTTGCTGGGACAATTGCTGCGTATCCCACTTTTTGCCGGGAATGTCGAGAGTAACAATTCTATTTCCTTTTGGCACTGCTGAAAGCATTGCCTCTCCCTCTTTTTGCAAAATTCTCACAATATCTGCATTTTTCCCTCTTTTCCCTGCGGGAATTTCTACGAGCTCTAGTGGCATATCATGAGGAAATCTGCGCCGATATTCTGTAAAGCCTTCTTCAATCCATTTGGGCATTTTAGTGCCGACAGCAATTAATTGTATCTTCATACTATCAGCCCCACAGTTTCTCCAGGTTGTATAGTTCTCTTTGTTCTTCTTGCATAACGTGAACTATGGTTGAACCCATATCGACAATCACCCATTCTCCTTGATTGTCCCCATTTATCCCCATAGGTGTTATACCCAAAGATTTAGATTCTTTTGTGAGGTGTTCAGCAATCGAGGTAACGTGTCTTTTTGATGTACCTGTACAAACGATCATAAAATCAGTGATGCTCGACTTTCCCGTAACATCTATTGTGGCAATATCCTGAGCTTTCATATCATCTACTTTTTCGCGTAGGAATGTGTTCAGTTCTTCAAGTTGCAAGGCTTTCTCCCTAATATGTGTGTCTTTGAAGGTGACGATTTATATGAGGTCATCATAACATGCTTCCTAAAACTTAACCTGTGGCATGCAAGCTTCTATTCCTAACTGCTGTAATAGTGGCCAGCTTGATTGTTCGTATTGAGTTTTTGTTGTTATTTCAATTTTACAGAGTAATTGTAATAGATGCTGAATCTTGGTTGTGGAAAGCCTGCCTAGTGCGGCCGTATAAAGTGGACGTTTTGATTGCCAAATGCGATGTTGTTCGAAAATCTGATGGAGATTGTGCAATTTAAGATTTGTAGCCATTGCAAAAAGTTGTGTTAGCTCCTTTTGTAATGCTCTTGTGATAATGACAGGCTCTATTCCCTCTGCTTTTAGTTGGCGAAGAATTCTCTGACTTCGCTTCATTTTTCCAGCCAACAATGCATCACACCAGTGATAGATAGTATAATGGTTACTTCGGCTGAGAGCTTTTTCCAGTCGAACCAAATTTAATTCACCGTCGGGGTAAAGCAAAGTGAGCTTTTCTAAACTTTGATTAAGTGCCAGTAAGTTACCTTCATACCATTGTGATAGCATTTGCAGTGCTTCATCATCTGGCGTGAGATTTCGTAACTTGCAACGAGCTCGTATAAACTGGGGGAGACGAGTAATATCAGGTGTTAAACAATTCACTCTACAGGCAGTTGCAGAGAGTTGTTTGAACCATTTTGCGTTTTCTTGAGCTTTGGTTATTTTACTGCCAATAACGACTAAGATAATGTCTGGATGTAACAGAGGGAAAAGTGCTGCTAGCTCTTTAGTGATGGAATTGTTGACTCCAGAACTTGGAAGTTCCAGCTCTATAATCTTTTTCGATGAAAAAAGGCTCATAGCCTGAACACTGTTGTAAATGTCCTCCCAATGAGCATTTTTTTCCAAACTAAAGCGCTGTTTTTCTGTAAAGCCTTCCATATGAGCTGATTGATATATTGCTGACCGTGACTCTTCAATAAGTAGTGGTTCATTGCCTAGTAGCAGGTATATTGGGTGAAGCTGCTTATTTAATTGTTCAGCTAGGTTATCAGCAAAAATACGCATAAATTTATCCAGTAGCCCCCTTGGACACTTTGTTACTGATCAACTTTTGTTGTCTGGGAAACCGGAGCTTCTTCTGATGATTGCTCTATTGTATTTTGCTCATCAGCTAGGGGTAATGGCTCTTCGGTGACATCATTGTTCTCGAAAAGTGTCTCCAATTTTAGGCGGGCGAGCTGGCGGATAATTTGATCTGTAGCAACTTTGCGCATTTCGTCTTCCAGCATGTCGCGTTCTACTGATTTAGCGAGGGCTGTTAGAGAGTTAGCTAAATAGCTACGACTGACTGAAGTCGAAAGCTTGAGAGTTCCTTTTTCAGGAATTGTCACACGATACGATGCGTTGAAAGTAAGCTCCTTTTCGGCAGAGTTAGTATTTTGATAAAGAGAGAGAGTCCGTTCCCCCATTCCTTCACTCATGATATGTAAATTGGGTACATCTTCAGCTGGCTCAACAATTTCAATTTCAGACATTCTTAGTTGTGTCTTCAACATCCGGGTAAATGTGCTGTACTGGTCGAAGCTGGTAATTGAAAGCTTTTGTAGGCTTTGTGGTACTGAGTAATCTCCTCTAAGGTGAAAACCACAAGCTGAAAGTACGCTTGAAAATAAAATAACAAGAGCGAATTTTACAAATAATGGAAAGGTGTTTTGAGGCGTGTTATTAAACATAGTATAAGGCTCTCGTTCTAATGTGAATGCTTAGTTTAGTCGCCTCTCTTAAAGTGACTAAACTAAGCATTACAGGGTGTTTACACCCTGTAATGTCGTTTAGGGTCTTAGTTGGCTACAATGTTGAGCAGTTTTCCAGGAACATAGATCACTTTTCGTATTGTTTTTCCATCTGTGAACTTGGCAACATTCTCATCACTAAGTCCTCGCTCCTCGACTTGCTCTTTTGTTGCATCAGCACTGACAGTCAGTTTTGCTCTGAGTTTGCCATTCACTTGGACAACGATAAGTTTTTCGTCTTCGACTAGTGCCTGTTCATCGTGTAGAGGCCAAGCTGCGCTATCAATATCGACGTTACCCAGAGCATTCCACATTTCGAAACAAATATGTGGTGTAATGGGGTATAGCATTGCCACAACCGCTTTTAGCGCCTCGTCAATAATCGCTCTGTCTTGAGGCAATTCCTGAGGGGCTTTGGTTAGCTTATTCATTAGCTCCATAATTGCGGCGATCGCAGTATTAAAAGTTTGTCGACGTTCAACGTCATCTGTGACTTTTGCAATGGTTTTATGTACATCTCTTCGCAAAGACTTTTGTGCATTGGATAGTTGAGAGATCTCTAAATCATCAGCTTTTCCTTTTGCA
Organism: Vibrio caribbeanicus ATCC BAA-2122; assembly: GCF_000165125.1. Lineage (GTDB taxonomy): Bacteria > Pseudomonadota > Gammaproteobacteria > Enterobacterales > Vibrionaceae > Vibrio > Vibrio caribbeanicus. The sequence continues at coordinate 60,275 of NZ_AEIU01000063.1, read as the reverse complement.
GTATGTTCATTGACCAGTTTCCAGACACGTTTTAGGAAGCGGTTTGCACCTTCTACTCCTGATTCCTGCCATTCCAGTGTCATGTCAGCAGGAGAGGCAAACATCATGAAAAGGCGTACAGTATCGGCGCCGTATTTATCGACCATTTCTTGTGGATCAATACCATTATTCTTTGACTTGGACATTTTAATCATGCCTGAGTGTTCGACATGACGACCTTGATGATCTGTCGCGGAAGTAATACGGCCTTTACCATCTTTCTCTACTGTGACGTCAGTAGGTGCAACCCATTCTTTGGTGCCTTTTTCGTTGGTGTAGTAAAAAGCGTCGGCTAAAACCATTCCTTGACAAAGTAACTTCTTGAACGGCTCATCCGATGTGACGTAACCAGCGTCCCTCAATAATTTATGGAAAAACCGAGAATATAATAGGTGCATACATGCGTGCTCTATACCGCCGATATATTGATCGACAGGCAGCCAATAGTTCGCTTTTTCTGGGTCTAAAATATCATCGGCCTGGGGGGAGCAGTAACGAGCGTAGTACCAAGATGACTCCATGAAAGTATCGAAGGTATCTGTTTCCAGTAGTGCTGGTTCACCATTGAATGTCGTTTTAGCCCATTCTTTATCAGCTTTTATTGGGCTAGTTACCCCGTCCATCACAACGTCTTCTGGCAGAATAACCGGTAATTGCTCTTTCGGTACTGGGTGAACTTCACCATCTTCTGTGGTGACCATTGGGATAGGAGCACCCCAATAGCGCTGACGAGACACTCCCCAATCACGTAGGCGGAAGTTAACTGTTTTCTTGCCTTTGCCTTCTGACTCTAATTTATTAGATATGGCATTAAATGCGGCTTTAAACTCTAATCCATCAAACTCACCAGAATCGAAAAGAATTCCTTTTTCTGTGTAGGCGGCTTCGGAAACATCCAATGGAGTTCCATCTAATGGTTTAATTACAGGTATGATGTCAAGGGAGTACTTGGTTGCAAACTCAAAATCACGTTGATCGTGCGCTGGTACAGCCATGACTGCTCCAGTTCCGTAATCCATGAGAACAAAGTTGGCAACATATACTGGCACTTCGCGACCATTTAATGGATGTATTGCCGTAAGGCCTGTTGCCATCCCTTTTTTGTCCATTGTTGCAAGCTCTGCTTCTGCAACTTTTGTATTTTTACATTCTTCGATAAAGTTAGCCAGTTCAGGGTTATTCTGAGCGGCGATGGTTGCTAAAGGGTGGCCTGCTGCAATACCAACATATGTGACGCCCATTAGTGTATCTGGGCGGGTTGTATATACCTCAAGATCTTGATGGCCGGGCACTTCGAATTTTAGCTCAACACCTTCTGAACGACCGATCCAGTTACGCTGCATGGTTTTAACCATTTCAGGCCAGCCGTCAAGTTTATCTAAGTCATCAAGAAGCTCTTGAGCGTACGCCGTGATTTTAATAAACCATTGCGGTATTTCTTTTTGCTCAACAGGTGTATCACAGCGCCAGCAGCAGCCATCTTCAACCTGTTCATTAGCAAGCACTGTCTGATCATTTGGACACCAGTTTACCGAAGAGGTCTTTTTGTAAACCAGTCCTTTTTCATAGAGTTTGGTGAAAAATTCTTGTTCCCAGCGGTAATATTCTGGTGTGCAAGTGGCGAACTCGCGGTTCCAGTCATAACCAAAGCCCAGCAATTTGAGCTGGTTTTTCATGTATTCAATATTTTCGTAAGTCCATGGCGCAGGCGCAGTATTATTCTTAACTGCAGCGTTTTCAGCAGGGAGGCCAAATGCATCCCAACCGATGGGTTGCATAACATTCTTACCCTGTAAACGTTGGAAACGTGCAACCACATCACCGATGGTATAATTGCGAACATGACCCATATGCAGTCGACCACTTGGATATGGGAACATAGAGAGACAGTAGAATTTTTCTTTATTTGGGTCTTCACTTACAACAAAGGTCTTGTTGTTGTCCCAGTGTTGTTGAACCTTATGTTCAATCTCTTGCGGGTTGTATTGTTCTTGCATCGATGATATCCGGTTATCTTGGAATTTGTGAGTTCGGTTAGAACAGACATTAATAGATCGACATAGAATACCTAAAGGTAAGGTACACAACAATACCAATCACTGGTCTCGTTAGCTTTAATTACGATAATTTTTGTTAGCCTAGTGTTTACAACCTAAGTAAGTGTGGAGGTTTCTTATGCCGAAGCGTAAACAGAGTTATGAGGAAATGTTGGAAGATGTTGTCGAGGCTATCAAACATAGTCCTGATGAATTTATGCACGTTCTAGAAAACTCGGGAAAGATGGTTAGCGCTGCGAATAATCTGACAAAAGATGAATTGGCTCTGGTATCTGCTTACATTCAATCGGATTTAAAAGAGTTTGCTCAAAGTTATCAAGAATCGAAAAGCAGTCCCTTCGCTATTATGGTCACGGACTCAATATGGCAGGCTTTACTCGATATTACCGATAAAACGCAAGTTGAATGGATCGAACTTTTTGCTGATCTGGATCATCAAGGGCTTTACCAGGTCGGAGAAGTGATTGGGTTGGGTGTCTTGATATGCGACAAGTGCGGTAATAAGACCACCTATAGCCACCCAACGATTATTACACCATGCATTAAGTGTGGTGCTAAGGGTTTTAGTAGGCAGGCGCTAAAACCCTAGCAACTCGTGCTTACAATGATGTCATTATACCTCAAGCTCTTTGGCGCTTTGAAGTATAATGCCACTTGATTATGAAACCAAAACAGATCAATACCCAAATATAGAGCGGCCAAGTCCCAACAAAAAAGAAGGGTGTGTGGCCTAAGCTTGGTTGTATTTCAGCACGCAGAACTCCAGTTTCAAATTGTGGTAATTTTTTGATAACTTTACCTCGGTAGTCGGTAACCGCAGTGATGCCATTATTCGTCGCTCGTATCACAGGTTTACCCAGCTCGAGTGCTCTCATTCGAGCAATCTCCATATGTTGTAACGGACCAATAGAGTGGCCAAACCAGGCATCATTGGACAAGGTGAGTATGAAGTCAGTGTTGTCGGTAATGTTTTTTCTCACCTGCTCATTAAAGATAATTTCATAGCATAGAGCAGGGGCAAGCTGATGACCATTTGCATCTAAGTTATTTTGGACTAATGAACCTGCAGTGAAGGATGACATCGGTAAATTGAATAGGGGAGCGAGTGGGCGAAGCAAATCTTCAAAAGGCACAAACTCTCCAAAAGGGAGTAGATGATGTTTGTGATAGCGAAGGTCCATATCGTATTTGTATGGGCCATTGGCGGTAACGCCTAAGGTCAATATGCTATTGTAGAAAACTTTATTTTTATCTCTATTGACGATGCCTGTGATAACAGTAGAGTTGTTTAGTCTCGCAGCCGAATCAAGGTTTTGTAAGAATGAAGGGAGCTCATATTCAAAAGCAGGAATGGCTGCCTCAGGCCAGACTATAATATCTGCATCCCAATTTTCCCGAGTGAGATCCATATATTTGATGATAGTTGGCCAACGTTGTTTCGGTAACCACTTCAAAGCTTGTGGGATATTCCCCTGTACGAGCGCTATTTTTGTCGTATTCGAAAAGTCAGGTTTAACCCAGTGTGCAGCGTTCAGCCCAAAGCCAGTCATAAAGATCACGCCAGGAATGATTAACAGGCGCCACTCACGATTTATTAAAGTATGGGAGGTCGTACCTGCGATGGTCATGACTGAGAGAGTGACTAAGTCCACGCCGCCTATTGGCGCAAAATTACCTAAAGGGCTGTCAATTTGACTATAGCCAAGTAGTAGCCAAGGAAATCCAGTCATTATGTAACCACGTAACCAATCACAAATCAGCCATAGAGCTGGTGCTGCTAATATATAGCGGTATCGATTATTCTGTGGGACAAGTTTGTTTAGGAGCCAAGCAAATAGGCCAGAGTACAGTGCTAAATAGCCGATGAGTAGAGCCATCAAAGTGAGGCTTGCTAGTTTTGGCATTCCACCAAAGTTGTCAATACTGACCTGTACCCAACTGATACCTGTTATAAACTGACCTAAGCCCCAAGCATAACCTATAGCCATCGATTGTTTGGCCGATTTGTTGTGTATCAATAGGAGTAGCAGCGTTGGACTTATAATGGCCATAGGCCAAAATTGAAAGGGAGCAAAAGCCAGAGTTGTCATTGCTCCTATCAAGGCTGCGACAAATGGCAGCCTCACAAGGTAGAAAGTTTTGAGTAGCATTGTTTGAATATCAGCTAGATTAGACAGGTTACACTATTCCTCAGTTGAGTGCGCGATTAACTCTTCGTCAGGGACGGTAACTTGTACTTGAATTACTCTGCGGTTATCCGCAGAGGTGACTTTAAAGTTATACCCATCTATTTCTACTGTTTCCCCGCGTGAAGGCAGGTGACCAAAAGATGTCATAACGAGACCACCAACAGTATCAACTTCTTCATCGCTAAAAGAAGTACCGAAGGATTGGTTAAATTCGTCAATAGTGGTTAACGCTTTGATAGAAAATGTGTGTTTACTTAACTTACGGATATCTAGCTCTTCCTCGTCGTCAAATTCATCTTCAATTTCACCGACAATTTCTTCTAAGATATCTTCGATAGTGACTAAGCCAGATACTCCACCAAACTCATCGACTACAATTGACATATGGTAACGTTCTTCGCGAAACTCTTTGAGTAATCTATCTACTCTTTTGCTTTCCGGAACAACTACCGCTGGACGTATGACCTGCTCTATATCAAAAGGTTCACTATCTGAGCCCAAATATCTGAGTAAATCTTTAGCAAGTAGAATACCCTCGACGTGATCTTTATCTTCACTGATTACAGGATATCGAGAGTGTTGTGCTGTCGTGATGAGCTCGATGAGAGTATCTAAGTCATTGTCACGATCAAGAGTGACCATCTGAGAGCGGGGAAGCATGATATCCCTGACACGCATTTCTGAAATTTCTATAACGCCTTCGAGCATGTCTCTCGTGTCATGGTCGATAAGATCATTTTCTTCAGAATCACGAAATACTTCTACGAGCTCGTGGCGGTCTTTGGGTTCACCTTGAAAAATTTGTCCGATTCGTCCTAAAAAGGACTTTCTACTCGGACCTTCTGATTTTTCTTTCTTGCCTTCCGAGGCGGAGGGCGAGTTATCTTCGTTCATTGTTTCTCTTAAATGAAGTTATTAATCACATATGGAGAGTTTCTAAATACCCCATACCTTTTACTCTTTTTCTGTAATATATGGGTCACTATAGCCCATACTTTTCATTATTTCCGTTTCGAGAGATTCCATTTCTTCTGCTTCTTGGTCCTCAATATGATCATAACCTAGCAGATGTAAGCAACCATGTACAACCATATGCGCCCAGTGTGATATTAGAGGCTTATTTTGTTCAATAGCTTCTCTCTCTACGACTTGTTTACAGATGACTAGGTCGCCAAGCAAATCAATATCGATACCGGGAGGTGCTTCGAAAGGAAAAGATAGGACGTTAGTTGGCTTATCTTTTCCTCGGTAATCATGATTGAGCTCCTGACTCTCTGGTTCGTCAACTACTCTGACGGTTACCTCTGCTTGAGGCTTGAATTTAGCTAAGGTTGAGTCTAGCCACAGTAATATATCCTCGTAGGTTGGCAGATCTTTATCATTTTCTACCGCGATCTGAAGATCAAGTACAATCGTCATGACTCACCGCTCTTATCTAACTCTTTATCGCTACTATGAGCTACGCTATTGTCCAGCTGTTTGGCTTCTCTTTCTTCTCGACGTCGTTGCTCTGCGGCCTTACGATCTTTGTTATCTTGAGCTTCCCATTTTTCATAGGCATTGACGATGCGGGCAACCACGGGATGGCGAACTACGTCATCAGATTGAAAGAAGTTAAAGCTAATTTCGTCTACTTCACTGAGTACCTCGATTGCATGGCGTAAACCAGACTTTGCACCACGAGGTAAATCGATTTGGGTGATATCTCCCGTGATAACAGCGCGAGAGTTGAAGCCAATACGAGTGAGGAACATTTTCATTTGTTCAACCGTTGTATTCTGGCTTTCATCTAGAATAATAAATGCGTCGTTTAGAGTCCGACCGCGCATATAAGCCAGTGGTGCCACTTCGATAACATTTCGCTCAATCAGCTTCTCGACTTTTTCAAAGCCAAGCATTTCAAATAAAGCGTCATAAAGTGGTCGAAGGTAGGGATCGACTTTTTGACTGAGATCTCCAGGTAAGAACCCCAGTTTTTCTCCAGCTTCCACCGCAGGTCTTGTCAGTAAGATTCTTCTTATCTCTTGACGTTCAAGTGCATCAACGGCCGCTGCAACAGCTAAATATGTTTTACCCGTTCCTGCAGGGCCTATGCCAAATGAAATATCATGGGTAACCATGTTAACCAAATACTGTGCTTGATTTGGGGTGCGGGGTTTAATGACCCCTTTTTTGGTTTTTATAAAGACTTCTTTACCATATTCTATAGTAGATGGCTCAGTTTGTTCCAAGATACCCGTTTCTTTAATCGCGAGATGAATCTGTTCTGGTTCGATGTCAGCAATGGTACCTCGAACGGGAGAGGTGTTGACATAGAGTGTTTTGATGATTTCCAGAGCAGCAGCACTGGTATGTGGCTTGCCGACGATGGTAAAAAAATTGCCGCGGTAACTGATCTCAACGCCAAGTCTACGTTCTAGATGTTTAATATTGTCATCAAAAGGGCCACAAAGACTGGCTAAACGACGGTTATCAGAAGGTTCGAGATTAATTTCTAATGTTATGATTTTATTGCTCAAAGTTGCCTCACAGTGACGGCCGCTCGATTTTGACCGAGCGACCTATGATCAAATTCTATCTATGTATCTAACATGGATACACAATATAGAATTTTCAAGCCTAAGGTGTAAAAGTAGCCACACCTAGTTCATCTTCGCGTTTGGTTCTCGCCATCATTTGTGTTGGAGATATGATGGTTCTCAAATCCATATCTTTCTCGGTACGTACCAGATCTCCGCGCAGTGAGTTAGCGAAGACATCAGTAATTTTAACATCAACAAATTGACCGATAAGATCAGGACTACCCTCAAAGTTAACTACGCGATTATTCTCTGTACGAGCCCTAAGCTCCATTAGGTTCTTTTTCGATGGCCCTTCAACTAAGACACGTTGCTCAGTATCTAGCATCTGACGAGAATAGCGCATGGCTTGTGAATTAATGGTTTGTTGCAACTCATAGAGACGGTCTTTTTTCTCTTGCTCAGAAACATCACATGGGTAGTCAGCTGCGGGTGTTCCTGGTCTTGGCGAAAAGATAAAGCTAAAGCTCATATCAAAGTCGACGGCTTTGATAAGTTTCATCGTATCTTGGAAGTCTTTGTCTGTTTCTCCCGGGAAACCAACGATAAAATCAGAGCTAATTTGTATATCAGGTCTTGCCTTACGAAGTTTACGGATAATCGACTTGTATTCGATACCAGTATGTGGGCGCTTCATCATTGTCAGTATTCTATCGCTTCCACTTTGAACTGGCAGATGTAAAAAGCTAACCAGTTCAGGTGTATTTTCATATACAGCAATAATATCATCGGTAAATTCAAGTGGATGACTGGTCGTGAAGCGAATTCGATCAATACCGTCGATTGATGCGACTAGGCGCAATAGTTCGGCAAAACTACAAATGTCACCATCATGCATTGGGCCGCGGTAAGCATTTACATTTTGACCCAGAAGATTGACTTCTCGTACACCTTGTTCGGCAAGTTGGGCAATTTCGAACAACACATCATCCATTGGGCGGCTCACTTCCTCTCCTCGAGTGTAGGGAACAACACAATAGGTACAGTATTTTGAACATCCTTCCATTATGGACACAAATGCCGTAGCGCCCTCAGCTTTAGGTTCAGGGAGGCGATCAAATTTCTCTATCTCCGGAAATGAGATATCCATGATGGGAGCATCATCGTCCTGTGATTGCTTTATCATCTCAGGTAAGCGATGGAGTGTTTGTGGACCAAAAATGACATCTACAAAGGGTGCGCGTTCGCGGATGTGATCACCCTCTTGAGTTGCAACACAGCCGCCAACCCCAATGACAACACCTTTCTTTTTATCTTTCAGTGTTTTCCAACGACCAAGTTGGTGGAACACTTTTTCTTGTGCTTTCTCGCGGATGGAACACGTATTGAGGAGTAAGACGTCTGCCTCTTCTGGTTCTTCCGTCAACTCGTAGCCATTCGCCGCGTTAAGCAGATCGGCCATCTTGGATGAATCATACTCATTCATCTGACAACCCCAGGTTTTAATTAGCAGTTTCTTACTCATTTTGTTCGCTCGATCGTTAGTTTAAAATAAGGGAGCAAATCGCCCAGTGTGATTCTATTTGTCTCGCTGACATCCTGTTTTCATCGTTATGGATATCAGGCAAGCCGCGTATTGTACTGCTTTAAAAACTTACTGACTAGTGTTGGATAGAAATGGTCAGTAATTATCTGATAGGTTTATGATGTCCATAGTTACATTTTAGCGTTGAAACCGTACAATAAAACCTAGACACGCACTTAACATGTTGAAGTATTAAATATGAGTAAATATGACATTGCAGTAGTAGGTGGCGGAATGATCGGTGCGGCCATCGCTTTGGGTCTGGCTCAGCAAGGGAAAAGTATCGCGTTGATAGAAGGAAGTGCGCCTGCTTGCTACTCCCCTGATCAGCCTTTGGATATTCGAGTCTCTGCGATATCCCAGCACTCTGTCAATCTGCTCGAAAAACTGGGAGTCTGGGAGGACATCGCTGGTATGCGAGTATGTCCTTACAAGCGACTAGAGACATGGGAGCATCCTGAGTGTCGAGTCAGGTTTGATGCTGAAGTTATCGGTCTGGAGCAGTTAGGCTTTATTGTCGAGAATCGCTTAGTGCAGTTGGGCTTGTGGCAGGCACTTAAAAACCATAACAATGTCACCTTATTCTGTCCTGATAAACTTGAACGCATCCATTATTGTCAATCCAATCACTTGCACTTCTCCTCCGGTGTGTCGATTGAGGTTGATTTAGTTATCGGTGCTGATGGCGCAAACTCTAAGGTTCGAACATTGGCAGGCATTGGGACGACATCTTGGGATTATCGTCAACACTGTATGTTGATTAATGTTGAGACAGACTTTGCGCAACAGGACATTACGTGGCAGCAATTTACTCCTAGTGGCCCACGTTCATATATCCCTTTGCCACCAGACAGCGATGAGAAAAAGCACACAGCGAGAGCTTCACTCGTTTGGTATGACAACCCAAAGCGCATTAGGCAGTTGGGCACTTTAACTGAAGAGCAATTACGAGATGAAATTCTACGTAATTTTCCAAAGGAATTGGGGGATATTAAAGTTATCCGGTCTGGAGCATTTCCATTAGTTCGTAGTCATGCTCAGAGCTACTATAAAAAGAATTGTGTTTTGGTGGGAGATGCAGCCCATACTATTAATCCATTGGCTGGACAGGGCGTTAATTTAGGTTTTAAGGATGTTGAAGTGTTGTTGGAGGAACTGGGTGATTGTCAGATTTTATCTGAGGCTCTGCCACGATATGAGCGCCGTCGTCGATTCGATAATCTTACGATGCAAACGGGTATGGATATTTTTTATAAAGGATTTAGCAACAACCACTCGTTGGTGAAGTTTGCAAGAAATGCTTTGCTAAGGTGTGCAGAGCACTCTGGAGTAGCCAAAAAACATGTGCTTGAATATGCAATTGGCTTGAAATGAGGCGATAAAAAACGCAGCTTTGTACTGCGTTTTTTTAGCTGTAGGTGTTACTTCGTAACACGAAGTATTGTGCTATCGCTCACGTTCACTGTGCCTGAAAGCTTATTCAATTCTTTGATTTCATCCATGTTAGAAATTACTACAGGCGTCAAAGTAGATTTGGCCTTTTCTTCTAATAGTGCCAAATCAAACTCTATAATAGTGTCACCGACTTTTACCGCTTGACCTTCTTCAGCAACACGTTTGAAGCCTTCACCCTTCAATTCAACGGTATCGATACCGAAGTGTACAAATAGCTCAACACCATCGTCAGATTCGATAGAGAACGCATGATTGGTCTCGAAGATTTTACCGATGGTGCCGTTTACAGGAGCGACCATTTTATCGCCGGAAGGTTTGATAGCAATGCCATCACCAACAATTTTTTCGGCGAAAACAACATCTGGAACGTCTTCGATATTTACGATTTCACCGGACAAAGGCGCAATGATTTCGATTGCACCTGCGTCTGCGCTGTCGTCTGATACCAGCTTCTTAAGTTTGTCAAACAGACCCATTGTGTCGTGCTCCTAACGTTTTCATTTAATTCTGTCGAATTATAGTATACTAATCTAGCAAGATAGACGACAAATTTTGCAGGCTAACTTGCTATATTTGACGAGTTATTGCGCTTTTTCAGCGATAAAACCCTCAACTAGAGTTTCGATTTCTTTTGCCGTTGGCAAAGTCAGGGCTTTTTCAGCCATTGCTTTGACTTCAGTATAGCTTGAGTTGCGAATGACTTTCTTTACTTTGGGTATAGAAATACCACTCATAGAAAATTCATCCAGTCCCATACCCATTAGCAATAATGTTGCTTTTTCATCACCTGCAAGTTCACCGCACATACCTGTCCATTTTCCTGCCTGATGAGAGGCATCAATGACTTGTTTGATAACCGTGAGAACAGCAGGTGATAGTGGGTTATATAGGTGTGAAATCATCTCATTACCGCGATCAACAGCAAGTGTGTATTGTGTAAGATCATTTGTTCCGATCGAGAAAAATGCAACTTCTTTTGCGAGATGATGAGCGATTGCCGCGGCTGCTGGTGTTTCTACCATAACGCCGATTTCAATTTCTTCATCAAATACATAGCCTTCATCACTAAGCTCTTGCTTGTATTGTTCGATGGCTACTTTCAATTCTCTAATTTCTTCGACTGAAATTATCATGGGGAACATGATACGCAGTTTTCCATGCGCCGAAGCACGAAGTATCGCACGTAATTGATCGCGAAGGATTTCACGGCGATCTAAGCTAATTCGAATTGCTCTCCAGCCTAGGAAGGGGTTCATCTCTTCTGGCAAGTCCATGTAGGGTAGGTCTTTATCACCGCCAATATCCATGGTGCGAATAATGACCGATTGGCCGTTCATGGCTTCTGCAACTTCACGATAGGCTTTATATTGCTCTTCTTCTGTGGGAAGCGAGTCACGGTCCATAAATAAAAACTCAGTGCGGTATAAACCCACACCTTCACCACCGTTGCGCAGCACACCTTCGCAGTCTTTAACTGTTCCAATATTGCCGCATATTTCAACGCGGTGCCCATCTGTAGTTTCTGCACTTAGGTCTTTCAGCTTTGCTAATTCGATTTTTTCGTCTTCAAACGAAGCCTTAACACTTTGCGCTTGCTCGAGTTCCGCCTGAGAAGGATTAACAATTACCTTATTGTTCATTGCATCAAGGATTAACGTATCACCGTTTTGTACTTTTTTGGTAATATCATTTGTACCAACGATGGCAGGTAATTCGAGTGAACGAGCCATGATAGAAGTGTGTGATGTTCTACCACCGATATCACATGCAAACCCAAGAACATAATCTAAGTTAATTTGAGCAGTTTCAGAAGGTGTAAGATCATATGCGACAAGGATAACTTCCTCATCGATATCACTCAAGGAAACAATATTAATGCCCAACGCATTTTTGACGAATCGATTACCGATGTCTCGGATATCGGTTGCGCGTTCTTTCAAGTACTCGTCATCGAGAGATTCTAGAGCACTCGCTTGTTCTTCAATGACGGAGTAGATGGCATGATCAGCAGACATCTTATCTTTTTTGATAAGTGTTAAGATTTCATCCTCCAGCTCTTCATCTTCAAGAAGCATAATGTGGCCTTCGAAGATAGCCTCTTTCTCTTCACCAAAAGTTTCGAGTGCTTTTTGTTTGATAGTCTCGAGTTGCGCTGATGACTTACTGCGAGCATCAAAAAAACGTGCTACTTCAGTCTCAATTTGGTCATCAGAGATGGTATTTTTGTTTAAGACAATTTCATCTTCTTGGAGCAGTAATGCTTTACCGATAGCAATACCAGGAGATGCTAGGATGCCTGAAATCATAGCCTTACCTTAAGTTGGTCATCTTTAGAACGGGAAAATAATGGATTACGCTAAGACTAGATGTAGCTAACATCTAGTCCGATTTCCAATAAAGTCACTTCGATTTGTGAAATGGCTTCGTTGGCCATTAGGGTTTTTAGTGTAGTTCATCCATAAGAGCAACGAGGTGATCAACTGCATCTTGAGCCTGTGGCCCTTCAGCTGAGATGGAAACGACAGTACCTTTCACTAAGCCGAGTGTTTGTAATTTGAATAAGCTTTTTGCACTTGCACTTTTTCCATTCGAAGTGACAGTGATGTCAGCATCGAAAGACTTAGCTTCTTTTACGAACTGTGCAGCAGGACGAGTGTGTAGGCCATTTTCTGCCGTAATTTCTACTTGCTTCTCGTACATGTTGTTTACCCCAATATGATTTATATTTCGATAGTCTTTTATCCAGCGTGAGCTTAACGACAAAAACATTGTGCTGCTAGGCTCAAAAGTTGTTACTTCGATTCGTACCGCACTGGATATAAATTTTTCAACAGCGCTTGTGAATCGCGTCGCTGACATAAACTCTTATCTAACTTTTATTTTGAAGCTAGAAATAAAACATACCGATATTACCAAAGGTGGGGCTAGGATCAACAAAAAAGCCCCTAACTGGGGCTTTTTTAAACAAAAAGGATATTTTCTTTTGCTTTATTGAGTGTTTTCTTTTTCTGTGAACAGCCCAGCAAAGAGCGCTGTGCTTAGATAACGTTCACCTGAACTTGGTAATACTGTTACGATCGTTTTTCCTGAAAACTCAGGTTGTTCTGCGAGCCTATTTGCTGCAACAACAGCTGCTCCAGAAGATATACCAGCCAGAATACCTTCTTCCTCCATTAGCCGGCGTGCCATGATGATAGCTTCCTCTGACGTCACAGCTTCTACTTGATCAATGAGTTTCAGGTCAAGGTTTCCTGGAATAAAGCCCGCACCGATACCCTGTATTTTATGTGGTGCAGGTTGTATTTCTTCGCCAGCGAGTGCTTGAGCGATAACCGGAGATTCAGCCGGCTCCACAGCAACTGAAACGATATTTTTACCTTTGGTAGATTTAATATATCGACTCGTACCTGTTAAAGTACCGCCAGTACCGACACCAGCGACAAAAACGTCGATTTCCCCATCGGTATCATCCCAGATCTCAGGCCCTGTCGTTTGCTCATGAATCTGAGGGTTTGCGGGATTGTTAAATTGTTGTAATAACAGATATTTTTCTGGATTGTTGGCGACAATCTCTTCTGCTTTACTGATGGCGCCTTTCATTCCTTTTGCGGCTTCCGTAAGCTCCAGATTTGCGCCCATCGCCTTGAGTAATTTACGGCGTTCTAAGCTCATTGATTCTGGCATTGTTAAGGTTAGTTTATAGCCTCTAGCTGCAGCGACAAAAGCCAATGCAACGCCAGTGTTACCACTTGTCGGTTCGACGAGCTCTACACCGGGCTTCAACTGTCCAGACTTCTCTGCCTCCCAGATCATGTTTGCACCAATACGACATTTGACGCTAAAGCTTGGGTTGCGTGCTTCGACCTTTGCTAAAACTTTTCCATTACTCACTTTATTGAGCCTCACTAATGGAGTGCTACCAATAGTTTGCGAGTTATCTTCGTAAATTTTTCCCATAAATATTCCCTCATTTCTGCCACATCAGATGTCAGAAGATTAAACCTCAAATCAATGAAGTTCTAGTAAATTATTTAAGGTAGAGAGTAGGTCAGCTTGGAAATGGATAGAAGGATTAAATTGTTATATCTTATGATTGATGTCCCGAGAAACGTGGTGTGAGTTTCTCGGGAGCTATTTGGTAGTTATCACTGCTGCTTAAATTCAGCGACCCACATAGAAGTTGCTCCACATACCGCGACAGGAACAATAAACAGGTTGAGGATAGGAATGGTGGTAAACAATGACACCAGTGCACCGAAACCGTAGGCCTTTCCTTGTTTTTGTTTTAGATTGCCGCGCATGTCATTGAAGCTAATTTTGTGGTTATCAAAAGGGTAGTCACAGTATTGAATAGCCAATATCCAAGCGGTAAATATGAACCAGAGCAACGGACCGATAGTTTGGCCGAGTGCTGGTACTAAGAGTAATAAAAATAAGCCTATAGTTTTAGGCAAAATATAGAGAAGTTTACGCCATTCTCGTGCCAATATTCTGGGAGTATCTTTGATGATATCAAATAGCCCGTCATCATTGGCTTTTTTACCCGTTAAATGCAGTTCAACTTTTTCTGCAAGTAATCCATTAAATGGCGCTGCGATAAAATTGGCAAGCGTACTAAAAAAGTATGAAAATGTGGCTAGAATGGTCAACGCTAGTAATGGCCACAGGATATAGCTCAGCCAAGACAGAAAACTCGGAAGCTGACCAAGTGCTTGCTCTATCCATATATCTAGGTTGCTAAAGAGATAATAAAGCGCCCCTCCGACTAAAAAGATATTGGCAAGTAAAGGCAAAAGAACAAAGCGGCGTATTCCGGGGGTATTGGCGAGTTCCAGGCCATGGGCAAAATAGCCGAAACCTGAGCGTTGTCTAATTTGTTTAGTCATAATGAGAATCAATGCTGTAAAAATGAACGTTTTCTATCTTAACAGGAAAAAAGCGTGTTCAAAATCACAACATTGTTTGAACTTCTCACATTAAGTTGTTCTAAAACACCATTGAGTTTTGGTAGAGTAACTCAAGGTCACGTTAAAATTGGTTCGATATTGACAGTTGAGAGTCGATATATTGAGTAATATGAGAGCGAAAAATGCAGGAACTGCGATTTGTACTGATCATTGTCGGAGCGATAGCGATCGCTGCTTTACTATTCCACGGCTTGTGGACGAGTAAAAGAGAGAGGAAAGCAAAGTTTGCCCATAAACCTATTGGCAAGCTTGAGTCCGATAATGTTGAAGAAAATTCTCCGCAGCGAGCTTTTGCTCCTGAGGATGACTTTGAGATCATAAAAAAAGAGCGTAAAGAACCCGAATTTGCTGAGAAAGAGCCCATTTCGATGGACCCTTTGTTCGAGGGGTATAATGAAGATAGAAATGATGATAATCCATTTTTGTCAGAACCCTTGAAAAGCACCCAATCAGAGCCGTTTAGTGTGGAAGAAGTGGAATCCGATTTCTCAGACCGAGAGGTCGAGAGCATCCCATCGAATTCACCTGAAGCCTCTTCGACTTCAGTGGAAAAAGAAGATGATCCTTTTGAGGTCATTGTTCTTAATGTTCACTGCGCTGGTGAAGAACCTCTCCTCGGGACAAAACTATTTGATAGTATGCAGCAAAATGGTCTTGTTTATGGAGAGATGGATATATTTCATCGCCATGCTGATTTATCCGGAACAGGTAAAGTATTGTTCAGCGTCGCGAATATGATGCAGCCTGGTACTCTTGCACACGGTGACCCAGCAGATTTTACTACTAAGGGAATCTCGTTTTTCATGACCATGCCATGCTTTGGTGATGCTGAACAAAACTTTAAGTTGATGTTAAAAACAGCACAGCAGATAGCGGATGATTTAGGTGCAAATGTGTTGGATGATGCGCGTAATCTAATGACGCCCAATCGTTTAGACAGCTATCGTGCTCAAATTCAAGATTTTAAATCTGCTCAATAAGCATACTGAGCGTCAAAAAAAGCCCTTAGGGGCTTTTTTTTATTTTCTTCCAGTTGCACTCATTGTTTCAGATAGTCATACTTTCGCCATTAGATTTTAGAGGGAAGGTTGTTACTGATTCGCCTTTCAATAATTTCATTTTTTAGAGTCGACTATGTCAAAAGAGATCGAAACCAAGCTTAATCATTTACGACAGTTACTTCACTCTCATGGAATCAAGTACTATGTTGAGGATAACCCACAAATCCCTGATTCTGAGTATGATCGTCTCATGAGGGAATTGCTCGAACTTGAATCCCAACACCCTGAACTTGTGAGTCTTGATTCACCTACCCAACGTGTTGGCGGAAAACCGTTAGATGGCTTTGAATCGGTGCAGCATGAAATCCCAATGTTGTCATTGGATAATGCTTTTGATGATCAAGAGTTAGATGCATTTCAGAAACGTATGCAAGACCGGCTTGGTGATGAAAATATTGGTTTGTTCTGTTGTGAGCCAAAATTAGACGGTTTGGCCGTTAGTTTGCTCTACGAAAATGGTGTTTTAATCCAAGCTGCAACTCGCGGTGATGGTGCCACAGGGGAAAATATTACCGAAAATGTTCGAACGATTAAATCGATTCCCCTTCAGCTACAAGGTAGTAACTGGCCGGCACGTATCGAGGTTCGTGGTGAAGTCTTTATGCCCAAGGCTGGCTTTGATAAGTTAAATCAACAGGCTTTAAAAAAAGGTGAGAAAGTCTTTGTCAATCCGCGTAATGCGGCCGCTGGGAGCCTTAGACAGCTTGATTCCAAAATTACCGCCTCAAGACCATTAAGCTTTTATGCCTACAGTGTGGGTGTTGTTGAGGAAGGAGAGCTCTCATCGAGTCACTACGAGCGTTTCATTCAGTTGACAAGATGGGGCTTACCTATGTGCCCTGAAACTTTGCAGGTAGATGGACTATCAGCAGTTAAGGACTTCTATCAAGATATACTCAATCGTAGAGATGATCTAGCCTATGAGATTGATGGAGTAGTGATAAAAGTTGATAACGTTGCTGTGCAAGAACGCCTTGGTTTTGTGGCTCGTGCACCTCGTTGGGCCATTGCCTATAAGTTTCCTGCACAGGAAGAGATTACTGTTCTCAATGATGTTGAGTTCCAAGTCGGTCGTACCGGCGCGATTACTCCGGTAGCCAAACTGAAGCCTGTGTTCGTCGGCGGAGTTACGGTCAGTAATGCAACCTTGCACAATGCTGATGAAATTGAACGTTTGGGAGTGATGATTGGTGACGAAGTCGTCATTCGAAGGGCAGGAGATGTCATTCCACAAATTGTTTCTGTTGTTCTAGAGCGTCGCTCCGATACAACCAAACCCATCACTTTTCCCATTTGCTGTCCGGTATGTCATTCAGAAATTGAACGCCTTGATGGAGAGGCGGTTGCTCGGTGTACTGGAGGTTTTGTATGCCAAGCTCAACGCAAAGAGGCACTGAAACATTTCGTTTCTCGTAAAGCATTGGACGTCGATGGCTTAGGTGAAAAAGTGATTGAGCAATTGGTTGATAGAGAGCTGGTTTCAACACCTGCTGATCTATTCAAGCTCTCTCCTCATCAACTTTCTGTTTTAGAGCGTATGGGACCCAAATCAGCGAAAAACGTGGTTGATGCACTTGAACACTCGAAATCAACAACTCTGTCAAGATTCTTATACTCATTAGGAATAAGAGAGGTCGGAGAGGCAACAGCTACTAACTTGGCTAAGCATTTTAAAACCCTAGCCAATATTACTGCCGCGCCTCATGACGCACTGATTGAAGTACAAGATATCGGTGATATTGTTGCAAAACACATTACGGCGTTCTTTTCTCAACAACAAAACCAGACCGTTATTGACGATTTACTTTCACAAGGTATTGAATGGTCTGATATTGAGGATAACCATGCTAATACACCGCAAGTTTTACAGGGAAAAGTGGTGGTATTGACGGGCTCTTTATCTCAGTTGAACCGCTCTGATGCCAAAGAAGCCTTAGAGAGCTTAGGGGCAAAGGTGACCGGTAGTGTGTCTAAGAAAACAGATATCCTATTTGCTGGAGAGAATGCAGGGTCTAAACTGGCGAAAGCTCAAGATTTGGGAATAGAGATTCGAACAGAACAAGATTTAGTAGCCCTTATTCGCTAATAAAAAAGCCGGCTTCGCCGGCTTTTTACTTCTTGGATGTCATGATTTATGAGTCGCTATTTTCGTTACCACATTCTGAAATAGTCAGAATTATCCCATTGACGTTAGTAACCTCGACCAACTTACCCGCTGCGATGTTATGGGCAGCCTCTGCCGTCCAAGTCGTATCACCCACTTTGATTCTTCCTTTACCGGCGAGAAAATCTTCTTCGAGTCTAATTCTCTGACCAATCAATTGTTTTTGCTTTTGGTTCAGGTCTCTCGAATCATCATTTTCTGTATCTGCTTTAAACTGTCTACGCCACCAAAGCCAAGTTGTTAAAAGAGAAAAACAAGTAAATGAAATCCACTGTAGCTGCCAACTCATGGGTATTAAAGAGAGTACGACACCAACGATGAGCGCAGAGATTCCGAGCCAAAGAAAGTATCCTGCTGCTCCAAAAATCTCGACCGCTAGCAGAGCCAACCCGAAAGAAAGCCAATGCCAGTGATTGATTTGTTCTAATAACTCAAACACATTCACCTCTACTGCTTTGAATGATCAGATGCTTTAAACATCTCGGCAATACCTGCGATTGAGCCCATTAAACCAGAGGCTTCAAGCGGTAGCATAATGATCTTGCCATTTTCAGCTTGGCCAATACTTTTTAGTGCTTCGGTGTAGCCCTGGGCGATAAAGTAATTAACAGCTTGCATATCTCCTTTTGCTATCGCTTCCGATACCATTGAAGTGGCTCGTGCTTCCGCTTCTGCTGCTCTTTCTCTGGCTTCAGCCTGAAGAATAGCAGCCTGCTTGTCTCCCTCCGCTTTGAGGATCTCTGACTGCTTGTGACCCTCGGCTTTTAAGATCTCGGCCTGTCGAACACCCTCAGCCTCGAGGACTTCAGCGCGCTTGTTTCGTTCTGCTTTCATTTGTGCATTCATTGCCGCAGTCAAATCTGAAGGTGGTTGAACGTCTTTGATTTCAATACGCGTTACTTTTACACCCCAAGGGTTGGTCGCTTCATCGACGATGGAGAGCAATTTTGTATTGATCATATCTCTTTGGCTGAGCATTTCATCCAATTCCATAGAGCCTAATACAGTCCGAATATTGGTCAATGTTAGGTTACGAATGGCATGTTCCAGATCATTGACTTCATAAGCGGCTTTTGGCGCATCGATAACCTGCACAAAACAGACCGCATCTATGGTCACATTGGCATTATCTTTAGAAATAACTTCTTGTGCCGGAATATCTAAGACTCGCTCCATCATGTTTATTTTTTGTCCAATGCCATCAATGAAAGGAATAATCATATTGAGGCCTGGCTTAAGGGTGTGAGTGTAGCGACCAAAGCGCTCCACAGTCCAATTATTGCCCTGTGGAACTGTTTTTATCCCTGCAGCAAGTAGAGCAATAGCGGCAATAAGGAAAATACCAATTGTGATCAGTGAATCAATAGCCATAAAGACGTCCTTTCATTGGGTGGATCAATTATTGTTTAACAATGTTAATTGAAAAAGCCGAGTGAATCTCGGCTTTTCAGAGCAATGCACTAGTAAAGAATTGAATAGAGTTGACGTCGATACTTACTGGCGACAGGATTACCTTGCCCAAGTGCTGAGAGTATATCCATAAAAGACTTTTTAAGGTCGCCATCTAGTGCATTCAAATCACGCGCCAAGGGAGCCCAAAGTAGCGCCATTGCTTCTTCGTCTCTATTTACTTGATGGTAGCTTAATGCCAATTTATTGATGACTTCTAAGTCATCGGGCTTGTTTTCCAGTGCACTCTCTAATTGCTGTATTTCTGGGCTGTTGGCGGCTTGCTCGTGCAGCTCCAGCTTTGCAATCAGGCTCTTATAGTAGCCATCCTGATATTCGAGCGGTATGTGCTCCAACAACGTCTTTGCTTGGTCGAACTGGTGAGTTTCTAGGTAGCAGTCTGCTTTCGCTAATTTGACGTCTCCAGACTCTTGTAAGGAGGGAGTTAGTGTTTCTATGAGCGACAGTGCCTCACTGTATTGGCCAAGTTTCACCATTTCCAGTGCTTTGCTCAAGTTGAGTTCGTCTTGGCTAGGCAGGTGTTTGGTTAATAGTTCTTGAACGGCGCTGATAGATTGTGGACCACCTAATCCATCAACCGGCTGGCCATTGATGAATAGAGCAATGGTTGGCAGAGCTTGAACGCCGAACTGGCTTGCAATCATTTGTTCTTGCTCGCAATTGAGCAGAGCTAGTGTAAAGGCCCCTTCATATTGTTGTGCAAGTGCTTGTAATTCTGGAATGATCTGTGAGCTTTCTTGACTCATTGGTGCCCAGAAATGGATGAGCACTGGAGTTTGCATTGAACCTTCGAGGGTTTCACGGAAGTTTTGTTCGCTAAGCTCAACAATATAGGGTGAATGCATCTGAGTTGTCCTTGGGTTTGACTTATACACATGAAATATGGGCTTGTTTCATCGAAATCAAGGCCTCAGAGATGTATATATTTGAGAAGCACTTCACGTGAAGAGTATGAAGTGCTCTATTAAAGGTGGTTAAGCTGAATTGTTAAGCAAGCAAAAAAAATAGCAACGCAATAACAATACTTAACCAGTTAAACTGGTTGATCGTCATCGTTTTTTGTTCCGCAAGAGACAGGGGTCGTTGGTTACTTGAATGTAATTGAACTACCCTGCTTACAATAGCGTTAAAATATGACGAAATTATGACCATCTTACATTAGGTCGCGCGATTTAGAATGGTATCAAGCATCCTCGCAGTTAACACACGTTTTAGGAAAGCAAACACTTTGGTTGGCGTGGTCACCCGATAACGGATTTTTGGTTTTTTCGCCTCCAATGCGTCGAGCAGTGGTGGGATACATGATTCTGGTGGGAGTACAAAAGTACTGCTTGATGTTTTGCCTTTTAATCGTTCTAATTGTTGTCTGTAGTACTTTTCATGAGCGCTGTTTTCTACTTTGATCCATCGTTTAAAGGCTCTTTGAGCATTAGCCCTAAATTGAGTTTCGATTGGACCTGGTTCAATCAGGCTAATGTGGATATTGGTTTCCATGAGCTCTAACCTTAAGGTATCACTCCACCCTTCGATAGCAAATTTTGATGCGTTATAGGCACCACGATATTTCAGTGCTGCGAAACCCAAAACAGAACTATTTTGAATAATTCGACCGCAGTTTTGCTTGCGCATTGAGGGGAGAACTTCTGTAACTAATTGATGCCATCCAAAAAAGTTTGTCTCGAATTGCTCTTTTAATGCTTCAGTAGGTAGGTCCTCAAGAGCCCCTGGTTGTCCGTAAGCACCATTATTGAAAACAGCATAAAGTTTACCATCAGAGATTTCCAAAGCCTGGCGAACACCCTCTGTAATGCTATCGGGGTTAGAGAGATCAAGTAGTATCGAAGTTAAACCCTCGGATTGGAGACGAGATACATCCTTCTCCTGACGACATGAGGCTATAACGTTGTAGCCTTTTTCTTTTAAAGCATGAGCAGCGGCATACCCGATCCCGGTTGAACATCCTGTAATTAAGATTGAGTGAGGCATTACTATTTTTCCATATTTTTAATACATTGAGCCTACATGATTAATCTTAATGTTGTAAAAGGTTTTTTAGCGCTGGTTCTAGGTGCGGATAGCTGAAATGGAACCCTAACTCTGTCAGTTTTCTAGGCTTTGCATGTAAGCTGTCAAATAATAGATCCGAACTTTCTCCCATAGCAAGTGACATGACCCACTTAGGTGTGCGCATTAGATGAGGACGATTTAGGGATTTTGCCAATAATTGGCTAAACTGCTTGTTTGGTACTGGGTGAGGAGCACAGAAATTAAACTCTCCTTGTGCATGAGGTGTCTCGATAAGAAATGAGATCCCCCTCACCATATCCAACATATGGATCCAAGGCATATATTGCTCTCCTTTTCCCATAGGGCCACCAAGCCCAAGTCGATAAGGAAGAAGCATTTTGTCAAGGGCACCGCCTTGTGGAGATAATACAATTCCTGTTCTGAGTAAACATACTCGGGTATTTTCAGAGCGTGCTCGATTGGCGATCTTTTCCCATTGAGCGCAAACATAATGAGAAAATCGTTCAGAGGATACATTCAAACTTTCATCAAAGGGGTGTTCTTGCTGATCACCGTAGTAGCCTACAGCTGATCCACTTATAAATAGTGAGGGTGGTGAAGTGCTGGCATGAATAAGTTCAACCAGTTTTTCAGTCAATTCCCAGCGACTATTACAGATATGTTCCTTTTGTTTACTCGTCCAACGCTTGTCAGCGATAGGTTCTCCAGCTAAGTTGATAACAATATCAATTTCATTTAGATCGTGAAAGCTTTCCAGTGAGTCAATATACTTAAGGTTACCGATATCTGTGTGAGTTAACACATGCTTCGCATTGCTAATATTTCGGCTAAGTATCGTGACTTCATGCATGGTTAGGTACTTGAGCAACTCTCGCCCAATAAAGCCGGTTCCACCAGTAAGCAATACTTTCATTGTGACTCCTTTTTCCCATTGAGTATAAGTACATCTAGGGGCGATTAATGTTTCAATTATAGCAACTTAGCATTGAAAGAGATCATTTCAACCCACAAGACTGTATTTTATAGTGATACGGATTGGCTAATAGCATCTGCCTTTTATAGGACCTCATTGGATCAGGATGCGCCGATACTAGATTAATAGTTTTAAACCAACGATGAGAGTAACAACTTCAAAGCACACTTTAATGATGTAATTGGGTAAGCGGTGAGTAAGGCTTGCTCCTAGTATTCCTCCAATAAACGATCCAAGGAGTAGTAGAGGTAACCAGGGCCAGTGCACAGGTACGCCTGTATTTAATATGGTAATACCACCAAGTGCGTTCCATACCAAACCAACTGATATCATAGTCATTGCAACGGCTTGTTTGTAGCTATAGCCAAACCACCTGACTAGAAGGAGAGTAACGAGCAGCCCCGAGCCTGCTGTGAGTGAGCCATTGATAATACCAATCAAGATAATCAAAACAGTGCCAAAACACCATCCTAAAAGATTTCGGTTAGTTGCTATTTCATGGTGTCCAAGCTGTGTTTTCAGTCTTGAATACACGCCCAGCAATAAAATAATAACTCCAAGCATTCTTTGGGCGTAAAGCTCTGGAATTAATAAAATCAGATGAGCGCCGAGAACAACCCCCAAGCTGCCAAATGTGATGATCCAAAGACACACCTTACTATGAATGTTTCTATTTTTTAAATGCGAAACAACAGCGCCTAATCCAAGTGCAACGCTCGCTAATTTATGTGTTGCGAGAGCGACGGAAAAGGGCAGTCCGAGAAATAGTAGTAAGGGAAATTGTAGTAAGCCAGCTCCACCACCTGAAAGTGATGCGAGAGTATTCGCAAATACCGAGCCTAGAAGTAGGCTCATCGCACTTAGCCAGTCCACTAGAATCTTTCACATAGGGAGCCATAGAGCTCCCTTATTTTAGTTTGTCGATAATACCGTTGAACCATGGCTTAAGCTTGTTAAAAGTAGAGTTTTATCGTTGACTATGTCAATACGTCTACTTTGTTCTGCATCCATTTTGAAGAGCTGAGTAATCAGTTCCAGTTGTTCTTTAGTAAAATCTTTAGTTTGCGGAGAGGAAACATCTTTAAATTCTGTTGGAGAGACCAATAAATAGTTATCACTAATATCCCATTCTCCAGTTTCAGAGATATTTATAACGCTCTCTTGAGCATCATTTTCGGGGTATAGGCGTACAGTCGCAACACGGATATAGGTTTTGTTTGGCAAGTATTTTACGTTTGATACAACATCAACCTTTCTTAAAGGACCGACAGTATCATCATTCAGTGGCTCAACAATGAGAGTGACCATCTTTGATTGCCACTCGTTTGACGTTAGCACTTGCTCTACTTTCAAATCACTTCCCCAGTACAGCCATGCACTGAAGAGAACGGATAAAGTAAGTATGCCAGCTGCAAATCTTTGGTTCATATTTTTACCCCTTTATTGGCACACTTTAGTTAAGTCTTGTTGCTCGGCGTAAATACGTAGAGATATATTCTCACCTGAATATTCAAGGGAGTGTATATAGTTAAGTATCAGTTGATTGTTTTGTCCCCCTGTTGCTATCACTTCGATTGGGGCTAATTCTTCAGAGTGGACTTTGTGATACTTTTTGACGCATTGCTCAATCGATGGGTACCACTTTGTCAGATCAGGATGGTTGAGAGGCGTTTTGACCGGAATACTATCAAAAATACCCAATTGTCTGAATGTTGACTCTGCTGGATTAGTGAACAAAATCACGCATAATGGCACTAATACCGTAGCGATTATCATGATTTTGGTCATTAAGCTGGTTTTAGACTTATCACGAGCTAGTGGGAGGGGGCTCGCTGCTGAATGTTGTTCAGTCGTACTTTTAATTTCAATCGTTTTTTCTATGCTTGATGTCCCATCACTTTCTGATTCTGTGTTGTTAACGGGGTCTTCAGTATTTTTGTCACCACTCATTAATGGAATGGTTCGCTCGACTGAGCAGATTAGCTGATAACCTCGTTTAGGAACCGTTTTTACAAACATAGGAGACTTGGTTGAGTCTTTTAGTAGTTTTCTCAACGTAGATATAGCTTGGGTCAAGCTTGAATCATCGACCTCAAACCCTTGCTTACGCCAAACAAAATCATGCAATTCATTTCGAGCAATAATCTCACTGGGTTTCTCACATAGTAACAGCAATATACGGCTTTCATTACTGCCCAAGCGAATTAACTCATTATCAACCTCCCTATCGATTAGTGAGTTTGTATTGGGATCAAAGGTAAATCTGTTAGCAAGATTAAACTTAGTACCTATGTTACTCATTTATTGTGGCCACTTTGTAAGTAATTTCAGATGATTAGATTGTTTTTTTTGTTAATTTTAGACACCTAAATTAGATGCTTTATATTTTTTGACATTTTTATATTGGCTAGGATAGTCAATCTAAAACAAAAAAAACATTGTTTTTACGATTGTTGACCTTGAATTTACAATTGTCACCCTCATGTTAAACCGTAGATTTAGACCATCTTTCTTTAATCATGTTAGTTATTGGTCTGATTAATATAGAAATTATGGAGTTATCATGAGCGAAACAGCTACCCAAAATAAAGAAACTCGCGGCTTTCAATCTGAAGTAAAACAATTACTTCACCTTATGATTCATTCTCTTTACTCGAATAAAGAAATCTTTCTGCGTGAGTTAATTTCGAATTCCTCAGATGCTGCAGACAAGCTACGTTTCCAAGCTCTATCTAATCCAGAGCTTTATCAAGGAGATGCAGAGCTTGGCGTGAAACTCTCAGTGAACGAAGAGAACAATACCCTGACTATTTCAGACAATGGTATTGGTATGAGTCGTGAAGATGTAATTGAACACTTGGGAACCATTGCTAAATCTGGCACAGCAGATTTCTTCTCGAAGCTTTCTGAAGATCAGTCTAAAGATTCCCAATTGATCGGCCAGTTTGGGGTCGGTTTTTACTCTGCATTTATTGTTGCTGATGCTGTAACAGTACGCACTCGTGCTGCAGGTTTTGATACAAATCAAGCGGTTCAATGGCACTCTGCTGGTGAAGGTGAGTACACCATTGAGGACATAAACAAGGAAACGCGTGGCACCGACATTATTCTTCACATGCGTGAAGAAGGAAAAGAATTCCTAAATGAGTGGCGTTTGCGTGAAGTTATAGGCAAATACTCTGATCATATCGGAATCCCTGTTTCTATTCAGACTGTTGTTCGTGATGATGAAGGAAACGAGACTGAAGAAAAGAAATGGGAACAAATAAACAAAGCTCAAGCATTATGGACTCGTAATAAATCTGATATTACCGAAGAAGAATACCAAGAGTTTTATAAGCATGTTTCTCATGATTTTGCGGATCCTCTGACTTGGAGTCATAACCGAGTTGAAGGTAAAAACGACTATACAAGTCTTCTTTACATCCCAGCAAAAGCACCATGGGATATGATGAATCGCGACCATAAATCAGGATTAAAGCTCTATGTACAGCGTGTGTTCATTATGGATGACGCAGAGCAATTTATGCCTTCTTACTTGCGCTTTATTCGCGGTTTAATTGATTCTAATGACCTACCTTTAAATGTTTCGCGTGAAATCTTACAAGACAACAAAGTAACTCAGTCGCTAAGAAATGCCTGTACAAAACGTGTTTTAACCATGTTAGAGCGTCTGGCAAAAAATGATGAAGATAAATATCTCTCGTTTTGGAAAGAGTTTGGTCAGGTGTTAAAAGAGGGACCGGCTGAAGACATGAGCAACAAAGAGAAGGTTGCCGCGTTGCTTCGTTTTGCTTCTACAGAGAAAGAATCTCAAGATCAGACTGTGGGCTTAGCGTCTTATGTAGAGAGAATGAAAGAAGGTCAGGATAAAATTTATTACCTCACTGCAGATAGCTATGCGGCGGCAAAAAATAGTCCACACCTTGAACAATTTAAGGCTAAGGGCATCGAAGTTGTTTTGATGTATGACCGTATTGATGAGTGGTTAATGAACTACTTAACGGAGTTCGATGGTAAGCAATTCCAATCTATCACTAAGGCTGGCCTTGATCTTAGCAGTTTTGAAGACGAAGCAGAGAAAGAAAAGCAAAAAGAGACAGAGGAAGAGTTTAAAACGGTTGTTGAGCGCACCAAAGAGTACTTGGGCGATCGTGTCAAAGAGGTTCGTACCACCTTTAAACTAGCAACAACGCCAGCTGTTGTGGTCACAGATGATTTTGAAATGGGCACTCAGATGGCTAAGCTTCTCGAAGCAGCAGGCCAAGCTGCTCCTGAGGTTAAGTATATTTTTGAAATCAATCCAGAACATGAATTGGTCAAGCGAATGGCTGATGAGGCAGATGAAGAAGCCTTTGGTCGTTGGGTTGAAGTTCTACTCGGTCAAGCCATGTTGGCTGAGCGTGGTTCAATGACTGATCCTTCTCAATTCTTAGGAGCAATGAACTCGCTGCTCTCTAAGCATTAATGCACAGTGAATAAAGCCCATCTTAGGTGGGCTTTATTTATTTTTAGTTTTACACTCTTTTTTATCCATTCAGTTTTCATCAAATTTGAGCTTTAGAACATTCTTCAAGTCTAATCCACGCCCTTCATCTAAATTTATGTGGTAGACTTATTCGCTCGGGAAGTTCGGAGTTTACCCAACCCCATTCAAACAAGAGTTATAGCGAAATCTATTGTGACGATATTATGCGCTCAAAGTATATTTCGGTATGAATAATGATTATCTCAAGAGGATTTAACATGCGCATCATCCTACTAGGTGCCCCAGGTGCAGGAAAAGGTACACAAGCTCAATTCATCATGGAGAAATATGGTATCCCACAAATCTCTACTGGTGATATGCTTCGTGCTGCTATTAAGGCGGGTACAGAGCTTGGTAAACAAGCTAAAGCAGTAATCGATGCTGGTCAGCTAGTCTCAGATGATATTATACTAGGTCTGATAAAAGAACGAATTGCACAAGATGATTGTGTTAAAGGTTTTCTTCTCGATGGTTTCCCTCGTACGATTCCTCAAGCAGACGGACTAAAAGCAATGGATGTCAATGTCGATTATGTTATCGAATTTGATGTTGCTGATGATGTGATTGTTGAGAGAATGGCTGGTCGTCGAGCTCATTTGGCCTCCGGTCGCACTTATCATACTGTTTACAATCCACCAAAGGTGGAAGGTAAAGATGATATTACAGGCGAAGACTTAGTTGTTCGTGATGATGATAAAGAAGAGACAGTGCGCGCGCGCTTAGGTGTGTACCATGATCAAACAGCACCGCTTATCGAATATTACGGAAAAGAAGCACAAGCCGGTCAAACTCAGTACCTTAAGTTTGATGGTACGAAGCAGGTTGCTCAAGTAAGTTCTGATATTGAGAAAGCGCTTTCATAAGGCTAAGTTCTGTTGACCGATAATTTATATTCCAAGCGACCTTTAGGTCGCTTTTTTGTTTGCATTTAATGATCGGCAAGCGTTAAAGTGTCGTAAGCTCTAATTTATTTGATGAAGTGGAACTATGCAAAATAATAACAAGAAAGGTGTGTTACTGGTCAATTTGGGCACCCCAGACTCTCCGACCGCTCCCGCAGTAAAAAAGTTTCTCAGCCAATTTCTTCATGACCATAGGGTGGTTGATCTCACCCGGTGGTTGTGGTGTCCAATTTTGCATGGTGTGATCCTACCTATCCGCTCTCCTAAGGTCGCAAAGCTGTATCAATCCGTGTGGATGGAGGGGGGATCGCCCTTGATGGTTTATTCCAAACGGCAGGCTGAAAAACTCTCCTCTTTAATTGAATTACCCGTAGAATTGGGTATGACCTATGGCAATCCAAGCATCCAGACTGGGTTTGAAGCCTTGATGGAAAAAGGAGTAGAGGAAGTCATTGTTTTACCGCTCTTTCCTCAATATTCAGGGACAACAACGGCAGCAGTATCAGACGGCATTACCAAGGCATTTAAAAAGATGGCCGTTATTCCTAGCTATCAATTTATACGCAATTATCACCATCATCCCTTGTATATTAAAGCGCTTGCTAACAGTGTCCGAAAGTCATGGCAAGAAAAAGGACAAGGCGATTATTTGCTTTGTTCCTATCATGGCATACCAAAACGATATGCTGATAATGGTGATATTTACCCAGATCATTGTGAACAAACGACAAATCTTTTAGCTAGAGAACTTGGTTTGAAGTCCGAGCAAATTGGCATGACATATCAGTCTCGGTTTGGTCGAGAAGAGTGGCTACAGCCTTACACTGATAAAACGCTAGAAACGTTACCTAATAAAGGGATAAAGCGTCTTGATGTGATAACTCCTGCTTTTTCCGTTGATTGTCTCGAGACACTGGAAGAAATCTCCGACCAGTGCAGCGAAATCTTCCTCGAAAGTGGGGGAGAGCAGTTTACCTATATTCCTTGTCTAAACGATGATGACATTCATATAGAGTTGATGTCTGAGTTAGTTAAATCATAGTTCCTGTATACTCAATTGAACTGGGCTTAAGAGGAGATTATTGATAAATCTCCTCAGTCATATTTCTCATATCACAGAACATACTTATGCTTGAGCCGATTTCGGTAGAATCGGTCAGGTTCACTTTTGGTAGTGCGTCTTGCCAGAGTTTTTCGCAGGCCTTCTGCCTATCAGATCTTGAGTAATGTAAAAATACTTTCTCTGGCTGAACTGTACTGGTTAATGCCGACATTGTTTTTAAGTAATCACTGACAAACAATCCACTATTTCCGTTTCTTTTCGCTAGGTTAGCTCTCATCATAAGTGCTAAGGCATTATCAGGAATGTCATTGATGTATTCATTTTGTAAGATGCGTTTGCTTTGCTCTTTTTCTCCGTTTTGAAACGCGAGCAGAGCCAACTGCATATAGAGGTCAGGAATCGGAGTCGATGTATTCCTCTTAACGATTTCAATCCATTTTTTCAGTGTTTCATTATCGATATCAGTAAATAGTAGTTGTCGGGTGTAATATTGTAATTCGACAATAGACAGTTCACGATTAGAAAGTGCTTCGATATTGGGGGGAGTATCAGGATTCATCGAAGACAGTAACTTTGACGATAGAGGCTTTATTGGAGCAGGAAGCTTAAAGTACTGGCTTAAATCTGAATTAATTTGGTTAACTGTGTCTGTGAGAGATGATGGATAGGCTTGATATACCTTTCGCCACGCAGCTCTACCCGAAGATGAATGATGCAGCATAGTTTCAAGTTTGACGATACCCTGATCCGTTTGCCAAAGATTAAATGAGAGGTGATAGTCACTATCGCTATTGACGGTAGAGCCGGGAAACTGGTGTTTTACTAACAAGTTGTCAAGATAGTAACTGGGGGAACTCATATTAGATAATTTGGTATACGGAAAGCGACTTTGGCTATACAGAAGCAGAGTTTTTAACTTACGGCTCAAATTAACTAGTTGATCATCTTGATAGTTAATGACATCAAGTAGAAGGTTGACTTGGGGGTAGTATGGGGTTGTTACCACCGTGTTATCATTTTTATTAATATTGACAATCGACATTACGGCAATAATTAAGAAACTTATGGCTAATGCGACATAACTGGTCCTAAAACGTTTGTTTTTTGCTTTTTGGCTTTGGTGAACATCTTGACTGAAAGGAGCCGTTTCTAATGTCGTACGTAGCAATCGTACATGACTCTCGGCGAGATAATAACCTCGTTTAGGATAAGTAACGAGAATTTCTGTTGGCTCTCCATGCTGGGAATGTTGCCGAAAAAGTGTGCGGAGTAAACTAATACGATTGGTGACGACGTTTTTTGATACGTATTGGCTTTCCCATACTGATTCGATAAACTCTTCTATCGAGGTTGGCTGCCCGACTCGCATCAGCAGCATTTCAAGTAGAGCTAAGTTTCTCGGCTCGAGTAATACTTTTTCTTCACCTGCATATAGTGCTTTTTCCGTAGGCTTATAGATAAGATCGGCAATAGCTATATTACAGCTTTGTACTAAGGCTTGTTCTAGGATATTCATACAGTGAGAGTTTAAAAGCGTATACTAGGATTCTAGCAGAATAACGGATACTTATTTTAATCGTATGGTTATTGTTATGTGTGCGAGAGGTAAAGATAAGTCGGTTGGATAACTGGTTAATGAGCTTGTCAATAAAGGTGTGGTGGTTACCACACCTTCTTTCTACTTAGAATGAGTAGCTTGCATTTACGTAGCCAACATGGCTGCCATCAAAATTGATTGTGGCTTTTTGACCATTTATATAAAAGTCGTGCTCGTTATTGATGTAGTGGCTGTAACGGTACCCCAGTTCCATACTGAATTTTTCTGTAAAGTGGTAGCCCATTCCTAGGTTAGCGCCCAAGACAGCACCGGTGTTTTTGTCTTTTGCTTTTTCTGCACCACCATCAAAAGAGTACTCCATTTCATCTCTGTAAATACCAAGGTTGGCACCGCTGAGTAGGTAAAACTGTTTGGTGATATGATGAAGGTAATCCGCACCTGCACCAAGTTCAGCAGCATCATGTTTTTCTTTGACCCTACTTCTACCGTCATATCCTAGATGATCAATTTCGGTGCCAGGGTTTGCTTGAAGATAGCCGTAAACTCGGATATTTTCATTTAAATAACGACCCGCTTTTAAACCAATAAGGCCAGTTTCTTTGATTTCTTTACTGTGCTTTTTGGTCGCATCGTAAAGATTTCCAGACATATTGTACTCTCCGGCACCAAGCTCTAAAGCCATGTAATTTTGGTTTGCAAACGAGGGCGCACAGAAGACTGCAGCAGTGAGGAGTAACGTTTTTTTCATAATATGATTCTTAGCTATTCACTTACAAGATGATGAAATTTTTTGCTTGGCATTTGTTTTAACGCAAGCAGCGTAACGCAATAGAATGTGGGCGCTGGACAGAACGCCTTTCACCTTTAAAACCCTATCATTTGAAAAATTAAAGAGCTAAAAACGAAAATAAATTTATATTAATAAAGTTGAAGATATTGTTTAAGTTCTTGTTTAGTATAAGTTTTTATGAGAAGTGCAATTTTTAAAAGAGTCAATTTAAAGAGGGTATTATAAAAGGCACAGTGCAGTGTCTGTGCCTTCGGTGGGGAGGGGAATTAGAACTTGTAGTTCAGGTTAAGGTAACCCATATTGGAGGCATCAAATTCGAGAGTTGCGCCAATGTAGTCAAAATCATTGCTGAAGAAATGCGTATGACGGTAGCCGATTTCCATACCAAAATGGTCCGTAAATGCGTAACCCAAACCTAAGTTAGCACCAGCAGAAAGGCCAGTATTTGAGAAGTCTTTTTCGTGACCTTTGGCTTCAACTTCTAGTTCACTTTTATAAACCCCGACATTTGCACCAGCGATGGCGTAAAACTGGTTGGTAAAGTGATATAGATAATCACCGCCTAAACCAGCTTCGTATGTTGTTAGGTTTACTTTTAGGTCCGTCACTGTCCCAATACCTGGAAGTTTACGTTTACTCTCGACGGTGAGATCTCCCCCATGCTGAAGATAGCCATAATAGCGGATATTTTCATTGATCGTTTGGCCTAGCTTGATATTGAAGAAAGCATTATCATCTAAATCCTTGAAAGTTTCTTTGTTTGATAAATTACCAGACATAGAATAAGAACCACCACCTAATTCAGCAGCGATATAAGTTTGATTTGCATGTACAGGAAGTGCAAATAGTGTTGCCAATGCAACCAGTGTCAATTTTTTCATAATAAGTAATATTAAATTTAAATGTTTTATATTCATTTGACCAATTGGTCAATAGTGGGGAGGTTACATTTTTTTACAATGTTTTGGGAAGGGCTTGTTGTAAAAAAATGATGTTTTTTACAACAAAAATCATACTGGAAAACATTTAGAACGGTGTTTTTTATTATTTTTTTAACATTGCTGTTGTTCTTTTAACATTCGATTCTGAGGAATATATAGACTTAGAAAGGTATTATTTTTTAATTTTTTTAAATAGGTATTAAAAGTGCCAATAAAGGGGAGTGGTTATAAAGAGAATTTATAAGGTGAATACTAAAGCGCAAAATAAAAAGAGGTAAGAAAAATAAAGCACAGCGCACTGTGCTTTGTATTAAACCAGTTAGAATGTGTAGTTTAGGTTAAGGTAGGCCATATTGGTTGCATCAAAGCTTAGGTCAACATCGTAACCTGATTTTTTGATTTCATGTTTGTTAGAAGAGAAGCGTGTGTGACGATAGCCTAGCTCTATACCAAAGTGTTCAGTAAAGCTATATCCTAGTCCAAGGTTTAATCCTGCAGCCATCCCTGTATTTGAGGAATCTTCAGTTGGAAGCCCTATAAAAGAGATCTCGAAATTACTTTTGTAAAGTCCGAGGTTAACTCCACCTAATGCATAGAACTTGTCCGTAATATCATGAATATAATCACCACCTAAGCCAAATTCATACGTGGTGAGGTTGTAGTCAAAGACATCGACATTATTATACGTATATTTAACGGTCGTATCTCCGCCATGCTGAATGTATCCATAGTACCTAAAGCCTTCATTTAGTGATTGCCCTAATTTAATATTTAAAAAGCCGACATCTTCGAGATCTCTTGCAAATTTAGCATTAGAGTCTTCTCCAGAGATGTTGTAAGACCCTCCCCCTAGCTCTACTGCAATATAAGTGTCATTAGCGTAACTTGAGATTGAAAATAGTGCAGCAATTGCACCCAAAACAATTTTTTTCATTTATACTGCTCTTTTATGTGATTTTATCTATGTAACTTAATTGGATATTAAGGATTCGAAAGAATTATATATAAGCAAAGGTGCATATAAAGATATTTGTTATTCATATGCTTTTTTATGACTTATTTTTTTTATAAATAAAACATAGATTTAAAGTTAAATTTATGTTTGAGTAACTTTGGGGCTTATTGGGTACTAGATTTAGTGAGGGTCATTTGCCTTGCAGATAGAGTAACGACTTATTTCAATAAGAAGCCGGCAACAATACCTGCAAATAAAGACAGCGCTTTGATTCCTCTATTTTCAAATCACTCAAGTAGAACGCGATGTTATTTTTATATTTCTTAGCCTGTTGGCATTACTTACAACAGTAATTGATGAAATTGCCATTGCAGCACCAGCAACGACTGGACTGAGTAAAAAACCTAAACTTGGGTAAAGTGCTCCGGCAGCAATCGGTATACTCAGGCTATTATAGATGAAAGCACCAAACAGGTTTTGTTTCATGTTACGAAGTGTCGCTTGAGAAATTTCTATAGCATGGAGTACTGCAAGCGGAGAGGAATTGAGTAAAGTGATTTGTGCACTTTCTAAAGCGGCATCACTCCCGCTTCCCATTGCAATACCAACATCTGAACTTGCCAAGGCTGGAGCATCATTTATGCCATCTCCAACCATTGCGACTTTATATCCTTGCTGCTGAAGTGCCAAAATATGGGTGGCTTTCCCATCAGGTAGAACCTCTGCAATAACCTGCTTTATACCTATCTCTTCTGCAATAGCTGTGGCAACAGTTTGATTATCACCAGTTAATATAATGGGAGTAATCCCTCTTTGCTTCAATACCGAAATGGCTTTTTTAGCTTCGGGTTTGATGGTGTCTGAAATCGCAATAATGCCAACGACTTGCCCTTCAATAGCAACCACTACCGGGGTCCAAGCTTTGGAAGTGCATTGGTTAAGAATAGTGTGAACTTTGGTCAAAGACCATTGTTGCTCCCGCGCATAGTTACTGGAGACAATGGCAACAGATTGACGGTCAATGGTCGCAAATACCCCTTTGCCTGGCAGACTGTAAAAGTTGTCACTTTTAGGTAAGTTATCACATTTTGCTTCAGTCACGATCGCTCGGGCCAGCGGATGTTCAGAGTTTTGCTCCACTGATGCAGCCATTTTTATCAACTCATATTGATCATAATTAAAGCTATATATTTTCTGTACTTGGGGTTTGCCTTCGGTAAGAGTACCTGTTTTATCGAAAACGACAGTATCAATATTATTTGCAGTTTGAAGCACATCTGCGTCCCGTATAAGAATTCCCATCTCCGCGGCTTTTCCAATTCCCGCCGTCACAGAGAGCGGTGTTGCTAATCCAAGCGCACATGGACAGGCGATGATCAGTACTGTCGTTGTAACGACTAACATGTAGCTTAGTTTGGGTTCGGGACCGAAAATGTACCATACAAGAGCAGAGCAGCACGCAATCAATATTACAGTGGGGACAAATATTGCGGAAATTTGATCTGCGAGTTTCGCAATTTTGGGTTTCGAGCTTTGTGCTTGACGAACCAACTCTATGATACGTGATAACAGACTGTCTCTACCTAAACTACTTGCTTCAACAACTAAACTCCCATCTTGATTTAATGTGCCGGCAGCGACTTTGTCGCCTGTTTTTTTTACCACAGGCATAGATTCTCCAGTTAGCATTGATTCATCGACATAGGTAACGCCAGAAATGACAACCGCATCGGTTGGAACTTTTTCTCCGGGTTTTATCCTTAACTGCATACCGACAAGAACATCTTCTATATTAATCTTCTTATCGACACCATTAATAATCTGGGTCGCGGTATTGGGTTGAAGGTTAATCAGTGCCTGAATCGAACGTGTCGTGCCTGCTTTTGCTTTTGATTCTATATAGTGGCCTAATGAGATTAAGCCAATGATCATTGCACTAGCTTCAAAGTAAACATGCCTAGAAATCGCTGGAAAAAGTGTAGGAGAAATAATCACAAGCGTGGAATAAAGCCAAGCGGCACCCGTCCCCATTGCTACTAGGGTATCCATTGTAGCCCTCTTATGTGTTAGGGCTTGCCATGCATTGAGAAAATAGTATCGGCCTGCTGTGGATAATAAAATGAAGGACAGTATTGCTATCGCTCCCCAAGCTAATTGGTCTTGAGAATTACGAATCATCATATTACCCCCCAATATTCCCCACATCATAAGAGGAGCTCCAACCGCTAAGCCTAATATCGCGTTTTTTTTATGTTGTGTTTGTTCGGTTTGTTGTTGGGTAATGTTTTTTTGTTCAAGTTCTGAAATACCGTCGAGGTATTCAGCTCGATAGCCAGCGGACTCTACGGCCTGATAAAGTTGGTTTTTAAGTTCGATTTTAGATATTTTGCTGGTGATAAATGCGCTATTTTCCGCCAAATTGATTTGTGCGCTTGTAATTGGTTCGAGAGAGAGTAGTGCTTTTTCAACAGAAGCAACACAGCTTGCACACGTCATTCCTGATATCAAAAGGTGAATTTTATTCATCGTTTCGTTCGGCTGAGTTTCAGGAGAACATGAATTGTCCTGTTTTTGAGGCGCTTCTGGAGTTACTTTGGATGTTGGTGTGGCCAAGGAGTGCGAATCTAATACGGCTTGGTAGCCAGTGGATTCGACGGTTTCAATTATACGATTTTGTTTCGCTAAAGAAATGATCTCAAGTTTATTTGTCGATAGGTGCAGAACCCTATTTTCGCTAGATTTCAATAATTCTTGTTCCAATTTAGAGACGCATTTCCCGCATTTCAGTCCTTCAAGATGAAAACAATAGTATTGGCCTGCAGAGTATCCCTGCTGTTCTATCGTTGTGATCAGTTCGGTTAATGAACTGTCAGTGTTAATGGATAGAGAGGTCTTGGAAATATGCTCAATTACAATATTATGATTATTTAACAGTGCATTTTCGAGTTTTTTGATGCAATGGTTACATGTCAAACCTGAAATCGGGATATTGAATGATGTCATAGTGTTTACTCCGCAATAGGCTTTTGTAGAAGATAAAGCCTACCCCAAGGGTAAGGTCAAGCCCGGTAAGTAAATGGTAGATAAATATATCTCAGAGACTACACAATATACCAATCCTCAGAATCTCAAACCTTGCAGGACTTGGGAATATGTAAGAAATTTGCGAAAAAGATTCCTTTACTAGCATTGTAGTATTAGATAGCAGTGATAAAATAACGCGCAATTTTTAGTGACATAGTCATTTAGACAATCAAGGTATTTTTCATGACGGTTAAAACGCGTTTTGCTCCTAGTCCAACTGGCTACCTGCATGTAGGTGGCGCACGAACAGCTCTTTATTCTTGGCTTTATGCACAAAATCAAGGTGGAGAATTTGTTCTTCGTATTGAGGACACCGATCTCGAGCGCAACTCCAAAGAGGCAGTTGATGCCATCTTAGAGGGGATGCAATGGATGGGGCTTGAGTGGAATGAAGGCCCCTATTTTCAGTCCGAACGATTCGAGCGTTACGATGAAATGGTAGAGAAGTTACTTGCTGAAGATAAGGCGTATAGGTGTTATGCATCTAAAGAACTTCTCGATGAGATTCGAGCAGAGCAAGAAGCCAATAAAGAAATGCCACGTTATGATGCTAAACACCCTAAAATTGTGGCTGCCAATAAAGCTGCAAAGGAGGGAGATGACTGTGTTATTCGTTTCCGTAACCCAATAGAAGGTAGTGTTGTCTTTGAGGATCAAATTCGTGGCACAATCGAAATTAGCAACGAACAATTGGATGATTTGATCATACGTAGGACAGATGGTGCACCGACCTATAATTTTGTTGTGGTCGTCGATGACTGGGATATGGGGATCACGCATGTTGTTCGAGGTGAAGATCATATCAATAATACCCCAAGACAGATTAATATTTATAAAGCCTTGGGGGCTCCTGTTCCTACCTTTGCTCATTGTGCAATGATCTTGGGTGATGATGGTGCAAAACTCTCTAAACGCCATGGTGCTGTTTCTGTGATGCAGTATCGCGATGAGGGATATTTACCTAACGCGTTAAATAACTATCTTGTTCGTTTAGGTTGGTCTCATGGCGATCAAGAAATTTTTTCTCAGCAAGAAATGATTGACTTGTTTAGTTTAGAAAATATATCGAAGTCAGCTTCTGCTTTTAATACAGAAAAGTTGCTGTGGCTAAATAATCACTACATAAAAACATCTGAACCAGAATACGTTGCAAAGTACTTAAAGTGGCATACAGACCAACAAGGCTTCAGCACAGAAAATGGTCCTTTAATCAATGAAGTTATCACGCTTGTTGGTGAGCGATGTAATACCCTAATTGAGCTTGCAGAACAGATTCGTTATTTCTACGAGGATTTCACACAGTTCGAAGCAGGCGCAGCCAAAAAGCATCTTAGGGGTGTGGCGAAGCAGCCGTTAATGCTAGCTTTAGAGAAAGTAGAGAGCTTGTCGGATTGGACAGATGAAAGCATTAAGCAAAATGTAATTATGGTTGTCTGTGAAGAGCTTGAAATTGGAATGGGTAAGATTGGTATGCCACTACGTGTCGCTGTCACGGGAGGAGGTCAATCGCCATCTGTTGATAGTGTTATGCGCCTTTTAGGGAAAGAGCGCGTCATCAGCCGTATAAGAATGGCGCTGCGCTTTATTGAAGAGAGAGAAGCGAGCCTATAGAGGCTTTCACTAACTACAGTAATTCAACCCAAAGGCCTTGATAATATATTGAGGCCTTTATTTTAGGTCTATGCTATTCAATCTTCCCATGAACTCCAGAATTTCCAAGTTATCTTTGTTTGCTTCAAGGAGCGCCTTTTTTGTTTTCGAGTAAGCGGCTAATCGTCCATGTTTTTTCACTGAACAAACGACACTGCGGTAAATGAGCTTGCCGTTTTTATCATAATTTCTCCATGCCGCAATATAACATTCATCCGTCGCATCCGGGTCTTCTTTGGTTGGCCGTGGTTTAAAAATGATTTTGGGCTCCAAAGAATGTGGTAAGCGAGTCATTAAATACGGATCTTTAAGTAACTTGCGCCAAAATTTTCCCCACATCTCTGAGCCTAGTTGATTGCGAAGCTTCAATGCTTTCTTAAGCCCTTTTTTTTCGCCTATGCGAACATATCCTACTGAGCGGTGCAATACTTTGTCATCTGGAGTATGGATATGTACCTTAAAGGCTGTTTTCGCTTTTGAAATAAAGCGGTGACCAGTGTTCGTGGTCAGATTACTCTTCGTCATTCAATAATTATAGATAGTTTTATTAATAGTTATTTTAGTTGATTGTCCGTGATTGTTGAAGTTGTACCGAATTTTTATATTAACTATATGTTTTCAATGGATATATGGTTAATTTCAAGAGGGTATATTTGACAATAATTACTTTTTAGAAGATAACGCGCTCTCCCTCGGGTCCCTGTGATTAATCAGGCAATATGGCTATAGAGTTCACCATTTGTTTTTATTTTGTCTCTTTTTTGTAACTAAGATTCGTGACTTATAACAAAACCTTTGAGCATGTAATCAAAACCTATTTGGGATTTTTAGTTCCATCGAATAGAATCTCGCCCATTTGAATTAGTTAAATTTTTATCATTAGAAATTCACTCTAGAAACACAGATCTCTGACTGTCCTCAGTATCGAGTTTGATAAACAATGATAAAAATCATTAAGGGATAAATAATGGGTAACATGATTCGTCAATCTTTGGCGATCCAGATCATTATTGCGGCATTGTTCGCCTGGTTGATCACTGGAATCTTCTCAGAACAAAGAGAACTACTTTTTACTGTTAATGAGCCTCTTTCTTTGATCAAGACTCTTTATATCGGACTTCTCAAGTCGATTGTCGGTTTGATGGTTTTGTTCAGTCTTATCGAGGGTATCAGTAATATTGGCAGTATTGTTAAGCTAAAAAAAGTAGGTATGCTCACTTTAGCCTTTTATATGTTTACAACGACAATCGCTATTGTTTTGGGATTGGGAGCTGCACTCATGATGCCGGAGTGGGCGCCGTTATCATCGGCTCCACCAGTTTCAGATAATATAAACCTTATAGATAGTGACTCTGCCTCTGGATTAGCGATTACAAGTAAGCTAATTGGGATGGCACTGATCAACCCTATTTCTGCATTATCGAGTGGGAATCTTCTCGCCATCGTAGTCTTTGCAATTATTTTTTCTATCGCTCTTATTGCAGCGTTGCCACAAAACCATCCAGTGTTTGAGGTTGTTAGAGGGGTGAATAAAGGTATTTCTACGCTTGTTAATGGTATTGTCCGTTTGGCACCATTTGCAGTTTTTGCGATTGTTTTTGATTTCACCATCGAACCTAATGACGCACTATTTAGTCAATTATTTGAGTTTGCAGCACTAGTTTTTGTACTCACTATGATTCATGGTTTGGTCGTGCTTCCGGCCATTGCTAGGTTAGGTGCAGGTATAAAATTTGGTACGTTATTCAAGGCCATCTCGGCTCCGATGTCTATGGCGTTTGCGACATCCTCAAGTTCTGCTACGCTGCCGCTTACGATTAAAACGGCTAGGGAGAAATTGGGTGTTTCTGACTCTACCAGTAGTATTGTTTTGCCTTTAGGGGCAGTGATGAATATGGATGGAACGGCATTATTTGAGGGCGTAGCGGCAGTATTTCTAGCTCAATTGTTTGGTGTTGACCTGTCTACAACAGGGATAGTGATGATCTTTATTATGGCTATGGTTTCTTCGGTGGGGGCGCCTGGAATGCCATCTGGTTCAATGTCTGGAATGCAACTTGTTCTCTTAGCTGCAGGTATTCCTCTTGAAGCAATTGCCGTTCTTCTCATTATAGAGAGGCCTCTTGATACTTTCCGCACAGCAGTGAATGTTCAGGGGGATTTAGTGGCGTCAGCAGTGATAGATCGTATTGTTGGTGAAGAAAAACAATATCAAGCGGTAAAAGCACAACTAAGCTAGGATCTGTTAGATAACAAAAAGCCTGAAACTATTTTTCAGGCTTTTTTTGTATGGCGCTCTCGACAGGATTCGAACCTGTGACCTATCCCTTAGGAGGGGATCGCGCTATCCAGCTGTGCCACGAGAGCATATACGCATCATACCGAACTAACGATTAAAATTAAATGAAAAAACCAATGTTTAGAGCAGTTTGTGCATTACATCGCCAATTCGAACGCTACTGGCCAGCTCTGGTTGATCAATACTGAGTTCAGCTTCGTTTTCGTAAACTCTTGAAACTGTCAGTGTCACGTCTGTTTCACTGACTTTGTTTCTTGGTAAGCCCCTTTGATCAATAAATGAACCAGTGTGCCAAAGTTTGAGTTTATCCCCAGCCTCAACGCCATGTATTCGACCGAGATCGATAGTTATTTTGTTATCCCACTTAGCAATAACTTCGGGCAATGTTATTTTACAAGAGATCTCAGATTCGAGATCTAACATAATATTACGGCTAATTCTGAGCATCATAGTACCGTAGGTAGAGGCCCAAAAGCGCGCACTAGTTGTATCGACCTTACTTGTTCTTGCGAACGGCCATACTGCAACTTCACGGTACTTTTTTTGATAAATTTCATTACCTGTTTTTCCGTCAAAGACGGTAAGTTCCAGCGCAAATTGACGATTAGTCTGATCTTTTGATAGTAAGTTTTGCTCAATCGTTGCGGTAAGATCGGTGATAGTTCCTCCCATAATATATTGAGCTCCAGTGTCTCCTGCGATCATTTTTAGTCGTTCAGGATATTTGCCACTTATCTCGAAGTCCGTTGTTCCTACAGATATAAAACTGGCAGATTCTTTATCTAATTGGCGGTTTATTACGGTTGCGAAGTCATCACCAACACTGTATATCTGCCCCATAACTGCTTGTTGAGGAGAAGCAATATCAATATTACCGATCAAAAATGTCTTTTTATATTGGTTGATGTGGCAAGCCGTTGCCGATGGGTAAATATCAACTCGAGCTTTGACAAAAATATTGCCTCCTCTTTTTACCACATCATCGACAATGATATAACGGACTTCACTGTTACTGAATTGATACTCTGAACGCTCACTTTCCAAGAGAGGGCGAAGGTTTGAAATGCTTCCGATATCGGCACCAGAGAAATTTACCGCTTTATAAATGGCATCTTCAAGAGCGTGCAGCCTAGCTTCTTTCTCAGAGGATACAATGGCTGAGCTTCCTGTGACTTCATACCAGCTGGCATGACTGATTCGGCAGAAGAGCCCAGCATAAATTACAATACACCAAATTATGAGCGACCTTTTCATATTCTTACACCAAGTTGGTTCATTTCTTGCTTATTAAATCGTAGCTGATTTATAGGCGTTGCTTTTTTAAACGGTTGCAACATGAGATAGCAAAGAATGTTCCACTTTTAGGAGTGCACTAAAAGATTCGACATTTTAAGCCTTAATGTATCGGAGATTTGATAATGAAAAAATGGCTATCATTGGTGCCTGTGATGTTGCTCGTTGGATGTGCATATGCGCCAGTATATAATGGTAAAGAACCTTACCCTGGGTCACAATTTATGCTTATGGAAAGTCCTCGGCACACGCTCGATTTCTTCGTCGAGAGTATGACAGAAGATCTGGTTGTCTCTAACACTAGTGTGTCAGCAAGAACACCGATTGCGGTAACGTCTTTTGTTGATTTACAAAATATGGATGCGACAAATTGGCTTGGTAATACGGTTTCTGAAGGATTTATCTATCAGTTTCAAAGAAGGGGCTTTAAAGTTGTTGATTACAAAACAACGGGATCAATTCAGGTGACCAGTGAGGGTGACTTCGCGCAAAGTCGTGACTGGAAAGAGCTTTCCCAAGAGCAAGATATTCAGTATGTCTTGACAGGAACCATGCTTCGTCAGGAAGGTGGAGTGTTAGTCAATGCCCGGGTTGTAGGAATGCAGACTAGGGTCGTCGTCGCGACAGCTCAAGGCTTTTTGCCTGCAGACCGTATTGGTCGAGATTTAGACACGCTCAACAGTATAAGAACGCAGGATGGGGTTCTCATCCGCTCAGATCCGACTATGACTCAGCCTTATACCGTTATTTTGCGTCCTTAGGAGTAACAATGAAAAAACTATTAGTCTATGCGATCTTGTTTATGTTGGTTGGTTGCCAGCCTCTAGGAGTTATGCGTAAAGATGATTGGCTGACATCTGTCGGCTATGCCAGTATCAGTGAACAACGTGGTCGTAACCAAGAAGAAAAGCAAGTAAGAGCCATGAGGGCCTCTAAAATAGATGCCTATCGAGAGTTGGCAGAGCAAGTGTATGGTTTACGAGTGAGTGGTCGTGCGGATTTAAACAATCAAAGGCTCGGTACTGAGTTAACTTCGGGAGAGGTCGATGGAGTTATTCGTGGAGCAGAAGTGGTTAGAAGTTACAAAGTAGGCGACAGCTATGTAACCGAGCTGAGGCTAGATATCAAAAAAATGAATAAGTTACGTGACTATGGAGAAATCCAACAGGTGCCAGAAAAAAGACGTCAAACATTGTTTTAGAGTGGTTTAACTGAATCGAATTGTTAGCTCAATTCACGCTTTAAGGTTTGTACCCAAAGTGGTGACATTTTTCGTTTGACCGCCAGCATCGTAGGTCATACCGAGCTTTCCTTGGGTTTGCTGCATCAAATTATTGAGCTTATTAAAACTCAGTTGTGCTCGCTGAAGTGCTTCGCCGTTAATTAAATTCTCTTGCTTGCAGTCATCAACCAGAAGCTGGATCCTTTTTACGGTTTTTGCTAGTTCATCATCTGTTTGAAGCGAGTCTATATCCGGATGAACGCCGATACGCTGATCGGTGGTTTGTAATTGATTAATTAGAGCAATTTTTCTATGCGCACATTTCTCTATTTCTTGAGAATTTCTGCTAGTGATGGCGTGTTTCTCATCGCTAAGAACTTGAATAAGCTCCTGAGCATTTTTTAACTGGAAATCAACTAGACTTTTTAGTGCTGCCATATTGTGCCTCGATACTAAATATCGCTAAGCTCTTTTTCGAACTTTATCATATTATCCGCAAGCTTTTCGGGGTTGACTGTGTAAGAACCATTTGCGATTGCTTCTTTGATAGCAGCCACCTTGGCTCTATCGAAACTGGGTTCGTTGATCATTTGATTGTGCATTTCTCCTACCGCTTTACCTTGTGAACTAAGAGAAACTGCATCAGAAACTTGCTCAGGTGATTTGGTCACTTCTGAGCGGCTACTAGAGTTGCTCTCGTTCCTTACGGAGCTTCGCGCCGCAGAGGGGAGCTGTTGCCCTGAGCGAATGTTATCAATGCCTGCCATTTAAAAAGCCTTCTAGAAAAATAGATGTCTGTGAACTGGATATCGGCTGTTGGGGTTATAACTTTAGTAATTTTATCATGTTTAAAAAATTACTGTCACTTCAGAAATTCCGGTTACTTGCCCACTTATTATACGATTCGATTTAATATTTTTCACTTTAATCTGTTCACCATGTGAACCATCCGTTAAAGCGACCCCTTTCGTCGTGATGAGCATTCCAAATTTAATCGCTTTTATGGTAACGGTTTCATTGCGACAGACGACACAGATGTGACGATCTTCTATAATCTCCCCAGAGTGGAGATTTTTTTTGTTTTGGCACCGAGGACAGCATCGATTGTAGAAAAACCTTGTCGACGATATCGGTGCAAGTCTACCATTGTAATTGATACATTGTGTTTTGATATGATTTGCCCTCGTGAGAGGGGCTCGGTTACGGTTACTTGAGGGCCAGTTCGAATTAAACGAACTGGTAC
Source organism: Vibrio caribbeanicus ATCC BAA-2122 (assembly GCF_000165125.1). GTDB lineage: Bacteria > Pseudomonadota > Gammaproteobacteria > Enterobacterales > Vibrionaceae > Vibrio > Vibrio caribbeanicus. Next base: position 16,240 of record NZ_AEIU01000063.1, on the reverse strand, counting down.
GTAGATTTTCCACTTATCAATTTTACATTCTACCTGCACAGTTATGTTACTTGCACTAGGATTGGTAGAAGAAGAGGTGGCAAATAGGGGCTCGGGACAATCGGTGGCAAATATTCGTCTGTCTAACTCGGATACTTTTGCTTCCAGCGTTCCGCCTTGAGGTTGTGGAACAGTATTAATAATATAGTCTTGTGCAGCTTGTTGTATATTGGAGATTTGCATTTCTGTAGCGGATGTCGCTGAAAAACTAAAGAAAAATAACAAAAAGCCGATAGACTTATAAAACTTTTTACAGAAAGCTCTACAATTAGTTATGGGAATTGGGCACCGAAGTGATAATGAGAAAGTCATTCTGCCTCTCTGATTTTTTCATTGCTTACAGTAGACTAACACTTTTTACGCATGAAAGTTTGAAATGGAGATGAGCTTATGTCGGGTATTCTTGATTCTGTGAATCAGCGTACACAACTCGTCGGTCAAAACCGACTGGAACTATTAACCTTTCGTTTAATGGGGCGTCAGCGTTATGGCATAAACGTATTTAAAGTGAAAGAGGTTCTTCAATGCCCAACGCTCACTTCAATGCCAAATTTGCACCCGTTGATCAAAGGAGTAGCCCACATACGCGGACATACTGTATCGGTTATTGATTTGAGTTTGGCGATAGGCGGACGTCCAACCATTGATGTTGAAAAAGCGTTCGTAGTCATCGCGGAATTTAACCGTTCCATTCAAGCCTTTTTGGTTACATCGGTTGAGCGGATCATTAACATGCATTGGGAAGCAATTCTGCCCCCTCCTGAAGGTGCAGGCAAGGCAAACTACCTGACGGCAGTGACTAATATAGATAATGAATTGGTGGAAATTCTCGATGTTGAGAAAATCCTAATGGAAATTTCGCCTATAGACGAGACTATGGATTCCTCTATCGGTGAATCAATCGCTGAAGTTGAGTCGAGTAAAGAAATTGTTAAACGTATTCTTATTGCAGATGACTCGACAGTTGCACGTAAGCAGGTCGAGCGAGCCATACTTAATCTTGGTTTTGAGGTGATTGCAGTCAAGGATGGCAAAGAAGCTTACGACAAGCTTATTGATATGGCTGCGGAAGACAGTATCTATAATCAAATTTCGTTGGTAATATCAGATATTGAGATGCCAGAGATGGATGGTTATACTCTTACAGCAGAGGTTAGACGTAATCCCGATCTCAAAAATTTGTATGTGGTGCTGCACTCCTCACTCAGCGGTGTGTTCAATCAAGCTATGGTAGAACGCGTGGGAGCGAATGCATTTATTGCTAAATTTAATCCCGACGAGCTCGGTAATGCGGTGAAGACTGCGTTGACAGAATAAAGAGATATTAATGACTACCATTACGATTAGTGATCAAGAGTACCGAGATTTCAGTAAATTTTTAGAATCGCAGTGTGGTATTGTACTCGGTGAGAGTAAACAATACCTCGTTCGAAGCCGTTTAAGTCCTTTGGTAACCAAGTTTAAACTCGGATCTTTATCTGAGCTTTTGAAAGACGTAGTTATGGGGCGCAATAGCGAGCTTAGGGTTGCGGCGGTCGATGCTATGACGACTAATGAGACGCTTTGGTTCCGTGACACATACCCTTTTCAAGTCCTAGCAGATAAACTGCTTCCTGAAGCAGCAGCTAATAAGCGTCCGATAAAAATATGGTCTGCAGCAAGCTCCTCTGGTCAGGAGCCTTATTCTATGGCAATGACGGTGCTAGAAACTCAACAGAAGAAGCCAGGTTTGCTGCCAAACGTTGCCATTACTGCGACAGACATTTCCGCGAGTATGCTGGATATGTGTCGTACTGGTATTTACGATAATTTGGCATTGGGACGAGGCCTATCACCTGAAAGAAGAAATAACTTTTTCGAAGAAGTCGGTGATGGCCGTATGAAAGTTAAAGACAACGTTAAGCGTTTAGTTAACTTTAAACCACAGAATCTTATGGACAGTTACGCGCTCCTTGGTAAGTTTGATATTATTTTCTGCCGTAACGTGCTTATCTATTTCTCTCCTGACATGAAGTCACAAGTTCTAAACCAGATGGCCAATAGCCTTAATCCAGGCGGCTATTTGCTCTTAGGTGCATCCGAATCCTTGACGGGTCTCACCGATCGTTTCGATATGGTTCGCTGTAACCCCGGCATCATCTATAAGTTAAAATAACTCGAAATAGAAAACCCCAGCATTGATTGCTGGGGTTTTTGTTTTATTGGCTTTATTTTTGCTAGCCTTAAGAACCATACTAAAGCTTCAACTTTAAAGTTGGTATGTAAATTGCTTCAGTATGATTAACAAAGTTTAGTGCTCGAAGTTGAGGTGAACATGGCTATTTCTTTTGATAATGCATTGGGAATTCATCAGCACACCGTGGGTGTGCGGGCACGCAATGCTGAGTTGATTTCAACCAACATTGCTCAGTCTAATACTCCTGGCTATAAATCAAAAGGAATGGACTTTCAAAGGGCATTGCAAGCGGCAACCTCAGAGGCAAATATTGGTTTAAGCCTTACTGACAGTCGGCATATTCCTGCCTCTACTAGAGTGACTGGTGAGGTTATGTATCGTTTACCTACTCAGCCAGACACCGGTGATGGAAATACCGTAGATGTGGATCTTGAGCGAAACTTGTTTATGCAGAATCAAATTCGTCACCAAGCATCGCTCGACTTTTTGGGTGGCAAGTTTAAGAATTTAACCAAGGCATTGAAGGGGGGTAACTAGATGAGCTTATTTAATGTTTTTAATGTAACTGGTTCAGCGATGAGTGCCGAATCTGTTCGTCTAAATACCACCTCTAGTAACTTGGCTAACGCTGACAGTATATCGAGTTCAGCAAAAGATACATATAAGGCGCGCCATGCTGTATTTGGCGCCGAACTAAGTAAGGCAAAATATGGCCGCGATCATACGGTACCAGTTAAGGTTTTAGGTATTGTAGAGAGCCAAAAGCCACTTAATGCAGAATACAACCCAGACCATCCGCTTGCCAACAATGAAGGGTATATTTATAAACCCAATGTCAATGTGATGGAAGAGATGGCGAATATGATTTCTGCTTCACGCTCTTATCAGACAAACGTACAAGTGGCAGATGCGAGCAAACAAATGTTACTTCGTACTTTGCAGATGGGTCAATAAGGATTAGGGGGCAATCATGGCTGATGGAATAAATAATATTGGTCAAACGGGATTATCCTATGTTGATCAGTTGAAGCAACTTCAGGATAAAAATAAGCCTGATGAAACAACCGGGAAACAGGATCTTAAACAAGAAGATTTCTTGTCTCTCTTGACGAAACAGCTTGCTCAACAAGATCCTTTTAAACCTGTCAGTAATGATCAAATGATCGCACAAATGGCTTCATTTGCTACTGTCGATGGTATTGGTAAAATGAATAACCAATTCGAGACATTGAATGCATCCATGACGTCAAACCAAGCCTTGCAAGCGTCATCTCTAGTCGGCCGCGACGTATTAGTTCCCGGTGCGAGTGGCGTTAAAACCGGAGATGGATCTATGGCCGCGATGGTAAAGCTTCCACAATCTGTAGACAATCTTATGGTGCGAGTGGAAGATCAAATGGGGCAATTGATTCGTACGTTTGAGGTCGGCTCTAAACCAGCTGGAGATAATCGAGTTGAGTGGGATGGTAAAGATCAAAACGGTAACCCATTGCCAGCGGGTAAATACAATTTTAAGGCATCAGGTTTACTTAACGGTGCTGCAAAAGAATTTGAAGTTTCTACCTATGCAAATGTCAACAGTGTTTTGCTAGGTAAAGGTGATGGTAACGTACTGCTCAATCTGGCTGGCTTTGAGTCGCCAGTGCGACTTGCTGAAGTACTAGAAGTTGGCAAAGCGTAAAAACGCTGGCTAGATAGGAGATATAAATATGTCGTCGTATATTTCATTGAGTGGCTTGTCTGCCGCACAGTTAGACTTGAACACCACCAGTAATAATATTGCTAATGCCAATACCTATGGTTTTAAAGAATCTCGTGCTGAGTTTGCTGATGTATATTCGAATTCCATCTTTACTCACGCTAAGACTACTCCTGGTCAAGGTGTTCAAGCATCAAAAGTTGCTCAGCAGTTTCATGAGGGTTCTAGTATTTATACAAACAACCCGATGGATTTACGTATCAATGGCACAGGCTTCTTCGCTGTTGCGAAAGATAGATTAACTCCGACGACCAATGAATTGACCCGTAATGGCGCGTTCCACCTAAATAAAGACAATTACATGGTCACTTCAAATGATGAGTTTTTATTGGGTTATCAAGTAAATAAAGATACTGGTGACGTTTTATCCTATGAGCCTTCTTCGATTATGATTCCGAAGGAATTTGGTAAACCAAAACAAACAGCGAATATCGAAGTTGGCGTCAATTTGCCTGCTAATGCTCCATTAAGAGATCCAGCGTTATTCGACTATACCGACCCAGAAACTTATAACCGCTCGACATCATCAACTATTTATGACTCCATGGGGCAGTCATATAAAATGACTACTTATTACCTGAAAGATCAAACCCAGCCTAATACTTGGCAAACCTATTACACGGTGACTGACACCGATGGGGAAAAGCCCATAAATATCGTTGGCGGGGATGCAACTTCGCCAACAGGTCAAACTGGTCATACGATGAAGTTTAATAACGATGGTACTTTGGCAAGTTTGAATAGCGGACAAGATATTGTATCAGAGCCTCTGGGAGCCGGGGCAAATCCCGTCAATTTAAACGGAGCCGATCCTACCCAGACACTATCCTTTGGTTTGGACAGCGCAACTCAGTTTGCCGCTCCGTTTGAACTTACAAAGTTTGATGAAGATGGTGCGACGACAGGCTTCCTTACTAAAGTCGACTTCGATGAGAATGGTAGCGTTTTGGGAACATACTCCAACGGTGAAAATGTCATTCTCGGACGCGTTGCAATGGTACGTGTAGCCAATGAGCAAGGCTTGGATAAAAAAGGCGGTACTCAGTGGGATGCGACTCAGTTCTCCGGTGATAAAATCTGGGGTGAATCAAACAAAGGCTCCTTTGGTACTATTCGAAGCGGTACATTAGAGCAAGCCAACATCGATATGACACAAGAGTTGGTTGACCTTATTCAAGCTCAGAGAAACTTCCAAGCTAACTCTCGTGCTCTTGAAGTCCACAATACGACACAACAAAATATCTTACAGATACGTTAACTGTAGATCTCTGTATATGTGCAAAAAGCGAGTGGCAACCACTCGTTTTTTTTTGCCTCTACTGGCAAGTTTTATCCTATCAAATAATCTTTATTGTCGTGCTGATACCCAAAAGCTCTGATAGCTTGGTATATTTAATTTGGCATGTTGTTTGCTTAATTACTTTATATAGTTGGAATCTGGAGCGTAATATGGACCGCGCACTATTTTTAGCGATGAGTGGAGCAAAGCAAAATATGCAAGCTTTGCAACTTAGAGCGAACAATTTGGCGAATGTTAGCACAACGGGTTTTCGTGCAGATTTAGAACAAGCTCGCTCAATGCAGGCATACGGTGAAGGACTTCCAACGCGAGTCTTCAGTATGACAGAACGTCCGGGACAAAATTTTCGCCAAGGCAGTGTGATTACTACAGGACGTGATTTGGATGTGACTATCGAAGGTCTAGGTTGGATTTCTGTTCTTGATAAAACAGGAAAAGAAGGTTTAACAAGAAACGGTAACCTGAAAATTGATAGTAATGGCCTGCTACTTAGTGGTGAAAATCTGGTGTTGGGAGAGGGCAGCGACCCGATAACATTACCTATTCCACTCAGTAAAGTTGAAATTGGCAGTGACGGTACTATTTCTGTTGTTCCTCAGGGAGCACCTGCGGATGCTATTGAAATTGTCGATAGAATCAAGCTGACAAATACTGATAATCGCTCTCTATTTAAAGATATCAATGGCTTATTTCGTTCTAAAGATCCAAATGCTCAATATGAGATCGACGGCAACGTTAAGTTGCTCAAAGGAGCGATTGAGGGCAGTAACGTCAGCGCTATTGGCGAAATGACAAGCTTGATAGATTTACAAAGACAATTTGAAATGCAAGTTAAATTAATGAGTACTGCAGAAGATATGGATAAGGCTTCCGACTCTCTTCTGCGTACGAGCTAAAAGGAATAGGAGATAAACTATGCATCCTGCTCTATGGGTCAGTAAAACGGGTTTAGATGCCCAACAAACGAATATATCGACTATTTCTAACAACTTAGCTAACGCGTCCACTGTTGGGTTTAAAAAAAGCCGAGCTGTATTTGAAGATTTGTTCTATCAAAATATTAATCAACCTGGGGGGCAGTCTTCACAGAATACTGAGCTACCGAGCGGTTTAATGCTTGGAGCTGGCTCTAAGGTTGTTGCAACACAAAAAGTGCATACGCAGGGTAATACCCAAACAACCAACAATAGTTTGGACATGATGATTGAGGGAGATGGCTTTTTTCAAATCCTTATGCCAGATGGTAATATCGGTTACAGTCGCAACGGACAGTTTACCGTGAATGATGAGGGTATCATAGTTACGTCGGGTGCAGGATATACGCTAGAGCCTGAAATTGCGATTCCTGAGGATGCGATAAGCATTACAGTGGGAACCGATGGGGAAGTATCTGTCAGGGTTCGTGGACAGCAAAATAATCAGGTTGTAGGACAAATCACTACGGTTGATTTTATCAATCCTGGTGGTTTAGAACCAATAGGTCAAAACCTTTATCTTCCTACTGGAGCAAGCGGAGATCCACAAGAGGGTGTACCTGGGTTTGATGGTTTTGGTGATGTTAGACAATCGATGTTAGAAACTTCTAATGTCAATGTCACCGAAGAGTTGGTGAATATGATAGAAGCTCAGCGAGTTTATGAGATGAATTCTAAAGTCATTTCGGCTGTTGATAAAATGATGGGCTTTGTAAACCAGCAACTGTAGTTGCTGTGGTAGGTTTTGTGTATGAAACGATTATTTGTAATTTTTTTCGTTACTATCTTGTCGGGCTGTTCTTTTTTACCGCCACCTATTGATACGCCAGATATTGAGGCAGGGACAACAACAATAGATGCTGTGGAAGGAGACAAGCTAGATGAGAATAGCTCTGGTATTCTTGATACATTGAGAGGTCGTTCTGATCCTATTCCCGACGATCCATCATGGGCACCTATTCATCCCAAGCACAAGCCACAACATTACGCTGCTGAGACAGGGTCTCTATTTAATACAGTTAGTGCCTCAAGCCTATATGATGACTCCAAACCCCGAGGCATCGGAGACATTATCACGGTGACGTTAAATGAAAGCACTAAAGCAGCGAAAAGCTCTGATGCCGACTTATCCAAAAATAATGCAGCTTCAATGGACCCACTCTCGGTGGGTGGACAAGAACTCAGCATAGGCGAATATAATTTTTCCTACGAATTGAGTAACGATAATTCGTTTACAGGAAGTGCAGCCGCGAATCAAAGTAATAGTTTGTCGGGGTCAATAACTGTTGAAGTGATTGAAGTATTGGCCAATGGTAATTTGGTTATTCGTGGAGAAAAATGGTTAACGCTTAATACTGGTGATGAATATATTCGTCTTAGCGGTACGATTCGCTCAGATGACATCACCTCTGACAATACAATCGCGTCAAATCGCATTTCCAATGCCAGAATTCAATATTCGGGAACAGGCAATCAGCAAGATATGCAAGAACCCGGGTTTTTGGCTCGATTCTTTAATGTGGCACTTTAAAGCTAGCTAAATAAAATGCAGTAATATGTGATGCAGGGTGAAAGTTATGAGAAGTCTATTAGTTATATTGGTTCATGTGATGCTTTTCCCTGTCCTTGCAGAAGCAGCTCGAATTAAAGATGTTTCAAGGGTTGCTGGTGTAAGAGATAACCAACTTATTGGATATGGCCTAGTTACAGGCCTACCAGGGTCTGGTGAGTCTACACCATTTACCGATCAGAGCTTTATTGCAATGCTACAAAGCTTTGGTATTCAGTTACCTGCTGGCACCAAACCTAAAAGTAAGAATATTGCTGCGGTTATGGTGACAGCAGAATTACCAGCTTTTACTAAACAAGGCCAGAGATTGGATGTTACCATTTCATCAATTGGCTCTGCCAAAAGCCTTCGTGGTGGGACATTAATGCAAACGATGCTTAAAGGTCTCGATGGTCAAATTTATGCCGTAGCACAAGGTAACTTGGTGGTTAGTGGTTTCAGTGCCACTGGAGCCGACGGCTCAAAAATTGTAGGTAACAACCCTGCTGCTGGCATAATATCAAATGGCGCTATCGTTGAACGAGAGATACCTAGTCCATTTTCTCGAGGGGACTACATTACGTTTAATCTTCTCGATTCAGACTTCACCACCGCACAACGAATGGCGGATACGGTCAATAACTTTCTTGGGCCTCAAATGGCGTCTGCTCTTGATGCAACGTCAGTAAAAGTAAGAGCTCCCAGGGATTTAACTCAGCGTGTGGCCTTTTTATCAGCAATTGAGAATTTGGAGTTTCAGCCAGCAAATGGCGCAGCCAAGATAATTGTTAATTCGAGGACTGGGACGATAATTGTTGGGCAGCATGTAAGACTTAAACCTACCGCCGTAACTCACGGTGGTATGACGATTACTATTAAAGAAAACCTTAATGTCAGTCAGCCTAATGCTCTGGGTGGTGGCGATACAGCCGTTGTTCCTGATACAGATATTGAGGTAACAGAGAAAAAAGGTAAGATGTTTAAGTTTAATACGGGACTAACCCTCAATGATCTCGTGAGTGCAGTAAATGAAATTGGCGCGGCTCCCTCTGACTTGATGGCAATTCTACAAGCTTTGGAACAAGCAGGGGCCATTGAAGGTCAGTTAATTATTATCTAGGAGCGTTTGTTATGATAAATAATGGTAACGATATAGGTTTTATCCATGATCTTTCTAGCCTAGATAAGCTGCGTCAAAAAGCGGTAGACAATAATGACGAACATCAAAAAGAGGCTTTAACTGCTGCCGCCAAACAATTTGAAGCGATATTTACTTCGATGTTATTTAAGTCGATGCGTGACGCGAATGCGACATTTGAGTCTGGTTTGATGGATAGTCAGAACCAGCAGTTTTATCGCCAGATGACAGATGAACAGATGGCAAGCGAACTCAGTGCATCAGGTTCTCTCGGTCTTGCCGACATGATTGTGGCTCAGTTAGCCTCAAACCAAAATGCAGAGAAATCGATACAATCCAAAGATGCTGATTTTGAAGCAATCATGGAAAAAATTGACCGAGCTCGAACTGTGAACAATAACTTGCCGCAACAACCAGTAAATGCAAAAGAGATATCAGAACCATTCAAGGAAATGGAGTTTGATTCACCTGAGAGCTTTGTTATGTCTATGAAGCCTTATGCGGAAAAAGCCGCACGAGCGCTCGGAGTGGATTCATCCCTCATTCTGGCTCAAGCTGCATTAGAAACCGGGTGGGGACAAAAGATGGTTTCTAAAGGAGAGCAGAACTCTAACAACCTCTTCAATATTAAGGCGGGCAATACTTGGAAAGGGGAAAAGGTCAGAACTCAAACCCTAGAGTATCATGATGGCGTCCCAGTCAGAGAGAGCGCAGCTTTCCGTTCTTACTCAAGTTATGCACAAAGTTTTGATGATTATGTTCGGTTCCTTACCGAAAATCCACGTTATTCAAATGCACTTGCTCATGGTGGAGATAACGAGAACTTTATTCGTGGTATCCATAAAGCTGGCTATGCAACCGATCCAAACTATGCCGATAAAATTCTCATAGTAAAAGAAAAAATCGATACAATGTAATATTCTATCGCAATTACCCCCTCTTCTCTTAATTGTGGCATGTAACTTGCTTCCTTATAAAATAACTCAGTTAATGCTGAATGTTAGTTTTTGTTTGGGGGCATTATGTCGTCTGATCTTCTTACCCTTGGTTCACAAAGTGTACTCACGGCACAGAAACAGTTAAATACAACTGGTCATAATATCTCTAATGTCAATACTGACGGTTATAGCCGCCAGTCTGTCATTCAAGCGACCGAGACGCCACGCTACCATAGTGGGCAGACATATGGCATGGGTGTCCATGTGGAAAAAGTTCGCCGCTCATGGGATCAGTTTGCCGTTAGCGAGTTAAATGTTTCTACGACAAACTATGCTCGTAAGATGGATGATGAAACTAACTTAGATATGCTCTCAAGCATGTTGTCATCTATCTCTTCAAAAAAAATTCCAGAAAATTTAAATGAATGGTTTGATGCAGTTAAGTCGCTTGCTGATAGCCCTAATGACGTTGGTGCACGCGAGGTTGTCTTAGAAAAAGCTAAGTTAATCGCACAGAACATGAATGATGTACATGAAACAATTCGGACTCAAGCGGATATTGCCAACAAACAGCTCGATCTTGCTGTTGAGCGAGTCAATCAGATTGGTATTGAAATTCGAGATTTACACAGACTAATGATGCGAACCCATGCTCCACATAATGACCTCATGGACACACATGAAAAACTGATTGCGGAGCTATCGGAATATACCAAAGTCACCGTTACACAGCGTAAAAACAAGGAAGGATTTAATGTCCATATTGGCAATGGGCATACTTTGGTTTCCGGTACTGAAGCGAGCGAGTTGAGAACGATTGATGGTTACCCGGATGTGCACCAGCATCGCTTGGCGATGAAAGAGGGTAAGGGCCTAAAAGCGATCACCACCAGAGATATTGATGGGAAGTTCAGCGCAATTCTTTCAATGCGTGATGAGAAAATACCTCAACTTATGGACGAGCTAGGACGCCTTGCCACTACTTTTTCATTGCAAGTAAACAAACTCCAATCTCAAGGTCTAGACCTTAATGGTAACGTTGGTGGATTGATGTTTACTGACTTTAATTCTGATATTGTTGCAAAGTCTAGGGTTGTCACAGCATCTGATTCGACAGCTGATTTAGCTGTGTATGTCGAAGATATCAGCCAGTTGAAAGGGGGAGAATATTCTCTGCAATACGTGGGAGGCAATTATTATGTTACTCGGCCATCTGGAGAGCCTTTCACTGTTCCAGTCATAAACAACGCGATTGCATTGGATGGTATTCGAATTGATATTCGGCAAAATTTAGCCGATGGTGAACGTGTCATGATACGGCCGACCAGAAATGGCTCGGCACAAATGAAAGTTGAGACAAACGATGCCAGGGATATTGCCGCTCAAAGCTATGAGGCCTCGACGACGTTTGCACAAGGGACTGCGAAGTTTGAGATCAGCCAGGTTGGTGCTCTCAAAGAATTTGAAGTTATTGTATCGCCGACAGGAAATGAGTTCGCTGTCACTGACACTAACGGAAAAGTGTTATTAGCACCTCAGCCTTATCCACCCTCAGGGCCCATTACAGTACAAGGTACTTCTTTTGTTATTGGACCTGGTGCATTACCTAACGATAAGTTTTCTGCCAATCTGGTTCCTTCAGAGGGTGACAACGGCAATCTATTAAAAATGCAAGATATTCAGACAGATAAGGTTCTCAATAATGGGGAATCGACGGTTTTGGATATTTTTCATAACTTAAATACAGATGTTGGCTTGCAAATGTCAACGGCATCTCGACTTACCGATGTTTCGAGGCTTGAAAAAGAAGCGGCCCAAGAGCGTGTTGCCTCAATATCCGGGGTGAACTTGGATGAAGAAGCAGCGAATATGATGAAATTTCAGCAAGCGTATATGGCTTCATCAAGAATCATGCAAGCCTCAAATGATACGTTCAACGCTATCTTGGCACTAAGGTGAGGTAATAGATATGTTGAACAGAATAGCAAGTTTTCATAACTACCAATCAGTGCAAAATGATCTACGCCGCACTGAGTCTAAAGTGCATCATAATCAAGCCCAACTCGCATCGGGTAAAAAACTTTTAAAGGCTAGTGATGAGCCTCTCGCGACTCACTATATCCAAAACATTGGTCAACAAAAAGAGCAGTTACGTCAATATACAGACGCTATAGGTTTAACTCGTAACCGTTTAGAACACGAGGAGGTCGTCATTTCTAATGCAGAGTCTTATGTTGATGACGCTAAGCGGACAGTAATGGAAATGATTAATGGTGCTTTGTCTCCTGAAGACAGACTTGCAAAGCAACGTGAGATTAAAGAGATTGCGAATAACTTTCTCAACCTTGTCAACATTCAAGATGAAACGGGCAATTATATTTTTGCTGGCACAAAACCTAAAAACCAGCCCTTTTTCCGCAACAAAGATAATGATGTCTCTTATGCAGGGGATGATTATCAGCGGAAAATGAGAATATCAAGTAGTTTAGTTGTTCCAATGAACGATCCAGGCAGCCTTTTATTTATGGAGATTGATAACCCTTTTGGTGATTATAAACCTTTATACAATCTTCAAATTGAGTCAGAGCTTCTACTTGAAAAAGCGACCAATTCTAACCCAAACGATCAATCGATATACAACGTAACTTTTGTTGAGATGCCCAGTGGCAAGTTTGGTTACCAATTGGAAAAAGATGGTGCGGTGGTTCAAGCCGATACTTTTGACCCTTCGATAGGTATTCAATTTGGCGATGTGTCTATTCAAGTCAAAGGACAAATCACAAAAGGCGATCAAATCACGTTAGAGCCACGCAAAACCTACAGTATCTTTGAGTCGTTTCGTGAGTCTATGGAGTACGCGGAAGGGTCAGTATCAGATGGTTCTAATACCGCTCAGCTTCATCAGGTGACCGAAGAATTTCATAATGCATTTGTTCACTTGAATAAGGCTCGCACTGATGTTGGTTCGCGATTGAGCACTCTTGATATTCAAGAAGCGCAGCATGATGATTTTAATATGACGTTAGCAAAATCTAAGAGCATCTTTGAAGATCTCGATTATGCAGAAGCGATTATTGAATTTAGCGAAAATTCAAGAGCTTTAGAAGCTTCTCAGCAAGCGTTTGGTAAAACAAAAGATCTTACCCTGTTCAATTACATCTAGCCTTAATGCCTTATGAGCGATGCCATATGTGCGAGGGAGAAAATTGAATTTTTATAAGAGGCAAAAAGATGGCAAAAAGTGGCAATAGAGTTGCCGATTAATTTATACACAAATTGCCCATGCATCTTTTTTTATATAGAAGTCATATAAAGTATTGAAATTAAATTGTTTTATTATTTTTTTTAATTGAGTTAAAAGTTGGCATACAAATTGGATTGTACATGGCTAAGACAATAATTGGTTTTTAAGTAGACAGTAGGCCTACTTAGCAAGTCACTTTCGGTCAGCAATTTCAAAGGAGATATAGTTGGCCGCTTCGCAAGCGCTTGCGAACTCAATAGGAGAGCAAACTATGACCATTAACGTAAATACAAACGTTTCAGCGTTGACTGCGCAGCGTTACTTAAATAAGTCGACAGACGAGCTGACTACGTCAATGGAGCGTCTCTCTTCTGGTCAACGTATTAACAGTGCTAAAGACGATGCGGCTGGTTTACAAATATCTAACCGCTTAACTGCTCAGTCCCGAGGGCTAGATGTTGCCATGCGCAATGCGAATGATGGAATATCAATTTCACAAACGGCAGAAGGTGCGATGAATGAGTCAACTCAGCTCCTGCAGCGTATCCGAGATCTCGCTTTACAATCAGCCAACGGCACTAATTCCCTTTCAGAGCGAGTTGCGTTGAATGAAGAGGTTATGGCGCTGCAAGATGAACTAAACCGTATTGCTGAGACAACGTCTTTTGGTGGAAGACGTTTACTCAATGGTCAGTTTGGTGAGGCGGCTTTCCAAATTGGTGCCAGCTCTGGTGAAGCGATTCTGATGACCTTGACCAGTGTTCGTGCTGACGAACCGAGAATGGGTGGTCAATTATTTATTGCTGATCCTCTCAATGCCAAAGATATGAACTGGTCGGTTCCTGAGCCTGGCAATGATATCAAATTCGAATTCAAGACCAAAGATGGTGAAGATGTTGTGGTCGACCTCAAAGCAAAGAAAGGCGACGATATAGAAGAACTTGCCACTTACATTAATGGTCAAACAGATAAGCTTGAAGCTTCTGTGGATGCAGGTAGGCTGCAAATATTTGCCGCAGGACCGAATTTACAAGGAAATCTCACTATTTCTGGAGCACTTGCCGGTGAACTTGGACTTACTGGAGGACCCGGAGCATTGACCACGCCTCAGAATATTGATGTGACAACTGCGGGTGGTGCGCAAAGAGGCGTTGCTATTGTGGATGCGGCACTTAAATACGTCGATTCTCAGCGCGCCGACCTTGGTGCCAAACAAAACAGACTCAGCCATAGCATTAGTAATTTGGCCAACATTCAAGAAAATGTACAAGCATCTAACAGTCGTATTCGTGATACGGATTTCGCAAAAGAAACGACAGCGATGACAAAAGCACAGATATTGCAACAAGCAGGTACTTCAATACTTGCTCAAGCAAAACAGTTGCCCAGCTCTGCAATTACATTATTGCAGTCGTAACTTACCCAGCGTTGACCTAGACGTAGGGCTGGAAAAGTTATGTGGCAAACATGGGTTCCTGAAAGAAGCTCTCTCACAATCGCTTCTATCAGTAAAACTCATGTAGCAGGACAGCCAGGCCAAGATCATTTCTCTTCGATCTCCATTGGCCTCGGCTATCTAATAGCCCCGGTTCTCTCAAAGGAAAAGGGGCTTTTTTTCCTCTCACAAAAATAATTTAGCTTGTTTAATCAATATTTGCAAAGTGCTCCAATCGACGGTATATCGAATATCTTTAGCTGTATCTCCCGGAACTGTGGGCTATGTCTAGCTAATAATTATTCTCCATGTATTTACTCTCATTTCCGTTTTCATCTCTAAAGTTAACCAAACTAGTGTCGCTAATAAGGTTGCTTTGAGAGAACTAATTGGTTTGCCGAGACGTCGGAAACCTTAATCTCCGGTCAACGGAAATCAATAGGAGAACCACTTATGGCGGTTAATGTAAATACAAACGTTTCGGCTATGACGGCTCAACGTTATTTAAATAGTGCGTCGGCGGCTCAGCAAACGTCGATGGAAAGACTTTCATCTGGTTTTAAAATCAACAGCGCGAAAGATGATGCAGCAGGCCTGCAAATATCAAATAGATTGCAGGTTCAAAGCCGAGGTTTAGGTGTCGCGGTTAGAAATGCTAATGATGGTATATCCATTGCTCAAACATCGGAAGGGGCAATGAATGAGACCACGACGATCTTGCAACGTATGCGTGACCTATCGTTACAATCGGCGAATGGCTCAAACTCTCTGTCTGAGCGTACTGCTATCCAAGAGGAAATAACAGCGTTAAATGACGAGCTAAACCGTATCGCGGAAACAACGTCATTCGGGGGAAATAAACTACTCAATGGCACGTTTGGAACAAAAGCCTTCCAGATCGGTGCAGATAGTGGTGAGGCCGTGATGTTTACTCTGAATAATATGCGCAGTGATAATAAGTTTATGGGAGGTGGGACTTATGCTGCTGGGGATGCTAAAGGCAAAGACTGGGCAGTTGAAGACACTAAGAATGAATTAATCCTTGATATAAAGGATTTAAATGGGGTGGTTGAACAAGTTAAAATTGAAGCCAAAGTTGGTGATGATATTGAAGAGGTAGCTACTTATATCAATGGTCAAACCGATAAGGTAAAAGCGTCCGTCGCTGAAGGTGGCGTACTACAATTGTTTACTGATAACAACAAAGTAACAGACGCTGAAGCTATTGGTATTAGTGGTACTCTCGCAACTGAGCTTAATCTTACAAATACGAGAAAAGCGGTTACTGTTGATACTATCGACGTGAAAACGGTAGGCGGTGCTCAAGAGTCGGTAGCAATTGTTGATGCAGCTCTGAGATTTGTAGATAGCCATCGTGCCGAGATAGGTGCATTCCAAAATAGATTCGGTCATGCGATCAGTAACTTGGAAAACATTGATGAAAATGTCAATGCCTCTAAAAGTCGTATTAAAGATACCGATTTTGCTAAGGAAACAACGGCACTTACCAAAGCGCAAATCCTTACGCAAGCATCAAGCTCTGTTCTTGCGCAGGCAAAGCAAGCGCCCAACTCAGCGTTGGGGCTTTTAGGCTAAAGGAATAATTTTTATTCCGATGCATTTTAAAGTCATGACTACAAAAAAGCCCAGCTAATGCTGGGCTTTTTTTTAAACCAGATATTAAAATA
>NZ_AEIU01000064.1 GCF_000165125.1 Vibrio caribbeanicus ATCC BAA-2122 | reverse complement strand
ACTCATCGCAATAATCATCGTATAAGGAGGTGATCCAGCCCCAGGTTCCCCTAGGGCTACCTTGTTACGACTTCACCCCAGTCATGAACCACAAAGTGGTGAGCGTCCCCCCGAAGGTTAAACTACCCACTTCTTTTGCAGCCCACTCCCATGGTGTGACGGGCGGTGTGTACAAGGCCCGGGAACGTATTCACCGTGGCATTCTGATCCACGATTACTAGCGATTCCGACTTCATGGAGTCGAGTTGCAGACTCCAATCCGGACTACGACGCACTTTTTGGGATTCGCTCACTTTCGCAAGTTGGCCGCCCTCTGTATGCGCCATTGTAGCACGTGTGTAGCCCTACTCGTAAGGGCCATGATGACTTGACGTCGTCCCCACCTTCCTCCGGTTTATCACCGGCAGTCTCCCTGGAGTTCCCACCCGAAGTGCTGGCAAACAAGGATAAGGGTTGCGCTCGTTGCGGGACTTAACCCAACATTTCACAACACGAGCTGACGACAGCCATGCAGCACCTGTCTCATAGTTCCCGAAGGCACCAATCCATCTCTGGAAAGTTCTATGGATGTCAAGAGTAGGTAAGGTTCTTCGCGTTGCATCGAATTAAACCACATGCTCCACCGCTTGTGCGGGCCCCCGTCAATTCATTTGAGTTTTAATCTTGCGACCGTACTCCCCAGGCGGTCTACTTAACGCGTTAGCTCCGAAAGCCACGGCTCAAGGCCACAACCTCCAAGTAGACATCGTTTACGGCGTGGACTACCAGGGTATCTAATCCTGTTTGCTCCCCACGCTTTCGCATCTGAGTGTCAGTATCTGTCCAGGGGGCCGCCTTCGCCACCGGTATTCCTTCAGATCTCTACGCATTTCACCGCTACACCTGAAATTCTACCCCCCTCTACAGTACTCTAGTCTGTCAGTTTCAAATGCAATTCCGAGGTTGAGCCCCGGGCTTTCACATCTGACTTAACAAACCACCTGCATGCGCTTTACGCCCAGTAATTCCGATTAACGCTCGCACCCTCCGTATTACCGCGGCTGCTGGCACGGAGTTAGCCGGTGCTTCTTCTGCAGCTAACGTCAAATGATGCACGTATTAAGTACACCACCTTCCTCACTGCTGAAAGTACTTTACAACCCGAAGGCCTTCTTCATACACGCGGCATGGCTGCATCAGGCTTGCGCCCATTGTGCAATATTCCCCACTGCTGCCTCCCGTAGGAGTCTGGACCGTGTCTCAGTTCCAGTGTGGCTGATCATCCTCTCAGACCAGCTAGGGATCGTCGCCTTGGTGAGCCCTTACCTCACCAACTAGCTAATCCCACCTGGGCATATCCTGACGCGAGAGGCCCGAAGGTCCCCCTCTTTGAGCCGAAGCTATTATGCGGTATTAGCCATCGTTTCCAATGGTTATCCCCCACATCAGGGCAATTTCCCAGGCATTACTCACCCGTCCGCCGCTCGACGCCGTTATCGTTCCCCGAAGGTTCAGATAACTCGTTTCCGCTCGACTTGCATGTGTTAGGCCTGCCGCCAGCGTTCAATCTGAGCCATGATCAAACTCTTCAATTTAAGATTTTGTGACTCAATGAATACTGATTACATTTACAAGTAAATGTTGAATTGACTGTGCC
>NZ_AEIU01000065.1 GCF_000165125.1 Vibrio caribbeanicus ATCC BAA-2122 | reverse complement strand
GATGCTTATGGAAGAGAAACTCTCTTTGAAGCCTTGCCGTGTCAGCGAGGGGGCATTATAGAGATCGCGTTCACATTGGCAAGCTCTTTTTGGTATTTTTTTTGATTTTTTTATCGTTTGAGTGTTTTCTATGCAAAACACTCTATTTTTGCCATTTTTCTCTGCTAAAAATGACGCATAATCCGTCATTTAAGGAAAGATTATGAATTATCTCCGCAGTTATAAAGGAATTTGCCCTGATATAGCACATAACGTTTATATTGATGAAAGTGCCGTACTCGTTGGTGACATCAAAATTGGCCCACACTCTAGTGTTTGGCCATTTGTTGCTGCACGTGGTGATGTTAATCATATCCGTATCGGCCAAAGAACCAATATCCAAGATGGTAGCGTTTTACACGTTACCCACAAAAATTCAGACAACCCAGACGGGTATCCACTTGTTATAGGCGACGATGTCACTATTGGACATAAAGTTATGCTTCACGGCTGCACGATAAAAGATCGGGTTCTAGTTGGTATGGGGGCTATCGTTCTCGATGGCGTAACCATTGAAGAAGAAGTGATGATTGGTGCAGGAAGTTTAGTGCCACCAGGAAAAACACTTACAAGTGGCTATCTCTATGTTGGAAGCCCAGTCAAACAAGCACGTCTTTTAACCGATAAGGAGCGTGCTTTTCTTAAAAAGTCAGCGGACAACTATGTTCAAAACAAAAACGACTATCTAAGCGAGGTTAAAGGCATAACTCGCTAGGTTAGTTAATGATGATATGGCCTTTACTATTAAAGGCCTCATCCTCGATGAGCGATTCTGCTATCTCTTCTAAGTCGAACCGATAATCTACAAACACGTCAATTGCTACTTGCTCACTCTCAATCACAGAACTGCTTAGCTGCTCTAGCTTTTGTTTTGTTACAGAGCATTCAATCAAGGCGCCGGCTTGTTGTGCAGTAAAGCGTACTGACTGTGATCCATCATCCCACGCCTGTATATCCGGAAATAAAATCGACTGGTTCATTGTTTATCCTCGTCAAGGCTCTTTCTCAGTTCGCCAAGCACCCGCTTTGTCTCCGGGCGTAAACCGCGCCATAACATAAAACTTTCAGCCGCTTGACCCACTAACATCCCAAGCCCATCATAAGTGTTATCGACGCCCTGCTCCTTCGCCCACTGATTAAAAGAGGTCAAATTTTTTCCATACATCATGTCGTAGCTCACACTATCAGGGGAAAATATCGCGGCAGAGATGGCAGGAAGCTCACCATTTAATGAAGCAGAAGTAGAATTGATAATTACATCAAATTGTTCCTCTATCAACTCCATTTCTTTAGCAACGACAGAACCATGGGAGACAAACAACTCAGCCAATCGTTGGGCTTTGTTAAAGGTTCGGTTAGTGATCGTGAGAGAATGCGGTTGTTGTTCAAGTAATGGCTGTATCACCCCTCTTGCTGCACCACCGGCACCAATCACAAGAATACGTTTGCCCTTTAATAACACCCTGTGCTGGATTAGGTCTTGCACCAACCCTGCGCCATCTGTGTTGTCACCAATAATATTACCGTCATCAAGCAACTTTAATGTATTGACCGCACCAGCAAGCTCTGCGCGCTCGGTAAGACAACTGGCGAATCGATAGGCATCTTCTTTGAAAGGCACTGTCACGTTGCACCCTTTCCCGCCGTCAGCAAAAAAAGCTTTAACAGTCTTAACAAAACCGTCAACCGGAGCTGTCTCCGCGGTGTATACCAATGAATCAGCCGTCTGGTGGGCAAACAAGCTATGAATGAATGGTGATTTACTGTGTCCGATTGGATTACCGAATACGGCATAACGATCAATTTGCTGAATCATGTGCTTTAATTCCGAAATAGGCCCATCAATTAAAGATGACCCTATCACTATCTTATCCACCGTAAAAGAATATTTCTCTTTTACCACTCTCTAGGTTTGAGATAATACTCATAAAGCTCAGCCTCGGGTGAACCATCTTCGATCTGATGGTTATATTCCCAACGTGCTAGAGGTGGCATTGACATCAGAATCGACTCTGTCCTCCCTCCGCTCTGCAGGCCGAACAAGGTACCCCGATCGTACACTAGATTAAATTCAACATAGCGACCACGACGGTAGAGTTGAAATTGGCGTTCACGTTCTCCAAATTCAATCGACTTTCTTTTTTCCACAATAGGCAGGTAGGCTTTTGTATAACCATCGCCCACCGCTTTGATGTAATCAAAACACTTCTCAAATGGCCAATGATTTAAGTCGTCAAAAAAGAGCCCCCCGATACCCCGAGTCTCGTCTCGATGTGGCAGAAAAAAATAGTCATCACACCATTCTTTGTGTTGCCGATAGACATCCTCTCCAAATGGCAAGCACAATTCCTTAGCAATGTTGTGCCAATCACGAGCGTCTTCCTCAAAAGGGTAAAAAGGCGTAAGATCAAACCCTCCCCCAAACCACCAAATAGGTTCTTTTCCTTCACTCTCCGCAATAAAAAATCGCACATTAGCATGGGATGTAGGTACATAAGGGTTGTTCGGATGCATAACTAAAGATACCCCCATAGCCTCAAATCTACGCCCCGCTAACTCAGGCCTATGCGCTGTTGCTGACGCAGGCATTTGGGCACCAGCTACGTGAGAAAAATTAACCCCTCCTTGTTCAAATATTGCGCCATTGCGTAACACCCGGGTTCGACCACCACCACCTAGCTTTTCTCCAGGCTCACGATGCCACTCATCCTCTTCAAATGCAGCACGTCCATCAACTCGTTCCAATTGCTGACAAATCGAATCCTGTAGTTCCATTAAAAATGCTTTCACAGCGTTTTTGTCTATCGCCGACATACGACTTCCTTTAAATGCGGGGTTATCCCCGTCTCAATAGTTTTAATCTTGTTACGTCTCAAATAGAGCGAGGCGCATCGAATACACCAAAAAATTACTCAACCATACGCCGAGCTTTAAAAGCAATATGATCTGCGCCGCTAAAGAGTAGCGGCTTTCTTACACGATTACACACTCTTTCGACCAAACCAAAACCTCACTCTTATCACATTGATACCGACAAGGAGCGTAAACCACGTTGGCTTTATTCCACAACAAACGAGGCTTATTTTTTATTGGATAATAGTTACTTAACAAGTTGACCTACGCAGGATTATAGTACTATGCAACGTCTAATCCTAGAGCTCAACGAGCAGGGTGCATCGGCAAAATACTGTAAATACTATGCCTTCCATCGTGAGCTTCGCCAGTGGTACGCACACCAAAAAAAGCAAACGTTTGCTTGATAGAAAAAACAACGTATAATGCGCACAAACTTATCCACTCACCACGACAACAGCCTTGAAGGAGTTTGAGATGAAGGTCGGTATCATCATGGGTTCAAAATCGGATTGGCCAACAATGAAATGCGCTGCAGAAATGCTCGACAAGTTCGGCATCTCTTATGAAGCAAAAGTTGTATCCGCGCACAGAACACCTCAACTTCTTGCTGATTACACCAGCAGCGCCAAAGAACGCGGAATCAAAGTCATCATCGCGGGCGCTGGCGGAGCCGCCCATTTACCAGGAATGGCAGCGGCTTTTACCTCACTTCCAGTCCTTGGTGTGCCTGTCCAATCGCGAGCTTTAAAAGGCATGGACTCATTACTTTCAATTGTTCAAATGCCTAAAGGTGTCGCTGTCGGAACACTCGCCATCGGGGAAGCAGGAGCGGCCAATGCTGGGCTTTTAGCCGCGCAGATCCTCGCAACTTGTGACGATGACCTGATGACAAAAGTAGAGGCTTTCCGCCACGAGCAAACAGAAACGATCTTATCCAACCCGAACCCCGCAGAGGATTAACCAAATGCACGTACTAGTTTTAGGTTCTGGTCAATTAGCTCGAATGATGTCTTTAGCTGGCGCGCCACTGAATATTCGTATTTCAGCACTTGATGTTGATACGGGCAACATTGTTCATCCACTGACTCAGCAAAGTCTGAAATGTGAGCTGGAAGATGCGATAGCACAGGTAGACGTCATCACTGCCGAATTTGAACACATACCTCATGATATACTAGAAATATGTGAAAAAAGTGGCAAGCTTATCCCAAGTGCCAGCGCCATCAAAGCGGGCGGTGATCGCCGAGTTGAAAAAAACTTACTTGAAAAAGCGAATGTCCCCAATGCTCAACACTGCATTATAGAGACACGCGAAGACTTTGATCGTGCCATCAGTCATCTTGGTTTACCTTTAGTGTTAAAGAGTGCTTTGGGTGGATATGATGGAAAAGGTCAATGGCGTTTAACCAAAGACGACCAAATTGAAACCGTGTGGCCAGAAATTGCTCAATGCCTTGCCAGTGGTAACCACCAAGCCATAGTCGCTGAACAATTTGTATCTTTTGAACGTGAGGTTTCCATCGTCGGCACACGCGGAAAAGACGGTAATATCGCGCTCTATCCATTAGCAGAAAATACTCACACGCATGGCGTATTAGCACTCTCTACAGCGATTGACGAACCTCTGTTACAACAACAGGCTGAAGCCATATTTGCTGCTACTGCAAAAGAGCTTGATTATGTCGGCGTGTTGGCACTCGAGTTCTTTGAACTAGATGGCACATTACTTGTCAATGAAATTGCCCCTCGTGTCCACAACTCAGGGCACTGGACCCAGCAAGGCGCGGAAACTTGTCAATTTGAAAACCATTTGCGTGCCGTGTGTGGATTACCTCTGGGTAGCACCTCATTAACTCGCCCGACTTCCATGATAAATATCCTAGGTGAAGACGTTTTGCCAAACGAAATCCTGACAATCGAAGGGTGCCATATTCATTGGTATGGCAAAGAAAAACGAGCGGGGCGGAAAATGGGCCACATTAATGTGAGTAGTGATGACAACAATAGTCTTAAGCAAACGCTATCTAGGGTTGCTAACCTTTTAGATATCGATGCATTTCCAGCTTTACATCAATATACTTCAACATTGAGTGAGTATGGCAATTAGCTCACCTTTTGAACAGCGTTGCATTTTCTATTAGCACACTGCAACTTACTCCCCGTTGCTGATTTCCTCTCCACCAGCAACGGAAATTGACACTGTTCACACTCACCTGAGATAGGGCTTAAATTCAGGGTAAACTTGCATTGCGGGAAACTATCACACGCATAAAATACTTTACCGAAACGGCTTTTTCTCTCCACAATTTGGCCAAGGCCACATTCAGGGCATAAATGAGAATGACAGGTAAGGTCAGGTTCAGGTTTTTCTACCGACTCAATGTGCTGACATTGGGGATAGTCACTACAGCCGATAAACATACCATATCGCCCTTGTCG
This sequence comes from Vibrio caribbeanicus ATCC BAA-2122, assembly GCF_000165125.1. Classification (GTDB taxonomy): domain Bacteria; phylum Pseudomonadota; class Gammaproteobacteria; order Enterobacterales; family Vibrionaceae; genus Vibrio; species Vibrio caribbeanicus. Next base: position 16,045 of record NZ_AEIU01000065.1, on the reverse strand, counting down.
CAATACAAGTTCAGCTTGGCACTGAGGACAGGCAACGCCGAGTGCTTTAACAACATGGCCATCATGATTGCCCAATGGTTTGAGGAAATCACATTCTGAACATATCAGAAAAGGGCCATGCTTGCCTCGGCGAGGCTCCAATACCCCTTTACGTCCTTGTTGTTGACACTCAGGACACGACTGTTTCACCTTGCTTCGTTGACTCAGCAAAGCATTGTCTTTTTTGGATGACATTGTAGTATGAAATCTACCTAGTGAAGAATACCTTGCTCTTTAGTATACAAGAGCTCTTCCATCAAGGTATACGCATTTTCATTCCCTGGGACATTGAACAGCACCATCAGCACAATCCACTTCAAGTCATCGAGCTCAAACTCTTCCGTTTCAAGTCCCATGATACGATCAATCACCATTTCTCGGGTTTCAGTAGTTAGCACATTGACTTGCTCAAGGAAGGTAATAAAGCCTCGACACTCAAGATTTAGTCTCTCGCTCTCTTTACGGGTATAGATACGAGTCGAGTTAGACGTACTGCAGACGGAAATAGCAGCATGAGTCTCGCTCTTTTGTAGTGCAGCCAGCTCCTCTAACCAAATAAGGGCTTTGTATATGTCTTTTTGATGAAACCCCGCACGCGCGAGTTCTTCCTCTAATTCATCTTGATTGACTTGTAACTCAGCATCACTATGGATGTAAGTTTCGAATAGATACATTAGGATATCCATCATCATAGCTAGCCCCTCCCCTTGCGAATGTAGCCACCGGAAACTGCAACAATATGTCCTGACAACTCAAGCTCTAAAAGCTGCATCATGACTTCCTGAACAGGTATATGGGTCCTGCTTGCAAGAATATCAACTGGCACGGCCTTACTTCCTACGTTAGCCAACAGTTCAGCAAATGGCAATGGTTGTTTTTCATCTATTTTATCGCTGTGAAGGTCAACAGGTACCAAATTCTGGTCATGAGTCCAACGCATCAAGCTTTCAATTTCACTCAGCACATCATCGACAGTAAGAACGAGAGCTGCACCCTGTTGTATCAGTCGGTTACAACCACGAGCATGGCTATCATGAATCGAACCAGGTATCGCCATCACCTCACGCCCCTGATCAAGTGCATATCGTGCGGTAATCAATGAACCACTTTTCTCAGCCGCTTCAATCACAAGTACAGCCATAGATAAACCGCTAATAATACGATTACGGCGCGGAAAATGAGAAGACTTTGGTTGCACATAAGGCGGGAACTCAGCAACGAGCGCACCTTTTTCGGCTAAAATTCTTTGCGCTAATCCTCGATGCTGGGCAGGATACACATTCCCGAGCCCACACCCTAACACAGCAACGGTTTTACCTCCCCCGAGCAACGCACCGTTATGTGCATGCCCATCCACACCCAAAGCCAAACCACTGGTAACAACAAGACCTCTCTTCACTAACGCTTTTGCAAAGTTTGAAGCGGTATTTAACCCTTCAGAGCTCGCATTCCTACTACCAACGATAGCAATCTGAGGTTCGGCTAAGCACGTGGTTTCTCCTTTGACAAACAGTATTGGCGGAGCATCTTTTGCTTGTTTTAATAACGGAGGATAATGTGGGTGTTCCCATGTAACAATATGGTTTTGGTTAGATTTGTGGTGCCATTGCAGACACTCGGACACCTTGTTTTTCACTTTACATTTCAGCCAAGAAACTTGCTCATTGGTCAAACCTAATTGTCGCAACGTAATGCCGTCGGATTGAAAAATCGACAGTGGTGTGCTTTTTTCGATTAAGCGAGCAAAGGTTTGAGTGCCGACACGTGGAGTCAGGTACAATGAAAGCCAAGCCGTGAGTTCTTCATCATCCACGATGACGTTACTCCTCAGTTAGTGGAGCAAAAAGGTTTTTTCCAACGAGCCCCAAAATAGACTTTATCATCACCAAGGTATCTTAATTTGTGGCTACAGAGAGTTTAAAACCGACCTCCCATAGATTTTAACTATTAAAAAGACAGTTTTATACAAAAAAACTTAATAAAATTGTGCAAAAAGTGTTTTGATGCTGTCATTTGATGAGCAAAATGTCTAGAATTGAGCTAATAGAGTTCAACCTGATTCGACTCAGTTCAACATTTTGAGTGCATATGTCTGTATTACAAGTATTAACATTTCCAGATGATCGTCTTCGTACCGTGGCAACCCCCGTCGAAAACGTCACACCTGAAATCCAAAAGTTCGTCGATGACATGATAGAAACCATGTATGACGAGGAAGGTATTGGCCTTGCCGCGACCCAAGTGGACTGCCACAAACGTATTGTCGTTATCGATGTCTCTGAGACTCGCGATCAGCCTATGGTGCTTATTAACCCTGAGATTCTGGACAAACGCGGGGAAGATGGCATTGAAGAAGGCTGCCTATCTGTCCCGGGTGCCAGAGCACTTGTACCGCGAGCGGCAGAAGTCACGGTGAAGGCGCTCGATCGCGACGGTAAAGAGTTTACCTTCGACGCTGATGATTTATTGGCTATCTGTGTCCAACATGAATTGGACCACCTTGAAGGTAAGCTATTTGTCGATTACCTATCACCACTTAAGCGTAAACGTATCCAAGATAAGCTAACCAAAATCAAACGCTTTAATGAGAAAAACGCCAAACGCGCTTAAAAACATTGATTGAAAAAGGAAGGTACTTTGAGCAAACCTTTGAGAATTGTTTTTGCTGGTACTCCGGACTTCGCCGCCTGTCACTTGGCGGCTTTGTTGTCTTCGGAGCATGAAATTATTGCTGCTTACACCAAGCCAGATAGCCCTGCAGGCAGAGGCAAGAAGCTAACCGAAAGCCCAGTAAAGCAGATGGCTTTAGAACATAATATAGCCGTTTTTCAACCGCAGAACTTTAAATCTGAGCATACGATACAAGAGCTAACTGACCTCAACGCTGATATCATGGTCGTTGTCGCTTACGGTCTTTTGCTACCACAATCAGTGCTGGATACTCCTCGCCTTGGATGTATCAATGTTCATGGTTCTATCCTACCCCGCTGGCGAGGTGCTGCGCCGATTCAACGGTCAATCTGGGCCGGAGATAAGGAGACAGGCGTCACCATCATGCAAATGGATATCGGCCTAGATACGGGCGATATGCTAGAAATTGCGACGACACCGATAGAAAGTCAAGACACCAGTGCATCCATGTACGAAAAGCTGGCAGGACTTGGTCCCCAAGCTCTGATTGACTGCCTATCTAACATTGCCCAAGGTAAGGCCATCCCACAACGACAAGATGATAAACTTGCCAATTACGCGCAAAAGCTCAGCAAAGAAGAAGCAAAAATTAATTGGTCCGATGCAGCTGTTCACATCGAGAGATGTGTTCGTGCTTTTAATCCTTGGCCAATCAGTCACTTCTTTATCGCAGATAAGCCGATCAAAGTGTGGAAGAGCCGCGTCGAAAAACAGAACGTCGATCATCAGCCCGGCCACATTATACGTGCAGACAAAACTGGTATTTATGTTACAACAGGTGATCAAGTATTGGTTCTTGAACATATACAACTGCCTGGGAAAAAAGCCATGCCTGTCGCTGATGTTTTGAATTCTCGCGCTGATTGGTTCGCTCTCGGCAGCTTACTGGATTAACGATTTAGACATGTCCAGACGCTTCTGGACACAATAACACGAACATTTTGGAGTGGAGACACTCCTTCACCATTAGGATAAACATGATGAATGTCCGCGCTGCTGCTGCCAACGTCTTATTTCAAGTGGTCGATAAAGGCCACTCTCTATCCAATGCTCTCCCTGCTGCGCAAACAACGATTAAACCTCGGGATTACGCGTTATTGCAAGAAATTTGCTACGGCGCTCTACGTTACTTACCGCGTTTAGAGTCGACAGCAAACCAGTTAATGGACAAACCATTAAAAGGCAAGCAACGAGTCTTCCACCATTTGATCTTGGTTGGCCTGTATCAACTCAGCTTTATGCGTATTCCTGCTCACGCTGCGGTCGGTGAAACCGTAGAAGCGACCAAAACGCTTAAGGGTCCACGCCTACGCGGGCTAATTAATGCCGTGCTGCGCAACTACCAACGTAACCAAGAGCAACTTGACGCTCAGGCGGTCAGCCATGATGCGGGCAAATATGGACACCCGAGCTGGCTGCTTAAATTGCTCCAAGCAAGTTACCCCACAGATTGGCAGCAGATTGTTGCCGCGAATAATACCAAAGCACCGATGTGGTTGAGAGTGAATCAACACCACCACCAACGCCAAGACTATCTTGAACTATTGAAGGAATCAGGCATTGAGTGTGAAATACACGAGGAAGCTCAAGATGCGATCAAACTTTTGAGTCCATGTGACGTCACTCAATTACCCGGATTTGATAAAGGTTGGGTGTCTGTACAAGATGCCGCTGCGCAGTTATCGTCAGACTTCCTCAATGCGCAAGATGGTGAATTGATTCTCGATTGCTGCGCAGCCCCCGGTGGTAAGACAGCGCACATTCTTGAACGAGCACCAAATTGTAAGGTCGTTGCGATTGACTGTGATGATACTAGGCTACAGCGTGTACACGACAATTTGCAAAGACTTCAGCTGAACGCTACTGTAATTTGCGGTGATGCGCGAAATCCTGAAGAATGGTGGCAAGGTGAGAAATTTGACCGGATTCTACTTGATGCACCATGCTCAGCAACTGGCGTAATCCGCCGCCACCCTGACATCAAATGGTTACGTAGAGCAGAGGATATTCATGCATTAGCGCAATTGCAGAGCGAGATCCTTGATGCGATGTGGCAGCAACTAAAACCAGGGGGTACGTTAGTATATGCAACTTGTTCTATTACACCACAAGAAAACAAAGACCAAGTAAAAGCATTTTTGACTCGCACTTGTGAAGCCAGCCTAATAGGCTCAAAGTTAGAGAATCCAGGACGTCAAATTTTACCTGGTGAACGAGACATGGACGGTTTTTATTATGCCGTCATAAAGAAGGCAAAATAACAACAATGATGACAACGGTATTGTGGGCATTTAAACGGGTAACATTATGAAAATAATCATCTTGGGTGCTGGTCAAGTAGGTGGCACACTGGCCGAAAACTTGGTGGGTGAAAATAACGATATCACCATTGTTGATCGTGATTCTGACCGACTGAGAGAACTGCAAGATAAATATGACCTTCGCGTGGTCAATGGCTATGCAAGTCATCCCGATGTGTTACGTGATGCCGGCGCACAAGATGCCGATATGCTTGTTGCTGTCACCAACATGGATGAAACCAATATGGCAGCTTGCCAAGTTGCCTTCTCTTTATTTAACACGCCCAACCGTATTGCACGCATTCGCTCCCCACAATATCTTGCGGAAAAAAAAGCGCTGTTTCAATCAGGAGCGGTTCCAGTTGATCACCTTATTGCCCCCGAAGATTTGGTCACCAGCTACATTGAGCGTTTAATCCAATACCCAGGTGCACTACAAGTCGTCAGCTTTGCAGAAAAAAAAGTCAGTCTCGTCGCAGTTAAAGCCTACTATGGGGGGCCATTAGTAGGTAATGCACTCTCGACGCTTCGTGAGCACATGCCACACATTGATACTCGGGTTGCCGCTATCTTTCGTCAAGGTCATCCGATAAGACCTCAAGGAAGCACTGTCATTGAAGCTGATGATGAAGTGTTCTTTGTTGCGGCGAGTAATCACATCCGCTCGATCATGAGTGAACTGCAACGCCTCGAAAAGCCCTATCGAAGGATTATGATTGTCGGTGGCGGTAACATTGGAGCCAACCTTGCTGGACGACTTGAGCAATCTTACAATGTCAAACTGATCGAACGCAGTTATCAACGTGCAGAAAAGCTATCTGAGGAGCTAGAACATACCATAGTATTCTGTGGCGATGCCGCTGATCAAGAGCTACTCACCGAAGAGAATATCGATCAAGTGGACGTGTTCATTGCACTGACAAATGAAGATGAAACAAACATCATGTCGGCTATGCTCGCCAAACGCATGGGTGCCAAGAAAGTAATGGTTCTTATTCAACGAAGCGCTTATGTTGACTTAGTGCAAGGGGGGGTGATTGACGTCGCCATTTCTCCCCAACAGGCCACCATCTCAGCGCTATTGACCCATGTACGCCGAGCAGATATTGTCAACGTTTCATCATTGCGTCGCGGTGCCGCGGAAGCTATCGAAGCTATTGCTCATGGTGATGAGTCCACATCAAAAGTGGTTGGACGTGCAGTGGGTGACATCAAGCTTCCTCCCGGTACAACCATCGGTGCTGTCGTGCGTGGAGATGAAGTGTTGATCGCTCACGACCGTACTGTGATTGAGCAAGACGACCACGTCGTTATGTTTTTGGTAAATAAAAAGTACGTGCCAGACGTTGAAGCTCTATTTCAACCTAGTCCCTTTTTCCTCTAGGAGGGAGCATGGTTCATTTTCGTCCAATCCTCTTTGTCATTGGGCTAGTGCTCTCCAAACTGGCCCTTTTTATGTATATTCCAACACTGGTTGCCTTTTTGACCAGAACGTCGGGGTTTATTGAGTTTGGCCAAGCCGTTTTAATTACTCACCTGATTGCCTTTTTGTGCCTTACAATCGGGCGGACTAAGGAGTTTCGTCTCGGTGTTAGGGATATGTTTCTTATCACCAGTCTTGTCTGGACGATTGCCAGTGCGTTTGCCGCTTTACCTTTTGTTTTTATCAATCATATAAGCTTTACCGATGCTTATTTTGAGACCATGTCTGGCATTACAACGACGGGTTCAACCGTTCTCAGTGGGCTCGATAATATGGCTCCGAGCATTTTACTCTGGCGCTCAATTTTACAATGGCTTGGTGGTGTAGGGTTCATCGTCATGGCGGTCGCGATTTTACCGCTTCTCAATGTCGGTGGAATGAAGCTATTCCACACAGAATCCTCAGATTGGTCTGATAAAAGTAGTCCAAGAGCGAAAACCGTGGCGAAAAACATTGTCACTGTATATGTGACCCTAACAGGTTTGTGTATTTTGGGGTACCTATGGGCTGGAATGAGTCTCTTTGAGGCGATCAACCATGCATTTACGACTCTATCTACTGGTGGCTACTCTACCTCTGACGGCTCAATGAATCATTTTTCTAATGGTGCTCATTGGGTGGCCATCATTTTTATGTTTTTGGGTGGGTTACCTTTCCTGCTCTTCGTTTCTGCGATACGTAAAAGGCAATTCAAAGAACTCGTCAGTGATGCTCAAGTACGTGGATTCGTCACGCTATTTATCGCAACCAGCGTCATCATTTCCGCATGGCTTGTGATACGTGATGGCTACGACATTTCCGATGCACTCCGAGTCTCGATGTTCAATATTATCTCCGTGGTCACCACGACAGGGTTTGGGCTTGAAGATTTCACCGCGTGGGGTGCACTTCCCACCACTCTTTTTGCTTTTCTAATGATGGCTGGTGCTTGTTCTGGCTCAACATCAGGCGGTATTAAGATCTTTCGTTTTCAAATCGCTTTTACACTCCTTAATAAACAAATGATGAAATTGATTCATCCATCAGGAGTCTTTGTTCAGCGCTATAACCATAGGCCTGTCAATGATGATATCGTTCGTTCCGTGGTTGCCTTTGCCCTCACTTTTCTCATCACTGTTATTGGTATTGCCGCTGGACTTAGTGGTATGGGGCTTGACCCTATCACTAGCATCTCAGGTTCAATTACAGCCGTCGCCAATGTCGGTCCAGGGATGGGGGAAATTATAGGGCCAAAGGGAAACTTCGCACCCCTTCCTGATGCTGCTAAATGGCTACTCAGTTTTGGTATGTTACTCGGCAGGCTTGAGATCTTAACCTTACTGGTACTGTTTTTCCCTGCATTTTGGCGCCGTTAACCTCATTTGGTATACACTACACTGGTTCCACATACAGATAAATAGCAAAAAAATGACAAGCACTGCCCACGAGGACGAAAATGTGCCAAATAGCATGGTTATAAGGGATTTTTCTCGCGACATAAAAGATAACACCGGCAGAGTAAATAATGCCGCCCAGTGCAAGCAGGACAAGGCCACCTAGAGACAAGGTAAGAGCCAGTTGGTAAATGACGATCAAAGACAACCACCCCATTATCAAATAGGTCGCCAGAGACAGCTTTTTAAATCGATAGACAAAAGCCAGCTTCATCAGTATACCAATTAAAGCAATACTCCAAATAACGGCCATTAACGTCATGGCCAGTGGTGTACGTAAGCTCACGAGTAAAAATGGCGTGTAACTGCCTGCAATCAGGAGGTAAATAGCACAGTGGTCAAACGTTTTTAAAGCTCTCCTAGCTTTTTTAAACGGAATTGCATGATAGAGCGTAGAGGCCAAAAAAAGGATAATCATACTCGCGCCATAGACACTCATACTGGCTATCGTCATGGCGTCCGCATCATAGGCGAAGGATTTAGCCAACAAAAGAACCAAACCAACAATACTGAGTACCATACCAAGGGCATGAGTCAGTGTGTTCGCAATCTCTTCTTTGAGCTTGTATTCGGCAGAGTCATGGGCAGACATGGTTACACTACTCTCAAGTCATTATGAACTAAAATACCAGTATGCCACATATGGCTTACACTTGTAAGCTGAAAATCAGCAACAACACCTTTACTTAAACGAAGAGGTGTTCTAAAAACGGCTTTAACATCTTCGAAATGCTTGATAGCCCCTCCTCACCAACCCAGCAAACTGTTCGGTGTTTTTTTACAGTAACTGCATCGAACTTTGTCACTAAAGCTTGATTTGTGCAAATAAACACAACCGCTGTTGGGTATATAATCACCACGCATAAGAATTTACTAAAATAAATAAAAGCAATGTTACTACGAGTGAGGACAACAGAATTCTCACCTACCGCATAGTAAGGAAGCGTCATGAGTCAGGATAAGATCGACATCAAGGATGTGACTGCACAAACATTTAACCCCAAAACTCATAAAAATAAAGGGGATAGATTTAATCCAAACAACAGAATATACGTCCGAGAAAGTAAGGGGCATTTTCAACGAATGAGGCGTTTGGGAGCTTGGTTGCTACTGGTCCTTTTTGCTGTCATTCCATGGATACCTTATGGAGAAAGGCAAGCCGTTTTACTCGATATTGGCAAGCAACAATTCAATATTTTTGGCACTACGCTCTATCCACAAGATCTGACCTTACTTGCTCTGCTGTTTATGATTGGAGCCTTTGGATTGTTTTTCTTAACCACCTTTCTTGGTCGAGTATGGTGCGGCTACCTATGTCCACAAACCGTCTGGACATTTATGTATATATGGTTTGAGGAAAAACTTGAAGGCAGCGCAAACAAGCGTCGGCTGCAAGACTCTAAACGACTAACTACAAACCTGATGATGCGCAAAACACTCAAACATCTTGCTTGGTTTGCGATTGCTTTAGCAACGGGCATCACATTTGTGGGTTACTTTGTACCAATGAAGGAATTGGTTATTAGTTTTGTTACCTTTAATGGTGAGTTTTGGCCCGTGTTCTGGGTGTTATTTTTTGCTGGCTGCACTTATGCCAATGCAGGATGGATGCGATCAATTATGTGTGTCCACATTTGTCCATATGCTCGCTTTCAGTCAGCCATGTTTGATAAAGACACCTTCATTGTCGGCTACGATACAAAACGGGGGGAACAAAGAGGTGGACGCTCCAAAAAGGTCGATCACAAAAGCTTAGGTCTGGGTGACTGTGTTGATTGTAACCTGTGCGTTCAGGTATGCCCAACAGGCATTGATATACGTGATGGCCTTCAATACGAATGTATCAACTGCGGCGCGTGTATCGACGCATGCGATCATACGATGGACCGCATGGGGTATGAAAAAGGCTTAATTAGCTACACAACCGAACATCGCCTAGCGGGGAAAAAAACCAAAGTTGCTCGGCCAAAACTGCTTGGTTATGGTGTTGTTTTTGCGCTAATACTCGGATTATTCTTTACTCAAATCGCCACCGTTGAACCAGCAGGTCTCACCGTACTGCGTGACAGAAATCAGCTATTTCGGATCAACCAAGCTGGTGAAATTGAAAATACCTATACGCTTAAGATCATCAACAAAACTCAAAAGACCCAAGAATATCAGTTAAGTGTTCAAGGACTTAAGAATGTGTCTTGGTATGGTAAGCAGTCTGTCAGTGTTGACCCTGGCGAAGTCTTTAGTTTACCAATGAGCCTAGGTATCAATGCCGATGAGCTGGAGTCACCGATTGCAAAGATCGAATTTCAGTTGTCCACTGGGGATAACTTTACCCTGAGTGCTGAAAGTCGTTTTATAAAAAAAGCTATAGCAACAATTAGGCCTAAAAATAGCTAGCGCCAATGCAACCGCATAAGAGTCACAGAATAGAGTATACGCAGTGGAGCGCACTCTGTGCTAACATGCCAGAGTCTGATAAACGGAGCCATGCGAAAGCAGCCAAGCTCTGAAGAACCAATTGTGAGCACTTTATGACTAAAAACGCTTTTCACTTCGATGCCCTAACACCTGATTTTATGTGGTATGCCATCGAAAGCATTGGAATTAGAGCGGAGTCAGGTTTTCTCGCTCTCAACAGTTATGAAAACAGAGTTTACCAGTTCTCTGATGAGAGCCGTCAGCGCTACGTGGTAAAGTTTTATCGCCCCGAACGTTGGAGTGAGGCGCAGATTTTAGAAGAGCATGGCTTTACTTTGGAACTTATCGATGCCGAAATTCCCGTCGCACCACCGCTACATATAGCAGGAAAAACATTACATCATTATCAAGGCTACCTTTTTGCTCTCTTTGCCAGCGTGGGTGGACGCCAATTCGAAGTTGATAATATCGAGCAATTAGAAGGTGTCGGTCGTTTTCTTGGCCGTATACACAAAATCGGCTGCCTGCGTAAATTTGAGCACAGACCTAACATTGATCTCAATGAGTACCTCTATCAGCCACGTAACATATTGCAATCTTCCGAGATGATTCCCGTTCATTTAGAGCGCAGCTTTTTTAACGACCTCGACATGCTAATTACGGCTATTGAGCATCATTGGTCGGATGATGTGACTTCTCTGAGGCTTCATGGTGACTGTCATCCGGGTAATATTCTATGGCGTGATGGTCCGATGTTTGTGGACTTAGATGACGCACGCAATGGGCCAGCCATACAGGACTTATGGATGCTACTCAACGGAGAGCGCCATGATAAGATTATGCAACTAGATGTCATCTTAGAAGCCTATCAAGAGTTCAACGACTTTAATCCACAAGAACTGAAACTAATAGAGCCTCTACGTGGTCTACGTATGGTGCATTACATGTCTTGGTTAGCAAAAAGGTGGCAAGATCCTGCTTTTCCTCTCGCTTTTCCTTGGTTCAATGATGCAAAATATTGGGAAGGGCAGGTACTTGCTTTCAAAGAACAAATCGCCGCTTTGAATGAAGCGCCGATATCATTAACGCCTCAATGGTAGGTCAATAATGTCAACATGGAGCCTAAAATGAAGAAGTTGTTTGCTGTATTGGTAACCTTTGTTATCAGTGTATCAGCGCATGCCGCACAATTTAAAGCCGGCCAGAACTACAAGATACTGAATAGTGAAGCATCAAAAACCCCCACAGTGACCGAGTTTTTTTCCTTTTATTGTCCACACTGCGCGCAATTTGAGCCTATCATTCAAAACCTAAAAGCTCAGCTACCCAAAAACGCTCAATTTGAAAAAAGTCATGTTTCTTTCATGGGTGGTAAAATGGGCGTATCGATGAGCAAAGCCTACGCGACTATGGTTGTTCTGAAAGTTGAGGACAAGATGACTCCCATTATGTTTGATATTGTACAGAACATGCGCAAGCCACCAAAAACAGACCAAGAGCTACGCCAAATATTTATCGATGCCGGGGTTGACGCAAAAAAATTCGATGCTGCATTTAATGGTTTTGCCGTGGACTCTATGGTGCGCAGATTTGATAAACAATTTGAACAAAGTGGTTTAACCGGGGTTCCTGGGGTTGTTGTTAACGACCGATACCTAGTTGAAACACAAGGATTGAAAACGCTGGATGAGTATTACGCTCTGGTCAACTATCTCCTGACTTTGAAATAAACAAAAGGAGCATTTGCTCCTTTTGAATCCAGCCTTACTTGCTCTGATACAGAGTTTTGAGCAGCTCATCTTTGTCTCGCCATAATTGCCCAAGCCAGTTTTGGAGCTGCTGCTTGTAGGGCTTGTCATTGAAATAATCGCCCCGTATTTCGCGACTCACAGGGAAAACACGGATCCGAACAACAATTTTTGTCATTCTGCCCATCAACACATCTTTAAAAGGCTTTTCAATATTATTTGGGTAAGCCAATGTCACATCAATAATACTGTCAAACTGATCTCCCATCGCAGCAAGTGTATAAGCAATACCACCTGTTTTAGGCTGCAACAAATACTGGTAATTTGATGAACCTCGTGCCTGTTTTTCTTCCGTAAAACGAGTACCTTCGACATAATTCACGACAGTGGTTGGGGTATGCTTAAACTTGGCACATGAGCGCTTAGTCGAGGTCAGATCCTGACCACGTTTTTCTGGATGGCGCAATAAATACTCTCTAGAGTATCGGCGCATAAAAGGCATATCTAGCGCCCAACAAGCCATACCAATAAATGGCACATACAAAAGCTGCTGCTTGAGAAAAAACTTGGGCATGGGAATTCTGTCTTTAAATACACAGCACAAGACAACAATATCTGTCCAACTCAGATGATTACTAATTAAAAGGTACCAACCATCTTTTTTTAGATCTTCTCCGCCCTCTACATCCCACTCAATGCGATTAGACATGTTTAGGATTCCAGCGTTAATGGTTGCCCACAACCACATAAGATTGTTTGCCAGTTGCGTCGCTTTGCCTTTAGCTCTTTGACCTGGCAATAAAAATTTGAGCATGGCAACCAAACAAATGGCGAGTGAGCACAACGCTGCACTCAAGGTGACAAAAATAACGGTGAGAATGAGATTTAACAATAACAACATATGCTCAACGGCCAATTTTATAAAAGTTTATAAATATTCATTATTGAATAATAAAACAGCATGTAATCATACGAGGCTGTAAAAAGTATCTATCATCTATCGCTAGGAACCGTTCAAGTTTCGAGCACTAGCACATTGAAGAAAACTTAATAAACCTGCAAATATTGGAGACCAAACAATGTACACCAAACCCTTATTATTTTCATTAATATGCTTAAGTGCATCGCCAGCAATGGCAGCACTCTCAGAAAATAAAGGCATCAGTGGAGAGGTCTCCTTAAGCACTGCATACAAATCCACCAACTCAAACTTTAACACCGACGCTAATGCGGTAAATACAAACAACACAACTCACGGTGAGCAAGACAAAGAAACCCAGTTATTGCCACTGGGTAGCGTTGCCTATACATTTGGCGGTCAATTAGACAAACAGTTTTATGCTGGCACATCACGCTCTGATATTGCCATCGGTACTTTAGCCCTAGAGCTAGGCTATAAGCAACAGCTTGAAAATGGAACAGTGATTGATGCCTCTTTCCTGCCCACGATTATGTCGGGTGAAACATGGAGCGATCCTTTTGTTACCAATCAAGCCCGTCAAGAGACGGACGAGAAAGGTAATGCCTATCGACTTAAGCTCGGCAATATTGCCAACTCTCAAGTTAGCCTAGATATGGCCTACGCTGTGAAAGACATTGAAAATGAGCGCTCAGGGTTAGAAAGCGGATTAAGTGTTGAACAATCGAATCAGCTCAAACGTGATTCTACAAGTATCTATCTGAAGGGGGACTACAAGCTTAGCCTAAATAAAACCACATTCCTGATCCCCTCTATCAACTACATCAAAACTAACGCCGATGGCGATGCGAACTCATTTACATCATGGGGAACAGAGCTGTCGCTATTTAAAATCATTAACCGCCATCAACTTGCCCTTACAGCTGGCTATAAAAACAGAGACTATCAAACGTCTCACCCCATCTATAATAAAACACGTAATGATGATGAGATGAGTATTTTCGCCGCCTACGAGTACAAAAACATTATGAACTGGCAAAATTGGTCACTGATTTCCTTTGCGGGCTTCAAACAATCAGACTCAAACATCGAGTTTTATAATGAAGACCAGTGGCTAGTATCGGTCGGCCTCAGCCACCAATTCTAAGGTATCTACTCACACAGTTTGAGCCGTCAACTGACGCAATAGCCTGTCCATGGCCCGATACCCGAGCGCTTCTGCCAAATGGGAGCGCTCTATATTATCCCTGCCATCAAGATCCGCTATGGTACGCGCTACCTTGATGATGCGATGGTAAGCACGAATTGATAAGCCTAATTGATGCAATGCGCTCTCTAAAAAGTGCGCATCATCGTGTCTTAACGGGCAATATCGCTCAATGTCACGACTAGAAAGTAGCGCATTGATCCCCCCGGAGCGGTTGAGCATTACCTGTCTCGCTTGGCAGACGCGCATCCGAACGTCTTGCGTCGACTCGCCACGCTCTCCTCCTTGGGTCAAGGTACCTTTAGGAAGTGCAGGAATCTCTAAAGACATATCAAAACGATCTAAAAGTGGTCCCGACAATCGACTCAAATAACGCAATATTGTTTGGGGGTTAACCCGAGATTGGTTCCCCTCATAATAACCAGTTGGACTTGGATTTAGTGCACCAACCAACTGAAACCTCGCGGGGAACCTCGTTTTACCCTGTGCTCTTGAAATAATAATTTCACCAGACTCAAGCGGCTCTCTTAGTGAATCGAGAACTTTTCTCTCAAACTCAGGCATCTCATCAAGGAAGAGTAATCCATTGTGAGCCAGTGATATTTCTCCCGGGCGAGGGACTGTTCCCCCTCCAACTAGAGCGGCCATAGAACTTGAATGATGCGGTGAACGAAATGGACGCTGCTTCCAATTTTCGACCGTAATTTCCTGTTGAGTAAGAGAAGCGATCGAAGCTGTCTCTAAGGCTTCGTCATCCGTCATTTCTGGCAACAAGTCTCTTAATCGAGAGGCAAGCATGGTTTTTCCCGTGCCCGGAGGACCAATAAACAGCAAGTTATGACTGCCCGCTGCCGCAATTTCTAAGGCCCTTTTTCCCTGCTGCTGACCAATAATATCTCGCAAATCTTGTTTTGGTGGAGAACGTCGAGTCGCTTTAGTCGCACAGTGCAACGATAACCTTTTTTGACCAAATAAATCGGCACATACTTCTAAAAGACTTTGTGCCGATTTGTGCTGATCTTTACCAACCAAAGCAGCTTGTTCACCATTACAAGCGGGAACCACTAAGTGCCGTTGGACACGATTGGCAGCCAATGCAGCAGGAAGAACACCTTTAACACTGCGAAGTTCACCAGATAACGCTAGCTCACCTATGAATTCGTGTTGATTGAGCTTATCCATAGGAACCTGCTCAGAGGCAGCTAAAATCCCAAGAGCAATTGGCAAATCAAAGCGTCCCCCCTCTTTCGGTAAATCGGCAGGGGCTAAATTGACGGTAATACGCTTCGCTGGAAATTCGAACCGTGAGTTAATTAACGCACTACGTACTCTATCTCGAGACTCTTTTACTGTTGTCTCAGGCAAACCCACCAAGGTAAAACCAGGCATGCCATTACCAATATGAACCTCTACTGCTACTTGAGGAGCTTCAACACCAATACATGCCCGACTATAAATTATTGCTAATCCCATAACCTTTCCCAAATGCTCGCTACTGGTATCTATCTCTCTGATACTTAGTTTGTTTTGCAACCAAAAATGTTATATAGCGCAATGAGAAAGAGTAATAATGTGAAAAAAGAGTGACATTTTTCTTGTCATGTCACGGAATTGTATGTTACCACTAGAGATGTACTTAATTTGCTGCCGAGACAGGTAGCCGCGATCAAATAAAAAATAAACACAACATGAATGTAAACGCTCACATCAACGCACTGATTATCCTGATTAACGTGGTCATTATTGACACCGCGCGGGGTATTGTGGGCACAACATAAACCACAAGATTTACAAAAAAACCCGCACTGAA
>NZ_AEIU01000066.1 GCF_000165125.1 Vibrio caribbeanicus ATCC BAA-2122 | reverse complement strand
AGAAGAACCCATCTAAGCTCGGAAGATTAAGCCATCAGCTATCGTCGTCTTCTTCGATATCTAGGCTAACATCAAGTGGTTCTTGTGAAAGAATAACGCCGGTATTATCTGCGTATAGATAATCCTCTGGCAAAAAAGTAACACCACCGAAATTAACAGGAACATCGGTATCACCAGTTCCAGTAGTAGGTGAACCGGCAGGAATTGATGCAATAGCCTGAATACCGATATTCATCTCTTCAAGTTCATCCACTTCACGTACACAACCGTAAACCACGATACCTTCCCATTCATTTTCCTCTGCCAAAGCCGCCACCTCAGCATCGACTAAAGCACGACGTAATGAACCTCCACCATCAATTAAAAGCACCCGGCCAATACCATCTTGCTCCAAAGTTTCACGAATCAAACCATTATCTTCAAAACATTTAACCGTGGTAATCTGACCTGAAAAAGAGGCACGGCCACCAAAATTACTGAACATCGGCTCGACAACGTCTACCTGTTCTGAATAAATGTCACACAAAGCGGAGGTGTTGTATTCCATAGTGGTTCTTCCTGATGGTTCAAACTCTTTACCGAGTATATAAGGTCATTAAGTCAATGCAATGAGCAAAATACATTAACTGAATAATATTTGAACTCTGCTCCATACTCAAAGCATAGATCTTTCATTTACAGCAAATTACTAATAAAAAGACCACTAAGTGTGGCCTTTGTATACTCTCATCAGAACTTTACTTTACACGTCCAACATATTCAGCAGAGCGTGTATCTACCTTAATGACTTCACCGATAGAAATAAACAGCGGAACACGAACAACTGCGCCAGTAGAAAGCGTGGCTGGCTTGCCGCCTGTGCCTTGTGTATCACCTTTCAAACCAGGGTCAGTATCTACAACTTCTAGTTCAACAAAATTCGGTGGTGTTACCACAATAGGATTTCCATTCCAAAGAGTCAGCATACATGTGTTATTCTCAACCAACCATTTTGCATTATCACCAACAGCTTTAATATCTGCCGCTATCTGCTCAAAAGTTTCATTGTTCATAAAGTGGTAGAATTCACCGTCGCTATATAGATAATCTAAGTCAATATCCATAACATCGGCAACTTCACAAGTGTCACCAGATTTGAACGTTTTTTCTAGTACTTTACCAGACAGGAGTTTGCGAATTTTAACACGGTTAAATGCTTGGCCTTTGCCAGGTTTCACATATTCATTTTCCAAGATAACGCAAGGCTCGTTATCCAACATCAGTTTTAGGCCGCCTTTGAATTCATTGGTGCTTACAGTAGCCATTTTATCCTCGTACATATCTAGAGCTAAAGTTTATGCAACATATCATAACCCGAAAACTCGCTTCTGTTGAGCAAAACTGGATCAATCAACTGGCGAATGGGATCTCAGACCCTGAAACCTTACTTAAACAACTGCAAATTGATCCGCAGCCATGGAGTGCCGGCTTTCGTGCTCGTAAGCTGTTTGCACAAAGAGTTCCACAGAGTTTTATCGATAGAATGGAGAAAGGTAACCCAAACGATCCCCTGCTACGTCAAGTCCTCCCTCTTATTGATGAATTTAACATCCATCCTGAATATTCTTCAGACCCGTTAGAAGAGCAAAGCAACGAAATACCGGGATTACTGCATAAATACCACAATAGAGTATTAATGATCGTCAAAGGTGGCTGTGCGATCAATTGCCGTTATTGTTTTCGGCGTCATTTCCCTTACAGTGAAAACAAAGGGACAAAGTCAGTATGGCAGCAAAGCTTACGCTACATTTCCCTACACAAAGAAATTGACGAAGTCATATTATCAGGTGGGGATCCTTTAATGGCGAAAGATGATGAGCTAAGGTGGCTGTTTTCAGAAATAGCCAAGATTTCGCACGTCAAACGACTTCGCATTCACTCACGTTTGCCTGTCGTTATTCCAGCACGTATAACATCAGAATTGATTGAATTAATAGAAAATAACCGACTTACCACCATACTAGTTACGCATGTTAATCATGCGAACGAGATAAATATTGAACTTAAACAAGCTCTTCAAAAGCTCAAAGCCGCCAATGTGACCTTGCTCAATCAAGGAGTCATGCTCAAAGGTGTAAATGATAATGCTGATGCTCAAGTCCAGCTTAGCCAGACACTTTTTGATGCAGGAGTAATGCCCTATTACATGCATGTTCTCGACAAAGTACAAGGTGCCACGCATTTCTTTATTTCAGATCAAAGAGCGAGAGAGATTATGGCCGAACTGATAGAGAGAGTTTCTGGATACTTGGTACCCAAACTGACTCGAGAGGTTGGAGGGAGAAAAAGTAAAACACCATTGGACTTACATCTAGAATGAGACAGTTTAGCGTCAGAGCCAGTTAAAAACTGGCTCTGGCTTGAAAGAGACTTAGAATAATTCCTCGGCAACCTTATAAAGGTCCTCTCTAACGGGACGTGTCATTTTTTCCAACACATCGGATATATCATGATGAACTAACTGCTCTTTTTGCACACCGACACACCGACCGCCGTACCCCTCGATGAGCAAGTGAACAGAATAATTACCCATACGAGACGCTAGTACTCGATCAAATGCAGTTGGGCGTCCACCACGTTGGATATGCCCAAGAACCGTCGCGCGAGTCTCTCTGCCTGTTGCGGCTTCGATCTCTCTTGCCAGCTCATTGGCATCCATCATAAGCTCAGTAAGTGCAATAATGGCGTGTTTTTTTCCTTTAGCAATACCGTCTTGAATGTTATTGATCAGCTTTTGTTTATCTAAACCAGTTTCTGGCGTAATGATATATTCACACCCTCCTGCGATTGCTGACATCAATGTCAAATCACCACAATGACGACCCATAATCTCAACAATTGATATGCGTTGGTGAGATGAAGAGGTGTCTCGCAGTCTGTCTATCGCATCTATCACGGTATTGAGCGCAGTGAGATAACCTATTGTATAATCGGTACCTGCAATGTCATTATCGATCGTGCCAGGTAATCCAATACATGGATAACCCATTTCCGTCAATTTCATTGCCCCCATATAAGATCCATCTCCACCAACAACAACTAAGGCATCGATTCCGTGTTGTTTGAGGTTATCAATGGCTTTTTGTCGAACTTCTACTTGTTTGAATTCAGGGAATCGAGCAGAACCAAGAAATGTACCACCTTTGTTAATCACATCTGAAACACTAGAGCGCTCTAACTTTTCAATCCTGTTTTCGTAAAGGCCCAGATAACCATCAAAAATACCATAAACTTCCAGACCTTCAGATAAAGCCGTGCGAACGACACCGCGTACAGCTGCGTTCATTCCCGGCGCATCACCACCACTCGTCAGGACACCGATCTTTTTAATCATGCTCAGCCTCAATATTTAGAAATCTTATTTCATTTTTATGTTGGCTACTTTCAGAAGTAAAGCCACAGAACTCGCCAATACCCTTTATGTTACCGTTAGAATCAAGGAATACTACTTTTATTTGCACTTATTAATGTAACTTTTTTACTTATGTAATACTTTTACATCTAAGCCAATACGTTGGCGTATCCGTTTTCACAAAGCACTATGAAACGAAAAATAGACAAGGAATGACACTTTGTCACGATATGAGTTGTTCATTATTCACCACCGAGCTCGGATCTTGGTGAATCAATATATCAGCCTGCGGAAATAGCCTTAATAAACATGCCTCAACATCATCAGAAATAGAATGCGCATCAATAAGAGGGATCTTGTCCTCTAACTCCAAATGAAGTTGGATAAAGCGAGTTGGCCCAGAAATTCGTGTTCTTAAATGATGGACACCCAACACACCCTCCACATTCATGCAACACAACTTAATCGCTTCGAGCTCTTCATCAGGTAGATTACGGTCAAGCAAGGTCTGTGTTGCCTCTTGCAACATTTTAAACGCACTGTAAAGGATATAAACGCCAATGAGGATAGCGAATACCGAATCGGCTTGGGTCAGACCAAACCAACTTAAACCGAGCGCAACGGTAATGACCACATTCATATAAAGGTCTGACTGGTAATGGAGAGAATCCGCTGCAATCGCCTGACTTCCGGTTTTTGCCACCACACGTTTTTGAAAAATGACTAAACCGAGAGTAACAATAAAACTAAACAGACTTACCGAGATACCGTATTCTGGAGCATTGAGTGCTTGTGGCTTAAAAAAGCGCTCAATACCATTTAAAATAAGAAAAATGGCAGAGCCAGAAATGAACATGGCTTGGGCTAATGCCGCAAGAGATTCCGCCTTACCGTGACCAAATGTATGCTCCTTATCTGCTGGCTGCAGCGAATACCGGATTATCAATAAATTAACCAATGAAGCGGCAATGTCGAGCATTGAATCAATTAATGCGCCAAGTAAACTAACAGAGCCTGTTACCCACCAAGCTGCGACCTTAACGACTAATAAAAAGCTTGCGACTATCGTCGCAGTCAAAGCCGCGAGCGTTACGAGACGTGCGTATTCTTGCTGCATTTTAATATCTAGGATTTTTAAGAAGGTTGTCGGGTAGATACAGTATCGAAATTTGAGCCTTTCAACAACATTCTTAGAACTGAAACTTTGAAAAACCTCTTCGTATTCTGTACACGTATCATTCCCTCAGTTTCTATCATTATAAAGAGCGATTTGAAAGGATGAGCACTACATTAAATGTTCGCAGATTACTATTGCAGCACAGCGGGCGTATGAAGCTGAGCATAGTATGCTTGGTGGATTAAAAGTGACTATTATATTTCCAGACACTCAAAAATAATAACCTTACAAATTTTCAGTTGATAATGAGATCTATTATCAATTAAAGTGTCACCACTAAATTACGGAGGATTCACTATGTCTCACACCTTTCCAGAACTACCTTATGCTTACGATTCACTCGAACCTTATATTGACGCAAAAACAATGGAAGTGCACTACAGTAAGCACCACCGCACCTACTTTGATAAGTTTATCAGTGCAGTAGAAGGAACTGAGCTTGCATCTTTATCTTTAAAAGACATCTTTGCCAATATCTCTAAGCACGCTCCTGCTATCCGTAATAACGGTGGTGGCTACTACAACCATATCGTTTACTGGAATTGTATGAGCCCAAATGGCGGTGGAGAACCACAAGGTAAACTAAAGCAAGAACTGCTTTCCACCTTCGGCAGCTTCGATGAGTTTAAACAACAATTTGCTCAAGCAGCCATTAATACTTTCGGTTCAGGTTTTGCTTGGTTAATCGTAAAAGATAAAAAGTTGGTCATCACATCTACCAGTAATCAAGACAATCCTCTGATGGATGTAGCTCAAGACAAAGGCGAACCTATTCTTGCCTTGGACGTTTGGGAGCACGCGTATTACATCAGCTATCAAAACCGCCGTCCAGAATACATCGATGCTTGGTGGAATGTTGTGGATTGGGATGCCGTTAACGCCAACTATGAAGCCGCAATGAGCGTGTAATTCAATTCATTAACATCAATAACTCTTGGCGGCTTTTCCTAGTCGCCTTATACTCTCCTCCAGATTTTAACTCTTCATGGTACCATTCATATGTTTGATATCGCCTTATACGAACCAGAGATTGCCCCTAACACAGGTAATATTATTAGGCTCTGCGCAAACTGTGGTGCAAATTTGCACCTAATTGAGCCTCTTGGTTTCGATTTAGAGGAAAAAAAAGTTCGCAGGGCCGGTCTTGATTACCACGATTTGGCTAGAGTTACCCGGCACAAAGATTACCCAGCCTTTTTACAATACCTCAACGAAAACCGGCAAGGGTTTCGTCTGTTTGCATGCACAACCAAGGCGTCTGGTCATCACGTCGATGCCCAATTTCAACAAGGGGATGTGCTTTTGTTTGGGCCAGAAACCAGGGGGTTACCAGAGGACATCATTGACAGTTTACCTGCAGAACAACGTCTTAGAATTCCAATGATGCCCGATGCAAGAAGCCTAAACTTATCCAATGCAGTCGCCATCATCGCGTTTGAAGCATGGCGTCAGATGGGCTTTCAGGGGGCAACCTGAAGCCCCTCTCAAACATTCAGCGGACTTGGGCATCAGTTATGCGCGAGTAACAAAACCCACTGCTTTATAGACCGCCTGTAGCGTTTGCTCTGCTCTTGCAGACGCTTTTTCCGCACCCTGTTTCATTACTTCATTCATATAACTTCTATCTTGGCGAATACGCTGATATTCAGACTGTATCGGTTCAAGCATGGTTACCAGGGCTTCTCCAACGTCTTTCTTGAACGGACCATACATCTCAACTCCTTGATACTGTCTCTCTATTTCAGCGAAGCTCATTCCGGTTGCTGCGGAATAGAGCCCCATTAAATTAGAAATTCCAGCTTTATTATCCCAATCATGGGCAATTCGAGGTGGTGTGTCGGTATCTGTCTGTGCCTTATTGATTTTTTTGATAATCGATTTGGGTTCTTCCAATAATGTAATGACATTTTTTCGATTATCATCCGATTTCGACATTTTCTTAGTAGCATCTTGCAAACTCATGACTCGAGCATTTACCGTAGGGATGTATGGCTCAGGAACAGTGAAGATTGGATTCTCAGGTGAGTAGATGTTATTAAATCTTGTCGCGATATCTCTAGCTAATTCAAGGTGTTGCTTCTGATCATTTCCTACTGGCACTTGATGAGCACCATAGAGTAAAATATCGGCTGCCATCAAAACTGGATAACCAAATAACCCTGCATTAACATCATTGGCATAGCGAGCGGATTTATCCTTGAACTGGGTCATGCGGCTTAGTTCGCCCATTTGGGTGTAACAATTAAGTAACCAACCAAGCTGCGCGTGCTCAGGTACATGAGACTGGATAAACAAAGTGCTCTTCTGTGGGTCAACCCCCACAGCAAGACAAATAGCCAAAGCATCTAGAGTGGCTTCATGCAAAAGCTTCGGATCCTGACGCACAGTGATGGCATGCAAATCCACAACGCAATATTGGCAATCGTAATCATCTTGCATCTGTTGCCACTGACGAAGAGCACCCAAGTAGTTACCGATACTTAGTTCACCTGATGGTTGGACACCACTTAATACAATGGGTTTGCTCATGAAATTTTTCCTTTGGCTTCTTTAGATAAAACTGAACACCACACTTAGTCGTGTGATTCACTTAGTGTACTGATTAGAACCTGTTTTAAAAGAGGTGTTGTTCAAGCTTGGTACAAGCAGCAACCACGCCAATCAGCTCGCTAATATTATCAGCGACAAAATCAGGGTTAGATAACGATATTGGTTCACCATGGTTGTAGCCATAAGTCAGTCCAAACGACAAACAGCCAGCATTTTTTGCCGCCAGTATGTCATTCTTAGAATCCCCAACCATTAACATTTTCTGTGGTGTGATATTGTGCTGAGTCATTAACCAATGTAATCCAACCGGGTTCGGCTTTTTCTCAGCAAAAGCATCTCCACCTAGGCAATCAATAAAAAAATGTTCAATTTGATGTTGTTTTAATATCTCAGGAACAAATTCTGATGGTTTATTGGTCACCAAAGCAAGTTTGAGGCCCATCTCGTGTAATTTATAAAGCGTCTCTCTCACACCAGGATATAAATGACTTAGAGCGTGACCACCCTTGGCGTAATAATGATCAAAGAGCTTTCGAGCTTCTTTTTTTGTGCTCTCTGTTATGCTCGGGTCAATCTCGATATTCTGACTGAGAGCTCGTGCAATTAAAATATCTGCACCATTACCTACATAGTCGCGAACTTGCTCTTCCGCCACTGATGGAAACCCCAGTGCTGCTAATGTTTTCTGAGCGGCAAGGGTTAAATCTGGTACACTATCAAGCAATGTACCGTCCAAATCAAAGGCAATAAGTTCGTAATTTAGCTGCATGTTACCTATTTTACCTCTGACAATTGTGTTCTCATCTGATCAATCACTTGCTTGTAATCGGGCTGATCAAAAATTGCTGAGCCAGCAACAAACATGTCAGCGCCAGCTTCTGCAATTTCTTTGATGTTGTCAATCTTGACACCGCCATCGACTTCCAAACGAATATTACGACCTGATTGTTCAATAAGTCGACGCACTGAGCGTAATTTATCCAAGGTGCTCGGAATAAACGACTGACCTCCAAAACCTGGGTTAACCGACATCAATAAAATCAGATCCAACCTATCCATAATATATTCTAGGCTCGACAAAGGAGTTGCTGGATTCAAAACAACACCAGCCTTACACCCGCACTCTTTAATTAACTGTAAGGTACGATCAACATGCTCAGAGGCTTCAATGTGAAACGTAATCATTGAAGCTCCAGCCTTAGCAAAATCAGGGATAAGCCGATCAACAGGTTTGGCCATCAAATGAACATCTATCGGTGCTGTTATGCCATAATCACGCAAAGCTTTACAGATAGGGGCACCAAAGGTCAGGTTCGGTACATAATGGTTATCCATTACATCAAAATGAATGACATCTGCACCCGCAGAGAGAACTTTTTCAACATCCTCACCCAAACGAGCCATATCAGCAGATAGAATTGATGGTGCAATAAGGAAATCTTTCATACCCAACCTCTAACCTATAGGTAAATGACATACAGAATAAATAATAATCGCTAGTTTACCTAAGCTCTTTAATAGATGATAGAGATGAAACAAGGATGTTAGCTCAATTCTTGATCTGGACTAAACAAGGCAAGTAACTCATCAACTTTTGTGCGTCCAGCGCCATTTCGGCTAATTGTTCGTTTCACTTTGACAACATTCAATTGTGCACCATGGTACAAGCGTCGAGTCAGTGTCGTATCGTGGTTAGAAATCAAAACAGATATATTTTTGTCCAAAGCCGTCTTTTCAGCCACGTCGGCTAAAGCCGCTTGGTCATCAAGACTAAATCCGTTGCCAGCATAAGAGGTAAAGTTTGCTGTCGTCGAAAGCGGTGCATAGGGCGGGTCACAGTAAATCACATTACCCTTACGAGCCTTTTTAAAAGTTTGGGTGTACCCCTCACATAAAAAAGTCGCACGTTTGGCTTTCTCAGCGAAAAACTCCAACTCAGCTTCGGGGAAATAGGGACGCTTGTAAGAGCCAAAAGGTACGTTAAACCCGCCTTTTTTGTTATAGCGACACAATCCATTAAACCCAAATCGATTCATGTACAGGAAAGCCAAAGAACGATACATAACATCATCAGTTGAATTGAACTGCCGACGCACGTCTAGGTAAAATTCTTTTTTATTGTTCTCATCAGTAAACCAGCGCTTTGCTTCCGATATATACAATTCTGGCTGCTCTTTAAGTAAATTGTATAAATTGATGAGGTCGGGATTTATGTCGGCCAATAGGTAATTTTCATAATCTGTATTTAGGAAAACAGAGCCAGCACCTACGAACGGCTCTACCAGCTTTTTAGACTCTGGCAAATGACGCTTGATATCCCCGACAAGTCCGTATTTTCCACCTGCCCATTTAAGGAAGGCACGCTGTTTTTTCATTGATTACTCTATTCATCCAGCCAAAACTTGAAGCTGCGCAATGTACCACATTCCGCAATTAATCTCAGGCAAATTTCGTTGATAAGTTGATGTTCTAACGATTCAGCGTGTTGCGTATTTCACGCTGAACTTGGCCGAGAGATTTAGCCCAAGGGTCTAAGTTCTGTACATCTGCCGGCAAACTTCTTACAGCATCTCGTGCGACTTGAATCGTTGGGTAATTCTGATAGGTAATGATATACCATTCATTATTATTTCTATTGGTCGGATAAATAAACACCTGATTAGAAAGACTATGTTTATCCAAAAAAACTTGAACTTCTTGCAATGAGCGCACCGCCGCCAATTGTAAAGTATAACTTCTGGGCGAAAAGCTATTCAGCTCTTCTTTTGTAAAAGAAAAACTAATGTTTGGTTGGTCAGGAGTCACTGTCTGCTCTGACGTTTGTGGCCCTGTTTCAATCTTTTGATCACGCAACATTGTCTCATCTTGACTGTCCGATTGAGAGGGGCTTTCCATCAATGCATCCACAACATCTGAGGATATAATCACCCTTTGATGCTCTTCCTCTTGGTTGCCAACATGAGAATTAACCTCTGCCACCTCAGGAGGTAATGCAATATCGTCCATCTCAACGCTACCTTGATCTAACATGGGATCTTCTAACTCAGACTCTACTGCTTCTTCAACCTTCTGTTGTGCTTGATCCGCTAATGTTGGTATCACTGTTTGCTCCATGGACTCTGACACCTGTTGTGCTTGCTCTTCAGCGGACGGCTGTAACATCAACCACCAATAGCCACCACCAATCAAAACCAATAAGGTTAGGCTCAACAGAGCAATATTGATTGGGGATCCAACTATTGAGCGAATAATAATTCTTTTTTCCACTTTTTGTTCTCCTAGTGCCATGATTTCACCGGGTCGAAGCTCAACGTTGCGGTAGGCATTTCGCACACGCTTTTCCATATCATCATCAACAAAGCGGATCACTAATTGCTCAAAAAACAGATCGGCTTCATCTTGAGTGAACGATTCAATTTCTAGATCTATTGGCTTTTGGTCTTGACCATAGCCAAGGCGAGTAAGCAACGCATCTAGCGCATTAGCCTGGGCAAATAAAAGAACATTGATGGTCCAACTAGGGTTCGCTTGCGCTTCAATGACCAGCATCCAAAGTTCAGTAACAAATGATTCGCTCAGCAGGTGAGCATCATCTATCGCAATAACGATATCACAATGTTCACCTTGCATATTGCGCGTAAAAGATTCCACTAAAGAGTCGGTCGGGCTATATGAAGGTTCTGAGATCAGCTGATTCAGTATGGTTGAACGACGCTGACTATCGTCTTGATTGGGGTAACACATCAAAAGCGCTTGATTCTTATCTTGCGCCCAAGCCTCTAGGTAGTAGTGAACAAGCCAGGTTTTGCCCGCGCCTTTCTCGCCACCTACCGTTACCAAGTTAGAGCCAAAATTGGTCAGTAACTGTAAACGTCCCAACAGCTCTGTCTGAGTCTTAAACTCCAAAACTCGTGGATCGTGCGCTACGCTCATTACCCTATCCTAATCAAAACAAGAACTTCCTCTTTAATGCGAAGGCCTATCAACTTTTATTAAAAGAGATCACACAAAAAGATCTATTTAGTGCGCGCAAAATCGATAGCCTGCTTGATAACGGCATCTGGAACACCCTTTACAACCTCAGCGGTACCAATACCCGTAGGCAGAACGAGACGTAATTGACCAGATAAGACTTTTTTATCACGCATCATATGTTTGATAAAATCGTCGAAGGTCATGGTATCCGGAGTATGAACGGGAAGTTGCGCCTTTTTCAGTATAGTGATAATTCTCTCAAGTTGCTGCTCTGTAATCAAACCCTGTATTTCAGCCGTTTTTGCAGCCATCACAGTGCCAGATGAAACTGCCTCTCCATGTAGCCAATTTCCATATCCGAGCTCTGCTTCGATAGCGTGTCCAAAAGTATGCCCAAGATTTAGCAAAGCACGAATACCGGACTCTTTTTCGTCCTTAGCAACTACTTCTGCTTTTATCTCACAGCAACGCGCAATTGCATAGGTTAATGCTTTTTCTTCCAAGTCATACAGCTGATGAAGGTTTTCTTCCAACCAAACAAAAAAAGCCTGATCGTAAATAATACCGTACTTGATGACTTCGGCGATACCTGCGGCAAATTCCCGTTTGGGAAGTGTACGCAAACATTCAATATCGATAACAACAGCTTGAGGCTGATAGAAAGCGCCGATCATGTTTTTCCCTAGAGGGTGATTAACCGCTGTCTTTCCTCCTACCGATGAATCAACTTGTGCTAATAGTGTTGTGGGGATTTGGACAAAATCTACACCACGTTGATAACACGCAGCAGCAAAGCCGACCAAGTCACCTATCACCCCCCCACCGAGCGCAATAATGGCAACATCACGGGCATAATTTCCTTCTAATAAGAAGTCCATGATCTGATTAAACGTCGCTAATGATTTATATTGCTCACCATCAGGAAGTTCAAGTACCGCAGGATTACAGTCTAAGCCTTGCAGCAATTGGACTATCTTCGAAGCGTAGATAGGGGAAACTGTGACGTTTGAAATGACAACTACTTGGCGTTTTTGTCCTAAAAAAGAAAGTTGCGCTGGATCATTGAATAATCCAGCGCCAATTGAGATTGGATAGCTACGCTCACCTAAATTGACCGTAATCCGTTCCATGGTATTTCTCCAGTTGCTAAAAGTCTTAACGTTCTTCTAGCATTTTTACAATCTGGTTGGCTACCACTTTCGCACTTTGATCGTCAGTACGAACTGTGTAATCTGCAATCTCTTCGTAAAGAGGGTTGCGCTCACCAGCGAGGCTCTCTAGTACCTCACGAGGGTTATCAGTACGAAGCAAGGGACGTTTTTTATCGCGATTTGTTCGAGCCAACTGCTTTTCGATAGTTGTCTCCAGATATACAACGATTCCGCGTGCCGATAGACGATTACGGTTTTCTCTGCTATTGATCGAACCACCACCTGTCGCAAGAACGATCCCTTGCTCCTCGGTAAGATCATTTATCACTTTTTCTTCGCGATCTCGAAATCCTTCTTCGCCTTCAACATCGAAGACCCAAGCGATATCAGCCCCAGTGCGTTCTTCTATTACGGTATCAGAATCAACAAACTCCATGTGAAGCTGTTGAGCCAAATGTCTACCAATCGTGCTTTTGCCGGCTCCCATAGGACCAACAAGGAAAATATTGCGTTTCTCAGCCATGTTAAGCAGTAACTTACAACGTTAATTCAATGACATCACCACAAGAATAGCTAGCTAAAACCAGCAATGGAGATGCTTGTGGCACCTATTCCTCACAGATAATTCGTGATAAGACCCGAAATTATCTAGATAAGGTGGCCTTAATGCAACTTAATTTTTGCAATAGAGGGAAATCTTGTCGTTAGAGCACCTTTGGCGTAACAAAAATCAGCAACTCACTTCTATTTTCTTGCAAGTAATTGCGACGAAATAATGCACCCAATAAAGGGACATCACCGAGCAATGGGATTTTGTCTACAGCGTTACTCAGGCTGTGTTGAAAAATGCCTCCCAAAACTATCGTTTCTCCATCTTTAACAAGCACCTGAGTCCCAATTCGCTGGGTATCAATGGCAACTGCTTGACCACTCCCGGTATTAATCGGATTGCCTGGTCTGTCTTGTGTCACTTGCAAATCGAGCAGCAAATCATTCTTTGAGGTGATCTTTGGTGTCACCTTCAAACTCAATACCGCCTTTTTAAAAGCAATACTCGCCGCACCACTAGACGCAGCCTCTAGATAAGGGATTTCACTACCCTGTTCTATATAAGCAGGCCGTTTATTGGTTGTAAGTAGCTTGGGATTTGAGATAACCTCAGCTTTAGACTCTTTTTGCAATGCTGATAACTCCATATCAAGTAAAATATTTTGACTTAACCTAGCCATTCTAAATGCCGTGTTTGATGGACTTGGAGCAACCATGGACAAATCTACATCCAACATCGCTTCATTCACTTGAGATATCATGCTTGGCTGATTCGGCTGGGTCTGAATTCCCCAGCGAATCCCCAGATCTTCTAGGTTACCCTCTTGGATCGTGACAATATAAGCCTCAATTTGTACTTGTTTTATTGGCCGATCCAAACGTGCTATGACCTGCCTTATTGAATCGATGTTCACACTTTTATCTCTTATGATGATGGCATTGGTTCGCTCATCAACACTGAGCTTGCCATTACTGGAAAGCATCGCCAAAGAACCTTCTCCAGAGAGAATACCTGCGACTTCAGAAGCATTTGCATGTTCGAAAATAATGACGTCTGTTATCAATGGGTCGTTCAGTGACTCTTGATCCATTGGTGATATCGAAGCTTTTTCTGCAGCACTCATCTCTTCTTTGGGCAAGATAATCATGACGTCACCATGAACCTCTTTTACTAGATCTTTTAAGTACAACAAAATATCAAGCGCCTGCTGCCATGGTTGATGATCCAGCTTGATAGACACTTGACCAGATACTGAATCTGACAAAACAAGATTAAAGTCGTTATGTTCTGCAAATAAATACAGAACATCACGTAAGGGAGCATCCTGAAATGTCATTGATACTAAGCCCTGATTTTGTTGAAAAGCAGAGTTAGCGTTGACCACATGAAAAGGTTCTATGCTTTTGGATGCAGATAAACATACCGAGGATAAAGAGATCAATACGGAATAGCTGGACAAATACCACAAGCAATAAACAGATCTCCGAAGTATCTTCATGACATTATTTCCCTAATCTGACTGTTTTATTGACCGTTCGAAGTCATGCTCTTCCCAGCAACCAAGCGAGTTAAGCTGCCTCCGGTGAAATCTAAGACTATTCTCTGTTATCTGAACAATTTGTGCGTTTCCAACTCGTTGTCCCGTTTTAACAATCAGAGAATGGCCAGAAATAGATTTGAGCAATGCCGTATAATAGCCACCGGTTGAATACAAAATACCGCTCAATTCATAGTCAAAGTCTATCTTTACGTCAGCAATATCAGCGTTCAGGGCATCACTGCGACAAACATTTTTAGACTGGGAGTCTGTACTTGGGAGAGCAAAGATCTGTTTGTTGGAAACATACGCATTATCCACACCCGACTTTTGCGTCCGATATTGGCCAACGAGAGATGTGTTTTCAGAAACCATTTTCATTGTATCCAATATTGGTTCCAAGTGATCATCGTTGGCTTGGCAAACGTTCAGAAAAACTGAAGTTAATAACCAGAACAGTCTTCTAATCATCAGCATTCTTGTTCACGATAGGGTGATATAAATAAGATATTGCGACCATAGATACTGGTCTACCTTTTAACTCTGAACGTTTGAGTATCACTTTTTCAAACACAAAATTGGCATACTTTTCATCAGTCGATAGAACAAAATTGACTATGTTCCGATACTCCCCCTGCAACTCAAAATGTACCAATGAACGTTGATAATTTTCTAAATGTTCTTCACTATCCAATTCAAGTTTCGTAAATTGAAGCCCATGAAGCCTGCCTTGCTCAGTAATATCTGCGAGGATCGGTTCCGTGCGATAAAAAGGCATGAAATCAGCTTGCGATTGGTGTTGAGTCAGGTCATTTTCAAAGGCTAGCTTCTTTGCCAATAGATCGCGTAAAGCATGATGTTCAGATATTAAACGTTCTTGCTGGGTCTTTTCCTGAGCCGTCAAACGTTCAATGTCGTCGATGACCGGTCTGATATTGATCATATAGCCAAAGGCTTGCACCACAAAAAAAGATGAAATAAACATCAAAGCGGAAGCGATTTTATCGCCAGCCAATGTATTATTGAGTACTTTTTTCATTGCTAACCTTTTCTCTTTTTAGCAGCGAAAAAGTAATATTAAACTCCTTATATTCATTGCTTTCTGCACTGGTTTCAAACGAAAGAAATTTAACCATATAGGCACCTGGCACCTCTTCGAGTCGTTTAAAAAAATCGTTTAGATGGCGAGACGACTCACCGACCCCAGACAGTTCAACACGTCCATTTTGGTAGTAGAAATGGTCTAGAAATACGCCATTTGGAACCAACAGATCCAGTGCTTTACAAAAGAATACAAAAGCCAAATGATGTATTTTTAATTTTTTTATCCGATCGATCTGACTCTGTGCCTGAGCCAAAGTATCAATCATTAAGCTAACTTTTTTTTGTTGAGTATGAATAGATTGATACTGTTCTTTTAACGTATTCACCCTCACAAGCTGTTTATTTGATTGATGATTTAAATAAACAACACATGTCAGTTGCAGCGCACATGAAAACAAGATAGAGCTAATAACGATCAAAGCAGCTCTAAGTTTATCCTGCTTTCGTTTTCTCTCTCGCCATGGAGCCAGATTAATTTCAATCATGGTCACTCATCCAAGCGAGTCCTCGCAAAGCAATACCTATGGCCGTCGCATAAATGCATTGAGAGTGCTCCTTCCCCAATATTGAACTGGGTTGTTTTTCAAACACCCCAAAAGGATAGAACCGCTCACATGGGAGACCTAACGCAAGTGACAGCGCTACTTCGAGGCCTTGACTAAGAGCCCCGCCACCCGCTAACCACACAAAGCTAATCGCGGTATCACGCAAAGAGTCCATCGTAGTAAGATTCACTTTGACCCTTTCGGCAAGGTAAGCATTACGTTTTTCAATGTCGCCATTGTCTGCAAAACGCTCTATGGAAAAATCGACGCAGATTGGCATTTTCTTTGATGCAAAAGCGCATACTGAAATACGATTGAGGCCAATATCGACTAAAAGCCAGTCTTCTCTCGCAAACTTTTGAGCGACAAGGTGACATATCAACGCTCGACAGTATCCCTCTACATCCATCAAAATCGGTTGATAACCTGATTTTTTTACCATATCAATTGGAGCAAGTAAGTCTTCCTTTTTAGCAGCAAACACTCGGAATAAATGACTCGAATTGTAGCTATCTTCTCCAATATAAATATAATCTATGGCTAATTTGTCACCATCTAATGTCGTTTGTTGAGAAAATATTTGTCGTATCGCATACTCAACCTCTTCTGAGTTCAACGTGCTATCTAATTGTAATTCTTTGCTTATTATCAAATTATCTGGGATCGCGAGTGCGACTTTATGACTAAATAGTGGTAAACGCTTCCTTAGTTCTGTTAGTTTCTTTACAATTTTCTGATAATTTGTCTTGTGATTATCGGAGAGAATATCACTCTCGACTGGGAGCTCTTGATGGTCCACAAGTTCATAAGTGTCCTTGTACAGCTTGAGTACCACAACTTTGATGCTGTGGTGCCCAATATCAATACCTGTAACTAGCGATTTACCCATTTGCCTTAGCCTCTTGCGCGGTCTAGATGTCTAAATGGTTGGTTTTACGAGCACATATATTAAAGAGCTACTCGATTAGCTCAAACTACAAGGGTTGGCAGGTTGTGAACCCAATAAATCAGGGAATATCCGGTGAAGTTCATAAAGCGACTATTCATATTCACATTGGTTTGCACTATTTTGGGAGTCGGTACGATTTTTGGCTTCTATTTATATGTGAAGCCACAGCTACCAGACGTAGCTACGCTTAAAGACGTCAACTTGCAAACGCCAATGCAGGTCTTTAGCCAAGATGGAAAACTGATCTCACAGTTTGGTGAGAAACGTCGTATCCCAGTAGCCTACGGTGATATCCCAGAGCATCTCATTGAGGCTTTAATCGCGACCGAAGATAGTCGATTCTATGAACATCCTGGCTTTGACCCAATTGGCATTGTTCGCGCAGCCTCTGCAATCGTGATGTCGGGATCCGCTTCTCAAGGTGCAAGTACAATTACCCAGCAGTTGGCAAGAAATTTCTTTCTCTCCAATGAGAAGAAAATAATGCGAAAAATCAAAGAAATTTTTATCGCAGTTCATATTGAGCAACTATTAACAAAACAAGAGATCATGGCTCTCTATGTTAATAAAATCTTTCTTGGCTACCGCTCTTACGGTTTTGGAGCGGCCGCACAAACCTATTTCGGTAAAGAGCTAGCAGACCTTTCATTGAGTGAGATAGCCACGTTAGCAGGTATGCCCAAAGCACCGTCAACAATGAACCCTATTTATTCACTTGAGCGCGCAACAAAACGGAGAAATATCGTTCTTATGCGCATGCTCGATGAAAAGTACATCACTGCACAAGAGTACAATCAAGCTCGCTCTGAGAACATTGTCGCAAGCTATCACGGTGCTGAAATCGAGCTGGATGCCCCTTATGTGGCAGAGTTAGCTCGTGCTTGGATGGTGGAAAAATACGGCCAAGAAAAAGCTTACACTTCTGGTATGAATGTCTATACCACCATTAATTCAAAGCAACAAATTGCCGCAACTCATGCAGCAACTGAAAACTTACTGCAATACGATCAACGACATGGATATCGGGGTGCAGAAAGGGTGTTATGGAAAGCAGGTGAACCCGCCTTATCGTCAGAAGAAATCGATGCAACACTCAACAAAGTGCCCACTTATGGAGAACTTATCCCAGCCGTTGTTGTTGAAGTTGAGGATAAAAAAGCCATCGTTAGAGTTAAAAATCATCAAAATCAAACCATAGACTGGAACGGAATGAAGTGGGCACGTCAGTACCTGACGGATAAAAGCCAGAGTGCCGCTCCTAAGCAAGCCCGTAATATATTAGCGTCAGGTGAGCAAATTTGGGTCAGACATACCGACGTTTCCTCAACTGACAAGTCCACGGACAAACAATGGCAGCTCAGTCAGGTGCCCAATGCTAACACCGCATTCGTGGCAATGAATCCAGAAAATGGTGCCGTTTTGGCTCTAGTGGGAGGGTTTAACTTTGTTCACAGTAAATTCAATCGGGCTACCCAATCATTACGCCAAGTAGGCTCAAGTATAAAACCATTTATTTACTCTGCGGCCATTGATAATGGACTGACGCTAGCTAGCTTAATTAATGATGCTCCTATTAATCAGTGGGACAAAAGCCAAGGAACCGCATGGCGACCAAAAAACTCCCCACCAACCTACATAGGTCCCGCTCGTCTTCGTCGAGGGCTTGCCGAATCAAGAAATGTCATGGCTGTAAGAGTACTGCGCCAAGTCGGGCTTGATAAAACGCGTCAGTACCTGACCCATTTTGGCTTTGATATAGACCAATTACCAAGATCAGAGACTCTAGCATTGGGAGCGGGCAGCCTAACACCGATTAAGATGGCACAAGGCTATTCTGTTTTTGCTAATGGCGGCTACATTGTGGAACCCTTTTATATCGAAAAAGTAGAAGGACCATTTGGTGAAAAAGAGTTTAGCGCCAATCCAACAACGATCTGCCATCAAAACTGTGAGCATGAAGAAACTATTAAGATAAACGATGAAATATCAGAACAAGATGTAAACTTAGATGCAACTCAACCAAGATATGCACCTCAAGTTATCTCAGAGCAGAATGCTTTCCTCGTTCGAGAGATGATGAACAGTAATATCTGGGGAGACGGAGGAAGCTGGCGTGATGGGTATGGTTGGAATGGTACAGGCTGGCGCGCCCAGACGTTAAAACGGCGTGATATCGGCGGCAAAACCGGAACAACAAACGACTCTAAAGATGCTTGGTACAATGGTTTTGCCCCAGGTATGGTTGCCATTGCTTGGGTCGGTTTTGATGACCACAATAGAATGCTTGGCAAGACAACACCAAACAGCAACTTAAATGCGAACCCTATCACAGGGGCTGAAAGCGGTGCTAAAACTGCTCAACCTGCGTGGATAAGCTTTATGCACGATGCTTTGGCAACCGTACCTCTAACCCATAAGGAGCTACCACCAAATATTGTTCGGGTTAGAATTGACCGCAGCACAGGTTTACTGACCCATAAATTTGATGATAGCTCGATGTTTGAGTACTTCATTGAAGGTACAGAACCAACTCAGTACGCGACCAACGAAACAACCGATAACATCTACACATCAGAAGATGGTAGCGAAGAGCTTTTCTAATGTGACACGAGGTTGATGTGCGTACATCAACCTCACTTATTGGTTAAATTTTCCTTTATTGCTGCAGCCAGCTGCTCGAATCGGGCCCGAAGTGGTGAACCAGGCCGATAAACCAAAACGAGGCTTCTTGATGGTTCAGGGTTAACAGCTTTGAGGTAACATACGCCATCTTTTTTGCGCTCACTCGGAACTGAAAGTTCAGGTAATAATGTCATACCAGCTCCGGCAGCAACCATATTTCTTAACGTCTCAAGACTGGTCGCTTTAAAGCGCTCATCGTCTCTTGCACCTGCTGCAAAGCAAAACCCGAGCGCTTGATCTCTCAAACAATGACCGTCTCCCAATGCAAGTACTGTTTTACCATTCAGATCTAACATATCTACTTGCTCTAACTCGGCCCATTCATGGTCACAAGGGACGGCAATACTTAAGGGCTCTTGGTAAAGCTCAATCTCTTTAAACAGCGCTGTTTCCTCCACTGAGGCTAGGACCAAACAATCGAGCTTGCCGTCCTCAAGCTGTCGCACCAATTGCTGAGTTTGAGCCTCATGAAGGTACAAATTTAAGTCTGGATAACTCTCTTTTAGCATCGGGACGATTTTAGGTAATAAATAAGGGCCAAGTGTTGGTATAAAACCAATATGTATCGGACCTACCATCTCACCTGCTTGACCACTTGCCATATCTGTAAATGTTTTTACTTCGCTTAGGATACGTTTAGCTTGCTCAACAAGTTGTAATCCCGCGTCGGTAAATAACACGCGGCGACTGCTACGCTCTAACAATGCCGCCCCTAATTCATCTTCTAATTTACGAATCTGACCACTCAATGTGGGCTGGCTTACAAAGCAGGCCTCTGCCGCTTTGCGAAAATGTTTATGCTCGGCCAACGCCACCAGGTACTCAAAATCTCGAATATTCATAGTATATGGCTTACTCCATAAAGATAGAAAACTCCTATCAAAACCATAGCATTAAACGATTAGAGCTATCAAAGACTTTCGACAATAATGCCCGTAAAGAAAATAAAAATTCTCAATTATTAATACTTTATAAGGAAAAATCATGTTCTCATCAAAAGAAGGCCAACACATACCACAAGTTACTTTCCCGACTAGACAAGGAGATGCCTGGGTTAATGTGACAACCGATGAGTTATTTAAAGATAAGACCGTCATAGTGTTTAGCTTACCTGGCGCCTTCACTCCGACATGTTCTTCAACCCATTTACCAAGATATAACGAGCTATTCTCAGTATTCAAGGAACACGGAGTTGACGAAATTGTCTGCGTTTCTGTTAACGACACTTTTGTCATGAATGCTTGGAAGAACGATCAGGAAGCCGATAATATTCGATTCATTCCAGATGGTAATGGAGAATTTACCCAAGGCATGGGTATGTTAGCAGACAAAAACGACATCGGCTTTGGTCAACGTTCTTGGCGCTATAGTATGCTGGTTAAAAATGGGTTGATTGAAAAAATGTTTATCGAGCCTAATGAGCCTGGTGACCCATTTAAAGTTTCTGATGCTGACACTATGTTGAAATACATCGCACCAGAATACAAAACGCAAGAGTCTATTACCGTTTTCACTAAACCAGGTTGCCCATTCTGTGCAAAAGCTAAGCAAAGCCTTATTGACCATGAATTGCAATATGAAGAAGTGGTATTGGGCAAAGACGCGACAACCGTAAGTTTGCGTGCTATCTCAGGTCGCACTACGGTTCCACAAGTCTTTGTCGGTGGTAAACACATCGGTGGTAGTGAAGAGCTCGATAACTATCTTAGCTAATCCCCGCACTTCCCCGTTCGCCCACTTTTAAACCGTGGGTGCTACGGGGAAACCCTCACTATACTTACTTATTCCATACTTACTGGCCACGGCTGGAGAGATCTATTATGAAAAAAATCAATGTTGATGTCGCTGTCATTGGTGGAGGTACCGCGGGACTCGGTGCGTATCGTGCAGCAAAAGCACACTCAGATAGTGTGGTGATGATAGAAGGTGGCCAATATGGTACAACCTGTGCAAGAGTGGGCTGCATGCCATCTAAGCTCCTGATTGCCGCTGCAGAAAGTGCCCATCAAATTGAAAAAGCCCCTGGTTTTGGTGTTTATCCTCAAGGTGAAACTAAGATATCCGGTCCTGAAGTAATGGCTCGGGTCAAAAGTGAAAGAGATAGATTTGTCGGCTTTGTTCTTGAAGGCGTTGATGAAATCCCAGCCAAAGATAAGATCACAGGCTTTGCCTCTTTTATTGACGATCATACTCTTGCTATTGACGACCATACGTTAGTGCATGCCAAAAGAATCGTAATCGCAACTGGCTCACGCCCTGCTTATCCTAACGTTTGGAATGAATTGGGTGATAGACTCATTGTTAACGATGACCTTTTTGAATGGAATGACCTTCCTAAATCTGTTGCCGTGTTTGGACCAGGCGTTATTGGTTTAGAGCTTGGACAAGCTCTTCATCGTCTTGGTGTCGAGGTAAAAATGTTTGGTTTAGGAGGACAAGTTGGTCCTCTCACTGACCCAGAGGTCATGAGCTATGCCAATCAAACCTTCCAGCAAGAGTTCTACTTAGACGCAGATGTAAAGGTAGAAAGTATGCAAAAGATTGAAGGGCAGGATAAAGTTGAAATCATCTTTTTAAATCATAGCGGAGAGAGAGAAACATTCGTCGTCGATTATGTTTTGGCAGCCACGGGTAGACGCCCAAATATTGATAACCTCTCGATTGATAAAACCTCTATCGAGCTCGACCAAGTTGGTGTGCCAGTTGCGGATAATTTCACCATGCAGACTTCTGTTAAACATATTTTCATTGCTGGTGATGCAAGTAATCAGGTTCCATTACTGCATGAAGCGGCAGATCAGGCGCGAATTGCAGGAGACAATGCTGGACGTTTCCCCGATATTCGTGCAGGCCTTCGTCGCTCGGCAATATCAGCGGTATTCTCCGACCCACAAATCGCTATGGTCGGAGAGACACACAAACAATTAACAGAGCGATTAGGCAACTGTGGCTGTTTTACTACAGGGACCGTTTCTTTTGAGAATCAAGGACGCTCTCGAGTAATGCTACGTAACAAAGGAATACTCAACGTCTATGGTGAACAAGGAACGGGACGCTTCTTAGGTGCTGAAATGATCGGCCCAAATGCCGAGCATCTCGCTCATTTGCTAGCATGGGCTCATCAAAATAAGATGACCATTTCAGAAATGCTCGACATGCCTTTTTATCACCCCGTTATCGAAGAGGGAGTTAGAACCGCATTGCGTGACCTCAATGCAAAACTCCACCTTGGACCAGAGATGATCAAGCATTGTCTTGATTGTGGCCCGGGCTGCTAACACACCTGAAAAGGTAGGTCACTAGGCCTACCTTTCTCAGCCCATTATTTTTCTGCCGCAATAACCGAAATTTCAACCAACAAAGCATCACGCGCCATATCGGCTGTCACACATGCTCTCGCAGGTGCATGTCCTTCAGGAACCCAAGCGTCCCAAACCTCATTCATCTGAGCAAAATGCTGCATGTCCTTCAGATAAATCGTCGCTGAGAGCATATGCTCTTTATCACTTCCCGCTTCGAGGAGTAATTGCTCAACCTTATCCAACATCGTTTGTGTTTGTACTTTAATACCTTGGGTTGCGTCCTCGCAAACTTGGCCACAGAGATAAATCACACCGTTATGTTTCACAATTCGGCTCATACGCTGTTTGGTTTGTTGCCTTTCAATCATTGTCTTCTTTTTCTCAATCAACTAGGATGATTCGTAAGCGTTATTTTAGCGAATAAGTATCAACATGACATGCTCGTATTGCAAAAATAATCCGTGGTTTTGGAAAAAAATTGGTCGCTGTACACGTTGCATCAAACAACTTTTTGTTCTGTGCTGCCTATGTGTTCCATCATGGTGGTTAATCTTTCGTGACACCCCAACGAGTATTGGGTCTATTACCCTGCTAATGGCATGCTTCTGTTTCCTCGGGCTGTTATTTCTTCATCTATGGAGTTGGGTGTGGCGCTCAAAGCGATTGTTCAAATAAAGAAAGGCGAGAATACGAGTGTTCGGTAAAAAAGAAAAAAGCCCCGAAACCAAAAGAGTTTGGGGCCTTCTTAGATTCTTCTAAGAAAAAGCAGTGGTATTTAAGTAGACCACTGCTTTTTGAGAGAGTTCAAAAAAATATTGCTTTTATTTGCAAGAATCATCTCAAAGGTCAAAAGGCTCTAACTACGCCACACTCATACGCGCGATCGATGACTCTATGAGGTTGATTTCAAGTGCCACCTCATCACAGGCATGCTGTCTTGGGCATTGCTCACAGTCTTTGAGCACTTTTTCAGGCAGTAAAGCTTTTGACGTGGGCAAAAACGCCTGCTTCATGAAAAACTCTGGTGTACGTGTCAAAACAAATACCTTTTTAATCGCCATTTGACGAGCGCGTTCAACCAAGTGTTGAACAATAGCACTCCCCTGCCCCTGTCCTTGCCAACCTGCTTCTATACCTAAAGAGCGTATTTCTGCCAATCCTGAATCATACACATACAAAGATGCGCACCCAGTGACCTCACCATGATGCTCAGCCACCGCAAATGAGCCAATATCTCGAATCAGTTCACTTCGCGAACGAGGAAGATTTTCTCCCAAATTGGCCCAATACGTTACCATACTCTCAAGGGCTTCAATATCAGTGAGACGTGCAGGTCTTACCCGTATATCTGAGGTATCGCGCTTAACCAAACGCTTTTCAGCTTCACTGACTGCAAATGCTATTTGCTTTGGAGCGACACCACCCAATGCACTGCGTTTTTCTAAGCAGGACTCTATGGTCAAAATATCATAAACATCGTTGTCTATTACCGATGAAAACTGGCGTAGGTCATTGAGAGACAGTTCCTCAAGTGCACAGCCTTTATCTATTGCTCCTACCACAGCAACACCAACAATATGGTGAGCCTCACGAAACGGAATTCCTTTGGCCACTAAATAATCTGCCAGCTCAGTGGCATTCGCATAACCTTGTTTAGCCGCTTCTAAAGTTCGAGTTTCGTTAATCTTGAGCCCATCAAAACACAATGCCGCCATTTCCATACAATCATTCCAAGTATCAAGGGCATCAAAAAGCCCCTCTTTGTCCTCTTGCATGTCTTTGTTATACGCGAGAGGGAGAGCCTTAATTGTCATCATCATACCGGCCAAAGAGCCGTACACTCGGCCAGTTTTTCCTCGGATGAGTTCGAGCGCATCGGGATTTTTCTTTTGTGGCATTAGTGAAGAACCTGAGGTAACCGTGTCTGCTAACTCAATAAAGTTCGACTCCCCAGAGTTATAAAAGATCAAGTCCTCGGCCAAACGTGAGAGGTGAAGCATAGAGATAGAAGCAATAGACATTAATTCCATGACATGATCTCTATCAGATACTGAGTCTAGGGAATTGCGTGTTGCACGGCGAAATCCTAGCGTATGCGCAAGTTGCTCTCTATCCATGGCATACGCAGTACCGGCAAGAGCACCAGAACCCAGTGGACATGTATCCAAACGATAAAGCGCATCAGTGAGTCTGGAATGATCTCTTTCAAACATTTCGACATAGGCTAAACACCAGTGAGCAAAAGTCACGGGTTGCGCTCTCTGTAAATGGGTATAACCTGGCAGAACTGTGGTTTGATGCTGTTTTGCCACCTTAACCATTTCAGCTTGTAAATGCTCCATAGACAACAGAAGCTGTTTCCCTTGTTGGCGACACCATAATTTTAAATCAGTGGCCACTTGGTCATTTCGCGAGCGCCCAGTATGCAATTTTTTCCCTAAATCGCCGACTTTGGTAATTAATTGTTTTTCTACCCAAGAGTGAATATCTTCGGCATCGTCTTGGAGAATTTGCTCTGGATTCTCCATGACTTCCAACTTCAGTTCATTAAGTGCTAACTCTAATTTTTGCTGTTCTTGTTGGCTAATTACCCCAACAGAAAACAGAGCTTTTGACCAAGCGACTGAGCCAACAATGTCTTGTTCAGCCAAGCGATAATCAAAACGCAGAGAATCATTAAAACTTTTGAATCTCATATCTGCAGCCTGAGTAAATCTTCCACCCCATAATGCCATCGCGTTTCTCCCACTTACCTTGCTCACAATGCAAGTTTGCTATACCAGCATTGTATTTTTCTATTAACTAATTTTGTAATTTAATGCTCCAACGTTACGGCAAAAAACCAAATAAATAAAGTAAAAATTCAAATTAAAAACATATT
This sequence comes from Vibrio caribbeanicus ATCC BAA-2122, assembly GCF_000165125.1. GTDB lineage: Bacteria > Pseudomonadota > Gammaproteobacteria > Enterobacterales > Vibrionaceae > Vibrio > Vibrio caribbeanicus. Next base: position 27,843 of record NZ_AEIU01000066.1, on the reverse strand, counting down.
TATTCATTCAGCGGGAATTGAAAAAGGACCACTTTTGCATTGTGGACCCTTATCTTCCGTATCTTGCTGTTTTTAGTTTTGGTTTTTAAGCGCTCGAATACGGCTCGAAAGTGAATAAAGTCTAATGAAACCTTCAGCGTGGCTCTGATCGTATACCTCATCCGCACCAAATGTTGCAAACTCTTCACTGTATAAGCTATTACTTGAACGCTTTTGCGTAACCGTAGCTTGCCCCTTATACAGCTTTATTACTACCTCTCCACTGACGTCCTGTGCAAGTTCGTTACTTGCAGCAAGGATTGATTGGCATAAAGGAGTAAACCAACGACCATCATAGACTAACTGAGAGGCTTTAACCCCCAGTTCTTCCCGGAACTCAAATGAGGTCTTATCGAGGACTAATTGCTCCACAGCACGCAATGCTTCCATCATAATAGTACCTCCAGGAGTTTCATAACAGCCTCGAGATTTCATACCGACCAGACGATTCTCAACAATGTCAATTCGCCCAATACCATGCTCAGCTCCTTTTTGGTTGAGGTAAACCAACGCGTTGTATGGCGTCATATCTTCACCGTCAACCCAGACTACTTCGCCTTTTTCAACCTTAAGAGTGACGTATTCTGGTGTATCTGGTGCACTCTCTGGAGCGACAGTCCATACCCAACAATCATCATTTGGTGCATTCCAAGTATTTTCGAGCACACCACCTTCAGTGGAAACATGCCACGCATTGGCATCTCGAGAATAGATTTTAGTGAGGGAAGCTGTGCATGGTATGTTTCGCTCAGCCAAGTAATCAAGGCACTCCTCTCGGCTCACTAAGTCCCACTCTCTCCAAGGCGCAATCACATGCAGATCTGGAGCAAGTGCTGCAAACGCCCCCTCAAAACGAACTTGATCGTTGCCCTTTCCAGTACAACCGTGACATAAAGCATCTGCCCCAACTTGGCGTGCTAGCTCCACTTGCGCCTTAGCAATAATGGGACGAGCCATAGACGTACCAAGCAAATACTTGCCTTCATAGCACGCACCTGTTTTAAGGGTCGGGTAGATGTACTCTGCAACCATCTGCTCCTTTAGATCGGCTACATAACACTCCGATGCACCTGAAGCTTTGGCTTTTTCCTCCACTCCATTCAGTTCTTCTTCTCCCTGACCAACATCAGCTACAAAAGCAACCACTTCACAATCATAGTTTTCTTTTAGCCAAGGAATGATGACCGAGGTATCCAGCCCACCTGAATACGCAACAACGACTTTATTTATCTTTACTTTACTCATTTTTTTCTCCGCAGTTCGCACTGTTCTCGGTCTCAGTACTTACTTTTATCTCAAAATTAATTATTAAATCGTTACAAAATAGCTACTCAGGTAAAAACTGAGTACCTATGCTCTGTCCAGAAAATAGTAAGGGTAATTGTTCAGGGTAACGCCAAGTCGCAACTTCGACGGCACGCCCTAAACTTTCTGCAGCGGTAAGCGAAGCCTCGACTTTTACCACCATTCCATCAGTGATGACTTGGCCTTGTATCAAACTATTGGCTTGCTGCTTATCTAGGCTCTTAATCAAGTTTCCTTTGCCATCAAGTACCCCACTCACGTCGGATAACATGACAAGCTCTGCATCAAGAGCGCCCGCTACCGCTACCGCAGCTTGATCTGCATTTACGTTCATTATTTGACCGTCATTAGTCACACCGATGGAACTAATGATAGGTAACACCCCATGGGCAAGTAATACGTTGAGTACTGACGGGTTACCAGGTTCAGCACTTCCTACTGCACCCAATTCATCATCAATTTTGCTAACCTTGCACAAATCACCATCTGCAAGGCATAGGCCCACAGCATTCAGCCCATCAGCTTTAGCTCGCGCCTGTAATACTTTGTTCGCTGAACCCGCTAATGCCCCCGCAACCAATTCAATGTCCTCTTGGGGAGTCACTCTCAGGCCATTAATTTTGCGTGGTTTGAGATCTAATCTAGCCATCAAATCATCAACGATGCAGCCTCCACCATGAACGATGACTATGCTGCGTTTTGCACTACTTTGATATTTTGCAATCGCACTAAATATCGCGCTCAATGTCTCGGAGCATGAGATAGCCGCTCCTCCAAGCTTAATGACTAATGGGGTTACATTTTTATCTGTCATAATCTTACCTGTGGCAATAAAGCTGTTAATTCAGGAAATCCATAGTGGATATTCAAACATTGCATTGCTTGGCTAGCCGCTCCTTTGAGCAAATTATCAATCGCACTGACTACAATTAAATGCTGTCCTTGAACACGCCAAGCAATGTCACAGAAAGGCGTATTTTCAACACCTTGGATCGATGGCATTTGCGACTCTAGTAAACGAATCGCTGGCTTATCTTTGTAAGCAGAATAAAAAGCTTCAGCCACACTCTCTTCCATTTCTTGTTGAGACAACTTCATGGTGATGGTGGCAATAATGCCGCGCTTGAAGTTACCTAAATGGGGTATAAACACGACTTCATTTCCCAAATGGTGAGAAATCTCAGGTTGATGTCTATGGGTAAACAGGCCGTAGGGCTGCAAACTTACTTCACAAAAGCTATTAACCAATGTCGATTTCCTTCCTGCGCCTGAAACACCACTGATCGCATTAATAATCGGCCATTGTTTCGAATCAAGCAGGTCAATGACTGGCCTAATAGCAAGCTGCGACGCTGTGGGATAACAGCCTGGTACCGCAATCATCTGACTTTCTTGAATGGATTGCTGATTCCATTCGGCTAAACCGTAAGCGGATTTGCACGTCCATTCATCGTGCTGGTGAATAAACCCATAATACTCTCGATAGAAATTAGGCGAACTAACTCTAAAGGCACCGGATAGGTCAAAGACTTGACACCCTTTAGCTAAGAATAGAGGGGCCAAGTCATGACTCACCTCGTGAGCCGTAGCTAGAAAAATGACATCGTTATGTTTTGCAACCGCATCAATATCCGTCAAGGGAAGGAGTGCAGCATCTACCACACCTGATAAACGCGCATGTATCGACGCGATGCTTTTTCCTGCATCCACACTATTGGCAGAAACGTATAAACCCGCTAGCGTTAGGTTAGGATGATTTTGTACCATCGAGGCTAACTCTGCTCCTGTGTAACCACTAGCACCAATGATTGAAGTTTTTAGCATGAATAACACCCAGATTTCCCGCCGACAAAGTTTGACTAAAAATACAAAATAACAACTTATTATCGGTTTTTTATTCATTAAATATGATTTATTATGTTTTTACAGTTTTGAAAAGATACTGTCAACAAGGAATTTGAACAAATGATCCAACTACCAAGCTTTCGAGAGGTATACCAAGGCCTTATTTCTACATCCTCAATCAGTTCAACTGACCCTCACTGGGATGAGGGAAACGCGGATGTTATTGAAAAACTGGCGACTTGGCTAAGAGACCTACATTTTGATGTTGAACTTACTCAGGTGGAAAAAGGGAAATTCAATCTCATCGCCAAAAAAGGCAGTGGTGAGGGGGGACTACTTCTTTCCGGACACAGTGATACTGTACCCTTTGATGAAGGACGCTGGAGTTACGACCCTCATACTCTAACCGAGGTTAACCATCGCTTTTACGGACTGGGTACAGCTGATATGAAAGGTTTTTTTGCTTTCATCATAGAAGCGGTAAAACAAATAGACTGGGCACAACAGACCAAGCCTCTCTATATTTTGGCAACGTGTGACGAAGAAACGACGATGCTCGGAGCAAGACACTTTACTAACAATGCCCCCTTTAAGCCTGATTATTGTATTATCGGTGAACCAACCAGTTTAATTCCAGTAAGGGGTCATAAGGGGCATGTGGCGAATGCTATCCGTGTTACCGGACAATCTGGACACTCTTCCAACCCTAGTCTTGGCGTTAATGCAATCGAAATCATGCATGAAATCTTAGCTGCCCTGATGAAATTGCGGGATAATCTAATAAAGCAATACCATCATCCTGGATTTGCAATTCCGAGCCCTACCATGAATCTAGGTCACATTCATGGTGGAGACAGTGCTAATCGAATTTGTGGCTGCTGCGAGCTGCACTATGACGTGAGGCCTTTGCCAGGAATCAGTCTTGATGGTCTCAATAACATGCTTCGCTCAGCGTTAAAAGAGCTGGAAGCAAAGTGGCCAAATCGAATCAACATTACCCCACTACATGAACCCATCCCTGGCTATGAATGTTCAAAGGACCATCCTTTTATCACCAGCGTTGAGAGTTTGTGCGAAACACCGTCAGAAACAGTAAACTACTGCACTGAGGCGCCTTTCCTTCAAGAGCTTTGTCCAACCCTTGTTTTAGGCCCAGGTTCGATTGATCAGGCTCATCAACCCGATGAATATCTCGCCCACGAGTTTATCGAACCCACCATAGAGGTGCTCAAAAAGTCCATCTACCGATTCTGTTTTTAAACGACCTACTCCAAAGACCAGAGTGTGTGTATCTACCACTGAGCAACATCAAGGTACTTGATAATTTCTGTAATAAATTTTCAGTATCTTGGTGGTGGCAATCAATTCGAGTTCAAAATTTAGGGTGAAAAAAATAGCACAAAGGTATGATTGGCAATTGACTAGAAAGGATCTTTTTCGCTAGATTGATATTCTGATATGGAATGTTAGATGTAATTTTTTTTCAAGGTAGAATGTAATGAATGAGAAATACTCTGCTCTCAGAAGTAATGTGAGCATGCTGGGACACCTACTAGGTAACACCATTAAAGATGCACATGGTGAAGCACTTCTTGAGAAAGTAGAAGCCATTCGTCAATTATCAAAATCTGCATTGGCTGGTAACAAGGATGATAGAGCAAGCCTTATCGATGAGATAAAACACCTGCCAAATGATCAGCTCGCCCCTGTTGCACACGCTTTTAATCAATTTCTTAACCTAACCAATATGGCGGAGCAGTACCATACCATCTCTCGTCATTGTGATACTCATGTTTGTGAACCAGACTCACTCAGCACCCTTTTTGCTAAATTGGCAGAAAAAGGAGTGAGTGACACTGATACCAGTCAGGCTATAAAAGACCTTAATATTGAACTGGTTCTTACTGCTCATCCGACCGAAATCACACGTCGAACCATGATAAATAAGCTAGTAAAAATTAACAAATGCTTGTCGCAGTTAGAGCTTGCCGATTTATCGATAAAAGAACGCAGAAAAACTGAGCGTCGACTAGAACAGTTGATTGCACAAAGTTGGCACTCAGATACGATTCGCAAACAACGCCCAACACCACTTGACGAGGCAAAATGGGGGTTTGCAGTCGTAGAAAATTCGCTGTGGGAGGCCGTACCTGACTTTCTGAGAGAATTTGACCAAAGACTTATTGATTATTTGGGAGAAGGCCTTCCGATCCATGCTCGACCAGTACACTTTTCATCATGGATGGGAGGAGATCGTGATGGTAACCCTTTTGTCACCCACCAAATAACTCGTGAAGTTTTATTATTGTCTCGCTGGAAAGCTGCAGACCTCTACCTTAATGATATTAACGAGCTGTTCAGTGAACTATCAATGACAAAGTGTAACGATAGCGTAAGAAAATTAGCAGGAACAGACGAGCACGAACCGTATCGCGCGATTCTAAAACACCTACGCAGCATGCTAAATGAAACCAAAGACATCCTTGACGCGAAAATCAACGGAGAAAGCTTAACTCAAAAGGCACCACTTCAACATGTGGATCAACTGTGGCAACCTCTCTACGCTTGTTATCGGTCACTGCATGAAAGTGGGATGGGAATAATAGCCGATGGGTCACTACTTGACACCCTGCGCAGAATAAAAACTTTTGGTGTTCATTTAGTTCGCTTAGACGTTCGCCAAGAGAGCACTCGACATGCAAACGTCCTGGCAGAGCTGACTCGCTACCTTGGTCTCGGTGATTATAGCCAATGGAGTGAGCAAGATAAAATTGCATTTCTTACCAATGAATTGGCCTCAAAACGCCCTCTACTACCACGCAACTGGACACCTTCAGACGATGTTCAAGAAGTTTTAAATACATGTAAAGTGATCGCCTCTCAGCCTGAAGAAGCATTTGGGGCCTACGTCATATCCATGGCGCGCACAGCCTCAGATGTACTAGCTGTCCATCTTCTCCTGCAAGAATGTGGCTGTCCATATCGGATGAAAGTCTGTCCTCTTTTCGAAACACTTGAGGATCTTAATAATGCTGAATCTGTAATTCAGCAGCTTATGAACATCGACTTATATCGAGGCTTTATCCAAAACCACCAGATGGTCATGATTGGCTATTCGGATTCAGCTAAGGATGCTGGCGTTATGTCTGCTGGCTGGGCTCAATACCATGCGATGGAGTCTCTTGTTCAAGTATCAGAAAAGGAAGGTATTGAATTAACACTCTTTCACGGACGTGGGGGAACGGTTGGTCGTGGCGGTGCACCTGCTCATGCCGCCCTGTTATCTCAGCCACCCAAAAGCCTTAAAGGTGGTTTACGAGTAACCGAGCAAGGCGAGATGATCCGCTTCAAACTGGGATTGCCAGAGGTCGCTGTGAATAGTTTTAGTTTATACGCTAGTGCAATTTTAGAAGCCAATCTACTGCCACCACCAGAGCCAAAAGAACAGTGGCGCTCGCTAATGATTACATTATCGGAAGTCAGTTGCCGAGCCTATCGTAATATCGTGCGCGCTGATAAAAACTTTGTCCCTTACTTCCGTCAAGCGACACCAGAACTTGAACTTGGCAAACTTCCGCTTGGTTCAAGGCCTGCCAAACGAAATCCACAAGGTGGCGTTGAAAGTCTGAGGGCCATTCCTTGGATATTCTCATGGAGCCAGAATCGACTTGTTCTTCCGGCTTGGCTTGGAGCTGGTGAAGCGATTCAAGCTGCAATCAACGAAGGACATCAAGCTCTATTAGAAGAGATGTGCAGAGAGTGGCCTTTTTTCTCGACCCGTTTAGGGATGCTAGAGATGGTATACAGTAAATGTAACATTGAGATAGCCAAACACTACGATGAACGCCTTGTGGATAAACAATATCAACCTTTGGGAGATAAGTTACGCAAGCAGTTAGCACAAGATATACAAACGGTGTTGAATGTAGAGAACAACGAAAATCTGATGCAAAGCGATCCTTGGGGTCAAGAATCAATTCGGTTGCGTAATATCTACGTTGAACCGCTCAATATGTTACAAGCCGAACTACTTTATCGCACCAGAAAAAATCAAACCGTACTGCCAGAGCTTGATGAAGCACTTATGGTAACCATTGCAGGCATTGCGGCGGGAATGAGAAACACGGGTTAACGGTGAGAAAAGGTGGGAGCTTATTAAACTACACCCCCATTTTTATCAGTTTGAGCCACTTTTTCAGGAGACTATCTGGCTCAAACTGAGAGATTAATGGACAGAATGCAAAATAATTCTCTATTTTTGACTCACTACTGAGACTTTTATCAGTTTTTTGGGGTATTTTATTCTTCTATTCCACTCTATGCTTATTATTTAGATATAATAAGCGTTCTTTAGCTACACTATAAATCTAATAGGCTAAAGTGCCTTCGATATTTTTACTATCGAACCTAGGTGATAAACGGCTTTTTTAGGTGACATGACCAACATTGTTGGTGCCACTTGTTGCTTTAAGTTAAATGCGCCTGCAGAAGCGCAATAGCAGTCAAGTGGTTTGTATTAAGAAGTTTATTGACCATTTGGATTGAAGACATGTCATTACCACACGTTATCTTAACCGTATTAAGCACACGCGATGCCACTGGATACGATATCACTAAAGAATTTTCTGCAACCATCGGCTATTTTTGGAAAGCCAGCCATCAACAAGTTTATCGTGAACTCAACAAGATGGCGCAAAACAATCTAGTTACATGTGTATTGCAGCCTCAAGAAGGAAAACCGGACCGGAAGGTTTATTCGATTACTGCAGCCGGACGTACTGCTCTAGGTGAATGGTTTGAGCAGCCAAGTGCACACCCAACGGTCAGAGATGAGTTTTCTGCAAAGCTAATGGCTTGCGCTGTGCAGCCCTCTACTGCCTATAAAAACCAGCTAAAAGGGTTGGTTGATGAATCAGAGCAGTTGGTTAATCACTATCAAGAAATTGAACGTGGCTACTACGCGAATATGAATGCGTTAGACAAACAGCAACGCCTAGAGCGTCTTACATTGCGCCGCAACCTTGTCATGCGTCAGGCTTGGATTGAGTGGGCAAAAGAAGTCGTTAACGAACTCGACGCCCTAGACTAACAAACACAATAAAAAGGGGACTTTGTTGGCTAGTCCCCAACAACACGAAAGGAAACCCTCTCTAAATTCCGTCCCCAGCAATGAAGCTTTGATTACGGCCGTTAAACTGTTGGTCCATGTCCAAAGATGGTTTGTCTGTAGTTGGCTTACCTACGATCTTAGCTGGCACCCCTGCCGCTGTGGTGTGGGCAGGAACAGCTTGCAAGACTACTGAACAAGAGCCAATCTTCGCTCCCTCCCCAACTTCGATATTACCAAGTATTTTGGCCCCAGCTCCAATCATGACACCTTCTCGTATCTTAGGATGCCGATCACCACTTTCTTTCCCTGTTCCTCCCAATGTTACATCTTGTAAGATTGAGACATCATTTTCAACAACAGCGGTTTCACCAATAACAATGCCTGTCGCATGGTCAAGCATGATACCTTGACCTATCTGTGCAGCGGGATGAATATCGACTTGGCAGGCAACTGAAATTTGATTTTGTAAATAAGTTGCTAGTGCGATCCGCCCCTGTTTCCATAACCAATTTGCAACCCGATAACCTTGTAAAGCATGGAAACCTTTCAAATAAAGCAAGGGCATTGAGTACATCTCGACGGCAGGGTCTCTATTTACCGTCGCACAGATATCACATGCCGCGGCATCACCGAGTGTCCCATCGGCATTAAAAGCCTCTTCAATAACTTCTCTTACCGCCATTGCTGGCATTGAAGCTGTGTTCAATTTATTAGCAAGAATGTAACTTAATGAAGCGCACAGATTATCGTGCTTGATAATGGTTGCATGATAAAAGCTTGCTAGCATTGGCTCTTGCTCAGATAGTTGCCTCGCTTCCTTTACAATTGTTTGCCAAACTTTTTTGATTTCACAGGTTTTCATATCCTTTACCAACTCACTGTTCATAAGAACAATAGAATGCTAACAACATCAAGACACTACCCCTCGGTTTTTTTATCCCGAGCTAATAGGTCCACTGCCGCTGCATGAGCACTCTTTGCTTCATATAATACTTGAAAAATTTGCTCAACAATGGGCATTTCAACCCCAACATGGCTTGCCAAAGTATAGACTTCTTTAGTATTTCGATACCCCTCCACAACCTGACCTATCTCTTTTTGTGCCATCTCAACACTCTGACCTTTGCCAAGTGCCAAACCAAAACGACGGTTGCGGGACTGGTTGTCAGTACAGGTTAACACTAAATCACCTAATCCAGCCATGCCCATAAAAGTTTCTGATTGTGCTCCTAAAGCCACACCTAGACGAGTCATCTCTGCCAAGCCGCGTGTTATAAGTGCGGTTCGAGCATTTGCACCAAAGCCAATACCGTCAGAAATCCCTGCACCAATGGCTATCACATTCTTAACCGCACCACCGAGCTGCATGCCAATGATGTCGTTATTGGCATACACACGAAAGCTTTTACTGCAATGGATTTTTTCTTGCAAGTCCTGCACGAACCCATTGTCTGTTGATGCAACAGAGATTGCCGTTGGCATTCCTTGAGCTAATTCCTTGGCGAAAGTCGGGCCCGATAATACTGCCAAAGAATAGCCATCGCCCAACTCATCCTCAACAACATCTTGCAGTAAACGGCCTGTTTCTGGCTCTAACCCTTTAGTTGCCCAACATAAACGCGAATCTGAATTAAGAAAAGGCTTAATCTGAGCCAATACTGAGCCAAACACATGACTTGGTACTACAACTAAAATATCTCGACTAGCCGCAACTGCCTTTTGTAAATCAGACTCAATGATTAACGAATCAGGAAAAGAAATGTCGGGCAGGAATTGATGGTTTGCGCGGTCGGCTTGTAACCTTTCCATATGTTTTAATTGATGCCCCCACAAAACGATATCGGCACCATTGCGCGCGAGAGAAATTGCGAGCGACGTACCATACGAACCAGCGCCAAGAACCGTCATAGCAACATTTTGAGTGTTTTTATTGTCATTATTATGTTTCATTAATTTGGCCTTGTTAAAACCTAACGTCATTGCTTAGAGTATCGTGGAAACAAAAATGCACAGCGCATATAAACATCACGTTGTGCATTTAAAACAACTAATTTGTAGTTCCAAAAGTTAAAGCTTACGCTTCAACGGCACCTTCTTGCTGTGCTTGCTGTTGAAGATAATTCATGAACAATGCATCAAAATTTACTGGTGCTAAGTTCAATTGAGGGAAGGTTCCTTTAACAACTAAGCTAGAGATCGTTTCACGAGCGTATGGGAACAGGATGTTTGGACAAAAAGCACCCAAACAATGCGCCAGTTGACCTGCTTCCATCTTTTCAGCGGTAAAGATACCACCTTGCTGAACTTCACAAAGGAAAGCATTCTCTTCTGCATTTTTAACCGTTACCGTCAAACGAAGAACAACTTCGTAAACGCCTTCGCCAAGCTCACGGCTTTGTGTATCCAAGTCTAATTTTACATCAGGGTTCCATTCTTTTTGGAACATATCTGGTGAATTAGGTGCTTCAAAAGAAACATCTTTAAGAAAAATACGTTGAATAGCAAAGTTTTGAGCTTCTTGTTGTGGTGCTGCTTCAGCCATGTTTATATCCTTTAATGTACGATATATCGTCTAATTCCGAAAAATTCTCAGTGAACTGATCACTTCTTACCTTTAACTAAAGGTAAGTTAGCCTCACGCCATGCAACTAAACCATTTTTAAGCAAGTTAACATTTTCAAATCCAGCTTTAGCGAGAAGATTAGCGCTCTCTTGAGCGTTGTGACCCGTATTACATACTACGATGATTGGGTCTGACTTGCGTTTTTCAAGTCCCGCTAGATTACCTGACTTAATATCCGATGGTAAAATGTGAACCGCATCGGTTATATGCCCTTTTCGATATTCATCATTGGTTCGAATATCAACGACAAGACCCTCTTCTCGGTTCATTAAATGTGTCGTCTGCGCAACTGATATCTCTTTATAAGCTGCGGTACTTGACTTGATTATGGTCATGATAAGAGCAATAAATAAACCTACCCAAACCAGAGAGAGAAGCGTGTTCTCTTCAAAAAATGCGATGTACTCTTGCATGTTTTCCGCTCTAATGAAATTTTAGCCCTTGAGTATACCGAGCTTGAAAGGAGTTAGCGAGCCTATTGCGCTGAGAATTCCGAATAGTGCATCAATTTACCTCTAAGCTCCTGTACAATATATAGCTGTCTTACGCACGAGAAAAAGGAAACGCTAATATTTGATCAATGTGATCACTTGCAGTTGCCAGCATAACCAACCTATCAACACCCAACGCGACCCCAGAGCATGATGGTAAACCTGATTCTAAGGCCGCTATCAAGTGACGATCTATTGGCTGCGACTCCTCCCCTCTTGCTACCCTTTTTAGATTGTCACGCTCAAAACGTTGCAACTGTTCTCGGGGATCCTCTAGTTCATGGAAGCCATTGGCAAGCTCTATTCCTTTAAAGTAGACTTCAAAACGTTCTGCAACCCTTTTATCAACCTGGCTAATCTTTGCAAGTGCCGCCTGAGAAGCCGGGAAGTCATAGACGAAAACCGGATCAGAGTGACCAATCTTTGTTTCAACACCGATACTAAAAAGTAACTGTAACAAGGTATCCCTGTCTTCTTCATCCCTTGCGATATCTTCCAAGCCAAGGTCATATGCTACGCTTTTCAACTTATCCATAGGATCAGACAAAGGACAGACCCCTAGGGTATCAATGAAGGCCGTCTGGTATGTCATCCTGCTCGGCGTCTTACATTGAAGAATAAGTTGTAATAAATCAGCCATCTCATCCATAAGCTTATGATGATCAAACCCGACACGATACCACTCAAGTAACGTGAACTCGGGGTTGTGAAAACGGCCGCTCTCTTCATTACGAAATGCTTTACTTAATTGATAAATACATCCACTACCCGCAGCCAATAAACGCTTCATATGAAACTCTGGGCTTGTGGCAAAAAATAACTTCCTGCCGCTCGCATAACCGGGACCAATAAAATGTGTTTCAAACGTATCTAAATGGATATCTGTCACCGTGGAGTGACTCATTGCAGGAGTATCAACCTCGAGTACATTTCTTTGACAAAAGAATTGTCTAATTTTTTGTAGTACCTGAGCACGCTGACGAATTTTTGAAATATCAGCAGAAGGTCTCCAGTCGTCTAACATTAACTACTCTCACTTATCAATTAGGTAACTTTAAGTTTAAAAAGAGAAAACTCAAGGTTATAAAAAACAAAAAGCTGACCAAAGGGCCAGCTTTCTAAACACGCTTGTTCTATAAGATAAAGCGACTAAGATCTTCATCTTCAACAAACTCACCAAGCCGTGTTTTGACATAGTCAGCATCAATAGTTAGCTTCGAGCCTGCTTTATCCGTTGCATCGAAAGATATTTCATCCATCAAACGCTCCATAACAGTATGCAAACGACGAGCCCCAATATTTTCCGTTGTTTCATTCACTGTCCAAGCAGCTTCAGCAATTTGAACAATGCCATCCTCCGTGAATTCAATATCGACGTTCTCTGTCTGCATCAATGCAATATATTGCTCCGTAAGTGATGCTTTAGGTTCTGTTAAAATGCGTTTAAAATCTTCACTTGACAGGGCTTCAAGTTCCACGCGGATGGGAAGGCGTCCCTGTAATTCAGGTATCAAATCAGAGGGTTTCGCTACTTGGAATGCCCCCGATGTCACAAACAAAATGTGATCCGTCTTAACCATCCCATGCTTAGTTGAGACTGTACTTCCCTCTATCAGAGGAAGTAGGTCTCTTTGAACCCCCTCTCGAGAAACATCTGGTCCTGAGCTTTCACCTCGTTTACAAATTTTGTCAATCTCATCAATGAAAACAATGCCGTTATTTTCAACATTGTAAATGGCTTGTTCTTTGAGCTCTTCCTGATTGACTAATTTAGCGGCTTCTTCTTCTGTTAAAGCTTTTAGGGCATCTTTGATCTTAAGCTTACGTTTTTTCTTAGTGTCTCCGGCAAGATTTTGAAACATACCTTGAAGTTGATTGGTCATCTCTTCCATACCGGGAGGAGCCATTATCTCTACCCCCATTTGAGGTGCTGCCAAATCAACCTCGATATCTTTATCATCGAGTTTTCCTTCTCGCAGCTTTTTACGAAAGACTTGGCGAGTATTTGATGTTCCTTCTTCTTGCTGTTCATTTTGCCCCCACGCATCACGAGCGGGTGGAAGTAGAGCATCTAATATACGCTCTTCAGCTTGCTCTTCAGCACGAAACTTTACCTTCTCCATTGCTTGTTGATGAGTCATATTTATCGCAACATCAGTCAAGTCTCGAATGATGGTCTCAACTTCTTTACCGACATAGCCGACTTCGGTAAATTTTGTCGCTTCCACTTTAATAAAAGGGGCGTTAGCAAGCTTTGCAAGTCGACGAGCAATTTCGGTTTTACCGACACCCGTTGGGCCTATCATCAAAATATTCTTAGGCGTAACTTCAGCACGCAAGCTCTCTTCTAACTGCATTCGTCTCCAACGATTACGTAAAGCAATAGCAACAGAACGCTTGGCTTTGTCTTGACCAATAATATGGCGGTTTAACTCATGCACTATCTCACGAGGGGTCATTTCAGACATATTAAAATTCCTTCAATTATCACAAACACTATTTTTGATTTTGCTCTGATTCAACGATTTCTAGTTCTTCAATAGTGTGATGGTGATTAGTAAACACACAAATATCACCCGCAATTTTGAGCGATTTTTCCGCTATTTCACGAGCATCTAGCTCTGAATTTTCCAGTAAGGCAGTAGCTGCTGCCTGCGCAAAGTTACCACCTGAACCAATAGCGATCAGATCATGTTCAGGTTGAACGACATCGCCATTGCCAGTAATGATTAGAGAAGCTGTTTCATCGGCGACAGCTAATAAAGCTTCAAGCTTTCTCAGCGCCCTATCACTGCGCCAATCTTTCGCTAGCTCAACAGCAGCTTTAGTCAGATGGCCTTGATGCATTTGCAATTTACTTTCAAAGCGCTCAAATAAAGTAAAAGCATCAGCAGTACTGCCTGCAAAGCCAGCCAGAACCTTATTGTTATAGAGACGACGCACCTTGCGTGCATTCCCCTTCATAACCGTGTTCCCTAGGGACACTTGCCCATCACCAGCAATAACAACTTTATTGTTACGACGTACAGATACAATAGTAGTCACAAGCAGGACCTCATAATAGTTTTTACCTTTCGTTTCAGAATATATAGGGACTCGATGTCACGAATTCAAGTGACAAACCCAATGCCTCCTGAAAACATCATGACTCAATATTAATTAGATGAGAGCAGCGAAAAAAAAGCGAGCCGAAGTGGCTCGCTATTTCCGCTTTATTGAGATTCTTTCCAAATAGCACAAGGTTCGATTTTAGCCCGCTGCAGTTTATGCTTATCACGTTCAGCGTCGCGTCTGAATTTGTAGGGTCCCAAAACGACTCGGTACCAACTACTGTCTTCTTTTTTACGAATTTTGCTATTCAGCCCCTGAAAAGCAATGTCTAACTTACGTGCCTCTGCTTGGTCAGCACGCTTATAAGCACCACACTGCATGATGTAAGGGATCTTAGAGACAACCTGCTCTTTTGCCGTTACCTCAATTTCACGATTGGGCAGGCTATCCACGTAACCCCACTTTTCTTCTGGGGGCGCTGGAAGTGAGGAGATTTTCTTCTGCTTTGGCTTAGCCTGAGTGGCAACTGGTTTAGCCTCTTCCGGTTCAGGATCTTGACTTAAAGTAAACAAGCCAAAGCCGAATGCTCCCAATAAAATTAAAGCTAATAAGCCGCTTCTCCACGGTTTACGGCGGCTTTTAGACTGATTTCTTTTTTTAGGCTGGTTCCTGTTGCCTCGTCCCCGTTTTACATAATCTCTACTTGCCACAATTTAGTATCATTACCATTTTTGCTAACTAACGCTATGGTAATGCAGATTGAGATAAGATGACAGTATGCAAATGGAAGCATTACTTCAAAATTGAATCTAAAATATCACCGTCAAGTGAATACTCTCGGAGGAGCTGCACTGCCACGAACAACCAATTTTGTCTCAAGCAAACGTGACCCAGCCCTAACATCATGACCTCTCAATAACTCAAGCATCATTAACATGGCTTGACGCCCAATTTCATACCGTGGCTGAGAGATTGTGGTTAAAGGTGGATCGCTATATTGCGCAAAGTGGATATCATCAAAGCCAACAATAGAAAGATCTTGTGGTATTTTCAATCCCAACTTTTTAGCAGCTTGAATAGCACCAATGGCCATAGCATCATTGTGACAAAAGATTGCAGTAGGTACGTCTGAGAGAGACAGCAGCTGTCTAATTGCCACTTCACCAGCTTCAAAACTAAAATCACCATACACACAGTAGTTGGCATTCATAGTCACCCCCGCAGTCTGAGAGCTTGCTGATAACCTTGATGCCTAAATTGACACAAGACGGCAGACTCTGGACCAGAGATCTGAGCAATTCGCTTATGTCCGAGCTGAGTCAGATAGTTAACAGCCTCAAAAGCTGAAGTTAGATTGTCAATATGAACCGTCGGTAATTCTAGTTCAGGGGCAAACTCACATGCCATAACCATAGGAGGCAAATTCTTTTGCTCCGGTTTGCTGACATCAAAAGGCAAATCAGTACCCAGTAAAAGCATACCATCCGCTTGCTTTGTAAAAGCAAGGTTTACGAACGAACTCTCACGTCTTTTTTGTTTACAACTATCACCAAGTAAAACAAGATAACCGTGTTCCATCGCAGCATCTTCTATTCCTCGAATGATCTCCGTGTAATACGAATCGCAGATATCAGGAATAATAGCGATTATGGTCTTCGACTCATTTCGACGAAGGTTCCTAGCGAGAGAATTTGGTGAGTAACCTGCTTCTAAGACCGCATCTTCTACTTTTTTCCTTGTTGCAGAAGATACCTTCTCAGGGTTCATCAACGCCCGAGAGACAGTCGCTGTAGAAACACCCGCAAGCTGAGCAACATCCTTCATTGTCGCCATATTGTCTTAACCCTCCTTGTTAATCGATTAGTCAGATTTTGTATCGAAAGTACTGACCTAAAAATGTATCTCATTATCGGACTCGTTGATTTGTATTACGCTGCGACTTAGTACCAATATTATCACTAAACTCTATAAAGCAAACGATCAATCCATTACTTCTGCTTTCAACGCAACACATTGCACATAATCTAGTTTATTCAATTCAAACCACAAAGTTACGGGGGACATAACAAAACCAGCAGCCAAGGTGAGATTTCAGTCACAAATAAATGAAAAAGAGGTGAATATGATTTCTATCAACAGATATTTCTAGTCAATTTCTACGAAATAATACATTTTAAAGCTCAACTTATATCATGCGGCTCGATATCCAACCCCCAACGAACTCGCTTTGCCATAGGTAAAGACGCGATGGCTTCTTTGGTGTCACGAAGTAACTGCTGCATTATCGAGCGTTTTTGTGCTTGAACTAAAAGATGCCAACGATAT
Source organism: Vibrio caribbeanicus ATCC BAA-2122 (assembly GCF_000165125.1). Lineage (GTDB taxonomy): Bacteria > Pseudomonadota > Gammaproteobacteria > Enterobacterales > Vibrionaceae > Vibrio > Vibrio caribbeanicus. The sequence continues at coordinate 11,054 of NZ_AEIU01000066.1, read as the reverse complement.
TTACCTGCTTTTTTGGCTAAAGGTGCAGGCGTTGGGCCAAGGATTTGGCAGCCAACGTTGAAAAAATGGTGGGCTTCAAGAATATGGCGTACTTGGCGCAAAAATTCTTCAACCCAGTCTGAACGATTCGCCTCTGCACGAACAAGAGTAAGAAAAGTAAACGGTGGTAAGTGAGCATTTTTCCTCTCGATCAAAGCTTCTTTGGCAAAATGGTGATATCCATCCACGAGCAGAGTTTTCAGCAAGCGGTGCTCTGGATGATGAGTTTGTAGCACAACCTCACCTGGCTTGCTTGCTCTACCAGCCCTCCCTGACACTTGAATAAAAAGTTGGGCTAAACGCTCTGATGCACGAAAATCACTGCTGTAGAGTGAGCCATCGACATCTAAGAGCCCGACTAGGGTAACATTTGGGAAATGGTGCCCCTTGGCCAGCATTTGCGTCCCAATAAGAATCTGGTATTCACCATTTCGAATGGCATCAAGTGCATCCTCCAGGCTACCTTTCTTACGCGTGCTATCTCGATCGATTCGAATCGACTTATAGTCGGGAAATAATTCCGATAGCTGACACTCCAATTGCTCAGTACCTACGCCTACTGTCAGCAGATGACTAGATTGACAGCTCTGGCATTGATGAATAACGGGTTGCTGAGAACCACAGTGATGACAGCGAACTTCACGAGTGTAATGGTGATAAGTGTAATAAGCATCACATCGCTTACATTCTGCAATCCACCCACACTCATGGCACATCAATGCAGGTGAAAACCCTCGGCGATTAAGAAAAAGTAAAACCTGATTACCCAATTCGAGATGTTTTCGCATTTCTGCAATCAAAGGAGCAGAAAGACCACTTTCAAGAAATAACCCTCTCACATCTAAAAGCTTGTTTGTGGTCGGCAAGGCGTTTCCTGCTCTCACCGATAGAGTAAGATGGTGGTATTTACCCGTTAAAGCATTATTGAGCGTTTCTAGAGCTGGTGTTGCAGAACCAAGCACAATAGGAATATTTTCAATATTTGCCCGCATAATCGCGACATCACGCGCATGATATCTCAGGCTGTCTTGCTGCTTGTAGGACGCATCGTGTTCTTCATCAACAATAATAATGCCGAGGGCATCAAAGGGGGTAAATAATGCTGAGCGAGTTCCAATCACGATACCAGCGCGACTCTCATATGCACTCAACCATGCTGTGACCCTTTCAGTCTCATTCAAACCGGAATGTATAACCATAATAGGGACATTAAAGCGGTTCCTAAATCGACTGATAGTTTGGGGGGTTAGGCCGATTTCAGGGACTAATACCAACGCCTGTTTCCCCTGCTCCAATACTGGCTTAATCAAGTTTAAATAAACTTCCGTTTTTCCCGAACCGGTAATTCCTTCTAAAAGATAACAATGGTAGCCATGATTATTATTCACACTAGCAATGGCTATTGCTTGTTCAGTATTGAGTTGAGGCTTATCCGCAACAGCTTCAATATCGCTCCCCCATTTTATTGGATGAGGCTGAGTTACCACCGATTCAATCCAGCCTTTTTGAGCTAAATTATTTAAAACCGAGGTACTGACATCTTGAGTAGTAATGTCGTGTTGTACGAGAGAACCTCGTTCAAGCATATGCATGACTTTTGCTTGTTTAACTGCACGGCCAAACCCTATCGCAAGTTGTTCTCGGCCTTGTGTAGTTAAACGCCATTCAATCGAGGCACTGAGTTTGGCTTCTTTACCTTTTCGCAACGCACCGGGCAAAGCATTCGAAAAGGTATCACCCAATGGGTACTGGTAAAAACGGCTACACCACAAAAGTAAATTATATAAAGATTCAGGCCAAAGTGACTTCTCATCAATGACCTCTATGATAGGCTTAATTTTATCAACAGGCACGTCGGAGTGATTCTTCAACTCTGTTACGATACCAACTAGCTTTTGCCGACCAAATAAAACTAATACACGTCCACCAATAGAAGGGGATAAGTAGTCTGGAATTTGATAATCAAACTCTCTATCGAGCGGAACAGGCAGCGCCACAAGTGCGATATTTGGTTGCATAGATTAAATTAGGTATGAGTGAAAACCACAGCTCTCAGTCTATGGCAAAAAAATCAGTGAGGGAAGAGCTAGAAAAAACCTAAAGTGACGAAAAAAAATACGAATTAGGCATCGATAGGTTGATCCGCAGCTTAGTATTCATTAAAATAGCGCGCCTTGATGATATGGCTCACAAGCGGTATACATCAATTGACAATTAACTACGTGTGGTGTCCGGCAAAGAATCGGATAGCGACACGGCCTATATTTTAGAGGTTCTCCCATGAAAGCTGGCATTCATCCAGAATACAAAGCAGTAAAAGCAACTTGTTCTTGTGGTAATTCTTTTGAGTTCAACTCAACACTAACAAAAGAATCAATCCACTTAGACGTATGTGACAAATGTCACCCATTCTATACTGGTAAACAACGTATCGTTGATACTGGTGGTCGTGTTGATCGCTTCAACAAACGCTTTGGTGCACTATCAAGCAAAAAGTAATTGGTTGCTTTTAACCGAATACCACAAAGGACGCCAAGGCGTCCTTTTTAGTATCTATTACTCTATTTTTTACATTTATTAGCATTATCAATAAATAAATTAACATACCTACAAGATGATATAATTTGATCTGGTCTTATCACCTTTAAATTCTGACTTTTTATCGTTTGCACACCTTTTCCTACCTATGCAGGTCGACAGAGTTACTCTAGAATGGAATCTTCCTTTTCCATATAATCAATAACGAGTACCTACACCTATGTCCGACGATAACCAAAAAACATTATCTCCCGAAGAGCAATTTCGTCAAAACGCATTAGACTACCACGCATCACCAACGCCTGGAAAAATTGCTATAGCACTCACCACACCAGCAGAGACAGCGAAAGACCTCGCCCTAGCATATAGCCCAGGTGTTGCAGAGCCAGTACGAGAGATCGCTCAAAACGTAGATAATGTATACAAATATACCTCAAAAGGTAACATGGTTGCTGTCATCTCAAACGGAACAGCCATTCTAGGATTAGGTAACCTTGGGCCTATGGCCTCTAAGCCAGTTATGGAAGGAAAAGCACTATTATTTAAACGCTTTGCAGGGCTAGACTCTATCGACATTGAAGTAAAACATCGCACAATTGAAGAGTTTGTTGATACCGTTGCAAACATTGCAGATACGTTTGGCGGTATTAATCTTGAAGATATCAAAGCACCGGATTGTTTCGAGATAGAGAAACAGTTGATCGAACGATGTGACGTCCCTATTTTTCACGACGACCAGCACGGAACCGCCATTGTTACCGCGGCAGGCATGTTAAATGCTATTGAGCTACAAGGCAAAAAGCTAGAAGAATCAACCATTGTCTGCCTTGGGGCCGGTGCTGCTGCTGTAGCCTGCATGGAGCTACTGATAAAATGTGGTGCAATGCGTGAAAAAATTTACATGCTAGATCGTAAAGGTGTTATTCATACCCGCCGTGAAGACCTGAACGAATACAAACAGCTATTCGCAAACAATACCGACAAACGCACCTTAGAAGACGTTATCGAAGGCGCGGATCTATTCCTAGGAGTATCAGGACCTAATTTGCTGGCACCTGAGTCATTGGCTCTTATGGCCGAGAAACCTGTTGTATTTGCTTGCTCAAACCCAGATCCAGAAATTAAGCCTGAGTTAGCACATCAGGTACGTAATGACCTTATTATGGGAACTGGACGCAGTGATTATCCAAACCAAGTAAACAATGTATTGTGCTTCCCATTTATTTTCCGCGGTGCGCTAGACGTGCGTGCCAGTGAAATTAATGATGAGATGAAATTAGCCGCAGTCGATGCTATCCGTGAGTTGGCTAAAGAGGAAGTTCCTGAGGAGGTTCTTAAAGCCGCTGGTGTTGACGCCCTGAGCTTTGGATCCGAGTACATCATACCTAAACCTATGGATCCTCGTTTACTACCAAGAGTCGCAAAAGCGGTTGCTCAGGCTGCTGTAGATTCGGGTGTAGCACGAATTGATATGCCAGCTAATTACATGGCAGAGTAAACACTCTTTGTCCATGCTGCAGCTTTTGAAAAGGCTGCAGCATGAAACTCATTAACCTCTTAAACAGATGTTCCAGCTAGTCATCAAACGCTTCAAATTCAATCCCCATCTCTGTCATAAGTTGTTTTACTTGAGCAGGAATATCGTCTGGGCGATCCTTGCGCAAGTCTTCATCTGTTGGTAATGGTTGCCCTGTATAAGCATGCAAAAATGCTTCACAGAGCAACTCACTGTTCGTCGCATGACGTAGGTTATTAATCTGTCTACGAGTTCGTTCATCGGTTAAAACTTTTAGCACTTTTAATGGGATAGACACCGTAATCTTCTTTACTTGCTCGCTTTTCTTTCCATGTTCAGCATACGGGCTAATATACTCACCATTCCACTTTGCCATTACGCACCTTTACCAGTTGTCATCGATTAGAAATATTACCCGCAATTTTAGCGGTATTAATAGCCATAAGCAAAGACATATAGACGTCTAGATATATTGACGTCTATAAAATTCAAAAGTAAAGTATAGTGACAGTTAACACAGAGATCCCGAAAGTAACGTTCTTGATACAGAATAAATAGGGGTTGTCCAATTATTCAGATCGTAAGGATACACAAATGTCTCAGCGTAAAGTCGAAACCATTGCGGTTAGAACGGGTATTGAATCTGATACTCAATTTAATGCCGTTGTCCCTCCGCTCTATTTGTCGACTAATTATAGTTTCTCTACTTTTGGTGACGTGCCTCAATATGACTACACCCGTTCAGGAAACCCAAATCGAGGATCATTAGAAAAAGCACTCTATGAACTCGAGTCGGGTGAGGGTGCCGTGGTAACAAACTGTGGTACTTCTGCATTAAACCTATGGATAACGGCTTTTCTCGAGCAAGGAGACCTAATTATTGCTCCTCATGATTGCTATGGGGGTACGTATCGACTTTTTTCTTCTCGTGCTCAGAAAGGAGACTTTCGAGTACTCTTTATTGATCAATCCGATCAGAAAGCGGTCGAACAAGCACTGGAACAAAAGCCGAAGCTCATCCTAATCGAGACACCATCTAACCCACTAGTGAAAGTAGTCGATATAGAAAGCCTCTGCTTATCTGCTCACAATGTTGGCGCACTGGTTGCAGTCGATAACACTTTCCTAACTCCTATCTTACAAAAGCCACTTGAGCTGGGCGCTGACTTTGTTATTCACTCGACGACTAAATTTATTAATGGGCACTCTGATGTCATAGGTGGCGTTGTCATTAGTAAACTAAAAACGCATGCTGAGACACTAGCATGGTGGGGAAACTGTATTGGTGCCACAGGCACGCCCTTTGATAGTTATATGACACTCCGTGGCCTCAGAACACTAAGTGCTAGAATGAAAGTTCACGAAGAGACCGCCAATGTAGTTCTCGACTATTTGAAAGATGAGTCGCTAGTCGGCTGTATCTACCACCCAAGTTTAGAGTCACATCCTGGACATGAGATAGCCAAGAAACAACAGAAAGGGTTTGGTTCAATGCTGAGCTTCGAGTTTTCCGGAAACTTTTTACAATTAAAACAATTTGTGAATCATTTATCACTTTTTTCATTAGCAGAATCCTTGGGTGGAGTGGAGAGCCTAGTATGCCACCCAGCCTCAATGACACACCGTGCGATGGGAGAAGAAGCGTTGGCCGATGCTGGAATTTCTCAGCAGTTACTGCGTCTATCAATTGGTTTGGAGAACGCTGACGACCTTATTGCTGATCTAAAGCACGCATTTTCTGCCGTTAAGGGGACAGTCTAATGATATCCGATCGACAATTACACAAATTCGGTGGCAGTAGCCTCGCTGACTCACAATGCTACTTACGTGTGGCGAAACTGATCAAAGATTATTCTCACCCTAATGATCTTATTGTTGTGTCTGCAGCCGGTAAAACGACCAATCATTTAATTGCTTTTACCGAAGCCATCAATATAGATGGAAGAGCAGCACACCTTGAACTGCAGGGTATTCGCCAATATCAACTCAAGTTAATTGAAGAGCTCACTATTGGTCAAGAAAAACAACAATTAACAGCTCAACTCAATGATGAATTATCAACGTTGGCAAACCTCACTTTTCCACTATCGGAAAAGGTACAAGCCTCAGTTCTTGGGCACGGTGAAATATGGTCGTGTCGACTGCTTGCAGCGCTTCTTCGCCAACAAGACTTACCGTCAATCTCGGTCGATGCACGATGCTTTCTCAGAGCAGAAGCAAAAACTCAACCTGAAATTGATTGGGGGGATTCCTTACCCTTATTGAACGAGCTCTTGGTACAACATACTCATCAACGTATTGTGATCACGGGCTTTATGGCTCAGGACAAACAAGGGCAAACGGTTTTACTAGGAAGAAACGGTTCAGACTATTCAGCCACTATGATCGGCGCACTAGCGAGCGTAAAGGCTGTCACCATCTGGAGTGACGTGGCTGGTGTATACAGTGCTGATCCTCGCCTTGTTTCTGATGCATGCTTACTGCCATTACTGCGCTTAGACGAAGCGAGTGAACTCGCCAGGCTCGCGGCACCTGTGCTTCATAACCGAACCTTACAACCTGTGTCGCAAAGTACTATGGATTTGAACTTAAAATGTAGTCATTTCCCTGAATCAGGCTCAACAAGAATCGAACGTGTCCTTGCTTCGGGCCGGGGAGCTAAAATAATTACCTCGCTTGATGAAGTATTTATCATCCAATTACATTTTTTACCTCAACATGACTTTAATAAAGGTCATAGTGAAGTCCTTACCTTACTCAGTAGGCTTCAAGTTGAGCCCCTGGCATACGAAGTGCAAACAGAAAGCCGTACTCTTCGGCTTGCTTATACTCATGAGGTTGTTAGAGGAGCGCTTGATTACCTCCAAGAAGCAGGTATTGGCGCAGAGATAAAGTTACACGAGGGTTATTCGATGGTTGCTGCTGTAGGGGCAGGTGTTAGCAAAAATGCCAGTCATTGCTTTGGCTTCTACCAGCAGCTTAAGAATTCAAACATAGAATTTATTACCGAAGCCGTATCAGGACTGAGTATCGTTGCTGTACTGAAAGCAACCGAGACACAAACTCTAGTTCAATCGGTTCACCAACAACTATTCAAAGCACAAAAAAGAGTAGCTGTCGCTTTGTGTGGAAAAGGAAATATTGGCTCAAGCTGGCTTGAATTATTTAACCAACAAAAAGCAACACTAGAGGAAAGGCACGGATTAAATTTTGAGCTTGTTGCAATAGTCGGAAGTCAACTATATTGGTTTGAGCCAAACGGAATCGCTTCAGCTCAAGCAAACGACTTGTTTGAAAACGAGGCCATTCGCCACGAAAATAATATTTGGATAGATCAGCTTGGGGCCATTGAGGGATATGATGATGTTGTCATCTTAGACGTAACAGCAAGTCATAGCCTTACAGAACAGTATCCAAATATAGCCAAACAAGGTATACATCTTATTTCTGCCAACAAAGTGGCTGGAGCTGCCCCAACAGATTTTTATCAACAGGTGAAAGAATCTTTCTCTAAAGTAAATCGCCATTGGTTATATAATGCCACTGTCGGTGCTGGTTTACCTATCAACCATACAGTCAGGGACTTAAGAGAAAGCGGTGATACTGTCGTTGCTTTATCTGGGATTTTCTCAGGAACTCTATCTTGGCTTTTCCAACAGTACGATGGCACGACACCATTTGCTCAACTAGTCGAATTGGCTTGGCAACAGGGATTAACCGAGCCAGATCCCAGAAATGATTTGGATGGCTCTGACGTCATGCGCAAGTTGGTTATTTTAGCGAGAGAGGCTGGACTTGATATTGAGCCTGAAAGTGTGTGTGTCGAAAACTTAGTTCCCGAAGAGCTGGCAAAAATATCACTGGATGACTTCTTCGAGAAAAGTGAGTCACTCAGTCAATCTATGGCAGAGCGCTTAGAGCAAGCTCATAGCCAAAATAAAGTGCTTCGATATGTTGCTCGTCTCAATAAACAAGGTAATGCAACGGTGGCAATCGAGGCCCTTGAAGCAAATCACCCACTTGCAAACTTACTGCCTTGCGACAACATTTTTGCAATAGAAAGCGCTTGGTACAAAGATAACCCACTTGTTATTCGGGGGCCTGGTGCAGGTAAAGAGGTCACCGCTGGAGCCATTCAATCTGATTTAAACCGTCTAGCCCAACTCATCTAAGTATAAAAGCGCGGTGAACACCGCGCTTTTAACCTCCCGGCCCTAATGTTAATTTTGTTCAATCTATTTATGAAAAAAATTCATAAATTCAGTATTGACATTAACCCCTATTCAGCACATGATTTAGACATATAGACGTCTAAACGTCGATATTTTGCTAGGACAAGGGATAAACAAGATGGGATACACACACGCCAGCCACATAGATGCACTTAACCAAAATATTGCAGAGCTCTCTGATAATATTAAGGTTTCATTTGAATTTTTTCCGCCTAGTAACGAGCAGATGCAAACCACACTTTGGAATTCGGTTCACCGACTCAAGGTATTGGAGCCGACGTTTATCTCGGTAACGTATGGGGCAAACTCTGGAGAACGGGATCGTACTCACTCTATTATCAAAGATATTCAGGCTGAAACTGGCCTAGTAGCCGCTCCGCATTTGACTTGTATTGACGCATCTCGAACAGAATTAGAGCAAATCTCTGATGACTATTGGTCAAATGGTATTAGAAGCATTGTGGCTTTGAGAGGAGATATTCCACCACATGGCGGAAAGCCAGACATGTATGCCTCTGACTTAGTTGAGCTATTAAAAGCACGCCACGACTTCGACATTTCGGTAGCTGCATTCCCAGAGGTCCATCCTGAAGCCAAAAGCGCTCAGGCCGACTTACTCAACTTAAAGAGAAAAGTTGACGCTGGAGCCAGTAGGGCAATTACCCAGTTCTTTTTCGATGTAGAGAGTTATCTGCGTTTTCGTGATCGTTGTGTTGCCACTGGTATTGATGTGGAGATTATCCCCGGCATATTGCCAGTCTCTAATTTTCGTCAAGCGGCTCGTTTTGCAAAGCAAAATGCGGTCAAAATTCCAGGATGGATGGCACAACAATTTGATGGACTTGATGATGACCCAGTCACACGCCAATTAGTTGGAGCCAGTCAGGCAATTGATATGGTGAGAACTCTGAGTAGAGAAGGAGTAAAAGATTTTCACTTTTACACACTGAACAGAGCGGAGATGACATACGCACTATGCCATACGTTAGGTGTCAGGCCGAAATAACGGTTAAAAATACTGCATTCGTTTGGCTGAAAACAAAAGGAAGCTAAAAACCCGTTTCAGCCTCCTTTTATAAATTTTATTCAACTTCATCCATTTTACCTAGCAGGTTGCGAATACGCTCCTGCCAAGCGGAATGTTCTTGCTGCATCTGCTGAGCTTTTTGTTCTAACTCTTCGCGATCAGAACGGAGTTCATCTGCTTCAAATGCGAGCTTCTGCTTTTCTTCTTTAAGTTCTTCAACTTCCATTTGGAGCAAAGCAATAGTATCTACTGCAGTTTGAATTTTTGCTTCTAGTTTTTCTAACACTTCAAATGACATTTTAGCCTACCTATTTCAATATGCTGATTTGGATTCTAACAAGTGGATTCTCCACCAGACCCGTTTCTTCCATTCTACTCAGCAAGACGCTGAGAAACACGCGCTATCTTGCAGTTTTTGTACTATTCGACGAAAAAAACAGCGCAATTTGACAATTGTTTTACTTAGAAGCACAAAGTGACTTTTTATATCAACAAGTTTGTTGCCTCCGCACCAATCCATCTTGGCTGTTAATTAAATTTACTGTGTTAAACTCGCAAAAAGTTAATATCCACAGCCCAAAGATTGGAGTACTTAATGAAAATCGATTTAGCCATGAACTTCGCTCGTGTAACCGAAGTAGCCGCGCTCGCAGGTCATAAGTGGTTAGGAAGAGGAGACAAAAACGCCGCTGATGAAGCCGCAGTAGAAGCTATGCGCCATGTATTAAACCATGCTGATATCAGTGGAGAGATTGTCATAGGTGAAGGCGAAATAGATGATGCACCTATGTTGTACATCGGCGAACGGCTTGGCACAGGCTCTGAACCAATCGATATTGCTGTTGATCCTATAGAAGGCACTCGCATGACAGCCATGGGACAGCTAAACGCTGTCAGTGTACTGGCTGCTGCAAAAAAAGACAGCTTCCTCAAAGCACCTGATATGTACATGGAAAAGCTCGCTGTAGGTCCGTCTTTGAAAGGAATCATTGACCTCAATAAATCAATTGAAGACAACTTGAGAGCCGCAGCAAAAGCGCTCAATAAGCCTCTCAATGAAGTAACAGTGATCACATTAGCCAAACCACGCCACGATGATATTATTCTTAAGATGCAATCGATGGGCATACGTGTATTTGCTGTTCCTGATGGAGATGTCGCCGCATCGATACTGACTTGCCTACCAGAGTGCGATATTGACGTCCTATATTGTACAGGCGGCGCACCTGAGGGAGTTATCTCCGCTGCTGCGCTAAGAGCACTAGGTGGAGATATGCAGGCTCGCTTGTTACTCAGATCAGACGTAAAAGGTAGTAACAAGGAAAATACGCTTCATAGTCAAAAAGAACAGCAACGCTGTGAGGCAATGGGTGTCATACCAAATACTGTACTTCGACTTGATGATCTAGTCAGTTCTGATGATATTGTTTTTTCTGCAACGGGCATCACTAAAGGAGACCTAGTCGAAGGCGTAAAAAGGAATGGTAATCTCGCAACGACAGAAACGCTGCTTATTCACGGTCGTTGCGGTACTATTCAGAGAATCAAATCTACCCATGATTTATGCAAAGTAGACGCAGAAATTAGAGATATAGTACTTTAATAAAAAATAATCCCAATGCCAGCTTGAAGTTGGCATTATTGAAAGAAGTTCAACTTGATCAATGTGTTAGATAGCATAAACGAAAAAACCCTAGCATTA
>NZ_AEIU01000067.1 GCF_000165125.1 Vibrio caribbeanicus ATCC BAA-2122 | reverse complement strand
CTACGTTTCGCAATCCGCGAAGGTGGCCGTACAGTAGGTGCTGGTGTTGTTGCTAAAATCTTCGACTAATTCGAAAGAATTAGCTGAAGGTTTCGGAAAATTTTTGAATAAGATTTGACGAACCGTTAGCAAAAAGGGCATCATTTGATGCCCTTTTTCTGCACTGAAAAAAATGTCTGCCGTTTTAATGATCGGTATGGCATCACGCAGGAATGTTTTGACAGATGCTTTTTACTTCGGTCAATAAAGAGTGCGTCAATCAATTTTAGGTTGTCGCTTCATGGATTTGCCCTGCAACAGCGGGGTTGTCGTCGTCTATAGTAAGACTTAAACAGGTTGGTTTTATGAAAGCGAATAATGCTGAAACTCCTGATAGCTCAAATTTTGCAGATATCTTTAAGTGGGTTGTCACTTTTGCTCTGTTAGCTGCCGCTGTTGTGGGTAATTACCTGTACGGTGTGTACAGTGATCCGGGACTATACCCAGACTCTCTATTCACTGGGGCTGGATCGGTAGTCATTCGTGTTGCAGGTGTTGTTATTCTGATTGCTGCTGCATTGGGTGTGGCTGCTACTACACGCAAAGGTAAAGCTGCAATTGAATTTGCAAAAGAGTCACGTATGGAAGTTCGCAAAGTTGTTTGGCCTACTCGCCAAGAAACTATGCAAACAACCCTTATCGTTTTGGCTGTAAGTATTGTAATGGCTCTAATCCTATATGGTATTGATAGCATTATGTACCATATCGTTAACTTTGTAACTGGAGTGTAGAGGGTTTTAATTCATGAGTGAAGCTCCAAAAAAACGCTGGTATGTGGTTCAAGCCTTCTCTGGTTTTGAAGGTCGAGTTGCCCAATCTCTTCGTGAGCACATCAAAATGCATAGCATGGAAGAGTCGTTTGGTGAAGTTCTTGTTCCTACAGAAGAAGTCGTTGAAATGCGTGCTGGTCAGCGTCGTAAATCTGAGCGTAAGTTCTTCCCTGGCTATGTTCTTGTTCAAATGGTGATGAACGATGAATCATGGCATTTAGTGCGTAGTGTGCCACGTGTCATGGGCTTCATAGGTGGGACCTCAGACCGTCCAGCTCCTATCACTGACAAAGAAGCAGACGCGATTTTAAATCGTCTTGAAAAAGCAAGTGAAGCTCCTCGCCCACGTACAATGTACGAAGCGGGTGAAGTGGTACGTGTTACTGATGGACCATTTGCTGATTTCAACGGAACCGTTGAAGAAGTCGATTACGAAAAGAGTCGCTTAAAGGTTTCTGTATCGATCTTTGGTCGAGCAACGCCTGTTGAATTGGAGTTTGGCCAAGTTGAAAAACTTGACTAACTTTGTCGGCAAGCACAGTACAAAAAGTCACCTTTAGACTTGTATAAGGCGTGAGATATGATTATAATTTCGCGCCTTTTTGTTTCATAAGAGACAAAAAGTAATTGTTTAAACGGGGAGCTGGTCAATTGATTAGCGTTAGTACCCAAAATTAGGAATAATCATGGCTAAGAAAGTTGAAGCTTATATCAAGCTGCAAGTTGCTGCTGGTATGGCAAACCCAAGTCCACCAGTTGGTCCTGCTCTAGGTCAACACGGTGTTAACATCATGGAATTCTGTAAAGCGTTCAACGCAAAAACAGAATCTATCGAGAAAGGTCTACCGACTCCAGTTGTTATCACTGTATACAACGACCGTTCTTTCACTTTTGTAACTAAGACTCCACCTGCAGCAGTTCTACTGAAGAAAGCAGCGGGCATCAAGTCTGGTTCAGGTCGTCCAAACACTGAGAAAGTGGGCACAGTAACTGACGCTCAGATCCAAGAAATCGCAGAAACTAAAGCTGCTGATATGACTGGTGCTGATATCGAAGCAATGAAGCGTTCAATCGCTGGTACTGCTCGTTCAATGGGCCTAGTGGTAGAGGGTTAAGATCATGGCAAAACTAACTAAGCGCATGCGCGTAATCCGTGAAAAAGTTGACGTAACTAAAGAGTACGAAATCAATGAAGCTGTAGCTCTACTACAAGAGTTAGCAACAGCGAAATTCGTTGAGTCTGTTGATGTTGCTGTTAACCTTGGTATTGATGCACGTAAATCTGACCAAAACGTTCGTGGTGCTACTGTACTTCCACACGGTACTGGCCGTGACATCCGTGTTGCAGTGTTCACTCAAGGTGCAAACGCTGAAGCAGCAAAAGAAGCTGGCGCAGATGTTGTAGGTATGGAAGATCTTGCAGAGCAAGTGAAAAAAGGCGAAATGAACTTTGACGTTGTTGTTGCTTCTCCAGATGCAATGCGCGTTGTAGGTCAGCTAGGTACTATCCTAGGTCCTCGTGGCCTAATGCCTAACCCTAAAGTTGGTACTGTAACTCCTAACGTTGCTGAAGCGGTTAAGAATGCTAAAGCTGGTCAGGTTCGTTACCGTAACGACAAAAATGGCATCATCCACACAACTATTGGTAAAGCTAACTTCTCTGCTGAGCAGATTAAAGAAAACCTAGAAGCACTTCTAGTTGCTCTGAAGAAAGCTAAACCATCTTCTGCAAAAGGTACATTCCTGCAGAAAGTAAGCATCTCTACAACTATGGGTGCTGGTGTTGCTGTTGATCAGGCTAGCCTGAATACTCAAGCATAATTTAATTTGCTTAGGTGCGAAATTTATGTATAATTTCGCGCCTAATATTTGTGGTTGGGGCTGAACTTTGGTTCTATTAGAATTAAAAACCAGTCTCCGTCCAAGACCGTAGGTGCCAATATTAATTTTTTAATAAAGGCTTAATTTTCCTACGTAGATGGTGCCCGAACTGACAGAAAGCTCTATGTAAATAGTTACCTTTCTTCTGGGAAGCACCTAAATAACTCTCACTGTTGCGATAATAGTGAGTGGTGTAACGACAACCAGGAGTTTATCCAAGATGGCTTTAAACCTTCAAGACAAAAAAGCAATTGTTGCTGAAGTCAACGAAGCTGCCAGTGGTGCACTTTCTGCAGTTGTAGCTGATTCTCGTGGCGTTGAAGTGGGCGCGATGACTTCTCTACGTAAACAAGCTCGTGAAGCGGGTGTTTATGTACGAGTTGTTCGTAACACACTAATGCGTCGTGCGGTTGCAGGTACTGAGTACGAGTGTCTAACAGACATTTTTACAGGTCCTACTCTAATCGCATTCTCTAATGAGCACCCAGGTGCTGCAGCGCGTCTTTTCAAAGACTTCGCTAAAGAGAACACTAACTTCGAGATCAAAGCTGCTGCATTTGAAGGCGCGCTTGCTGACGCTGAAGTACTAGCGACACTACCAACTTACGACGAAGCGGTTGCACGCCTAATGATGTGCATGAAAGAAGCTTCTGCTGGCAAGTTGGCACGTACAATCGCTGCTATCCGCGATCAAAAAGAAGAAGCTGCGGCATAAGCCTTGCTTTTTTCTGGTTGCTTAATAAACTTATTGTTGATTTAAAAGAGAATTGTTATGTCTATTACTAACGAGCAAATCCTAGACGCAGTTGCAGAAATGTCTGTAATGCAAGTTGTTGAACTAATCGAAGCAATGGAAGAGAAATTCGGTGTTTCTGCTGCTGCTGCTGTTGTAGCTGGCGGTGCTGCTGGTGGCGAAGCTGCTGCTGAGCAAACTGAATTTGACGTAATCCTTGAGTCTGCTGGCGGTAACAAAGTTGCTGTAATCAAAGCAGTACGTGGCGCAACTGGCCTAGGTCTTAAAGAAGCGAAAGCTCTAGTAGACGGCGCTCCTGCACCTCTTAAAGAAGGCGTAGAGAAAGACGAAGCTGAAGCTCTTAAAGCTCAGCTAGAAGAAGCTGGTGCAAGTGTTACTGTTAAGTAATTATTGCTTAGTTTCTTAGCCTAACGGCTAATGGCTGGTGGTTTTTAAACCACCAGCCTTTTTGCGCTGTAAGGGTTGAGTGATTTTTCCGCTGTTTGAGCACTCAATTCCTAGCAAAAAACATGTCATTTGATCTTAATGATATGCCACTACAATCAAACAGATTTCAGTCACTACCTCGTCACGACTCGAGGTGGTTTGGGTCACTTATCAGCGAGCTGAGGAACCCCATGGTTTACTCTTATACCGAGAAAAAGCGCATCCGTAAGGACTTTGGTACTCGTCCACAAGTTTTGGACATTCCATACCTGCTATCGATCCAGCTCGATTCATTCGAGAAGTTCATCGAACAGGATCCTGAAGGTCAATATGGTCTTGAAGCCGCTTTCCGTTCTGTATTTCCAATTCAGAGCTATAACGGCAACTCTGAGCTGCAATACGTTAGCTACCGTCTTGGTGAGCCAGTTTTTGACGTTAAAGAATGTCAAATTCGCGGCGTAACTTATTCAAAACCACTACGCGTGAAACTACGCCTAGTTATTTTTGATAAAGACGCGCCAGCAGGTACTGTAAAAGACATTAAAGAACAAGAAGTCTACATGGGCGAAATTCCGCTTATGACAGACAATGGTACCTTCGTAATTAATGGTACCGAGAGGGTTATCGTATCCCAGTTGCACAGAAGCCCTGGTGTATTCTTCGACAGCGATAAGGGTAAAACCCACTCTTCAGGTAAAGTTCTGTATAACGCACGCGTTATTCCTTATCGTGGTTCATGGCTCGACTTTGAGTTTGATCCTAAGGATAACCTGTACGTTCGTATCGACCGTCGTCGTAAACTTCCTGCTTCGATCATTCTGCGCGCGCTTGGTAAGACGACAGAAGAAGTGTTGGATATCTTCTTTGAGAAGATCAACTTCGAAGTGAAGGATCAGACCCTTCTGATGGAGCTAGTCCCTGATCGCCTGCGTGGTGAAACTGCTTCATTTGATATCGAAGCGAACGGTAAAACGTACGTTGAAACAGGCCGTCGTGTGACAGCACGTCATATCCGCCAGTTAGAGAAAGACAGCGTTGACCATATTGAAGTGCCTGTTGAATACATTGTTGGTAAAGTTGCTTCTAAAGACTATATCAATGAGTCTACTGGTGAAATCATCGTTGCTGCAAACCAAGAGATAAGCTTAGAAGCATTAGCTAACCTCTCTCAAGCTGGTCATAAAGCACTTGAAGTCCTCTTTACGAACGATTTGGATCACGGTCCATTCATGTCGGAGACTTTGCGTATTGACAGCACGGTTGACCGTATCTCTGCGTTGGTTGAAATCTACCGCATGATGCGACCAGGTGAGCCGCCAACGAAAGAAGCAGCAGAAGCTTTATTCGAGAGCTTGTTCTTCTCTGAAGAACGTTACGATCTATCTACTGTGGGTCGTATGAAGTTTAATAGCTCTATCGAACGTGAGGATGCTCAAGAACAGGGTACACTTGACGAGCAAGATATCATTGAAGTAATGAAGAAACTGATCGCGATCCGTAATGGTATCGGTGAAGTTGATGATATCGACCACTTGGGTAACCGTCGTATCCGTTCTGTAGGTGAGATGGCTGAAAACCAATTCCGAGTTGGTCTAGTTCGTGTAGAACGTGCAGTTAAAGAGCGTCTTAGCCTTGGTGATCTTGATGCTATCATGCCTCAAGACCTGATTAATGCTAAGCCTATTTCTGCTGCAGTAAAAGAATTCTTTGGTTCATCTCAGCTTTCACAGTTTATGGATCAAAATAACCCGTTGTCGGAAGTGACGCACAAACGTCGTATCTCTGCTTTGGGTCCAGGTGGTTTGACACGTGAGCGAGCAGGTTTCGAAGTGCGAGATGTACACGTGACCCACTACGGTCGTCTATGTCCGATCGAAACGCCTGAAGGTCCGAACATCGGTCTGATCAACTCTTTGTCAGCCTTTGCTCGTTGTAACGATTTTGGTTTCTTGGAAACACCTTATCGCCGCGTTGTTGATGGTGTTGTGACGGATGAGGTTGATTACCTATCTGCAATCCAAGAAGGTCAATACGTTATTGCTCAGGCAAATACTATATTGACAGAGCAAGGCACTTTCTCTGAAGAGCTGATAACGGCGCGTCAGAAAGGGGAATCAGGTCTCCACCCACGTGAGCACGTCGATTATATGGACGTTGCGACAAACCAAGTGGTTTCTATTGCAGCGTCTCTTATCCCATTCCTAGAGCACGATGATGCAAACCGTGCCTTGATGGGGGCGAACATGCAACGTCAGGCCGTACCAACGTTGAAGGCAGACAAGCCACTCGTAGGTACAGGTATCGAGCGTAACATTGCCGTTGACTCTGGTGTAACTGCAGTTTCAAAACGTGGTGGTGTTATCCAGTCTGTAGATGCTTCTCGAATCGTTGTTAAAGTGAACGAAGATGAGTTGATCCCTGGTGAAGCTGGTATCGATATTTATAACCTCACTAAGTACACTCGTTCTAACCAGAACACGTGTATTAACCAGCGCCCATGTGTTATGCCTGGTGAGCCGGTTGCGCGTGGTGACGTTTTGGCCGATGGACCCTCGACGGATCTTGGTGAACTTGCTCTTGGCCAGAATATGCGCATCGCATTCATGCCTTGGAATGGTTACAACTTTGAAGACTCGATCTTGGTTTCAGAGCGCGTTGTTCAAGAAGACCGCTTCACGACTATCCACATCCAAGAACTTTCTTGTGTAGCACGAGACACTAAACTCGGTGCAGAAGAGGTGACAGCGGATATTCCTAATGTGGGTGAGTCTGCGCTTTCTAAACTTGATGAGTCGGGCATTGTTTACATCGGTGCAGAAGTCAAAGGCGGCGACATTCTTGTTGGTAAAGTAACACCGAAAGGTGAAACTCAGCTGACACCGGAAGAAAAGCTTCTACGTGCGATCTTTGGTGAGAAAGCATCAGACGTTAAAGATACGTCTCTGCGCGTACCAAACTCTGTTTCGGGCACGATCATCGATGTTCAAGTATTCACTCGTGATGGTGTTGAAAAAGACAAACGTGCACTTGAAATTGAACAGATGCAGCTGAAAGAGGCTAAGAAAGACCTTACAGAAGAATTCCAGATTCTTGAAGGCGGTCTTCTTAACCGAGTCAAAGCCGTACTCATCGATGGTGGCTACAGCGAAGAGCGCGTTGATGCGATAGATCGCAAAAAGTGGCTTGAGCTGACTCTTGATGATGATGCACAGCAAACTCAGCTAGAGCAACTAGCAGAGCAGTATGACGAGCTCAAAGCAGACTTTGATAAAAAGTTTGAAACTAAGCGTCGTAAGATCACTCAAGGTGATGACCTTGCTCCTGGTGTACTTAAAATTGTTAAGGTATATCTTGCTGTTAAGCGTCGTATTCAACCTGGTGATAAGATGGCTGGTCGTCACGGTAACAAGGGTGTTATCTCTAAGATCAACCCTGTTGAAGACATGCCTTATGATGATAAAGGTCAGCCCGTCGATATCGTACTTAACCCGCTAGGTGTACCATCTCGTATGAACATCGGTCAGATCCTAGAAGTGCATTTAGGTCTGGCGGCGAAAGGTATTGGTGACAAGATCAACCAGATGGTGAAAGAACAACAAGAAATAGCGAAGTTCCGCGATTTCTTACAGCGTGTTTATGATCTTGGTGATACTCGTCAAAAAGTTGATGTATCGTCACTATCCGATGCTGAAGTTGTTACTTTGGTCAATAACCTGCGTGGCGGCTTACCAATTGCGACACCAGTATTTGATGGCGCATCCGAGAAATCGATTAAAGAGCTACTAAAACTGGGCGATCTACCTGAATCTGGTCAGTTAACCTTGTTTGATGGCCGTACGGGTGATGCGTTTGAGCGTCCTGTAACTGTTGGTTATATGTACATGCTCAAGCTTAACCACTTGGTTGATGACAAGATGCATGCTCGTTCTACTGGTTCTTACAGCCTAGTAACACAGCAACCACTTGGTGGTAAAGCTCAGTTCGGTGGTCAGCGTTTTGGTGAGATGGAAGTTTGGGCGCTTGAAGCATACGGTGCTGCTTACACACTACAAGAAATGCTAACCGTTAAATCTGATGATGTTAACGGCCGTACTAAGATGTATAAAAACATTGTAGACGGAAACCACAGTATGGAACCTGGTATGCCAGAATCTTTCAACGTATTGTTGAAAGAGATCCGCTCACTAGGTATCAATATTGAACTAGAAGACGAAGAGTAATCCCCACGGGATTATTGGTAGAAGGTGCTCACTGTTGTGGTGAGCTCCTTTTAACTCCTTACAGGAGCTGATTGTGAAAGACTTATTAAACTTTCTAAAAGCACAGCATAAGACCGAAGAATTTGATGCAATCAAAATTGGTCTTTCTTCACCAGACATGATTCGTTCATGGTCTTTTGGTGAAGTTAAAAAACCTGAAACGATCAACTACCGTACGTTCAAGCCTGAACGTGATGGTTTGTTTTGTGCGCGTATTTTTGGCCCAGTTAAAGATTATGAGTGTCTTTGTGGCAAATACAAACGCCTAAAACACCGTGGTGTTATCTGTGAGAAGTGTGGCGTTGAAGTTACACAAACAAAAGTTCGTCGTGACCGCATGGGCCACATTGAACTGGCTTCACCAGTTGCTCACATCTGGTTCCTAAAATCGCTTCCGTCTCGTATCGGCCTATTGATGGATATTCCGCTACGTGATATTGAACGAGTACTTTACTTCGAAATGTACGTGGTTACTGAACCAGGTATGACAGATCTTGAGAAGTCTCAGATGCTGACAGAAGAAGAGTACTTGGATCGTTTGGAAGAATGGGGTGATGAATTCACGGCCAAAATGGGTGCAGAAGCGATCAAAGATCTGCTTGCATCTATGGATCTTCCTGCAGAAATTGAAGAAATGCGTGAAGAGCTTCAGTCAACTAACTCAGAGACTAAACGCAAGAAGATCACTAAACGTCTTAAATTGGTCGAAGCATTTGTCCAATCTGGTAACAATCCAGAGTGGATGATACTGACAGTATTGCCAGTTCTTCCACCAGACTTACGCCCACTTGTTCCATTGGATGGCGGACGTTTTGCTACTTCTGATCTGAACGATCTTTACCGTCGTGTTATCAACCGTAACAACCGATTGAAGCGTCTTCTTGAACTTGCTGCACCTGATATTATCGTGCGTAATGAAAAGCGTATGCTCCAAGAATCAGTTGATGCGCTTCTTGATAACGGTCGTCGTGGTCGTGCCATCACAGGTTCAAATAAGCGTCCTTTGAAATCTCTTGCTGATATGATCAAGGGTAAACAAGGTCGTTTCCGTCAGAACTTGCTTGGTAAGCGTGTTGACTACTCTGGTCGTTCGGTTATCACGGTAGGTCCTTACCTACGTTTACACCAGTGTGGTCTTCCTAAGAAGATGGCACTTGAGCTATTTAAGCCATTTATTTACAGCAAGCTAGAAACTCGTGGTTTAGCGACGACGATCAAAGCTGCAAAGAAAATGGTAGAGCGTGAAGAAGCTATTGTTTGGGATATTCTTGACGAAGTTATCCGTGAACACCCTGTATTACTAAACCGTGCACCAACACTTCACCGTCTTGGTATTCAGGCGTTTGAACCTGTACTTATCGAAGGTAAAGCTATTCAGCTTCACCCTCTTGTATGTGCAGCGTATAACGCGGACTTCGATGGCGACCAAATGGCGGTTCACGTTCCTCTAACACTAGAGGCGCAGCTAGAAGCACGTACTCTGATGATGTCGACAAATAATATATTGTCGCCTGCATCGGGTGACCCAATCATCGTACCTTCTCAGGACGTAGTATTGGGCCTTTATTACATGACTCGTGATAAAATTAATGTCAAGGGCGAGGGTATGTACCTTGCTAGCCCTGCAGAAGCTGAAAAAGCTTATCGTACTAAAACTGCTGAGCTTCATGCTCGCGTTAAGGTTCGTATCACAGAGACTGTAAAAGACGAAGATGGCCACATCACAACAGAAACGAAAATGGTTGATACAACTATCGGTCGTGCAATGTTGTGGCAAATCGTTCCTAAAGGGCTTCCTTACAGCATCGTAAACCAAAAATTGGGTAAGAAGCAGATTTCTCATTTGCTTAACGAAGCGTATCGTAAGCTTGGTTTGAAAGACACAGTTATCTTCGCTGACCAAATCATGTATACAGGTTTTGCTTACGCAGCACTTTCTGGTGTATCTGTAGGTATCGACGATATGGTCGTTCCAGATGCGAAATACACTGAGATCGAAGAAGCAGAAGCGGAAGTTCGCGAAATCCAAGAACAGTACCAATCTGGTCTTGTTACCGCGGGTGAACGTTATAACAAAGTGATCGATATTTGGGCATCAACCAATGATCGTGTCGCTAAGTTAATGATGGAAAACCTTTCTTCAGAAACGGTTGTTAATCGTGACGGCGACGAAGAACAGCAAGAATCGTTCAACAGCATCTACATGATGGCTGACTCTGGTGCTCGTGGTTCAGCTGCCCAGATCCGTCAGTTAGCTGGTATGCGTGGTTTGATGGCTCGTCCTGATGGCTCCATCATCGAAACGCCAATTACGGCTAACTTTAAAGAAGGTTTGAACGTTCTTCAGTACTTCATCTCAACTCACGGTGCACGTAAAGGTCTTGCCGATACAGCACTTAAAACAGCAAACTCAGGTTACCTAACCCGTCGTCTAGTAGACGTTGCGCAAGATGTTGTTGTTCATGAGCATGACTGTGGTACTCATGAAGGTATCGATATGATGCCTCATATCGAAGGTGGTGATGTTAAGGTTGCGCTGTCTGAGCTTGCTCTAGGTCGTGTCGTTGCTGAAGATGTACTTAAGCCTGGAACCGATGATGTTCTTATCCCGCGTAATACGCTGATCGACGAAAAGTGGTGTCAGATTATGGAGGAAAACTCCGTAGACAGCATGAGAGTACGTTCAGTAGTTACATGTGACGCTGACTTTGGTTGTTGTGCACAATGTTACGGTCGTGACCTAGCTCGTGGACACCTAGTTAACCAAGGTGAGGCTGTTGGGGTAATTGCAGCTCAATCGATCGGTGAGCCCGGTACTCAGCTTACGATGCGTACGTTCCACATCGGTGGTGCTGCATCGACAGCTGCTGCAGAGAACAGCATCCAAGCTAAAACTACTGGTACAGTGAAGCTACATAACGCTAAATTTGTTACTAACAAAGATAGCAAGTTAGTTATCACATCTCGTGCATCTGAACTAACCATCATTGACGAGTTTGGCCGTACTAAAGAGAAACACAAACTTCCTTATGGCTCGTTGCTAAACAAAGGCGACAATGCGGCAATCGAAGCTGGTGAAACAGTGGCTAACTGGGAAGCGCATACCATGCCTATCATCACTGAGGTGGCAGGTCGTATCCAATTTGTTGATATGATCGATGGTGTGACGGTCTCTCGTCAAACAGATGACCTAACGGGTCTATCCTCCAGTGAAGTCACAGAAGCTGCGGCACGTCCCGCTGCTGGCAAAGATATGCGTCCAGCGATCAAATTGGTTGATGCGAAAGGCAAAGACGTTATGATCCCTGGTACTGATATGCCAGCACAGTATTTCTTGCCAGGTAAAGCTATTGTTAACATCGAAGATGGTGCGGAAGTTGGTGTTGGTGATACTCTAGCGCGTATTCCACAGAAATCTGGCGGTAACAAAGATATCACTGGTGGTCTTCCTCGCGTTGCTGACCTATTTGAAGCTCGTAAACCTAAAGAGCCTGCGATTGTTGCAGAGCACACTGGTACGGTAAGCTTTGGTAAAGAAACGAAAGGTAAACGTCGTTTAGTGATCACTCGTGACGGTGGAGACACCTATGAAGAGATGATTCCTAAACATCGTCAGCTTAACGTTTTTGAAGGTGAGAAAGTCGAACGTGGTGATGTGATCGCTGATGGACCAGAATCTCCACATGATATCTTGCGTCTTCGTGGTATTCACGCTGTAACTCAATACATCGCTAATGAAGTACAAGAAGTTTACCGTCTGCAAGGCGTTAAGATTAACGATAAGCACATTGAAACTATCGTTCGCCAAATGCTTCGTAAGTGTACGATCACTTACGCAGGTGACTCTGAGTTCCTCGCTGGTGAGCAAGTTGAGTACGCTAACGTTAAGATCGCTAACCGTGCTCTTGAAGCTGAAGGTAAAGAGCCGGCTCGTTTTGAGCGTGAATTACTTGGTATTACCAAAGCTTCTTTGGCTACTGAGTCATTCATCTCGGCAGCTTCGTTCCAAGAAACAACACGTGTTCTAACAGAAGCGGCGGTTTCTGGTAAGCGTGATGAGTTACGTGGTCTGAAAGAGAACGTTATTGTGGGTCGATTGATACCAGCTGGTACTGGTTTCGCCTACCACCAAGACCGTCAAGCAAAACGTGTTGAAGAGCAAGAAGGACCGTCAGCAGAACAAGCTACGGATAACCTAGCTGCTTTACTCAATGCAGGCTTCTCAACAGAAGAGTAACGATAAAGCTCGTTAAGTAAAAAGGCACCTTCGGGTGCCTTTTTTAGTGTGTGTATGAAATTTTTTAATTGGGCTATGCCCCAGGGGGGATGGCTAAACTTTCGGCAATTAATTGTATTAGGTGGTCTTCAACTTCAAAGCGAACCTCAATGATCTCACCTGTTTTTGAGAGATCTTCATCGAATGTTTCCAGCGCCTCTTGTTCATTGATGGAAGCATAAGTATCGGTAAAATTGAGCAGTGGTTCTGTAGTAAGTACAATCTTTCCATAGGTCTGGTTAATTTCTTCTGTGGCTTCAAATCCAGTTGAGCGCCACTTATCCATCACCATATCGTATATCCTGAAATGACCTTCAGAAATGTAATCAACTAGGTGTTGGCAAAATATTTGAAGCTCGTTTGAGGTGGGAAGTGAAGCCATGGTAGCTTTCGCTGAACAGGGCTGTAAAGATGCCAATTTGCAGTATTCAACGATCAGTAATTGTCGAGTTTCAAGCCAGTGGTCAATAACTTCACTTGAACCACCCCATTGTTGCTGCGTTTGTTTGAATTTATTAAGCATGACCATATCCTCATGATCGAACCACTTCGCCGGTGGCTATTACGCTTTGACTCCCAAAGCCGGTACAAAATAGAACCTTTTGTCGCTACTAAAATCTACAGTTCTAACTATTATCAACCACAAACTCTAGTATGAAACTAGATTGCCAGTAAAATAAACAGACTGCAAGCAAAGAGGTGAACAAATGTTAAATAAATGTAAAGTTGATGGTGCAGGGGCCTCATATTGGTGTGTTGTGTCTGGTTCTACAGTCTGGCTGAACAGTGGGAAGGTTCCGTTTGGTACTGCGAAAGAACTCAATTTGAGTGACGATGCTGTGTGTATCGGGCAGTATCAACAATTTCCTGTAATGTGGGTTGACGCAGATAGCATAGCTCATGAGTATGAACTGACATCTTTTAGGGAATGCTTATCTTTGCCTGAAGAGTTATTTTTTATGCTGAGCAAAGCGGTTCAACTGAGTCATATGCTACATGGCTTTCGATTTTGTCCGCAATGTGGTGGACGTAATCACTTTAACCACAATCAATTGGCCATGCAATGTGGTGATTGCCGCACTCTTCACTACCCAAGGATCTCTTCTTGCATTATCGTCGCGGTTAAAAATAAAGAGCAAATACTCTTGGCTCAACATCCACGCCATCGTAACGGTATGTATACCGTCATTGCTGGTTTTGTTGAAGTTGGGGAGACGTTGGAGCAATGTGTAGCGCGAGAAGTAAAAGAAGAAACCGGAATTAACATTAAAAACGTTAGATACTTTTCAAGTCAACCATGGGCATTTCCGTCTAACCTGATGATTGGATTTGTCGCAGAATATCAGTCTGGAGAACTGAAACCAGATTATACCGAGTTAAGTGATGCCGCTTGGTTTTCTCGAGAAACGTTACCCCAAGTTCCCCCTAAGGGAACAATTGCACGAGCTTTAATTGAAGACGTACTTGGCCACATTGAACAGGGAGAGTGAGGAGTAGGATTCTCTGTGCCATTTCGCTAACAAACAATGATAGAATGTGAGCAAGAAAAATAACAATTGAGTATACGCTATGAGTGAAATAAAAAATGACCGCTACCTGCGGGCCCTCATGAGACAGCCTGTTGATCATACTCCTGTATGGATGATGCGCCAGGCAGGGCGTTATTTACCGGAATACAAAGCAACTCGTGCACAAGCTGGAGACTTTATGTCTCTATGTAAAAACGCACAATTAGCTTCTGAAGTCACTCTTCAACCTTTAAGGCGTTTTCCTCTTGATGCCGCCATTTTGTTTTCAGATATTTTGACGATTCCCGATGCCATGGGCTTAGAGTTGCGCTTTGCTGCTGGTGAGGGGCCAGTTTTTGATAAACCGATTAAGAACAAAGCAGACATTGAGCGCATTGGGATACCTGATCCTGAAGTTGAATTGCAATATGTGATGAACGCAGTCCGTCAAATTCGTAAAGATTTGCAGGGCGAAGTCCCTTTGATTGGTTTCTCCGGAAGTCCATGGACCTTAGCAACGTATATGATTGAAGGTGGCAGCTCAAAGGCATTTACTAAGATAAAGAAGATGATGTATGCCGAACCTCAATTGCTCCATCTTCTACTTGATAAATTGGCAAACAGCGTGATTGAGTACCTGAATGCGCAGATAAAGGCAGGAGCCCAATCTGTGATGATATTTGATACATGGGGTGGTGTACTCACTCCTCGAGACTACAATCTCTTCTCTTTGCAATACATGCACAAAATTGTCGATGGCCTGATTCGTGAAAATGATGGTCGACGTGTTCCCGTGACTCTTTTTACAAAAAATGGTGGTATGTGGCTTGAGCAAATAGCGGCGACAGGTTGTGATGCCGTTGGTTTGGATTGGACAGTTAATATTGCAGATGCAAAGGCTCGAATCGGGGACAAGGTTGCATTACAAGGTAATATGGATCCATCGATGCTTTATGCGTCTCCTGAACGTATTAGAGAAGAAGTTTCTTCTATCCTTGAGGGGTTCGGTAAAGGGACTGGTCACGTCTTTAATCTTGGTCACGGTATTCACTTGGATGTACCGCCTGAAAATGCGGGTGTATTTGTTAATGCCGTACATGAACTTTCTAAAATCTACCATAATTGATAGCTAATGAGCGCCTGATTTAGACCTGGCGCTTTTTTATTATTTACACTGGTACTTATGAGCTAAATTGAGCAATTTTGAGACGATCGATAACTCATTTAAATTTAAAATTGCTCAATAGTGATTAGCAAGGTATATGTCTAGCAATAAGAATGAAAAGTATGCGGAGAATTGATGAAAACTCGTGACAAAATAGTGTTCGCCGCACTAGAGCAATTTAATGAATTTGGTGAGCGCAATGTGACTACCAATCACATTGCCGCATTTTTAGAAATTAGCCCCGGAAACTTGTATTATCATTTTCGAAACAAACAGGAAATCGTTCGAGAAATATTTGCTCTGTATTCCGATGAGTTACTTGAACGTTTTACTCCGATTCAGACTCAAAAAGAGAGTCTTGCCCTACTCAAACATTATTTGGATTCTATCTTCACATTGATGTGGAAGTACCGATTTTTTTATGCAAACTTACCTGAAATTTTGCAGCGAGATGAGGTGTTACATAATGAATACATTGGTGTGCAAGAGAAGCTTCAAACAAACTTGGTCGATATTATGAGAGCCTTCGTTTCTCTTGGGCTGGTGGCTGTTGATGAAGAAGAGATGAAGCCTTTAGTAAGAACGTTACACCTAATTGCGTCGAGTTGGCTTGGATATCAAGCAGCGATGTCGCCCAAGACGAAAATTACCGAACAAGTTATCCACCAAGGTATGTTACAAATGGTTTCTGTGCTCAAGCCTAAAGCAACACCGCAAGGTTTTGAACAACTTCAATTATTCGAAGATGGCGTTAAAGCAATTCATACTTAGTAATAACGAATAGAAATTGTTCATTAACTGAATACCGATTAGAGTAAAGAAAAGTACTTTAATCGGTTTTTTTATGCACTTCGATGTTTTTAATGGCGATGCAGATGGCATCTTATCACTGGTTCAATTGCGAAAAGCGGCTCCTAAGCAGTCAACCTTAGTGACAGGCGTAAAAAGAAATATTAATTTATTGGCGGGGATTCACATCGAGAAAGGTGATGAGATCACTGTACTGGACATTTCGATGAAAAAAAATCAAGTCGATCTCCGTCGCCTGCTTAGTGACGATGCTAAGGTATTTTACGCCGATCATCATCAAACTGGTGATATGCCTCAGCACAAGAATCTTGAAGTTCATATTGATACTAACGCTGATATATGTACAGCTTTAATTATTGACCGGTTTCTTGGTAGCAAGTACCACGATTGGGCTATTGCAGGAGCGTATGGTGATAATTTGCATGCCGTGGCGGATAGACTTACCCAGCAAGCTCGTTTGTCTCTTAAACAGAGAGAGCAGTTGAAGCAACTCGGTACTTTGGTGAACTACAATAGTTATGGTGAGCAGTTAGAGGATCTTATTATCGATCCCAAAGCTCTCTACTTGGAGCTAGTCCAATTTAATGACCCCTTTTCAGCTATATCTGAAGATGGGGCAGCTTTGTCCACTTTACAAAAGGCGTATCAGCAAGATTTTGAATGGGCAATGCAGCAAGTAGCGCACTATAAAACAAGGATACTTCGGGTGTTTAAATTACCCAATCTGCCCGTATCTCGTCGTATCAGTGGTGCATTAGGCAATCATCTCGCTAATCAATCCCCCGACTGTGCTCATCTTGTTTTGACTGAGAATTCAAATGGCCAGTATACGGTGTCTCTTCGAGCACCACTTAGGCATAAGTTTGGTGCTGGTAGTTTATGTCAGCAGTTCGCTTCTGGGGGAGGCAGAGAAGCAGCTGCTGGAATTAATCATTTTGATATTAGAGAATTACCCAATTTTATTGAACAAGTAGAGAGCTATTATCACCAGAATTTCTAACGAGTAAGCCAATATCTAGGGTTTTGGGTTTTACTGTTTCTACGTATCTCAAAGTAGAGTGACGTTTTATTCTGTCCACCGGTATCTCCGGCTAGGGCGATGTTTTCGCCAGCAGAGACTTTGTCGCCTTCCTTTTTTAGTAAACTTTTATTAAATCCGTAAAGGGTCATATCCCCTTTGCCATGATCGAGTAGAATGACCAAGCCATATCCTCTTAGATAGTCAGAAAAAACCACTGTACCAGAGTATACGGCTTTAACTGCATCACCATAGTTAGCGGAGATGACCATTCCCTTCCAGTTAATTTGACCTGTTTGGCGTGAGCCATAGTTGTGCAGAACTTTGCCCTTGAGTGGCCAGGGGAGACGGCCTTTTTGTTTGGCTAAGCCATCCATTGGAATTCGGTTTCTTTTGGCCGCTTTGGCGATTTCTGCTTTGAGACGCGTTTCGTTTCGCTGTAGTTCAGAAAGGTAGACTTGATCGTTAGAAATATTTTTTTTGATTTTAGCCAATGTCCCTTTGCGACTTGACTGTGCTTTGGCTAATTTATCTCGCTGTTTTGTTTGTTGTCCCAAAAGTTCAGAGATTTGTTGTTTTTCCAATTCGATTTGTTGACGGTTTCGCGAGAGTTCTTCAATCGTCTTTTCAAGTTCAGCGATCGTTTTTGCTCTCTCACTGGCTAAATGTTGGAAGTATTGACTAATCCTATTTTCACTTTCATCGTGATTAAATATATGTGAAGAGCCTTTGGCTTGTTTAGTGACGTAATACGTTTGAATGAGACTGGCTAGTGTGTCACTTTGTTGATGTTTTCTTTTTTCAAGATCCTTGATATTCGCTTCAAGTTTTTTAATTGACAGGTTTGTATTTGACAATGATCTTTCAGTCTCAGTAATATCTTTTTCGATACGATTGATTGATATTTCCTGAGATTTTAATTTCTTTTGTAATGTATTTAATTGATTCTTTTGGCTAGAAAGGGTGTTTTTTTGCCGAGAAATTTCACTACTAACACCTTTTAGCTCAGCATCACTAGCGGCATGGTTGGTGAAAGGTAGAAAAGCAACTGACAAAAGAAGAAGCTTTCCCCATACATGGCTTTTTCTTGTAGTGTAAGAAGTCATGCGATCTCTCGTAACTGCTCTGGACAAAAAGGCAGTATAACCAAACCGACTCACAATTAGAATCTGGAATATAAAAAGTTGACTATGAACAAACCAAAGCAACTCCCGATGAGTTACTTTGGTTCTTTGCGCTTGATTAATTGAGTAATACAGAGCCCGTCATTTCTGGCGGAATGTCGAGTTCAGCGAGTGAAAGCATAGTCGGGGCGAGATCGGAAAGTTTGCCCCCAGCTTTGAAGTTAACCGCTTTTTCTCCAATGTATATAAGTGGCACAGGAAGGTTGGTGTGTGCAGTATGAGCACCGCCTGTTTCAGGATCTACCATCATTTCAGCGTTACCGTGGTCAGCCGTAATGAGTGCTTGTCCTCCCACTTTTTCTATTGCCTCGACAACCCTGCCCACACAGTGGTCGACAGCTTCAATGGCTTTCTTAGCTGCTTCATAAACACCAGTATGACCAACCATATCTGGGTTAGGGTAGTTACAGATGATAGCATCATAGTGACCAGACTCTATCGCTTTGACCATTTTATCTGTCAACTGAGTGGAGCTCATCTCCGGTTGTAAATCATAAGTTGCGACTTTCGGCGAAGCGACAAGCTGTCTTTCCTCCCCCGAGAATTCACTTTCAACACCGCCGTTGAAAAAGAAGGTCACGTGAGCGTACTTTTCTGTTTCCGAAATGCGTAACTGAGTGTGGCCTTTTTTAGAAAGCCACTCACCATAAGTGTTTTCAAGAGATGCTGGAGGAAAGGCGACCGCGAGAGGAATGTCTGCTGCATACTGCGTAAGCATGACAAAGTGAGTATTTGGAGTGGTATTTCGTTCAAAACCGGCGAAATCCGATACAAAAGCGCGAGTAATTTGGCGAGCGCGATCAGCACGGTAGTTCATGAATATTAGGGCATCGCCATCTTGAATGCTGCTATCTTCTTGGTCTGGCGTTCTTACACTTGTTGCTTGGACAAATTCATCATTTTCGCCCCTTTCATAGGCCGCATTTAATGCCGATGTTGCGCTTGAGTAAGAAAATGTTGCTTTATTTTCAGTTATCAGCTCATAGGCAAATTTGACTCTATCCCAATTATTATCACGATCCATCGCATAGTATCGACCGATCAAAGAGGCAATGCGTCCTTTACCTAATGTCTTAAATAGATTGTCAAAGCGCTCCAAGGACTGCTCAGCACTACGCGGTGGTGTATCACGTCCGTCGAGGAAGCAGTGAAGATAGATCTTTTGTGCGCCGCGTGATGATGCCATTTCTATAGCGGCATAAATATGATCTTCATGTGAATGAACGCCGCCTGGAGACATAAGCCCCATAATATGAACAGCTTTGCCGGCTTCTACTGCTTTGTCTATCGCGTCGGTAAGGGTAGGATTATTTTCAAACTCACCATCTTTAATCGACTTTGTTATTCGAGTTAAATCCTGATAGACGATACGTCCTGCACCAATATTGGTGTGACCTACTTCTGAGTTTCCCATTTGCCCGTCGGGGAGACCGACATCCATGCCAGATGCAGATATCAGAGTGTTAGGCTTGGTCGCGAATAAATGATCAAGTACGGGTGTATTGGCGTTTGCGATGGCGTTGCTCGCAGTTTCTTCACGGTGGCCGTAGCCATCAAGAATTACCAAAGCAATTGGCTTCTTGGCTGTCATAATTATGACCTCTCAACAATTTAGGTAATTTGAAAACGAAATAACTGTAACTTTACTACATTAATACCATGAAAAAGTAGTTTTGTAGTGCAGATTGTACGTAAAATTTGGTTGCAATATTTCACTGGATTATTTTTCCTGCTGCACTTCTCCCGTTGATCCTAGTTGTCTACCAGTAATTTTCTGCCTTTTTTAACAGATAAATAGGAAATAACGGGCGTTAAATAGGTCATTATTGTACCAGAAATCCTGTACCGATGACGGCTAATAAAGCACCTATCCATGCAAAACGACCGGGACGCTGGCCTGTATAAAACCATAAAAGAGGTAACAGCATTATTGGTGTTGTTGAGGATAATAGGGCGACCATGCCGACGTTACCGCCTTGAAGGGCAAAGAGAATAAGGGTCATGCCAAGCGTCATCGCAAGAAAACCATTGAGAAAGGTAACCATAAAGATATTAAGATTGATTTTCTGTGTTGCCCGAGCAATTTTTGCGCCCGAGAGAAACAAGATACTATGGGCGATGAATGCAGTTATCACGCGAACGGCTGAACCTGTGATAGGGTCAACAGATGTTTGCATGATTGGTTTAGCGAGTAAACTACCCACTGCTTGGCAAAGCGCAGCGATAACTCCGAGACTAATGCCAACCGCTATGTTTCCCTTAAGTTTCTCCAGATTATCGTCTGAATATTTAGGGCGACCAAAGAAGATCGCGGTGATCACCCCTAAGAAAACTAGACTGGATGCGCCGATTTCAACCAGGCTTAAGGTTTCTTGAAACAAAAAGTAACCCATGAAAGTTGAAAAAACCGCATGGCATGAAAATAATAATCCTGCTTGTCTTGGCCCCATTCTGTTTAAACAAGCAAATAAAGCCGTGTCTCCAACAAAGATACCAATAAGCCCAGAAACTGCGAGTATCAGTATTGCACTCGTATCGAGAGTAGTCCATTGTCCTGAGATAAAGACAACCGCAGATAAGGTCAGTGAAGTCAGTCCCATTCGCCAGCGACTGTAGGCAAAAGTGCCAAGATGAAGAGCGGGCTTAACAGAAAGCAAGCTGGCAAGTGCCCATAAAAATGCAGCACTTAGCGCAAGCCATTCGTAGGTCATGATGATACCAATTAATTGTCTAAACAGTTACTAGTCTACACAAAATTGGTATCCAAAACGATATTGCCTCTTAAAGTAGGGGCTATTAAGTTGGTGAATACTTACATCTTGTTGATGTGTGCGTAGCAACTTCCCATTTGTGTCGCAGCACCATTTTGTACAGAGTCATCGAATCGTATTGCATTCTTGGCAAATAAATTGATGACGGTAGAGCCCAATTTGAAACGCCCCATCTCTTCACCTTTCTTGAGTTTTACCGATTGATTCCCTTCCGATGGATAGTCCCATTTGTAGACACTATTTCCTCGAGGTGGAGTGACGGTACCTGCCCAAATTTGTTCAATACTCCCGACAATTGTTGCGCCAACTAAAACTTGTGCCATTGGGCCAAACTCCGTATCGAAAATACATACAACACGCTCATTTCGAGCAAATAAATTGGGAACATTCTCTGCAGTTAAAGGATTGACTGAGAAGAGATCACCGGGCACGTAGATCATTTGACGGAGCGTCCCATCGCAAGGCATATGCACGCGGTGGTAATCACGGGGGGATAAATAAAGTGTTGCAAAATCACCATCATCGAATTCTTGGGCTAAGTCGACGTCTCCCCCTAAAAGCTCGAGTGCGCTAAATTCGTGTCCTTTGGCCTGAATAAGACGTCCATTGGTTATTGGACCAAATTGGCTGACACATGCATCAGCAGGGTGAGTGATTACTTTGCTTTCAGAGCTTATCGGGCGTGCTCCAGGTTTTAATTCACGGACAAAAAAGTCATTGAATGTCTTAAAATGCTTGGGGTCGGTATGAAGTGCTTCATCCATATTGACTTTATATTGTTTGATAAACCAGCGAATTACCGCTGTTGTTAGACTGCCTGCTTGAGCTGATGCAAGCTTCCCTACTAAACGTGTAAGAGCATGTTTCGGGATCCAGTATTGGAGTCCAACTTTGATTTTATCCATTGTGTTTTATTCCAATGTTATTTGTGAGATCAATAAATCTTGAGCCGAAAATTTTACTTAAATTTCCAAAGAAAGCCAGCCAATAGAAATTAACACGATTATAAATCGGCTTTTTTGTTCTTTGAATATTGTCGGTTGGCTTTATTTTCCAACATGCTTTCGATGATTTTATGGTAACTATCAAATCGCGTTTGACTGATATGCCCCGCAGAAACAGCCTGTTGAAGCGCACAACCAGGATCATCATTGTGTTTGCAGTCGCGGAATTTGCACGTGCCCAAAAAGGGCTCAAATTCAATGAAAGCTTTGGTGATCTCATCGGTTTCAAGGTGCCACAGACCAAACTCCCGGACACCCGGAGAATCAATGAGATCGCCTCCAGTTGGAATATGGTAGAGACGCGAGGCTGTTGTTGTGTGTTGTCCCAGCCCAGAGTTAGTCGAAATTTCACCTTCTTCTACATCAAACTGAGGCATAAGAGCATTAACTAAGCTGGATTTTCCGACACCAGATTGCCCAACGAATATATTAATTCTATTGACCAATTCCGACTCCAATTGTTCAATGCCTTGATGCGTTTTTTTACTCACATAAAGTACGCGATAGCCTATACGTTGGTATTCTGTCAGCCAAGTCTTATACTCGGCTAGGCGAGACTCATCAAGAAGGTCAATTTTATTAAGCACCAAAAGAGGTTCAATGTTCAGCGTTTCAGCGGCAATCAGGTAGCGGTCAATGATGTTAAGTGATAGCTCTGGTAGAACCGATGATACGATGACCATTTGTTCAACATTGGCAGCAACGGGCTTTAGTCCGTCATAATAGTCTGGTCGAGTTAGCACTGATACACGAGGCTCAACGGCTTCAACCACGCCATTAATGCCTTCCATCGATTCAAGACCAGGTCGCCATATTACTCGGTCTCCAGACACGAGAGTTTCAATACCACGGCGAAGATTACAACGATGAATCTCACCACTTTCGGTATCTTCGATGTCGGCATGCTGTCCAAAACGTGTGATCACTAATCCTGACTTACTTGTGCCAAGCATTGATTCATCCCATTGAAACGGATCTTCTTTTTTTAGTTTACGTTTTTGATTGTCACGAACGCGTCTCACCTGACCTTTGGTTAACTTTTTCTTTTTCGCCACGATATATTACTTCAGTTAATAAATTTGAGTGTAGATAGTCAGCTGATATTGGCTGCTCGTCGCTACCCTGAGTATCCGAATTTAGTTATAGTACCTTTTTTCTCTAAAAACCTATAGGCAACACTTTATGTCTTTTGATTCACAAAATCTGATATGGATTGATTTAGAAATGACCGGGTTGGATCCTGAGGAACATAAAATCATCGAAATCGCGACGATAGTAACTGACCGTGAGCTGAATATCCTAGCAGAAGGACCTGTTTTAGCGATTCATCAGCCTGAAGTCGAGTTGGCAAAAATGGATGATTGGTGCACCAACACGCACACTGCGAGTGGATTGGTCGAGCGAGTTCAATCTAGTGCTATTTCAGAACACAGCGCAGTGTCTCAAACCATTGATTTTCTTGAAAAGTGGGTGCCTAAAGGCGCGTCACCCATTTGTGGGAATAGTGTTGGTCAAGACCGTCGTTTTTTGTACAAGCATATGCCAAAATTAGAAGAGTATTTTCATTATCGCTATTTGGATGTGAGTACTTTGAAAGAGCTGACTCGTCGTTGGAAGCCTGAGGTTTTAGATGGATTTTCAAAAGCAGGAACTCATTTAGCTTTAGACGATATTAGAGAGTCTATCGCTGAGCTTCGTTACTACCGCAAACACGTAATGGCAATCTAAATATTTGTCATCACGTGGTGTTTTGGTATTCGAACGTGGTATTGATGGGAGACCTTGAAAAGTTGACTTTAAATAACGTTTAAATTTCAAGCTTTTTTTACATTCCTTGTGCGCTTTTTATCCAAACTAAAAAAAACCATTTTTTTTTGCCCTAAGGACTTGCATCACAAAAAAATGCTCTTATAATTCGCAGCCCTAAACGACAGAAACATCGTCTGTGCGACACTAGCTCAGTTGGTAGAGCGCAACCTTGCCAAGGTTGAGGTCACGAGTTCGAACCTCGTGTGTCGCTCCAAGTTTAGAAGTTGTCATCGTACTTTAAACGATGAATCACGGACGCGGGGTGGAGCAGCTTGGTAGCTCGTCGGGCTCATAACCCGAAGGTCGTCGGTTCAAATCCGGCCCCCGCAACCAAAGCGACACTAGCTCAGTTGGTAGAGCGCAACCTTGCCAAGGTTGAGGTCACGAGTTCGAACCTCGTGTGTCGCTCCAAATCTTTTTCTTAAAGTATGAATAACGGTTACGTGATTCATACATGTAAAATGCGACACTAGCTCAGTTGGTAGAGCGCAACCTTGCCAAGGTTGAGGTCACGAGTTCGAACCTCGTGTGTCGCTCCATATCTCTACTCTGTAGAATAGGCTTGTTAGCCAATGCTCTTTCCTAATGCTGAGAAGCATTATCCCCAAAATTATAGATACGCAGATAAGATATCGTCTTGGTCTTGATTGATGCTGCATTGCCATACAATGGTATTGAATTACAGCGCCTGTATTGTAAGGGATATACGTGTCCATCAACAGAGTTATCCACAGGGTAGGTTTGTGGATAAGTTAGTGGGTAAAGCCATTCTTTCTTGTGCATGCGTTGCTCTTAAAACGATCAATTGCACTGCATTTAAACTAATAAAACACTGATGTTTTATGTTAAGTTATTGTTTTTTATGTTTTATTTGGCTTTTTTTTCGATCGGTTAAGTAAGTGATTGTGATCTTTAAGTCACTGTTTTTTGATCTCGCTCATTAACCTTCATTGTGGTTAACTTATTTTAGTTAACATAAATGGCACGATTATTTTTTCTTTTCCACATTTTTATTTTTAGATCTAAGTCAAACTTTGATCGCTCTTTATCGGCAGGTTTTATGCATCTCTCGGTAGACCTTTGGTGACCACACGAATTAGCCTATCGAGTTTAGTCGATCTGACTGAGATTTTTTGATCTTGTTGCATTAAAGCCCATTTTACATGCTCATCCAGTACATCGTTTATACCAAGACGCGTTTTTAGTGCGTCGACTATACGTTGTGAAAAAGGTGCGTTCCCCATAGCCACAGATAGGTTACGTAACCATTTTGTGTGACCAATTCTCCTGATAGCTGACCCTTCCATGTATTTGAGAAAAGTCTGTTCATCCCACAAGAAGAGCTCGACGAGGTCTGCTTGGTTTAAGGAGGACCGTCGATGGAAGTCATTTTGCTCTGTGAGTGGTGAAAATCGATTCCACGGGCAAACGAGTTGGCAGTCGTCACAGCCATAAATTCTATTTCCCATCGACTTTCTGAATTCTTCAGGAATTACTCCATCAAGCTCTATCGTCAAATATGATATGCAACGCCTAGCATCTACCACACCATCAGCAACAATCGCCTGTGTTGGGCAAGAGGTGATGCAAGCTTTGCATTTTCCGCATTCATCAATGCTGGGTTGATCTACTGGTAAAGGTATATCAATAAGTAGCTCACCAAGGAAAAACCAAGATCCACAGTCTTTATCGAGAATCAAAGAGTGTTTACCTGTCCAACCTAGACCTGCTTTTTGTGCAAGGGGCCTTTCTAGGATAGGAGCGGAATCAACAAAAGGTCTGTGGCTAAAATTTTCCATTTCTTGCTCTATTTTCTGACCCAGCTTCTTGAGTTGGTTGCGCATGAGTTTATGATAGTCACGGCCAAGAGCGTAGCGGCTAATATAAGCTTGGGTTGGATCAGATAGATTGGAGGCAAACTGAGCTTCAGGAGGAAGGTAATTCATTCGCACGCTGATAACACGAGTTGTTCCTGGGAGTAATTCACTGGGCCTAGCGCGCATCATACCATGTCGCGCCATCCAGTCCATCTCACCGTGATAACCAGCATCGAGCCATTTTTGTAAAAGGGGTTCGTGTTCACTAAGGTCTACATCGCAGATGCCTACTTTTTGGAACCCAAGCTCTTTTCCCCAAATTTTTATCTTGTTTGCAAGCTCAGTGTAGTTCATTGTGACTCTATTCCTTATTGAAGGGACGAGATCTTAGCGGATCTGATTTAGTCGATCTAGCTCATAAAAAAACAAAATGACCAGAAAAGACACTTTTTTTACTCAACTTACACAAGAAGGCTTGTTTCACAATTCCAACCCAGTTTACTATTCTTGTTATTTTAATTTTTATACCGTCTAACCCAGAGAACGTGATCCATGACTAAGAAACAATTTGCCTTAAAAGATGAAAAGGCAACCATTTCACTGGGCGCCCAGTTGGCAAAAATTTGTTTTAAGCAAACAACCATCTACCTTTACGGAGATCTAGGCGCAGGCAAAACGACGTTTAGTCGCGGTTTTATCACTGCTCTTGGGCATATAGGGACGGTGAAAAGTCCTACTTATACATTAGTTGAGCCCTATGAGCTTGAACAATGGCATGTTTTTCATTTTGATCTGTATCGTCTGTCTGATGCCGAAGAACTTGAGTTCATGGGTATTCGTGATTACTTTTCATCAGATGCGATTTGTCTGGTTGAATGGCCGCAAAGAGGACAAGGAATTTTGCCGGAAGCAGATATCACGCTGGATCTACGTTACGACGGTACGGCACGAGTTGCTGAACTCGTAGCCAATAATAGTTATGGTGAAGAAATACTAGAACAATTGGAGTTATCTTGAAGCATTCGTTGATCAGAGCCTTCTTCTTTTCATTTACTGTCTTTTTCATCCCCTGTTTGGCGCTGGCAAATGCATTGGAGAGTATTCGTGTCTGGCCCTCACCGGATGAAACCAGAGTTGTTATCGACCTTAAGACAGAGGCTGACTTTAGCTATTTCACATTATCGAGTCCAGAGCGATTGGTGGTTGACTTGAAGAAAACATCACTGAGCGCTAAGTTACCTGTCTCAATCAGTGATAGTCCTGTATTAAAAAATATCCGCAAGAGCTCACCACCGACCAAAGGAACCTTTCGGCTCGTTTTCGAGTTAAAAGAAAAAGTTCGCCCACAGCTTTTTAAGCTAGCCCCGACACCAGGGGGGCAGTATGGGCATAGACTTGTTATCGATTTGCCACATAAAGCAAGGGGAGCACCCGTTGATAAGGTAACATCTGATAGTAAAAAAGTAAGTCGAGATGTCTCTCAATTATATGGTACTGCGGACATTATTGTTGCAATCGATGCTGGTCATGGAGGAGAAGATCCTGGTTCCATTGGCCCAAGTCGTAAGTATGAAAAAAATGCAACTTTGGCGATATCAAAAAAGATCGCCACACAAATTAACAAAGTGCCTGGTATGAAAGCGGTGCTGACTCGACATGGTGATTACTTTGTTAACCTCAATAAGCGTTCTGAAATCGCGCGAAGAAATAAAGCGCATCTTTTAGTATCGATACATGCAGATGGTTTTCATACCCCTCACCCTGAAGGTGCTTCTGTTTTTGTGCTTAATACTCGCAGGGCAAATTCAGAAATTGCCCGATGGGTCGAAAATCATGAGGCTCAGTCCCAGTTACTAGGTGGTGCTGGGGAAGTTCTTTCTAAAAATAATAGTGATAGAAATATCAGTCAGACGCTCTTGGATTTACAGTTTAGCCACTCACAAAAAGAGGGCTACAAGCTAGCAACAAAAATCCTATCTCAGATGACTAGGTCAGGAATTCGATTGCATAAAAAAAATCCAGTTAATGCTAGCTTAGCAGTATTAAAATCGCCTGACATACCATCTGTTTTGGTTGAAACTGGCTTTATAACTAACCCAACAGAAGAAAGGCTACTTTTCCAAAGAGGACATCAGGATAAGTTGGTAAGAGCCCTGTCCAATGCCATTGTTGATTATTTTGAAGCAAACCCTCCCGAAGGAACGTTATTTGCCAATCGAGGTCAATCTAAAAAGCATAAGGTACGTCGAGGTGAGTCTTTATCGATTATTGCTGGCAACTACGGCTCATCTGTAAAGGCCATAATGCAAGCAAATAAATTAAAAAGTAGTGGCTTAGCTATCGGGCAGGTCCTTATTATTCCTGCTGTGAGTAAATCGGCATCGAGCCCAAGGATACCAAAGCTCAGTAAAACAGTGACTCATATTGTTCAACGTGGTGACTACTTAGGTAAAATCGCTAAACGTTATCAGGTGTCTGTCGCGGCAATAAAAAAACAAAACCGTTTACGCACAGATACATTAAAATTGGGACAAAAACTGACCATTACGGTGGGCTTGAAAGATGAACCATTGCGTAAGCATGTTGTTAAGCGGGGAGATTTTTTGGGGAAAATTGCGAAAAAATACCAAGTAAGTGTGAATAGTATCCGTCAGGCTAACAACTTACGCTCTGATTCCCTTGCTGTTGGGCAAGTTCTCCTAATTCCGCACAGTTAAGAGGTGAACTTGTGACGATAAAAATTTTACCCGCTCGTTTGGCTAATCAAATTGCAGCAGGAGAAGTAGTGGAGAGGCCAGCTTCTGTTGTAAAAGAGTTGATAGAAAATAGCCTTGATTCAGGTGCGAGTCGCATCGATATTGATATTGATAAGGGTGGTTCAAAACTGATACGGGTGCGTGATAATGGCAAGGGGATTGCAAAAGATGAACTCGGCCTAGCCTTAAGCCGCCATGCGACTTCTAAGATCCATTGCTTGGATGATTTGGAAACGATCATGAGTTTAGGGTTTCGTGGAGAAGCTCTAGCCAGCATCAGCTCTGTTTCGAGACTGACCATCACTTCACGCCCCGCCGCTCAGGAACAGGCGTGGTCAGCGTACAGTGAAGGTCGAAATATGGAAGTTAAATTACAACCTGCTGCGCATCCAATAGGGACTACCGTAGAGGTGCTTGACCTGTTTTTTAACACTCCAGCACGTCGGAAGTTCTTGAGAACTGAGAAGACAGAATTTAGTCATATCGAAGAGTTAGTCAGACGAATTGCATTGAGCCGTTTTGATGTGTCTTTAAACTTGAAGCACAACGGAAAAATCGTTAAACAATATCGAGCATCGAAAACGGACAAGCAGACAGAACAGCGTTTGGCTTCTGTCTGTGGCTCGGCATTTGTGCGCCACATGTTGAAAATTGAATTAGAGCACAATGGGCTGAAACTGCATGGTTGGATCACGACCCCGCAGGGTGCAAGACAACAAGGTGATTTACAGTATTGCTACGTCAATGGCCGTATGATGCGAGACAAACTGATTAATCATGCGATTCGCCAAAGTTACGAAACGAGTCTTGAGGCGAATCAATTCGCTGCTTATGTGCTCTTTATTGAAATTGATCCGCAGCAAGTTGACGTTAATGTTCACCCAGCTAAGCATGAAGTGCGTT
The DNA here is from genome assembly GCF_000165125.1 of Vibrio caribbeanicus ATCC BAA-2122. Classification (GTDB taxonomy): domain Bacteria; phylum Pseudomonadota; class Gammaproteobacteria; order Enterobacterales; family Vibrionaceae; genus Vibrio; species Vibrio caribbeanicus. The sequence goes on along the minus strand of NZ_AEIU01000067.1, from coordinate 14,052 downwards.
TTCATCAAGCAAGGCTAGTACATGATTTTATATATCAAGCTTTGAGCGATGCTTTGGTTCAAGGTGCTTATATTGAGCCGATTCCGTTGAATGAGGGAGCTTTTCACCAAGATCAATGTCCTATGAAGTCTCAAAGTGCGTCGGCAGCTTACGAGCGAGAGAGGCAGGTCATTGACTCTGTGCCGAACTACCCAGGAAAAGAAGTTAAGGTTCAGGAAACGGCTCAAGTTAGGGAGCAGAGAGATTGGGTAACTCCTCAATCGCACACCCGCGAGAAAATAACCGAACAGTATTCCTCAAAAAAACCTAGGTCAAATGAGATAAAAGCGTACCAACAGCTTTTAACGGTGACTCGTGAAGCTAAAGATGATTTAGAAGACACAACGGAATTAACTTCTCCAAACCAAGTGCTAAGCATTGGTAAAGCCATGCACGTTATCCATGACCAATATCTGGTCACGGCAGACAAATTAGGTACGAATATTGTTAATCTTGCAAAAGCGGAATGGTTGAGAGTACGGGGACAGTTACTGTTTGAAGAGGGCTTAAAAAGCCAACCTCTGTTGGTTCCCCTCGCAATGAAACTCGACAATAACTTATTAAAGATTGCCGATGACTACAAACAATTATTTACTCGTTTTGGATTGGAAATTCGCACAAGAGGAAAGGAATCCATCATTGTGATGGGTGTACCTAATCTTTTACGTCAGCAAAACCTACAGCAATTGATCCCCGATTTACTGACTTTTGTGGGTAATCATGAAGTAGAATCTCAGTCTTTGAATAAGAAAGAGTTGGCGGATTGGCTGTCCTTTCAAATCACACGTGTGAAAGATACCTATACTCTCTCAGAAGCGATTCAAATTTTGGCCGATATTGAATTAACTTGGAAAGACAGTTTGCCTCTTGACGATAGAACATTTGTTAAACCTGTCGACTTTTTGCCGACCATCACGACATTTACCCTATGAATAATCAATCTTTACCCCTAGCTTTATTTTTGATGGGGCCAACCGCCTCAGGAAAAACTGAACTTGCCATACGTTTGCGTCAGAGGTTTCCGGTGGAAATCATTTCTGTTGATTCCGCTCTCATTTATAAAGGTATGGATATTGGTACGGCAAAGCCAGACACTACTGAACAGTCTTTAGCTCCCCATCGTTTGATCGATATTCTTGATCCAAGTGAAGCTTATTCTGCCGCCGACTTTCGTAAAGATGCATTGTCAGAAATGCATAACATTGTTGCGCAGGGAAAAATTCCCTTATTGGTCGGTGGAACAATGTTATATTACAAAGCATTGCTTGAAGGTTTGTCGCCACTTCCTGCGGCAAATCCCGAAATTCGCCAGCAAATTGAGCAACAAGCATTGACTCTTGGGTGGGATACGATGCACGATAGGCTTAAAGAAGTCGACCCTGTTGCTGCACAAAGAATACACCCCAACGATCCACAACGGTTATCGAGAGCGTTGGAGGTATATCAAATCACGGGGAAGACTTTGACAGAGCTGACTCAAACTAAAGGTGACAGTCTACCATTTAACGTCAGACAATTTGCAATAGCGCCCACGGAAAGGGCAGAACTCCATCGTCGTATTGAACAACGCTTCAATAATATGATCGAGGCGGGTTTTGAGCAGGAAGTTCGTCGACTTTATGCTCGAGAGGACCTGCACTCAGATCTACCCTCTATTCGTTGTGTTGGTTATCGACAGATGTGGGAATATTTGGATGGAAGTAGTACATTCGAAGATGCTGTTTTTAAAGGTGTCTGTGCTACCCGTCAATTGGCCAAGCGACAAATTACCTGGTTGCGCAGCTGGGATAATTTAACTTGGTTAGATAGTGAGAACATTGAACAAGCATTCGAAACGATGTCAGAAACGATCCTTTCTGACCGTGGAGATGGTGTAATAATGTGATCATTTTTGCGTCTACATACCTTGTTCGTTAGTGATGACTTGAAATTTTTGCTTCAAGGCACCATAACCATACACGACAGGGTATTTTTATTGGTTTAGCTCAGATTATTGCCAAGTATCATTTGGTAAAATTGCTAAATAAACAAAACATGACTAAAAAAAGGAAAATAAAATGGCTAAGGGGCAATCTTTACAAGACCCGTTTTTAAATGCACTGCGTCGCGAACGTATTCCCGTGTCAATCTACCTGGTAAATGGAATTAAACTGCAGGGCCAGATCGAATCGTTCGATCAGTTTGTTATTTTACTGAAAAACACCGTAAATCAAATGGTATATAAGCACGCTATATCAACGGTTGTACCTGCTCGTCCTGTCAGTCATCACAGCGGAGAGCGCCCACAGGGTAGTGAACGTCAGCCCGAGAAATCAGAAGATTAACCATCTGTTGTTTATTAATATTATCTTAGGGAGTTGATTGCTTGTTTGACCGTTATGAAGCCGGTGAGCGAGCCGTACTTGTTCATATCAACTTCACGCAAGAAGGTGAGTGGGAAGATCTCAATGAATTTGAGATGCTGGTGTCTTCTGCAGGGGTTTCTGCGTTACAAGTTGTAACAGGGAGTCGCCAGTCCCCACATCCTAAATATTACGTTGGAGAGGGTAAGGCCCAAGAAATTGCACATGCTGTGCGAATGATGGGGGCTGATATTGTTTTATTTAATCACTCTCTTTCTCCTGCCCAAGAACGTAACCTAGAAAAGTTGTGTAAATGTCGAGTCCTTGATCGTACGGGCTTAATACTTGATATTTTTGCTCAAAGAGCGCGAACTCATGAAGGAAAGCTTCAGGTTGAGTTGGCGCAGTTGCGTCACATCTCGACGCGACTGATACGCGGATGGACACACTTAGAAAGGCAAAAAGGGGGAATAGGTCTACGTGGCCCAGGAGAAACTCAGTTAGAAACTGATCGACGTTTATTGCGTGACAGAATAAAAGCAATATTGCGGCGTTTAGAAAAAGTTGCGAAACAGCGTGAACAAGGCCGTCGCGCAAGAAATAGAGCAGAGATTCCGACTGTATCACTAGTTGGTTATACCAACGCAGGGAAATCAACACTGTTCAACCAGATAACTCAAGCGAGTGTTTATGCCGCAGATCAGTTATTTGCCACACTTGATCCTACATTACGTAAGATAGATGTGGCCGATATTGGTTCTGCCATTTTGGCTGATACGGTTGGATTTATCCGACATTTGCCACATGATCTTGTTGCAGCTTTTAAAGCGACGCTGCAAGAAACTCAAGAAGCTGACATTTTGTTACATGTTGTCGATGCTAGTGATGAGCGTTTTCGTGAGAATATTCACGCTGTTCACGAAGTATTAGAAGAAATTGATGCCCATGATATCCCAGCTTTGGTCGTGATGAATAAAATCGACAATCTAGAAGGGCAGGAACCTCGTATAGAGAGGGATGAGGATGGCGTTGCTTCTGTCGTATGGTTATCTGCGATGGAAGGTAAGGGGACAGAATTACTTTTTGCAGCGTTATCTGAACGTCTTGCAAGTCAAATGGTTCAGTATCGCTTACGAGTTACTCCTCGATATCAGGGACGCATCCGTAGTACATTTTTTCAAATGCGATGCATTGAACGCGAAGAATATGACCAAGACGGTAACTTGTTGATTGATGTTCGTATGCAACAAGTGGATTGGTCTAGACTAGAAAAAAGAGAAGGGGCAGTTTTGCGTGACTTTATAGTTACTTAAATGACTGCTACAGTATAACGTCATATCAAATGATGGAGCTTTCTAATGGCGTGGAATGAGCCAGGTAATAATAACGGCAATAATGGCCGCGATAATGACCCTTGGGGTAACAACCGTGGCAACAAGGGTGGTCGTGATCAAGGGCCGCCAGATTTGGATGAAGTGTTTAACAAGCTGAGCCAGAAACTGGGTGGAAAGTTTGGTGGTAGCGGGGGTAAAGGTCCCTCGTTCGGTGGTGGGGCCATGGGTTTTGGTGTCATTGCAGTTATTGCCATCGTACTCTGGGTCGTCTCAGGATTCTACACTGTTAATGAAGGTGAGCGAGGGGTTGTTCTCAGACTCGGAAAATACGACCGAATGGTTGATCCTGGTTTGAACTGGCGTCCAAGGTTTATTGATGCTGTGACCGCAGTTAACGTGCAGGCTATTCGCTCATTGCGCTCATCTGGGTCGATGCTGACTAAAGATGAGAATGTGGTTTCTGTGGCGATGGAAGTTCAGTATCGTGTTGCGGATCCTTATAAATACCTTTATCGAGTCACTAGTGCGGACGATAGCTTGCGTCAAGCGACAGATTCCGCATTGCGCGCTGTCATTGGTGATTCACTGATGGACAGCACCCTAACTAAAGGTCGTCTATCAATCCGCCAAAATACTCAAACCTTACTGGAAGACATTGTCGACAGTTACGATATGGGTATTGAGGTTGTTGCGGTTAACTTTGAGAATGCCCGCCCCCCAGAGCAAGTGAAAGACGCATTTGATGATGCGACAGCATCACGTGAGGACGCAGTTCGATTTGTGCGTGAAGCAGAAGCTTATCAAAACGATATTATTCCAAAAGCGAAGGGTCGAGCTGAGCGTCTACTCAAAGAAGCACAAGGCTACAGCGAGCGCATTATCAATGGTGCTTTGGGTCAAGTCGCACAGTTTGATAAATTATTGCCAGAATACCAAGCGTCTCCAGAGGTTACTCGTAACCGTCTCTATTTAGACACGATGGAACGCGTATATTCCAATACCTCTAAGGTATTAATCGACTCCGAAGCAAGCGGTAACCTGCTTTATTTGCCACTTGATAAGCTGACAGAGCAAAAAAGTTCCGCTAGAAAAAGTGTCACTCAAGAAACATCGACATACGATAAAATTGAACTAGAACCTCAGAGCAATCCGCAAAGCACTGATTCGTCAAGTCGTTCAAGCTCACGTCAAGGGAGATACTAACTATGCGTAAACTAATGATCCCTTTATTGGCTCTTGGTTTGGTCGCTCTGCTATCCTCATTGTTTGTTATTGAGGAAGGTGAGCGTGGAATCGTTCTTAGGTTTGGCCGAGTTTTGAAAGACAACAACGAGATAGCAAAAGTCTACGAGCCCGGTTTGCACTTTAGGATTCCTTTTTTCGATAGAGTTGAAATATTAGATGCGAAGATTCAGACCATGGACGGACGCTCCGATCGTTTCGTCACGTCTGAGAAAAAAGACGTCATTATTGATTCGTACGTAAAGTGGCGAATCGAAGATTTTGGTCAATTTTATCTCGCGACAGGTGGCGGTAATATCGGTACTGCACAAACCCTGCTGGGTAGAAAAGTCACCGATGTGCTTCGTTCTGAAATTGGTTCAAGAGAAATCAAGCAAATAGTTTCAGGCCCACGTAATGAAGATATTTTACCAGACAGCACTGATAGCGATGTTGTTACTACCGAAGCGGCAAAAGAAGCCTTGGAAGTAGATGGTGAGCGTGACATGATCATGAAGAATGTCTTAAACGATACTCGTAAAGATGCCATGGAAGATCTTGGCATCCACGTATTTGACTTTCGGATGAAGAAAATCAACTTACCAGATAGTATCAGTCGATCAATCTACGATCGTATGCGTGCTGAACGTGAGTCAGTGGCAAGACAGTTCCGTTCTGAAGGTCGTGAGCAAGCAGAGGTGATTCGCGCACAGGCAGAGCTTGAAGTTGCAACGATCTTAGCTGAAGCAGACAAATCAGCGCGAGTAACTCGTGGTGATGCTGATGCGAAAGCGGCGAAAATTTACGCAGATGCCTACAATAAAGACCCTGAGTTCTTTGGCTTCTTGCGTTCATTAAATGCCTATCGTAAGTCATTTAGTGATAAGAGCGATATCCTAGTTCTTGATCCAAAGAGTGATTTCTTTAAATATATGAATCAGGCCTCGGGCAAACCGTCTAACTGATAGATATACTGTTCATTAGGGCTCCTTCGGGAGCCCTTTTTATCGGAAGAAGTAATGATAGATAGTCTTTTTTTAGCGCTAGGCATTGTGCTGATTGTTGAGGGTCTAGGTCCAATGATAGCCCCTAATGGCTGGAGACATATGGTGGCTCAATTGAGTCAACAGCCTGACAACCAGTTGCGCAGAGTGGGTGGATGCTTGGTTGTAACAGGCATGGTTATTGTGTTTATGCTCGCATAGCTTTAGTAATGAGGTGGTGGCGGCTCTTTGGCAGGATCAGAAGTAAGGTGAGAGCTATCTAAGTTCTTCATCTTACCAACCACGTATTTCATTTGATCTTGCATCTTAGAAATCAAAAGCTGCTGCTGTGTTATTGCTTGATTTAACTCTTCGATGGTTTGCTCTTGGAAAGCCAATTGACATTCTAAGTCATTCACACGACTTTCTAGCTTCCCCAGTTCATTTTCGTTCATGATTAATAATCCACATTCCAAGCTTGAGCCATTCCTGCTGACGTTCCAGAGACGACACGATCTTGGCTATCAAAGGCCGCATCATACACTACTGCGCGAGGAGGGCGAGTATCTTTTAATGGCTCCGCTTCAAAACCATCGATCTGTTTTCCTGTTTTGGTTCGCCATACCATGATTCTGCTTGAGGGTGTGCCAGTTACTAAATAACGGCCATCGTCAGAGAAGCGAGCACTGGAAAAAATTAATTGACGTGAGTAACTGCGAAGTTGAGCAATCTTTTCACCAGTGTTGAGATCCCAAATGAAGGCTTGATTTCCACCATCTGAAGTCAACGCGTATTTGCCGTCTCTTTGCAAAGCCACTCGATTGATGCGCTGGCCATGCTCGAATGTACGTAATATTTGTCCTGTTGTAGTATTCCAGAGGTAAGCCTTGTAGTCATTACCACCGGTAAGGGCAAAGCGCCCGTTTGGAGAGAGTGCCACTGTATTGATTTTTTCGTTATGTGCGAGAAACTCTAATCTTCTACCTGTAGCGAGATTTACATAGATCGCTTTTCCATTGGATAGGCCCAATAAGACTTGGTCACCATTGCTTGCGATATCAATGTCTCTAATAAGGCCATCAGAGATTGACCACAAACCTTCAGCTTGCGTCCATGCTAAATCCCACACTGCAAAGTTAGTTTGAGTGGCTGTGACGGCAAATCGCCCATTATCGGAAATACGGATCTTAGAAACTGTACTTGCTTCTGGATCCTGTGGACCGAGAGACGCTAATTGTGAATTCTCGTAAAGATCCCAAAATACCAACTGCTGCTCTTTTGAATAAATAAGCGCGAAGCGTGCATCACGACTTAAAGCAAAACTAGTGGTGCCGTTCGCTTCTATCGTCCAGCGTTGAGCATCTTGGTTGGAGAAAAAACAGCCATTTAACGTAAAAATGACAAAAAGCATAAAGATTAAGTTAAAAATTATACGCATTAAATCCCAATATCCGCTTCGTTTACGTTCAAATAAGTGGCATATTGGTTATATTGGTACAACATGCTTGTGTGCACCAGAAAAAAATGTATCTTTGTGCACAAAGACAAATGGTTAGCCATTATTTGGAGAATTAAATGAAATCGATTTTTAAAGTGTCATTGCTTGCCGCGACGGTTGCGTTAGCTGCTGGCTGTCAAAAAGAAGAAACAAAAACAGATGCAGCGCCTAAAGCAGAACAAGTGCAGGCAGAAGCGGTTTCTTTCAAAAATGAAGATGATAAAGCGGCTTATGCCATTGGTGTTTCTTTCGCAAATTACTTGAGTACCAGCCTAGAGAAACCAAGTGAAATTGGTATTACTTTAAATAAGGATTTGGTACTTCAAGGTATCGAAGACGTTTTTGCAGGTAAACCTAGCCTTGACGAAGAGCAAACACGCAGCGCTTTAGAGTCTTTAGATAAGCGTGTTGCAGATACGATGCAAAAGAAAGCAACAGAGAAAGCAGCCGAAGCGAAAAAATTGGGTGATGATTTCCGCGCGAACTTCGAAAAAGAAGAGGGCGTTAAAAAGACAGATACGGGCCTACTATATCAAGTCATGAAAGGGACAAAAGGTGAACATCCAAAAGATACTGACACAGTTCAGGTTCACTATAAAGGTACATTGATTGACGGCACTCAGTTCGATAGCTCTTATGATCGCGGAGAGCCAGCCACCTTCCCATTGAATCGAGTGATTCCTGGTTGGACTGAAGGTGTACAATTAATGTCTGTTGGATCTAAATACAAATTTGTTATTCCACCAGAGCTTGCTTATGGTGAACAGGACACACCAACTATTCCGGCAAATTCAACACTTGTGTTTGAAGTTGAGCTACTTAAAATCGACAACGAGGAAGAAAAAGCCGTTCAATAAAACGAGCGTTCATCCACGTTATCTTAAGGGGCCCGGTTTAGACCGGGCCTTTTGTTTATGTAAACCTAGCATCTTGACGTTATTTGATTATATGAATTGGCAAAAATAGGATGGGCTATGTTAACAGAAAAAGCGTGATTAGATGCTTGGCTAGAATTTTCTGATAAGCTTAGATAAATTTATTGATTTTCACTTTGGAAGGCGACAAAAAGTGACGAATACAGAAAGTGTCAGTACTGAAATGTTACTCGATATTGAGTCGGTAAATGTTATGCCATTCAGTCAGGATGATAAAATAATTCTTAGGTCCTATGAGGCGGTCGTCGATGGTATCGCCAGTCTGATCGGTCCATTTTGTGAAATAGTGCTTCATTCACTTGAAGATTTAAACACCTCTGCGATTAAGATTGCTAATGGAGAAAATACGGGACGGCAAGTCGGGTCTCCTATTACAGACCTTGCTTTGAAAATGTTGCAAGATATTGAGGGTTCAGAACGAAATTTTTCCCGTTCCTATTTTTCCCGAGCGAAGGGCGGTGTGCTTATGAAGTCTATTACCGTCGCAATTCGAAATGGCAACAATCGTGTGATTGGCTTACTGTGTGTCAATGTTAATTTAGATGCACCATTTTCACAGGTTTTACAATCTTTTATGCCGACAGAAGAAGCAAAAGAGGCTGCATCGTCGGTTAATTTTGCCAGTGACGTAGAGGAGTTGGTGGATCAAACCGTTGAAAGAACGATTGAAGAAATTAATGCCGATAAGTCAGTGTCAAATAATACTAAAAACCGCCAGATTGTTATGGAGCTGTTTGATAAAGGTATTTTTGATATCAAAGATGCCATTAACCGAGTAGCTGAAAGATTAAATATTTCTAAGCACACCGTGTATTTGTATATCAGGCAACGGAAAGTTGAGGATGATGATAAATGAATAGGCTAACCTATACGCTCGTTGTGAATGGCTCAGTCTATGGTGGTCAATCTGCACGCAATGCTTATCAATTTGCCAATGCTCTCGTCGCCAGAGGTCATACGTTAGTCAGCGTTTTCTTCTATAAAGAAGGTGTTACTAATGGCAGTGCTTTGACTGTTCCAGCAAACGATGAGTTTGATTTGGTAAAAGGTTGGCAGAGGCTTGCCAAAGAACATGGCGTTCGTTTAGAGACCTGCGTTGCTGCCGCATTACGTCGCGGTATACTGAGTGAAGAGGAATCTTCTTTACATGGCCTAGATGGCCACAATCTTGCAGCAGGGTTTGAACAAGCCGGTTTAGGTAGCCTAGCTGAAGCGATGTTAGTCCAAGATAGGGTGGTTCAATTTTGACATCACTAACGTACGTATTTTGTTCTGCTCCACATTCGACATCATCTGGTCGAGAGGGGTTGGATGCTTTGTTGGCCGCCTCTGCATATTGTGAGGACATTCGAGTCATATTTTTGGGTGATGGTGTGTATCAATTACTCAAGGATCAAGAGACTCAGCAAATTTTAAGTAAGGGCTATGCCCCGTCGTTCAAGTTAATGGAATTATATGATATTGAGTCTATTTATATTTGTGAATCTTCGATGAAAGAACGAGGGTTAGTGTTAGCTGACCTTTTAATTGGCGGGCAACTTCTTGATTCGGCGGCGCTGTCGAATCAATTGCACGATGCAGATAAAGTTCTCACATTCTAGGTTTACTATGCTTTATATCATTAAATCCCTTCATTCATTAGAACTTGTTACTGGCTTTGATGCTTCTCACGACGCTATGTTACTGGTTGAAGATGCTATCTATGCAGCGATTTCTGGACACAAGATGTATGACATGTTGAGAGATATCAAGGTTTATGTACTTGATGCCGATGTTATGGCCAGAGGCTGTAAGACGAAAATGAGCAAGACAACGAAAACGATTAATTATGATGGCTTTGTTGAATTGACTGAACAGCATTCAAATATCATCACATGGCCTTAAAACTTGCCCAACTTTGATGTCATGGATTGTTTTTTACCAAGATGGCTAAAAAAGATCCGTATATTTCTTGACAGCCAGAGCACTAAAAAATAGAATTTTGCGTCCCTGACTGCGACTGTTAGTCAGGGAATAGATTTTTCACAAAGCTTACTTTCAAGTAAATCAGGAGCTAGTTAATGGCAACTATTAACCAGTTGGTACGTAAACCTCGTGCAAAGCAAGTTGTTAAAAGCAACGTGCCTGCACTAGAAGCGTGCCCACAAAAACGTGGTGTATGTACTCGTGTTTACACTACTACACCTAAAAAACCTAACTCAGCACTTCGTAAAGTTTGTCGTGTTCGTTTGACAAATGGTTTCGAAGTGACTTCGTACATCGGCGGTGAAGGTCACAACCTTCAAGAGCACTCAGTTGTTCTAATCCGCGGTGGTCGTGTTAAAGACCTTCCGGGTGTACGTTACCACACTGTTCGCGGTGCACTTGACTGTGCTGGCGTTAACGACCGTAAACAAGGTCGTTCTAAGTACGGTGTGAAACGTCCTAAGTCTTAATGCTCTTCTAAATTGATAGAAGCGTTAAGTAAGGCCAAACACTAAAATTAAATTTTAATTTTTGAAGAAACTGAAAAGTTTTGGATAACCTGAAGAATAAGACAACGGAGATAATTCCATGCCACGTCGTCGCGTCATTGGTCAGCGTAAGATCCTTCCAGATCCGAAGTTCAAATCTGAATTGCTGGCAAAATTCGTCAACATCCTAATGGTTGACGGTAAGAAATCTACTGCAGAGAAAATCGTATACACTGCACTAGATGCTATGGCTGAGAAATCTGGTAAAGATCACTTAGCTGTATTTGAAGAAGCTCTTGAAAATGTTCGCCCAGCGGTAGAGGTTAAATCTCGCCGTGTAGGTGGTTCAACTTACCAAGTTCCTGTAGAAGTGCGTCCGGTTCGTCGTAACGCGCTAGCTATGCGTTGGTTGGTTGAAGCTGCGCGTAAGCGTGGTGAAAAATCTATGGCTCAGCGTCTTGCAGCAGAAATGCTTGATGCGTCTGAGAACAAAGGTACTGCGGTTAAGAAACGTGAAGACGTTCACCGTATGGCTGATGCTAACAAAGCATTCGCTCATTACCGTTGGTAATACCTTTACATGCCGTGAATTCTTTCACGGCATGTGTTTAGTTCCTATGTGCAAGCGTAGGAACTATTGCTATTTTTAGGAGATGGTAAAAATCATCAAACTGAAAATAGCAATAGTCCCTAATGCAAAGAGGATTCAATAGTGGCCCGTAAAACACCTATTGAGCGCTATCGTAACATTGGTATTGTCGCTCACGTAGACGCTGGCAAAACCACCACAAGTGAACGCATTCTTTTCTACACTGGTCTTTCTCACAAAATTGGTGAGGTTCATGACGGTGCTGCAACCATGGATTGGATGGAGCAAGAGCAAGAGCGTGGAATTACCATTACTTCTGCTGCGACAACTACATTCTGGCGCGGTATGGAAGCACAATTTCAAGACCATCGCATTAATATCATAGACACTCCCGGACACGTAGACTTCACTATTGAAGTTGAGCGTTCTCTCCGCGTGCTCGATGGAGCTGTCGTTGTATTTTGTGGAGCCTCTGGTGTTGAACCTCAATCTGAAACTGTATGGCGTCAAGCAGATAAATATCACGTACCTAGAATGGTATTTGTCAACAAAATGGACCGTGCAGGGGCCGACTTTTTACGTGTTGTTGACCAGATCAAAAATCGCCTCGGTGCCAACCCAGTTCCTATCCAACTAAATATTGGTGCTGAAGATGACTTCAAAGGTGTTATTGACCTTATCAAAATGAAGGCGATCAACTGGAATGAGGCTGATCAGGGTACCACCTTTACTTACGAAGATATTCCAAGTGATATGCTTGAATTAGCAGAAGAGTATCGCATGAATCTTGTTGAAGCTGCGGCAGAGGCTTCTGAAGAGTTAATGGATAAGTATCTTGAAGAAGGTGAACTGACCGAAGCTGAGATCAAACAAGCACTACGAACTCGTACGTTAAATAACGAAATTGTGCTCGCTACTTGTGGTAGCGCCTTTAAAAATAAAGGTGTTCAAGCAGTACTAGATGCTGTGGTTGAATATTTGCCTTCGCCTGTAGATGTTCCTGCTATCAAAGGTGTCGATGATAGTGACAATGAGGTAGAACGTCATGCGGATGATAATGAACCGTTTTCTGCCCTTGCATTTAAAATCGCAACAGACCCGTTTGTCGGCACTTTGACATTTATGCGAGTTTATTCTGGAGTGGTTAATTCTGGCGATGCTGTTTACAACTCGGTCAAGCAGAAAAAAGAGCGATTTGGACGAATTGTGCAGATGCACTCAAATAAGCGCGATGAGATCAAGGAAGTTCGTGCAGGCGATATTGCAGCGGCAATCGGCCTTAAGGACGTAACAACAGGGGATACTTTATGTGACCAAAACCATAAGGTTATCTTAGAGCGAATGGAATTTCCGGATCCAGTGATTCAAATTGCGGTTGAACCTCGTTCAGTAGCTGATCAGGAGAAGATGGGTATTGCACTGGGTAAACTAGCAGCAGAAGATCCGTCATTCCGTGTAGAAACAGATGATGAAACAGGCCAGACATTGATCTCTGGCATGGGTGAGCTTCATTTAGATATCATTGTTGATCGCATGAAGCGTGAATTCAGCGTTGACTGTAATGTCGGTAAACCTCAGGTAGCGTACCGAGAGACGATTCGTGGTAACGCGGAAGTCGAAGGTAAGTTTGTACGCCAATCTGGTGGTCGAGGTCAATATGGTCACGTATGGATCAAGCTTGAACCTTCAGAACCAGGCGAAGGCTTTGTTTTTGTAGACGAAATCGTGGGCGGTGTTGTTCCAAAAGAATACATCAGCTCGGTAGCGAAAGGTATCGAGGAGCAAATGAATAGCGGTGTCTTGGCGGGTTACCCCGTACTAGATATTAAGGCAACGTTATTTGATGGTTCATACCATGATGTCGATTCGAATGAGATGGCGTTTAAAATCGCTGGTTCTATGGCATTCAAAAAAGGTTCTTTGGAAGCACAACCCGTTCTTCTTGAACCAATGATGAATGTTGAAGTAACTACCCCTGAAGATTGGATGGGGGATGTTGTGGGTGACCTGAATCGCCGTCGTGGCATGATCGAAGGTATGGACGATGGTGTGGCTGGGATTAAGATCATCCGTGCCCAGGTTCCATTATCTGAGATGTTTGGGTACGCCACAGACCTGCGTTCTGCAACTCAAGGCCGTGCGTCTTATTCTATGGAGTTTAATGAGTACGCTGAAGTGCCTAAAAACTTCGCAGAAAAAATCATTGCAGACCGAGGTTATTAAACAAAATGCTTCGATCTTAAAAAAAGTCTCGCTTTTTTAAAAGATCAATGCGTCCAAATATTGCGCTGACTGACGTTGGCGCATAAAATAGCAATTTCTGGCGCGTCTCGATCAATTCGGATCGTGGCGAATCATAACTAGGAAGGAACACGATCGTGTCTAAAGAAAAATTTGAACGTACTAAACCGCACGTAAACGTTGGTACTATCGGCCACGTTGACCACGGTAAAACAACTCTAACTGCTGCAATCTGTACAACACTTGCTAAAGTGTACGGCGGTGAAGCGAAAGACTTCGCATCTATCGATAACGCTCCAGAAGAGCGTGAGCGCGGTATCACAATCGCTACATCTCACGTTGAGTACGACACTCCAACTCGTCACTACGCACACGTAGACTGTCCAGGACACGCTGACTATGTTAAAAACATGATCA
>NZ_AEIU01000068.1 GCF_000165125.1 Vibrio caribbeanicus ATCC BAA-2122 | reverse complement strand
CGTTAATCGATGAATAAAAAACGGAGGACTAAAGCCTCCGTTTTTTTATCAATGGTACAAGGCTTACATCATGCCGCCCATGCCACCCATACCACCCATGCCGCCCATGTCAGGCATTGCTGGCGCATCTTTTTGTGGAAGATCCGTCACCATAGCTTCTGTAGTGATCATAAGACCTGCAACTGATGCTGCAAATTGAAGTGCAGAACGAGTCACTTTTGTTGGGTCAAGAATACCCATCTCAAGCATGTCACCGTACTCACCTGTTGCTGCGTTATAACCGTAGCTTCCATCACCATTCTTCACGTTGTTCGCAACCACTGATTCTTCATCACCGGCATTCATTGTGATTTGACGAATTGGCGCTTCCATTGCACGCAGTGCAACGCGGATACCTACATTCTGTTCTTCGTTGTCACCCTCAAGGTCAACAATCTTAGATGCCGCGCGAATTAGAGCAACACCACCACCAGCAACAACGCCTTCTTCAACCGCTGCACGAGTAGCATGCAGAGCATCTTCTACGCGATCTTTCTTCTCTTTCATTTCAACTTCAGTCGCAGCACCAACTTTGATCACAGCAACGCCACCTGCAAGTTTTGCAACACGCTCTTGAAGCTTCTCTTTATCGTAGTCAGACGTTGCTTCTTCCACTTGCTGACGGATTTGAGCAACACGACCTTGAATCATCGCTTCTTCGCCCATACCATCGATGATCGTTGTGTTTTCTTTAGTAATAGCTACGCGCTTCGCCTGACCAAGATCTTCTAGTACTACTTTCTCAAGCTCTAGACCAACTTCTTCAGAGATAACAGTACCGCCAGTTAAAATAGCGATATCTTGAAGCATTGCCTTACGACGGTCACCAAAGCCAGGTGCTTTAACTGCTGCAACTTTCACAATGCCGCGCATGTTATTTACAACAAGCGTCGCTAGTGCTTCACCTTCAACATCTTCAGCGATGATAAGCAAAGGACGAGAAGCTTTCGCTACGGCCTCTAGCGTTGGAAGTAGCTCACGAATGTTCGATACTTTCTTGTCAATAAGCAGGATGAATGGGTTTTCTAGTTCAACGCTACCCGCTTCTTGGTTATTGATGAAATATGGAGAGAGGTAGCCACGATCAAACTGCATACCTTCCACAACATCAAGTTCGTCTTGTAGCGCTTGGCCTTCTTCTACTGTGATAACACCATCACGACCTACTTTTTCCATTGCCTCAGCAATGATGTTGCCAACGCTGGAGTCAGAGTTTGCTGAAATAGTACCCACCTGAGCAATAGCTTTGGTATCAGCACAAGGAACAGAAAGCGCTTTTAGCTCTTCTACAGCAGCAACCACGGCCTTATCAATTCCGCGCTTAAGATCCATAGGGTTCATTCCAGCCGCAACCGCTTTTAGGCCCTCACTTACGATAGCTTGAGCTAATACCGTTGCCGTCGTTGTACCGTCACCAGCAGCATCGTTTGCTTGAGACGCTACTTCTTTGACCATTTGAGCGCCCATGTTTTGGAACTTGTCTTCAAGTTCAATTTCACGCGCAACAGAAACACCATCTTTAGTAATAGTTGGTGCACCAAAAGATTTATCAAGAACTACGTTACGACCTTTAGGGCCCAAAGTGACTTTTACTGCATCAGCTAGAACATTTACGCCCTCTAGCATTTTAACACGTGCGTCATTACC
This sequence comes from Vibrio caribbeanicus ATCC BAA-2122, assembly GCF_000165125.1. Classification (GTDB taxonomy): domain Bacteria; phylum Pseudomonadota; class Gammaproteobacteria; order Enterobacterales; family Vibrionaceae; genus Vibrio; species Vibrio caribbeanicus. The sequence goes on along the minus strand of NZ_AEIU01000068.1, from coordinate 134,625 downwards.
AAATTTAACGTCTTTAGCTGCCATTTTTTATTTCCTTAAATTCTTTGATTTGGATACAGAGTTCAAACAAAACATCAGATGCTTAGAAGCCAGCGATTACTCAACGATCGCCATAATGTCGCTTTCCGACATCACCAATACTTCTTTACCGTCTATTTTTTCTGTTTTTGTACCGTAGCCTTCAGCAAAAATAACTTTATCACCAACTGTTACATCAAGTGGTAGGACTGTCCCATTTTCAAGAATGCGACCCTTACCTACAGCTAACACAACACCGCGAGTTGACTTTTCCGCAGCTGAACCAGTCAAAACAATACCACCAGCTGACTTTGACTCAACTTCTTGGCGCTCTACGATAACTCGATCATGTAATGGACGAATATTCATCGGTCGTCTCTCCTGAAAATTTCTATTGGTTTTGATGATAGCCTTGCGGCTGGGCAAGGCCGTAGAATCTTGTGTTACTTATATGTGGGGTATTTTGCATAAATCCAAGGGGCGGGGGAGTTTTTTTTGTGATCAAACACAGGATTGATACAAATTATCTCCCCACCAACTTTAACGAGGTGACGTTGATAAGGGTTCGGTGAAAAGTATATCAGAGTGGATGGTGGTTAAGCTGTTCAACGCCAATCTTTGAGGGGGATAACTTGAGCTTTGGGTCGTTCGTCACATTCGTTCACATCACCATCTAGTACATCTTGAAACTTGACCATCTGAGACACGAGCTCTCGCATTAATACAACGTTGGCATGATTGGGGTTTTTACAGCTTCCCACTACCAGATCTATGTGACTTTGCTGTGCCCAAAGCCGCTCTCTCATCTCTTCGGATGCAGATAAAATCATCTCTTGGCACATCTCATGTTTGAACTGGGTAAATCCCTCTGGATTATTCTCAGCCATGTCCATCAGCTCGTCGAACGACGGCAAGGTTTGATATACGAGTGGTGAATTCATACAGCCCCCAAATTTGATGACACATTTATCATTATAAGTATAGTTGGCGGTACCTAGGTATGCGAGCTTGGAACGAGGAAGGCATGGAATACTAAGAACCGTAAAATCAAGTATAGCTGCTATACGGTGGGTCAACATAAAACTCTAGCTAATAGGAAAATTTGTGGGGAATTAAGCCAGGTAGAAAATGAATCATAAACATCATTTACCCTGTTAACGCTTTTGGGATTCTATTATGAGCTTGGTTATTATCAGCGCACTGGATAACAAGTTTGATATTAGCTTCAAGAACCGCCCTCTCTTACAAGCTCGACTTTCCAGAAGTATGACGGACTATGGCTGCCATCATGTTCACATAAGCACGCCCACGGGACTCACCATTCAAGCCAAAAAGAGGACATCTACGCAAAATATTGAATTGCTGTAGCTGCATGCCAGATCAAAATTTGGCGGCCATCTACCTGATCGATAGTGCCCTTATGAGTTTTTGCATTTGTAATGAGATCGCAAACATTCCGAAATCAACAATGAGTATCTTGTCTATGCTTCTTCACTTACACCGTCAGCACAAGCTACGCTTAGCGGATCACAAGTTGGTTAAGACGTTGCCAATGCTATGGGGCTAGGCAAATCATCGATAAGTGGGCTCACCAGCTCAAAGAGGAACGTAACAGCAATCTCACCAGTGCGGTGCCCTCAACGTATAACCAACTAAAAATTAGGGAGTTAGAACGTAAACTCATGCGCCTAGAGCCCAGAATTGACAACTAAATTAGCTATCATTGGTGTATGAATAACTGTAGGCATCAGTAGATGCTTTCTTTTCAACTACATTAAAAATAACACCTTTTACATTAATTCCGGCGCGTTCAAATCGGCTGTTGGCCATCTCAATTTCTTTTACATGACTACGACCAAATCTAGTGACCATTAATGTAGTTCCCGCATGCGCGCCCACAATACTTGGGTCTGTCACCGCCAGTACAGGTGGCGTATCAATCACAACTAGGTCGTAATCACTCGATACTGATTTGATCAAAGCACCAAAGCTCTGATGCATAAGCAATTCAGCAGGATTAGGCGGTATTTGACCACGGGTTAAAAGATGTAAGTTTTTTACTTCACTTATTTTTACCATTTGCGAAAACTCGCTTACCCCGCTCAAACAATCAGACAAACCATTCTTTTCATCGCAACCAAAGACTTTATGTAAATGACCTTTGCGCATATCTGCATCAATCAGCAAAACCTTTTTTCCTGCCTTGGCAACAACTGCCGCAAAGTTCGACGAAATAAAAGATTTACCGATATCAGGTGCAGGACCAGAGATCATCACCACGTTATTTTTTGCCTCAAGCATGGCAAAATGTAGGCTTGTACGCAGGCCGCGCAAGGCCTCTATGGAGAGATCGGCTGGGTTATGTTCTGCTAGAAGCACACTCGTTGAATTAGCGTTGCGCTTTCTATTTTGCTTTTGTACAAGTTCTAACTGATCCACTGACTTTGGCACACTAGCATAAACTGGCAAACCAAGCTGCTCTATATCTTCAGGATTTTCTATACCTCTATGAAACGCCGCCCTCACTAGAACAAATGCAACACTTAACATACCACCGAATAGCGTCGCTAATACAACAATCAATGATTTCTTAGGTTTAACGGCTGCTGGAAAGACCTTTGCATCGTCTAAGATACGAACATTACCCACAGTACTGGCTTTGATAACACGTAACTCTTGAACCTTATTTAGTAACTGGACATAAATTTGCTGGTTGACTTCAACATCACGAGTCATACGCAATATTTCGCGTTGAGTATCAGGTAGTTTTTGTACTTGCTTATTTATGCGCTGCTTCTCTTTTAACAAGGTTTTACGTTTATCCATTAACGACAAGTAAGATGGATGGTCTTTAGTAAAAAGCCGGCTTATTTCACTTTCTTTAAAGGTCAGTTCATTTAATTGTGCCTCTAAATCCACCATAACTTTTAATGTAGACTGTGCCTCTAGACCAAGATCGATTGACTCATTTTTTTGGCGATATTGGTTCAAAACATTTTCCGCTGACGTTAAGTTGGCCTTGATATCAGGTAAATGGTTTTGGAGAAAGACCAAACTTTGCTGCGCTTCGGCCGAATTTCTCTCTACATTTTGTAAAAAGTAGGTCTGAGCAATATGATTGAGGATTTCGGCTGTTTTTGAAGGATTTTCGCCTTCCATCGCTAATCTAAGTATTCCGGTCTGTTTGCCAAGCTCACTAATAGCAAGCGCGTGTTTTAAATTTTCGATAGCTCCTAACCGGCTGATTTTATTCAGCGTGAAAATCGTCCCTTCATGTGCGTCAAGCGAAGCAACAAAAATCTCATAGCCGTTAGCCTTAATCAGTTCTCCCGCTTTCCCTGTCAATATCACCTCCCCCTCTAAAGAGCGCAGTTGAAATGACTGGGTCTTCGCATCCAGCACTTCTAACTGGCTTACACTTGTGCTCTGAGTGTTTGGTACGATATATCTCGATACGGAAATATTCTTAATGTCATCAGATAAACGAGCAACCCCTTTCCCAATGATGGGGAAATAATGCGGAGTAACAACAGTGGCAAGGTTAAACTTATCAACGGTTGTGCCTAAAATCATACGAGATTTGATAATCTCAGCTTCAGTTGGAGCAGAAGATTCTTGAGCGAAGAGCTCTCCCATATCGCCGACCATCGAGGAAATACGTCCGTTCTTCTTCTCCTCAATTTGAATTAAAGCATCTGCTTTGTATATTGGAGTAGAAAGTAAAGCAATAGCAACACCAAACAAGGCAAAAAGAGTGATTACGGCTAGGATAAGCCACTTACCATCTCTCAATATACCAAAAATCTTTGTTAGATCGATTTCATTATAGCTAGGGGTTGATGCAGTCATAAAATTCATACTTCCTAAATTTGGCACAACCAAAATTGGTTGCATTTTTCTCAATGAAAGATTTTACCTAACGGCCTAAAGTTTTTCTTTCCAAGCCAATGCAGCTTCATACATTAGTTGGTAAACGTGTTCAAACGCCTCATGGCTTTGGCGATAGGGGTCGGGAATTTCTCTTCCGGCCCAATGGTTAAAGAGCATGGTTTTACCCCGTGCCTGAGGTGCAATTTGAGTAACGGCCTCGATGTGTTTCTTCTCCATAACCAGAATTAAGTCGTATTGATTGCACATTTCTGCTGTCAGCTGCTGTGCAAGATGTCCGCTCAGACCTAGATTATTTTGCTGCGCAATGCTGCACGCCATACTGTCTGCTGGTTTGCCCACCATACGGCTTTTCTCACAGTCAATTCCCGCGGAAGCAACCGATTTTTCTGGTAATAGGCTTTTTAACAAACGTTCTCCTGTTGGAGAACGGCAAATATTGGCAACACAAACGACGAGAATTTTGTCAAACATAAATAAATCAAAACCTAACTTTGGCCCACACTTGTGCTTAAGGCCAGTTACGTAGTCGTAACACACCTTCGCCGAGATTATTAAAGCCATTGATGGTCGGTAAAAACTGACCAATAATACGATTCCAGCGACTGATTGGTGCCGCAGTCACATAAACAATATCGTACGGCTTGAGATCAAACTCAGTACCGACAACAAGTGCTGAAGCATCTGACATATTCAATTGATAAATGTCTGCCATTCGTTCTTGTTTATTATCTGACGAGCGAATAACAAAAATGCCCGTGGCATCAGCCGACAGCTCGTTAATACCACCTGCACTACTCAGAGCCTCCGTAAGCGTCATACCTGCGCGGTCAATCTTCAATAGCTGAGGCTGGTTAACTTCACCCATGACAAAAATCTTTTGATTATCATTACGAGGCACATGGATAATATCGCCAGACTGTAGCAGGCGATTTTGTGTCAAATCGCCGCGTTGCATTAAGCCATAGAGAGAGAGGGTTTGCTCCACGCCATCACGAGTCAGCGATACATTGCGCCAGTCTGCATTTTCAGACAGGCCGCCTGAATGATTGATCGCATCTAGCAGAGTCAGAGGAATATTGGTAATAGCTTGCTGGCCTGGTTTATTCACCTCACCTGTAATGTAGGCTCTTTTAGAACGAAATGCGGCCACATTAACGTCTACTTGAGGGCTTTCGATGTACTTTGCCAATCTTTTAGCCACATCAGCGCGAATTTCACCCACGGTTTTACCTGCTACCTTCACAATACCGATATAAGGGTAGAAAATAGTGCCATCTGCGTGAACCCAATTTCCAGAGTCAGAAGCGCTACGATATGATCCCGCAGGAATAGTTAATTCTGGGTGATCCCAAATGGTAATATTTAAAATATCACCGATTCCAATTCGGTATTCATACTTAGAGATGTCTTGATCTAGCTTATGGTTAGCTTGAGATACTGGCTGAGAGATATCGCGATATTCAGTAACAGATTGAGCAGTCAAAGGATACAAATTTACAGAACTTGAAATATCGAAGTTGCCATCGCTATTTTTTATTTCAACCACATTATCATTATTTTTATTAAGATGTGTGCCTGGCGTTACACATCCTGTAAGTAATATGGGAAGCATAGTAGCAAGGAGATAATATCTTGTTATCTTTGTATCAAAACCAATTATCATACTTAACTTTCTCACTATATTTTTTTACTTAATCGTATTGAATCAATAAAACTAACCATCTTGTTTACACATAAATCTTTGTGATTAAAAATCCAGCTAAGCTGATGATTTATTGGAAATAAAACTGCCAGATGAAGAATCAGAGCGAGGTATACTATAGATCAATCACTAAGATATCAATTCTTAAATCTATAATTTTTTTGAGAAAAATTTGATTTTTAAATAGTGGTATTCGTAACTTTATGTTTGCTATGTATATTCTTATTCTCATTTGTGAAATATCAAAATTCTCATTTTTTGTACACAGTTTGTACAATTTTGTAAGGGTAAGCTGACATATTTTAATTAAAAAGTGGCACAAAACAGTTGAAAGATTCTATAATTAAAATTATTTTTATCACAATTCACTTTCATAAGTTAAATTTATTGCGTTTTCTCCAAATCTGTGTATTTTCTCGATATTAGAGGATATTGAAAAAATATGTCTACGAGCGATAACCTAAATCGCTCCACCATTGCCTTCATCTATTTTAGAGGATACGAAATATGAGATTCATCACTCTAGCGTCAATCTTAACTCTCGGTTTGTCAGCAAACGTTTTTGCCACCGGTGAAGAGGCCGCTGCGACGACAGCTTCCAGTTCGGCAGGAGGCGCAGCAGGTGCAACAACTGCGACAGCGACAGCGACAGGTGCGGCAACAGCCACTGCTGTAACAGTTGGAGCAGTTGCTGTAGGTGCAGCAGTGGCCGTTGCGTCCAGCAGCAATAATGACGGCACTGATGGCACAACAAAATAGTCGTTTTGATCGTTTAAAGATCCTGAGCTTTTGCTCAGGTTTTTTTTGCTTTTAATACATGAAACCAACTATACAAAAGCACCTTAATATGAATTTTGCCTTATTTATTCTCTGTGCTCTAATATTGACCTTGCAGGGCTGCAGTCAGTACATTCAAGATACGGGTGCGACCATGAAGGAAGCCTTTACCGGACTTGAAGACACCACAGTTACGTTGGAGAAAGTTCGAGACCTTCCCTACGCGAGTATTTACGCCAGAATCAACCACGGCCATCGACTTTTTCTGGTATTGGCTTTTGCTGAAACGAACCCTTTGACTCAATCACTGAGATTAAAATGGGTCTCTTCTGATGGTGCTATGCTTGTAACGGAAAACGGGCGCGTAGTAAAAACCCTCAACCTCCCCAATTACAATTTAGTAGAAGCACACTACCCCCAACAACCGACAGAAAAAGCAGCTGCATGGCAAGCCTATTACGATTGGCAACCTGGTTATCAATTTGACCAACGGGTTTTTGTCCGTTCGAACTTGGTTAAATTTGAACCCTTAACCTCGCTTTTGTGGCAGACAAAAGCGGCCAAGGTTGTAGAGAACCTAGATTTTCCAGACGGTAGTCAACTCCAGAATTTTTATTGGCTCAATGAGCAAGGCCTGGTAGTTAAGAGTCTTCAGTGGCTTATACCTGAAAAGTTAATGATCGAAATTGAAATCCTGAAGCCATATATAGGTTAACCATCATGATAACTCGGCTATTCTTATCTCTGTTGTCGGCAACACTTTCCTGCTCCATTCAAGCCATTGAGCTTATCGCCGACATACCAAAAGAGCACTTATCATTGCAGTATTCTCAACCTGCGCGACTTACTCAGGTACTCAATGACATTAAGTCCAAAATAACAATTGATCTCAACAACTTTCCAATTGCTAGCCAACTATTCGATAACCAAAAACAAAAAGAAGCCCAAATGCTTCAAAATAGTGTTTTAGCACGTTTGCAGCAAATAGAAACGACAACCGACTACCCTGTCGAACAGCTTATTGCGGATATCAAGCAGTGGAATACGGGTTACCGTATTAAAACCTCGCTTGATTATGATGCAATTCGTATCAACCCCGAATTAGATCCTCTCTTATCTGGACACTTTGAATTTACCTTTCCTCAACGTGATCATAAGGTAGAGTTAATTGGACTCATCACACAACCAACTCAAGTTAGTATTACCGACTATTCGTCTATCGCCGCACTAATGCGTGATATCGTCCCTTTACCACATGCCGATCCAAGCTTTGTATGGGTGGTTCACCCTAATGGATATGCTGAAAGAGTAGGCTATGCCTACTGGAATAATGCGGCTACTCGCCTCACTTCTAATAGCACTATTTATGTTGGATTTGACTCTGATTCCGACCAACTTACTTCTCTTGAAAAAGACATCATAAAACTTATTAGTATGCGTAAGGTGCTGTAATGAATCGCTGTACTCGTTTTACTCTTATCTATTTTAACTTATTTTCAGGGTTGGTCTGTGCGGCAGAAAGTGATGCTTTGTGGCACGTCTCTCAGTCAGACTTTGGTGGAACAGGTCTAATGCAGACTCCAACAGGCCGTATGGCTCGGGAAGGAGAGCTTAATATTGGTGCAAACATCAATAATGACTACCATCATTACATGGTCTCTCTGCAGCTCATGTCTTGGCTAGAAACTACTCTACGCTATAGCCGCGTACCAGATGTACTTTATAGTGGTGATAAAGAATACAGCGGTAATAATCTTTACACCGATCGTGGCGTTGACTTTAAAATCCGTCTTCTGGAGGAAAGCTATTACTTGCCAGAGGCATCCATCGGTTTTCGTGACTTCGCGGGTACTGGGCTTTTTGATGGTGAATTTATTGCCGCTACCAAACGAGTAGGTAGCCTAGACTTTAGCCTCGGACTTGGCTGGGGCTATTTGGGCCAAAGTGGCACTATCAGCAATCCTGCATGTAAATTGACGGACAGCTACTGTACACGCCCCAGTGATACAAAAGCCAGTGGGGGTACATTAGACGCAAAAAGATGGTTTAGAGGTCCTGCTGCTATTTTTGGAGGACTGGAGTACCAAACTCCTTATGAACCACTCAGGTTGAAACTCGAATACGAAGGCAACGACTATTCTGAAGATTTTCCCGTGCAAAGAAAGGCAAAAACGATGCCTCAAAGTACACGCTGGAACTTTGGGGTCAATTATCGTTTGTGGGATTGGGGTGATGTTAAATTAAGTTACCAAAGAGGTAATACCCTCACCTTTGGCTTCAATGTTTACACAAATTTCAATGATATTCAGCCAAACTGGCGCGATGAAGACAAGCCTAAAACAACACCGCGTCCGACAGAGAGTGACACCAATTGGCAGCAAGTGGCCCATGAATTAGAGCAAAATGCTGGCTATAAAGATAACTCCATTACGTTCGAGAAGGATACCTTGGTTGTTACCGGTGAACAAAGTAAATATCGTAACCGAAACGAGGCTCTTAATAGAGCCGCAGCCATTGTTTCACACCATACCAATAACTCTATTCGAGTCATCAAAGTTATCGAACAAAAAAATGGCATGAATTTAACCCAAACCGATATCAATCGAGACAAATTTTCTCAGCTCTCTAATGAGCGACAACTAGGCACTGCCACCAGCGATAGCTTTTCTTACTCAGAGCCAGAAGAATATGGAGGGCATAGAGCCGCTACAACACAGAAACGGTGGGACTACAATATCGACCCCGTGTTACAACAAAGTATTGGAGCGCCAGAGGCATTTTACCTATACAGTCTGGGACTTAACGCAAAATCGCATTACTGGTTGAGTGATAATCTTGAATTGGGAGGCGGCCTTTATGTTAATATGGTTGATAACTATGACAAATTTAATTACGTCAAAAATTCACCGCATGTCCGTAACTACTCAACCCCTAGAGTAAGGACCATGTTCAGGGCCTATGTCAGTGATAATCCCGTTAGGCTAGATAACCTTCAGTTGACTTGGTTTAAGCAACCTATGGAAGAGGTTTATACCCAGCTTTATGGGGGATACTTAGAAATGATGTTTGCAGGAATTGGCGGTGAGGCCTTGTATCGACCGATGAACACCAACTGGGCTTTGGGTGTCGATGCCAACCTGGTCAGCCAAAGGGATCCTGATTCATGGTTCGGAGTCTACAAACATGATTATTTCTTCTATGATCAAGCAAAATGTGACTCTCGCACCCCCACCTGCCAAGCTTATGTCTTGAGTAAAGGGACTACTGGACATATCACGGGTTATTACATGCCCAATTGGACGTTCTTAAATAACACCTTACTGAAAGTCAGTGCTGGTAAGTTCTTAGGTGGGGATATCGGGGCTCGCGTGGATTTTTCCAAGCAGTTTGACACCGGGATTATCGTTGGCGCTTACGCTACCTTAACAAACTTAACCGCCGATGAGTACGGTGAGGGGAGCTATAATAAAGGATTTTATATCTCAATACCTCTAGATATATTAACCGTCAAACCAAGCACCAGCAGAGCCAATATAGGTTGGGAACCACTGACTCGTGATGGTGGGCAAATGCTACGCAAGAAACATAATCTCTTTGAAGAAACGGATGTTCGTTCACCTTGGTTTCAAAAGCCAATCAGTCATTAATAAACAAAGATGGCAACTGTGAACAGTTGCCATCACATCAAAGCTTGTCTCATTCAAGAAGCTCGAGAGCACATTTCCCGTCTAATTGATAGGCCATTGCCACAAGTCTCTTTTTACGGCTATAACGTTCGAACATGACTTGTAAATGTTTGGGGAGCTGCTCCGGCTCGATGGTTTTGAAGTTATGCTTGGCATAAAACTTCTCTAGGTGGGCATATGCAAAACAGAAATCCCCTTTGGCAAGCACAGAGTCTTTACAATAGGACATGAGCTGATGAGCGAGACCAGAACCACGATAACTTGGGATAACCAACATTCCAGTCAAAAGCCGATGGCTTTCTATAATTCTAAATCGAGTTACGCAAGCTAAATCACCATCGACATAACCTACAAAAGTCAACTCTTCTTTTTTGGGTTTAGCCGAGGGGTAATAAGCTTTGTATAAACGACTAATCAAAGGTAGCTTTATCGGGTCTAATTGTTCAATACGCATAACTCTCGCTGTCGCCAAAATGTAATTTTAGGTAGAGTGGCTAGAGTCTAGATGATTCGATAAAGCTGAAGCAAATTCTTCCTAACGCGGGACTCTGTGATTTTAATGCAGTGGGAGGTCTAATAGAACATCTTTGAATTATACCATCAGAGTTACAACTATAGATGAGTACAATAGCCCTGATAAATTTGTCTACAGCATAACTTTACAAAGCTTCTCTGCCTTATTTCCTCATGTAGGGATAAGCCAAGACACTTAGGATAAGTTAGGTGTATTGTTGTGCTTTAACTCAGTGATAAATGTAATCTTGGCTAGAGAAATGCCTCATAGGTTGGAATCTTATGAGGCACCTTAAGATCATAAGAAAATAACTACATTATTTTCGGCGAAATGCGAAACGAATAAGAGCGATTGCAATTCCTAACATAGCGCCAAGAATCGTACCTAAAGCAATAATTAGGGCTCTTTTAGGCCTGTCACGAGTGATAGGCTGCTCAACATTTTCATAGAAACTGACGGTCTGAAATTGAATAGAACTATCAACTTCTAGGCTTTCAAGCATTGTAAGCTTCGCATTGACCTGCTGGAGGCGAGGCTCTATGACACTTAGCTCCTTTATTGATTGTAACGCTTTAATCTTTGCCTCAATCGCTTTAGCACCTAATTCAATATCAAAAATTTTATCACTACTATTAGTCTGAATGGGCTGTGTAACACCCGCTGATCTCGCAATTTCCAATGCAAAATTAGCTTTTTCTATTTCAACAATTAACTTGATTTCAGCTTGACGTTCAAGTACCCGTTGTTGCTGAATCAATTCATTTTGTTTGCTACCCACAACTGCTTTTAAGTTATTTAGGGCATCACGATGAGTTTTGCGTATTATCATCTCAATATATTGATTGAGCAATGAATAGCTACTCTCTTTGGTCATCGATTGAAAAGCTATTTCGTAAAAATCACCGTCTTGACCTAGTTGTTTGACGGTAATTTTATCCATCCAAGATGCATAAAAAGAACGCATTTCATCTGGGGTAGATTCTCTCTCAGCCAAAGTACTGAGAGTTTGAAACTCTTTACTTGAATTAAAAAAGTCTCGTTTGTTATCGTTAGAGTTAAATGCATCAATAAAGCGCTTAAATAAAAGTTTACTGTCAGTTAGTCTTTCCAGCTCTTTACTGATGAGAACCGTACCATCATCTTGAAAAACATTGAAGACGGGCTGATATTGCTGAACATGATTTTGATAAGCAGCAAAATCTTGATCCTGTGGCTGGATGATTTTTGCTTTTGATGACCACCATTCCTGAGCATTCAATGCATACAACACTGAACAAATCGCGAAAACCAGAACGCTCAAAACAATTATAAGCTTACCATCCCACAAAGCTTTGACCAGCTCTCTTAAGTCAACTTCATCATTGTTATCAAAAGAGGGAGGAGTCAGACGTGAATAGTCGTTATTTGGTAGTGGTTGATTTGGCCGGCTCACACATAGTCCTTCTACAATTAATTTGCTTATATTTGTTAAATATGTTTATTTAAGCCCCCTACTCTAACATAACCTAGATCTAACTGGTAGTATTGAAAACATTAAAAAGGTATCGATTAGAAGCTAGCTTTTGGGGGGAATTCTTCGGTCTACTGCTTTAATTTTCACTGGGCTTATTATCACCAAACACCAATTTGAGGTAGAATGTACCTAAGTTAGATTACTCGATAAATCCGATGCAAATTCTCGCTCAAGCAGACCTTAGTCGCTCACATACTTTCTCTATCTCGCAAACCTGCTCTTACTTGGTTGAAGTTACAACCATTGAAGAAATAAAGCACGTCTACCAAAAACGAGAATGGTCGAAGCTACCTAAGCTGATTTTAGGAAAAGGTAGTAATGTACTATTTACCCAGCCCTTCCAAGGCATTGTCGTAGTAAATAATCTACTAGGTAAATCAGTCAATGAAACCGATGCACATTGGCTGCTACATATTGCTGGTGGTGAAGATTGGCCGGAGTTGGTGAAATGGAGTGTGGAACAAGGTTACTACGGATTGGAAAATCTCGCTCTCATCCCTGGATGTGCCGGCAGCGCACCTATCCAAAATATCGGAGCCTATGGGGTTGAACTGAAAGATATCTGTGAATACGTGGATATACTCTGCCTAGAAACCTTCAATACCAAGCGAATGAGCTCGGAAGAATGTCAATTTGGCTATCGTGATTCCATTTTTAAGAATGACCTGTATCAGAAGGTAATGATTGTAGCGATAGGCTTAAAGCTCCCAAAGCAGTGGTCAGCGAATATCGAATACGGCCCACTTCAATCTCTACAAAGTGAAGTAATCTCTGCACAGCAAATCTATGAGCGAGTCTGTAACATTCGAATGGAAAAGCTGCCAGACCCCAATAAGATCGGCAATGCTGGCAGTTTCTTTAAAAACCCAATCATCTCAAACCAGCTCTTCGAAGACCTGAGGAAACAGTTTCCCGACCTTGCAGCATACCCAACTGAAGATGGAGTGAAGGTCGCCGCAGGTTGGTTAATAGAGCAATGCCAATTGAAAGGCCATCAAATCGGCGGAGCCCAAGTCCACCCAAAACAGGCGTTGGTATTAATCAATAAAGACAATGCGACAGCAAACGATGTGATCAAATTAGCAGCAACAGTGCGCCAAAAAGTGTTAGAAAAATATCAAATAGCATTAGAGCATGAAGTGAGATTCATCGGCTCTCATACAGAAACCAATCTCGAGACACTAATAGAGAGCCAGTAATGAAAGAGTATTCCGTTAAACTTTCTATCTTGAAGACTTTATCACAAGGCGGATTTCACTCGGGAGAAGAACTTGGAGATAAACTTGGCATATCAAGAGCCGCGATCAGTAAACATATCAAAGGCATTCAAGGGTGGGGAGTAGATGTGTTTAGTGTGCAAGGAAAAGGCTACCAACTCGCAAAGCCTATACAATTGCTGGATCAAGGTGTGCTTCAAAATAACTTGGCTAACAACGTAGAACTGATACCTATTATTGACTCAACCAACCAATACCTACTTGATAGAGTCGATAGCCTAGAGTCTGGCTCAGTTTGCCTTGCGGAATACCAAGCCAAAGGCAGAGGTCGCCGTGGGCGAGAGTGGGTATCTCCTTTTGGCTCAAACCTATACCTATCAATGTTTTGGCGTTTGGATGCAGGTATAGCCGCAGCCTTGGGATTGAGCTTAGTCGTTGGAGTAGCAATCGTTGAAGCTCTTGAAGATATGGGACTGACGAGTGTAAAATTAAAATGGCCGAATGACCTTTATTATCAAGACAAAAAGCTCGCGGGTATTCTGGTCGAAATGTCTGGTCAAGCAGGAGCTGCCGCCAACATTGTCATAGGCATGGGGCTCAACTTGATGATGTCCGAAGCAACACAGGGAATTACCCAACCGTGGGCTAGTCTATTTGAAGTTGCAAAGAATCAAGAAATTGATAGAAACCAACTTGCAATTACCATGATAACCACTCTACACAGGACTTTAGATGAATATGAGCGTTATGGGATGTCGGGGTTTGTCGAGAAATGGAATCGATTGGACAATTTTATTAACCGTCCCGTAACGCTGCTTATAGGGTCTAAAGAGATTACTGGGATCGCCAGAGGCATCAATGAACAAGGCGCAGTGCTTTTAGAAACCGAGAATGGACTAGAAAGCTATATCGGCGGTGAAATAAGTCTTCGCTCTAGACAATAGATTGCTGGTTTGACGCCTAACTTTGTCGAACTAGGATCTCGAAACTAGGAACTGTTAATACATTTTGTTAATATCCTCGTCCATTAAAAGTAAAGGCAACACATCCAACATGATGACTAATAGGAATTTATTCGAACAACTTCCTACTTTGGCGCAAGATCCGGCACTATTCGAAACCTTGTATGCAGCCAAAGACTTTGGAACTCGCTTAATCGAAGCGATTCGTCAGGCAAGTAAACGAATCTACCTTGTTGCCCTTTACCTAGAGGATGATGAAGCTGGCCGAGAGGTCCTAACTGAACTCTATGAAGCAAAGCAGCGTAACCCAGGACTAGACATCAATGTCTGTGTCGACTGGCACCGAGCACAACGTGGACTAATTGGAGCCGAGCCAGGTGAAACCAATGCATCTATGTATAAAAGCTTTGCGGAGAAATACCAACACAAGATCCCTATCTACGGTATTCCTGTTCGCGGACGTGAAGTTTTCGGTGTACTACACCTGAAAGGTTTTGTTGTCGATGATCAGGTCATCTACAGCGGCGCCAGCTTAAACAACATCTACCTTAATTATAAAGATCGCTACCGCTTTGATCGCTACCATGTGCTGAACAACAAATCACTGGCTGATAGCATGGTGAGTTTTGTTCAAAATGAAATGGTCGCACACCCGGCAGTCAACGATCTTGCCTGCCCAAGCAAACCTGAAACAAAAGAGATTAAAGCGCAGATTCGTCAGCTACGTGCTTCACTAGCAAAATCAGCTTACCAGTTTGAGTCTCAGTATGTATCTCAAGATCAGGTTGCAGTGACACCCATAGTTGGGGTTGGTAAGAAGCGCAATAAACTCAATCAGGGCATCAACCAACTTTTAGCCGAAGCGAAGGATGAGATTTTCATCTGTACGCCCTATTTTAACTTCCCACGCAGTGTAGCTAAAGAAGTTAAAAAAGCGATAAAGCGTGGAGTGAAAGTGACTATCGTCGTAGGTGATAAAACTGCGAATGACTTTTATATTTCACCTGAAGAGGAATTTAAAACCATCGGTGGCCTTCCTTATTTGTATGAACGAAATCTGCGCCAGTTTGCCAAATCAAATGAGGCTAATATTGCTAGTCGTAAACTTTCTATCCATTTGTGGAAACACGAGGAAAATAGCTTTCATCTAAAGGGGATCTGGGTAGACAAACGCTACATGCTGATTACAGGTAATAACCTCAACCCAAGAGCGTGGAGTTTAGACTTGGAAAACGCTATCTTTATTCAGGATAACTTCAATCACCTGACACCTCAGTTTGAAAAAGAGGTGGAGAATATTCTTCAGCATACTCAGTTAATCTGTACTTATAGACAGCTGGAGAAGTTTGAAGACTACCCAGACGCAGTTCAGAAACTAATGCGTAAAATTACTCGAGTGAAAGCTGATAGGGTGTTGAAGCAGATTTTGTAAACATCAGAATACAAGAAGAGCTCCAAATATAGAGCTCTTCCTTTAACTAATGAACAATATCAACTTTCTCTTCTTTGGCATCATGGAGCTTTTGCCAAACTAAATCACCAATACCATCAGTTGGATTAAAGTCAGTCGGTGCCTCAAGCAGTAGCTCTCGAATCTTATCGTGCTCAAAGTTGTGGCAAGCTTTATCTAGACGACCAATAACCTCAATATATTCATCCAAAGGAAGAAAACGTTCATTTGCCGTCATGATTCTTGGGTGAGCCGTTTCACCAACATTATCTCCGATAAGCAACTCTTCAAATAGCTTTTCGCCTGGACGCAAACCAGAGAACTCTATGGAAATATCACCGTATGGATTATTGTCGTCTTTCAGTTCTAATCCTGATAACTGTATCAAATTAACCGCTAGGTCTGTGATTTTTACAGGTTCGCCCATATCGAGCACAAATACATCACCGCCTTTACCCATTGCCCCAGCCTGAATAACAAGCTGCGCAGCCTCAGGGATAGTCATAAAGTAACGAATGATATCTGGGTGTGTAACTGTAATTGGACCACCACTTGCGATCTGCTTTTTAAACAGTGGAATAACCGAGCCAGAGGAGCCTAATACGTTACCAAACCGAACCATACAAAAGCGAGTTCCATTGTCTTTAGCATTTTCCTGTTCAGCTAAAGCCTGTAGGCCTAATTCAGCCATACGTTTTGTCGTCCCCATGACATTCGTTGGTCTTACAGCTTTATCAGTAGAGACCAAAACAAACGATTCAACTCGAGCTTCAATTGCCGCTTTTGCGGTGTAATAAGTTCCAAACACATTGTTGCGAACACCCTCAACAACATTGTACTCGACTAGAGGTACATGCTTATAAGCAGCTGCGTGATAAACAGTTTGTACTTCGAAACTCTTCATCGTGATAGCGAGTCGATTTATTCGTTGTACAGAGCCCAGTAGTGGAACAATTTCTACATTTAAACATTCGCTTTCAATTAAGTTAGATAACTCACGATCGATTTGATACAAACCAAATTCAGAAAGCTCAAACAAGACCAAAGCCTTCGGCTTTTGTCTAACAATTTGACGGCAAAGTTCTGAGCCAATCGAGCCCCCGGCTCCAGTAACCATCACTACCTTTTCTTTTATATTTGCTTCCATTAAGGTTTGTTGTGGTGCGACTGAATCACGCCCCAGTAAGTCTTCTATTGCAACGTCTTTTAACTCATCTATTTGAGCTTTTCCTTCAACGATATCCTTCATATCTGGAACAGTTAGAACTTCAGCTGAAAGGTGGACTAAAGAGTCTAAGATTTCTTTGCGTCGAGCTCTAGAAGCACTAGGAACTGCGAGTAAAATTTGACTCACGGAGTGTTTAACAATTAGTTTTTCAGCCCTACCTACTCCCTTGACTTTCAGGCCCATAATAATAGTGTTGTCTAACGTTTTATCTTCATCGATAAAGCCAACCACCCTATGAGTCTCAGAAGAACGTAACGCTAGAGCTAGCTGTCTCCCTGCGGTACCTGCACCATAAATAATGACACATTTTTTACCTTTTCCGTTAGCTTGCGAAACTAAAACACGAACAACTAGCCTAGAACCACCACAAAGCAAGCACAAAAATGCACCGTAAATAATAGGAATAGAGCGAGGTATTGGTGCGTCCAGATAGAATGCCAGAACCGCAACAGACACAGCAGAGATAACAGTCCCTAAACTCACCACAGCCAATGCATGAAAAGTCAAGTACCTAAGAACCGCTCGATATAAACCTAGCTTTGTAAAAGCAACGATTGTAATTAGCAGAGTTCCAATTAGAACCCCCTGAACTACCTCTTTATCAAGCGGAATTACAGAGCCAATACGTGCCCAGTATGCGATATAGAAAGAAGAAATAATGAAGAGCGAGTCTATGGAAACACTAATCCAGCGCTTGTGGAAGCGAGACATCTCCCAAATATTATCTAGTTTAAACATAAACCTAACTACCAACTTGTCTATCAATTGGCCCTAGTTTCCGTTGTCTCTAAAACTAATTTAGAGACAACGAAAGTTATAGGAATGGTGACCACACTAACAACTATCGGGGCATAGCTCGCGTTTAAGTGCAACTTATCTACAAGCCAAAATAGCCCCGATGCCGAAAATAAATATTGTAGAATATAAACTGACGGAAATATAAGAAACTTTTTAATACTAAGGCCAGCTTTAAAAACAAACCTAGAATTAAAAATGTATGAGTAGACTATACCCAGAGCGTATGAAACAAAGTAACTTTGCTGATAAGTCAAAAAGTTTAACAATAACAGATAACAAAAGTAGGAAAAGAGCGTCCCACCTAAGCCAACAGCTATAAACTTAACAAACTTTTTCATGAGTTACTGAACATAGGGTAAAACACTACTTTGGCTCCGAACAAAAGCGGAGACAAACCCACACATTGCAACAAAACCAATACCACCTAACGCATAAAATAATTTTGCTCTAGAAGAGGCTGATTTATAGAAATACTCATAAAATAGCGGAGCTGTAATCATAAAGTATAGCAATATAGGCAACGTAAAGCGCAATTCAAGAGCAGAAGAAAGTGACACTGCCCCCCAAGATACCAATATGATCAAAGGTATGAACCTTAAGTTACCTAACCTATTGCTCATCAGGTTACAAACTGTAAATAGCAGCCCAATCCAAAGAAATGCAAATGCCATGATGGATGGCAAATATGGCACATATGGCTTGCTATATACATATGGTACTAGATAGTCAAAGTCAAAAGCCCCGATAAACTTTACGAAAAGTAGTTTTATACCATCGAAGAAATTGTAAAGATACCAAATAAGCCCTAGATCTGACTGAGAATTATCAATAAGTGCGGTTGATGGATAATAATTTTGCGGAGCTCCACCTCCTAACCAAGTGCCATACTTAATATACTGTATTCCCCATTTTATTTGTAATTCACCTAGTTCGATAACTGGAAGAAATGTATGTTTACCATAATGAATAGTATTTATTGCCATTTGAATAATAAGTGGCGATACAGCTAAAACTGACATACATGAAAATTGCAAGAAATGAATCTGTCTACGAATAGCAGCGTACGATATCAAACAAAACAATGGAACTAGCATCCAGACCGATGCAGGACGGATAACGATATTCACACATACAACAAAAGACATCCAGGCAAGGAGCTTAGAAACATCAATGTCAGTCTTTTCTAATTGATGTAACAGGCAAAACATCTGCGCATAAAACACTAATATCAAAGTCAAATACACGGAGTCTGTCAGCGTCAAGACCGAATATGGGATAGCAAAAACATTAAAACAGAGAAAGATATAACTGGTAATTGCAACGTTTCCGTTTATTCTCACCAAAGAATTATAGCAATACAAAATTGCCAGATAATATAGTACTAGCTGAATAAAGAATATAGAAAAGTGTAGCGGAACATTAATAAAAGAAGAAATTTCTACTACAATCGACAAAAACCATGGGTAGCCCCAAGTTCTTACTTGGTCATTAAAAGACTCGATTCCATTTAAATTTATATCTTTTGCCAATGACAAATAATAATTTGCATCACAACAAACAGGATGAGTAAGTGAATAGAAATAGAAGAACAAGCCGATCAAAATAAGGCCCAGCAAGCCAATATAAAAAACGTTTTTGTTCATATCAGCAGTATGTCTAATATTTGTTATCATTGCTAACCATTATCCTTATTATCGACTGAGGTCTTTGCTTTGTATTCTCATAAGCTCGCCAAGCATATTCACCAGCCAAACCTAGTCCAAATAGGTTTAACGCTCCGAAAAACATAACAAGTACTACTGTCGCTGAATAGCCAGGCTCTGTGATCAAACCGAAAAATCGGGAAAGCAAAACTAATACACCCAAGCATAGTGATACAAGAATACCTAAAACTCCCAGACGTAACAGTACCTTGATAGGCAAATCGGTAAAAGAAAAAACACTATCTAACATGTATTCAACTTTTTTCTTCATCGTCCAAGAAGAAACACCAAACTCTCGTCGACTTCTCGTATATGAGATTTCAATCCTATTAAAGCCTAACCAATAGATTAAAGCGACTAGTGATGTCCTAGACTCATTAAGACTAAGGATTTGTTTTCGGAACACACTGTTGCATCCAAAAACATCCACACCACTTTTAGGCATATCTGGCACTACGAATTTTCGGTAAAGCTTCCAGTAAACACTTGAAAACACTTTGGATAAGAATGGGTCAGAACGAGAATCACGAGTTCCTACCACAACATCACACTCACCTTGGGAAAGCTCTCTAAACATAGAAATAAATAAAGAAACGGGCTCTTGCAAATCAGCAGCCATTACACATGAGTATTCTCCGGTACAATGTGCTAAACCAGTGCGTACTGCAGCAAAAGAACCGAAGTTACGGGAGTGGCTAATTAATTTCGCAGGAAACTGAAGTGATTCTAGCTGCGCACTTAATATGTTAAAACTGTTATCTGGACTACCATCGACTACAAACACAACCTCGAGATCCCTATCTAGCTCGGTAGACATATGCTCGATGACTTTCAGCAACGCTGGTATAGATTCTTGGTTTTTATAAACAGGAATAACTAAGGAAAATTTCTTTTTCATAGTTTAATCGTCATAACCCATATTCAAAAAACTAACGAACTGCATCCCCAGCTCCTTTCCCAACGATTGTTTGCAAGATATATTTAAAGTAATTGGCCAAATTTAACGAATCAATCATCTCTTTATCAACCATTGCCAACCTTTCAGGCTCAGACATATCTATATTATTAACTTGTGCTAGACCTGTAATACCTGGCAAAACATTGTAGACGTCCAGTATATCACGTTCCTTTATTAACTCCACCTGATTAAACAAATTTGGCCTTGGACCAACAAGGCTCATCTCTCCTTTTAAAACGTTAATCAGTTGAGGAAGTTCATCAAGCTTTGTTTTCCGCAATACTAAGCCTAACTTAGTAATTTCCACATCTTTGGCAAGGTGGCTAGCTACAGAGGCCGTGTGTACAGGCATAGTCCTGAACTTGATTAAATTAAAAGGCTTCTTACTTTTACCGACTCTTTCTTGAACGAATATAGGGGCTCCAGTGTCAAAGTATCCCAATATCAAAACGATAAGCATGATAGGACTAAAGAGAAGCAAACCCAAAAAAGATGCAATGAAGTCAATAAGCCTAATCATTTGTATTCCTTAAAAATTTCATAGATTCGTCAATAGTATACGGGGGGGACCAGTTCAAGGTCTTTTGTGAGCATGCTCCATCCACTTCAAGGTCCCCAAACAGTTGATCATACGTTATTTTTTTTCCAATACAAGTCAGAAAGACTTTCATTAATTTCGGTGGGATCTTGGCTTGTATTAGAGATTTATTTAATCCTTTTGCCACTTTGTTGACAAAATCTTTGGTTGAAATCGGTTCTTGTTCGCATGCATGAAAAATATGGCCTGCGGCTTGTTCGTGAGTTAAGCAGCGCAGCAGTAGATCTGACAAGTTGTAAACCGAGATAAAACTGCGTCGATTATTGGCTAAACCAAAAGGCAAAATTGGAGAAAGATTGACTAACTTTACTAGCTTCTGAAAGTTACCAGGGGCATGCGCACCATACACTAAAGTGGGTCGAACAATAACTAACTCCATACTTCCTTTACTTGCCAGCTCCTGTAAAGCTCTTTCAGCTTTTAACTTTGATTTGGAGTAACAGTCATATGGAGCCGTTGAACTAAATCTATTCAAGGGGCCTTCTTTGGAGCATCGGCCCAATACGCCGATTGTACTGACGAAAACAAATCGTTTGACACCTTGCTTCTGCGCCTCTTGAGCAAGCCTAATAGTCCCAAGAAAATTCACCTCATCATAGTCAGCAGGCTTAGAATCCTTATTGTGAGCAAGTCCTGCTAAATGCAAAACAGAGTCAATGTTTCCAAACGCTCCCGTCCAATCTGTCGAACTATCTATGGATTCAACATAAAAGATGTCGCTTTCATCAGTTTCAATCGGATTAGATCTTAGATTTCTAGAAACAAGCCTAAATCTCGCAGCTCTGCTTTTTACAACTTCGCTACCTATGAAGCCTGACGCTCCAGTAATCAAAGTTTTCATAAAGTGTAATCGCCCTCTATTGACTCAAAAGAACAGTTTCTTGTTTCAGCCCCCTCCATACTAAAAAAACAAATTTCCGTATGAAAAGAAAACACGCACAAACCAGCAACAATTCTTGACACTTGAATATTACCATTCATTGTCGCATCCCATGATTGTTTTAGACCAACTTTCCAAGCTATATTTTTTTACCAAATCTTTATTTAATTCAACATATGGTTTTCTTATAAAGCTTTGTAATTCACCTATATTGCCATTTCGTAAAATAAAGATATTTTCTTCATTATAGAAATCATAATATTTAATATTTTCATTTGTAGTAATTAGTTTTTTTCCAGATGCCAAACACTCAAAAGTCCTCATGGTCAAACCTGACTGTGATGGATGTTGAATATCAAGAACCGCCTTAGAGCTATCAAAGATCTCTTTTATCTTGACTGCAGTGATAGGAGAAAAATTAATATACCTCTTGTCAAACTTGCTATATTTCTCAATCATTAAAATATTAATATAATGCTTAATTCTAGACTGAACATAAACGTAAAAACATAATGAGAGTTCTTCTTGTAAAGAAGATATTTTTTCAATACAGCTAAAACGACCCTTTCTTGCTGTACCGACGAAGCACACATCATATTTTAAGTCATCAACTATAACCTCTTGCCTATATTCATCCACATAAAACAGGGGTAATAATTGGAGTTTCTTGTGACATTCGGAATCGAAGGAGTCAAACGTATATGCTCGTGAGACCTGTTCAATAAGGCTTAAAGAGTACGGACTGTTCTTAATAGAATCCCAGTTATAATAAATTAATTCCGCACCTGAGAATCTGCACTTTATATATCTTAATATTTCTTCAGTAACATACTCACCTTTTACAATAATTATCTTGCTATAATTTTGATTTTCAACTTCTTTAATTTTTTCAGAAAGGCTTCTTGTAATATAACCTCTAAACAACGGTCTGAACAAACGAATCAGACCTTTAATAACTCCCTTATCAGAAGGAGTATCAATAATGAGGTCGACATCATATTCTAACTCCAAAAGCTTAGAGCAAATTCTTTCCTCATAACCAAAAAAGCGAGGACATATTAAAAGTACTTTTGTTTTACTCGTCATCACCCGAACCAATAATTGTCGCTTTTGATCCAATGACAGTTTTGCCATCGGGTATAGATTTAGTTACAACAGTATTGGCTCCTATCTTAACATTATTGCCAATAGAAATGCCCCCAAGCACTTTCGCTCCCGCGCCAATAGTTACATTATTACCAATTACAGGGCGCTTATCATCTGCGTTGGAAAAATCCAGGTTCTTAGCCCCAAGAGTAACCCCCTGAAATATGGTGCAATTATCACCAATTTCTCTGGCACCTATTACAGTGCCACTGGTATGCGGTAAGAATAATCCCCGGCCAATTTGACATTGCGAATTAACTTCTATACCAAATAGCATCACATTAATTATCGAAAAAATACGATTTATGATTGGTAAATTTGATGTTGATATTCTAACGAACAGTACTGGAAGCATCCTAGGAGAGATCATGGTAATCAATCGCTTAAACATGTTAGCCGAGTAATGCTCCCCCCTACTAAGCATTAGATAATTATCTATGTCACTAAGCACTAATTTTTTCATTTTCTATAACCAAATTGCGAATAAGCATACAGTAGCATTGTCATAGCTAACTGAAATAATGTAGGAAGTAAGAAGAACATATCATAGAAGATAGAGAATAATAAAATTTGGAAAAATACTGTGTAAGCGAAAATCCCCCATGGCCGTCCCCACATTGCAATTCGATAAGCCATACATGCAAACAGCTGAATAAGTGCTACCATGACAAAACCTCCAAGAATCCAAAAATCAGAAGCAAATCCAGCGTACACTGTCGATGTATTCAAGTTGTGGTCGACGAATAAAAAAAGGTCATTCCTCCCGGATATGTCGAAAAATTCTCGAACGATGGTAGGCAGCATGTTAGAAAAGCTATAATTAAATGTATATGTCGGCTCCAACGTTGGTAAGTTGTAAAACAAGTTTGATAAGCCGGCGGTGAGGTAGACATAAACCCAGAGAAAGCCTGAAGGTAAACTGGAGAAAATCTCTTTGTAGTCATCTTTCACTAGGTACTCAAACGGATTGGCATTTTGCCTCATATCTCCCAAAAAACCGAAACCAACAATAAACATCAACCCCAAAAGTAAAAGGGCTAGAAAATACTTAGGCTTTACTTTGATAAAGAACATGGCCACTACGGTGATCTGAACCAACGCACTAAGTAGTATACCTCGACCGAGCATCATTATTGGCCAAGCTAATAAAACTAGAATAAAGAAGAAGTATATCCTCTTCTTCTGAACTAAACCGAGATATGCTAGCGAAGTAACTAGTTGCAGGTAACATGCGTTCATCACACCATGAAATGAAGGAATCCCAAACTCTGTGTACAGTCGACCGGTACCGAAAATCACCCAAGTAAGGGGGACTCCCCTACCATGATAAATTTCTACTAGCGACCCTAAGAGCCAGAATATAAATAAAAATTTGGCATATTGCTTTACAACACCAAAATAGTCCTGCGTTATCTTTTTTCTCCGTCGCCCCAAAGTAGTAAACAAGTAAGCCACAAACATAGATACCAAATTGGCAGCGATCATAAACATGCCTTCCCAAGAAAATGGAAAGAGGTTTGTTGTCAATCCTAGGGCATAAAGCGTTAAAACTAGCCCCCAGGCAAAAAAGTATACAATGATTGGTGAAGTTAACATCATACGAACCTTTTAACCAAGCTTTTGACTTTAGGTATGAATACTCCTGCCGTTTTGAAAAACAATGGGTGAAGCGTCAATATTGAAATAATTCGCCATTGTACTTTTTTCGTCTTTGGAACATCTTCTGCAATTTTCCCAGCTACAAACTTAAATCGCATATAGTTCAATGAACTTAATTGACGAAAAAGTTCTCCGCAAAGATACCTATATCTTCCTTTACTGCACGCTTCTGACAATCTCTCGTCATTTGGATAATGTTGCTGTATCGTAGAAAGTGTCAATAAAGATTCATCCAATAACTCAAAAGTCCTCTCACTTGCACCTTTACCGTGCTTCCGGTATCTGCCAAGTAACTCAGGAATTTCTTTTACTTTACCTTTGTAAGCTGTTTCTATTGAGAAAATCCAATCCGAGACAACTGGAAACTTAGGATCAAAGCCATGTTCGGGACACGCTGAAGCCCTTACCATAATAGAGGATGCTCCTGGGATTCCTCCTTTTGCAATAATGTCATAAACATCATTAATTTGTTCTTTGACAGTTTGATTAGTAAGGAATAGGGTTTCGTTGGTCTGATGTAAAAAGACATCTACTGGGTGATAAGAAAGCACTACCTCTGGATCATCAAAAACTTTTACTTGTTTGGATATTTTCCCCGGAAGAAACAGATCATCACCACCCAAAATTGCAATCAGTTCTCCCTTACAAGCAAAAAGTGATGCGTTAGAGTTCCCGGTAATACCTAGGTTAGTTTGGTTCAATACAGGCACAATAATGTCTGGATATTTATCATAGTACTGTTTAATGATATTAGGAGTATTATCAGTTGAGGCATCATCAGCAACGACAATTTCTAAATTTGAGTAGTCCTGATTCAATACACTGTCTATAGTTTCCCCAATTAGGTCTTCTTGATTGTATGTAACAATCATAACAGAGACCTTAGGTTGATTTTTTTTTGTGCTTTCCAACTTCAACTCCAAATATAATACCAATAGCGAAAAAATATAGTACATAATTTATACTGTACGCTACGACAGCACCTTTCACACCCAATACATTGACTCCCAATATAGAGAGAACAACATAGGTGAGTGAGAATATTACCTCTAAGATCAACATCTTTTTTACGCTACCCAAACCGAGCATAGAAAATGCGAAAACCCATGAGATTATCTTAAAAAAGTCGCCTGGCAACTGATATAGAAAAAGAGATGCCATCTCTTCAAAAGTATCATCAAACAGAATTACTATTATATACTCTCTCATAGAATATATAGCGAACATTCCGGCAATTGAGACAAGTGAAACAATGCCAACGAAATGATATACCAACCTCTTAATGCATTTACCATCCTTCATATTTGATATTTTTGGTATCAAATAAACAGATAAAGCTGAAGATATTAATACAAGGTACACTTCACTAAACCGGATCACACCTTGCCAAATACCAGAGTCATGCACTGAGATATCATTCGCAATATAAGTTCTTATAATCAGTTGAGATGTAGGTAAACAGATTGCGCTAATCACCCCAAAAATAGCATATTGCTGGATACTTTCCTTAGCGCTCTTGTTAATTTCGATGCGATTGTAATACCTATACAATCGATTTCTTTCTTTTCTAATTATAAAAAAAACGATAGCATACCCGAGTGGCAAGCTAACAACAGCAAGCCTCCAGTCTGGATACAAATAATAAGTAACCGTACTAATGATTATTGTAAACACCGATGCTAAAATATGTAACCCAGACAACTCTCGTATTTTAAAAAGACCATTTAGAGCTGAAATATAAATTAGAACTTTTGCATGAAAGAACGTTAATACAAGTGATATTATTATCAAAAGCATTAAATTTTGATAATCATGTGACGACAAAAAATACAACAATACAATAACAATAACGACTATAATAGACGCAATAATAGATAACTTAGACTCCAAACTCTTTACAGAATTAAAAATCCCAAACAGGCTTTTATTTCGGTCATTACTTGCAATATTCTTTGTTATACCTGTAGCCATAATACCGCCACAAAGCATCACGTAAATAAGGTTTACATTTTGCACAACACCAAGGTTAGACATTCCTTCTGGGCCAGATAATGAAGCTACTATCTTGATAACTACAAAACCAGCTAGCATTTTCATCACAGTTTGTGCAACTGTAAATAAAGTAGTAGATGCAAAGTTCACTAGTTCGCCTGTTTAGAAAGAGCTTCTTTAAAGCCGGAGATTATACCTGGTAGTTCGTCCAATAAATGTTTAGGCTTAAAGCTATAGTTTCTCTTTGACTTATCAATATTTATTGGCGTAAACACTTCACCTACAAAGCCATCATGCCAGTTAACTTGACAATTGGTTTCTTGCTGAATTATTTCAGCGATAGATTTCGCAGAAACATTCACACCAGAAGCAACATTGTAAACATTGAAATATTTAAAACCGTCATTTACACACTTAATAACAAAACGCGACACATCATCCAAAGACACATAATCTTTTTCATATTCAGGCTCTACATACATATCTATTTTATTATGAGTCAGAGCATTTTTAATTATCATTGGCAAAAACAGATTACTATTTAATGCTGTACCATAAACATTACTTGGTCTTATCACTGTAACATTTTTCCCAGAAAGCCTAGCGACTTCTTCAGAGACTAACTTAGACAAGTTAAAAAGCTTTCTTTCATCATTTTGCGGCACATGCAGGTCAATCTCTTCATTTGTATTTGGCGTCGACATATACAATCTAGTTGAAGAAATGTAAATAAGATGTTCATAATTAGCTTTAAATAAAACTTCATTAAAAAAGTTAACGTTAGCTTCAATTACATCAATAGGCTTAGTACACACACCGTAACCAGCAGCGTATACAATGGCATCATAAGAAGTTTGAAAAAAGCTAACATCACCTCTTTCAGGTATATCTACATCATATCCACTTGATTCTAAATCGTTAACAATTTGGCTTCCAATGAAGCCTCTACCACCAATTACAAGACACTTTTTCATTTCTTTAGGCCTTTTAATATGTTCAAATACTCTTGAAAACTTGGCTGCTCTTTATCTTTTTTCGACAGTTGTGGAGTATCTGTAGGCCAGTCAATATCTAGATCAGCATCATTCCAAAGAATGCCAAGTTCATCTTCAGGGTCATAAAAGTCGGTACACTTATAACCAAAATGTACGACGTCAGAAAGCGTCAAAAAACCATGAGCAAAGCCTGGTGGTATATACAGCTGCTTGTGATTTTTATCAGAAAGAACAATTGAAAAATGCTTACCAAATGTCGGAGAGGTTTCTCTCAGATCAACTGCAACATCAAAAACCTCACCTTTAGTGACAGAAACCAACTTTCCTTGCGGCTTATTGAGCTGCGAATGTAAACCTCTTAATATTCCTTTTGAAGATTTTGAAAAATTATCTTGGACAAAAGTTTCTTTGATGCCAATTTCACGATATTTTTCTTCATGAAAGCTCTCAAAAAAATAGCCTCTTTCATCTCCATATACATCTGGCTCAATAACGATACAGCCATCTAAGTTCGTTTTAGTAACCTTCATTACGCTCTCAATACATAGCTGTTGACAACTTCTACGACGCTAGCGACTTGTTCATCAGTCATTGTTGGCCCCATAGGAAGACTTACAACTTGGCGATGAATTTTTTCTGTAACAGGTAGGGACAAGTGGCCAAGTTCGGGATATGCCTGCTGCTTATGTGGGGCTATTGGGTAGTGAACCATCGTATGCACCCCTCGACTTTCAAGATACGCCACAAAATCAGCCCTATTTTCAACTTGTATAACATAAAGGTGGAATACATGATTCTCAGCAGAGTCGACGTATGGTTGTTTTAAAACTAAACTGTTATCAATATGTTGATTGTAGTATTGAGCAATTTGCTTACGTCGACTCGTCTCACCATCTAAGTAATTGAGTTTAACTCTCAACATCGCAGCTTGCATTTCATCTAAGCGGGAGTTGACACCTTTATACCTATTCTCATATTTAGTGTGCGAGCCATAGTTTCTCAGGGCTGTTACCACACTCATCAACTCTTCGTCGTTTGTCGTAATTCCACCAGCATCACCTAGTGCCCCTAAGTTCTTGCCTGGATAAAAACTAAAGGCTCCCGCATCACCCCAAGATCCAGCTTTCCTTGATTGTATCGAGGCGCCGTGGGATTGAGCACAATCTTCCAATACTAGAAGATTAAACTCATCAGCAATATCCATAATTTCCTCCATAGGAGAAATATTGCCATAGAGGTGAACGGGAAGTATTACCTTAGTTTTTCAGTAATCGCCTTCCTAATACCATCTTCCGTAAGGTTATACGACTCTTCACACGGTTCAACGAGAACAGGCACTAATCCATTGTCACTAATCGCCAGAATAGATGCGATGTAAGTGTTGGCAGGTACAATTACTTCATCACCACTATTAATTTTCCCCATCTCTTTCCATGCTCTAAGCACTAAGGAAAGAGCGTCTAAACCACTAGCAACGCCTAGTGCATACGCCACACCGCAATAATCGGCAAAGGCCTTCTCAAACTCTTTAACTTCGGTACCCATGATGTACCACCCAGAATCGATAACCCTTTGACATGCACTAGTTAGTTCGTCTCGATAAGTTTGATTAATTGACTTAAGGTCAAGAAATGGAATCATTTTTCTTTCTCTGGAATATAGATTTCAACTACACCAGTAATAACTTTCTGGCGTCCGACTTTGCAGTATGTATGCTTATTTTATTTCTCTCAAAAATTCATCATAGCTTCTAATATAATCACTCTCATCATAATGATCGCTAGCTAAGACCATTAATATACAATCTTCTGAGAAGTCATACATTTCATGCCATTGCATTACATCAATAAGTAGCCCCTGCGAATTAGAATCAAGAACCGTTTCTTCCTTATGTTTTCCATCGTCCATTAAGAACTTACAGCTTCCCGCCAAACAAACCGCCACTTGCTGTAGTTCTTTGTGTGCATGAAATCCTCTAGCGACCCCTTTCTGCGTACCAAAAATGTAGTAAACCCGTCTAATTTCGAAAGGTATACTTCTCTCCGCCTCAATGGACACAAGTGCCCCTCTAGAATCACCGAGAACATTAAAGTCATAAAAATTAAGTAGGCTCATAATTACTTTTCGATTAAATCCATTAGATATTTTCCATACTCGTTTTTAAGCATAGGTGTCGCCAATGTCATCAGCTCTTTATCACTTAACCAGTGATTACGCCATGCAATTTCTTCTAGGCAAGCAACTTTTAATCCCTGAACATTTTCAATGGTTTGGACGAAAGAAGAAGCTTCATGTAGGCTTTGGTGTGTTCCTGTATCCAACCAAGCAAAACCACGACCAAGTAGCTCCACGTTAAGAGTCCCATCATTTAGATACATTTCGTTCAACGAAGTTATCTCTAACTCACCTCTATCAGATGGTTTGACTTGCTTGGCAAACTCAATTACTCGATTGTCATAAAAATAAAGACCGGTAACAGCATAATTAGACTTCGGAGCCTTGGGCTTTTCCTCCAAAGAAATAGCTTTCATATTTTCATCAAACTCAACAACACCAAAGCGTTCAGGATCTTTCACTTGATAACCGAATACTGTCGCACCAGTTCCTCGATTCGCTGCATTAACAAGAGTAGAGCTAAAGGATTGACCATAAAAGATATTGTCACCTAAGACTAAACACACGCTATCATCACCAATAAAATCTTCACCAATAATAAACGCTTGAGCGAGACCATCTGGAGATGGCTGCACGGCATACTCTA
The DNA here is from genome assembly GCF_000165125.1 of Vibrio caribbeanicus ATCC BAA-2122. Lineage (GTDB taxonomy): Bacteria > Pseudomonadota > Gammaproteobacteria > Enterobacterales > Vibrionaceae > Vibrio > Vibrio caribbeanicus. The sequence continues at coordinate 104,177 of NZ_AEIU01000068.1, read as the reverse complement.
GGTTTATACCAAAATCACTGCCATCACCTAAAAGTCTTTTGAAGCTCTCATTATCCTCAGGGGTAGTAATAATCAAAACATCGCGAATGCCAGCTAGCATAAGAGTTGAAAGCGGGTAATAAATCATAGGTTTGTCATATACAGGAAGCAACTGCTTAGATACTCCTCTAGTAATAGGATACAAACGAGTGCCTGAACCACCAGCTAATACAATGCCTTTCATACCTTTACTCCACACCTAAGCGTTCACGTTGATAGCTGCCATCTTGAACGTTCTGGCACCACTTATGGTTATCTAAATACCACTGGACAGTTTTTTTAAGGCCCGTTTCAAATGTTTCTATTGGAGTCCAACCTAACTCTTGTTGCATCTTTGAAGAATCAATCGCATAGCGACGATCGTGCCCCGGTCGATCTTGTACATAGGTTATTTGTTCAGCATAAGGCGAATCTTTCGGCACTAATACATCCAAGATAGAGCAAATAGTTTCAACAACTTCGAGGTTTCGTTTTTCGTTATGACCTCCAATATTGTAAGTTTCACCTATGCCCCCTTCAGTCACTACTTTATAAAGAGCCCGTGCGTGGTCTTCAACGAATAGCCAATCTCGAATTTGATCACCTTTACCATAAATCGGTAACTCTTTGCCTTCTAAAGCATTTAAAATGACAAGTGGGATCAGCTTTTCAGGGAAGTGATATGGTCCATAGTTATTTGAGCAATTTGTCACAATAGTAGGAAGACCATAAGTACGCAACCATGCTCGAACAAGGTGGTCGCTAGATGCTTTTGAAGCTGAATACGGGCTAGATGGAGCATATGGAGTTGTCTCTAAGAACATAGGTAACTCTGTTCCAGCATCAAACTCATCAGGGTGCGGAAGATCGCCATACACTTCATCGGTGGAAATGTGGTGGAAACGGAAAGATTGCTTTGCATCTAAGCTTAAATCGTTCCAATAAGCGCGAGTAGCCTCAAGTAAGGTATAGGTACCGACTACATTAGTTTCAATAAAAGCAGCAGGACCAGTAATGGACCGATCAACATGGGACTCTGCTGCTAAATGCATAACTGCATCTGGGTTATATTCAGAGAAAACTCGATCAAGCTCTGCTCTATCGCAAATATTTACTTGCTCAAAAACATATCGCTCATTATTTTCTACACTAGCTAAAGATTCTAAGTTACCAGCATAGGTCAAGCAGTCAACGTTAACAACACTATCGTTAGTGCTTTCAATTATGTGACGCACAACTGCTGAGCCAATAAAGCCAGCGCCACCTGTTACCAAAATTTTCACTTATTTACCTTGTTATTACCAGTGGAACCAAAGCCCATCAGAGTGTTACACCTAAGGCAGGGTCGACGATTAAATATAAGTTTTAATATTGTATGATACACAAACTCTGAACTCTGTGCGAGCCCTAGAGTAATATTCAAAACATAAGTTTTAGATATTTTAACCACTGGGCTATCTTGATAGAATCAAAAAAACAGATACTAGAGAAGGAAAGGTTATGATCATCGTAACTGGTGGCGCTGGCATGATCGGCAGCAACATCGTTAAAGCCCTCAATGAAAAAGGCATTAACGACATTTTGGTAGTCGACAACCTTAAGAGTGGTAAGAAATTTCAGAACTTGGTTGATCTAGATATCACTGACTACATGGACCGTGACGACTTTCTAGCTCAAGTCATGGCTGGTGATGACTTTGGTCATATCGAAGCAATTTTCCATGAGGGGGCTTGCTCTGCGACAACTGAGTGGGACGGTAAGTACATGATGCTTAATAACTATGAGTATTCAAAAGAACTTTTGCATTATTGTCTAGAGCGTGAGATTCCTTTCCTTTATGCTTCATCTGCGGCTACCTATGGTGAAACAAATACTTTCATTGAAGAAAAAGAGTATGAAGGTGCGCTGAACGTATACGGCTACTCTAAACAGCAATTTGATAACTACGTGCGACGTATTTGGCAAGATGCTGAAGAACATGGAGAAAAGCTTTCTCAAATAACGGGGTTTCGTTATTTCAATGTTTACGGTCCCCGAGAACAACATAAAGGCTCGATGGCATCAGTTGCTTTTCATCTAAATAACCAAATGAATGCAGGTGAGAACCCTAAATTGTTTGCAGGTAGCGAATCTTTTAAACGTGACTTTGTTTACGTCGGTGACGTGGCCGCGGTAAACCTTTGGTTTATGGAAAATGGTAGTTCTGGAATCTTCAATTTAGGTACGGGTAATGCAGAGTCATTTGAAGAAGTTGCTAAGGCAGTGATAAAGTTCCACGGTCAGGGTACTGTAGAGACAATCCCCTTTCCAGAACACTTGAAAGGTGCTTATCAGGAATATACCCAAGCTGATCTCACCAAACTGCGCGCAGCTGGCTGCAGTCATCATTTTAAAACTGTTGCTGAAGGTGTTGCCGAATATATGTCGATTATCAACGCGTAGTGCTCTGTTTTCCGTCTATTCAGAGTTCAATCTTTGAACTCTGAATATTTACAGGTTAGAATATTGCGCTTAATGGTTTCGTGGGTTAACAAATGAATATTTTGATGGCACTTTCTCAGTTAGAAGTTACTGGTGCTGAAGTGTACGCAACAACTGTTGGAAATCAGCTAACTAAACGAGGCCATAGCGTCTACTACGTATCGGATACACTGACGAAACCATACACAGGGCAATTTTTTAAACTTCGTTTCAACAAACGTAGTATTCCTCGTCGCTTTTGGCATGTCGCCTACTTAATCTATCTGATTAAAAAGCACAAAATTCAACTGGTTCATGCACATTCCAGAGCTTCCAGCTGGAGTTGCCATATTGCCTGTAAGATAACGCAGACACCTATGGTTACCAGCGTTCATGGAAGGCAGCCTGTACACCCGTCACGCAAAAAATTTCATGCCATGGGGGATAAAGCGCTTCCCGTATGCGAGTCAATTGAAGAGCAACTAGTAAATGATCTAGGAGTCTCTAAAAGTCTTTTAGAGGTAAGTAGAAACGGTATAGAAACAGAGGAGTTTCATTGGCTCGGAGCCCCTCAAAACAACAAACCAATTATATCTATCATTGGACGACTGACTGGCCCCAAAGGCGATCTTTGTTATAAGCTGCTGGACGAATGTTTGGATACAAACAAGTATCACGTAAGAATAGTCTCAGGCTCTGATATTGAACCCCGTTTTGATAAGTTTACTCATCAAGTAGAATTCAGTGGCTATTCAGATAACATCACCTCGATTTTAGCAACCTCTGACTTAGTTATAGGCGCTGGTCGAGTCGCGATGGAATCTTTACTTTGTGGTCGCCCTACACTTGCTGTGGGTGAGTCTGAGTCGATTGGACTGGTTGACCAGAATAATATTCAAGAGGCAATCAGATCTAATTTTGGCGATATTGGCCCCAAAGACCTAAACATCGATTTTACCCAAATCCCTCAACAAATTGAGTTTGGTTTAAAAAACAAGCACTGCGACAGTGGAGTCACTAAAACAGTAAAAGAAAACTATGACCTGTCTATTGTCGTCGACCAAATAGAAGATATTTATCAAAGCGTTTACGTGCAAAAGTTGCGTAAAGAAATGCCGATCATCATGTATCACCGTTTTATCAAAAATGACTCTGAAAAGGGCGTTCACGGCACCTATCTTCATATTGACATGCTGGATAAGCATCTAAAACTGATAAAAAAAATGGGATTTGAACCCATTACTTTCGAAGACCTAGCAAAGAAAGGGTTAATCTGCAGGCTAGAATATGGAAAACGCTATATCATTATCACGGTAGATGACGGCTACAAGGATAATTATGAACTGCTTTTTCCTCTTCTCAAGAAATACAACTTTAAAGCTGTGATATATACAGTTTCTGGAGAAACATTCAATCGTTGGGATGTTGAGGTTCCATCGAACCCAGAAAAACAGGTTGAACTTATGAGCCCAGAGCAAGTCAAAGAACTGTCTGAATCTGGACTGGTTGAGATTGGTGGTCACACAGTGACACACCCTGACCTCAGTCGTTTAACGTCAGCGGAACAAGAGCAAGAGATTTATGATAATAAGGTCGCATTAGAAAGTATGATTGGAAAAAGATTAACGTCTTTTGCCTACCCGTATGGTTCGCTCAATGAAGATTCCAAAAATATTGCCTCAAAAATTGGCTATCAATATGCTGTTGCAACCGATAGTGGTCCCATTCATGTACATGGTGATAAATTTCAAATACGTAGAATCGCAATTTTTCCGAGAACAAGTGTTTTTGGCCTTTGGCGGAAAATACGTGGAAGCTACCTTTTCAAAAAAGTAAAGTGAAAATTTAGATGCTAAATACTTACCAGTCATTTTATACAAAAGTGGTATGTTGGTCCTGTTTATTAATACCCACTCTTCTTTTAACAACGCCTAATGCCAGTGTTGTAATAATCGGATTCATTACGATCGCTTCCATTGGTTACCTTCTGAGTAATGGATGTAAAATACAACTTCAAAGATTCGACAAAATAGTGATTTTCTGTCTTGCTTGGTATTTTATAGGTAGCATTCCTATCACCATCTACGACGGTGACACAGGTCGGTATTTTCAGGGTGGCGTTAGACTTTTAGCCGCTATCCCTGTTTATTTGGCTCTCATTGATTTGTTCAAGAAAAAATCAATTCCTATCAGAAAGTATTTGGAAATTGGAGTTATTCTGGGCTCATTGGGTGCCTTCGCATTAGCCTGCTATCAATTCTATTTTTTGAGAATGCCAAGAGTGGATGGCTTTCTCTTTAGTATCAACTTTGGTTATTTAGCCTGTAGTCTAGCTTTTTTAGCACTTTCATTGAGTATCAAATCAAATAACAAACTGTGGCTAGCCGCTGCATTTTTCCTCAGTGCTGTTTCCGCTGTGCTAACGTTCACTAGAGGGGCAATCTTTGCAATACCTCTCCTATTAATTCTTTTTCCCATTTTTCAACTAAAAAGTATAAATCCAAAATTTTTAGTGGCGGCTATCGTCGCTTTTCTCTCTATCTGTATTTTATCCTATCAATACTCTTCAAATGTAAAAAATCGAATCGATTATACAGTGACGGAATTCTCCAACATTGCCAATGGTCATATAAACAGGGCGGCCTCATCAGGAGATAGACTACAGTACTGGTTTGGCGCTACTGAAGCATTCAAGAAAAGTCCTGTTTTCGGATTATCTTTTCGTGAAAGACAAGAACTCAATCACCAGTTATTTTTGGAAGGAAAATTAGGAGAGCGCGCCTCAAAAGTACAGCGAGGCCATGCACATAGTCAATATTTTGAGCTAATCGCCAGTAATGGTATTCTCGGTATTGTAACGATCATGACCTCTCTTTTTATCCCTCTGATATTGATGATTCGTCATTATAGAGAGACATCGTCTGATTGGGCATTTTCTGGATCTGTATTTGTATCAGGTTTTATTATTTTTGGTCTAACTGAAGTTCTTCTTACTGCAAACCTAATCGGTTTTTTCTATGGATTTATGTTGAGTATATTTTTTGCACAGATTTCTGTCGAAAGGCACGCTGCCAATATAAAAAGCACAGGATTATCATGAAGTTTTTTATTGTTGGTCCGTCTTGGGTAGGTGATATGGTTATGTCGCAGAGCCTATATTCAGTATTAAAACAACAGCACCCAAATGCCGAGATTCACGTTTTAGCACCGGCTTGGTGTAAACCTATTTTAGAGCGTATGCCTGAAATAAACCAAGCGATAGAAATGCCCATAGGCCATGGCGAATTCAGCCTCAAGACACGATGGCAACTCGCTCGAAAACTCGCAGCCAATAACTACACCCATGCTTTAGTACTGCCCAACTCGGCCAAATCTGCGCTCATTCCCTTTTTTGCGAGGATAAAAAGTAGAACGGGTTGGAAAGGTGAAATGCGCTATGGTCTCCTTAATGACTTACGGCCAAACAAACGCGTTTTCCAATACATGGTAGAAAGGTATGTAGCCCTGGCTTATTCTAGAGCCACTATGCTTGATGCAGTAAAACTCGAAAACTGCCCGAAACCTACTCTACAAATCGATCCGAAAAATCAACAGCAAGCGAAGTCGCGTTTAAAACTTACTAACTTAAGACCAGTCATTGGTCTATGCCCGGGAGCAGAATTTGGGCCAGCAAAACGCTGGCCGGATCCCTATTATGCACAAGTCGCGCAGTTTGCAATAGAAAATGGTTATCAGGTTTGGCTATTTGGCTCAGCTAAAGATAGAGAAGTCTGCGAACTCATTCGCTCAAAGTTATCGAACGAGCAAGCTGATTTATGTTTTAATCTAGCCGGTGAAACATCTCTGATCGAAGCTGTCGACCTACTAGCAGCATGCCACACAGTGGTCAGTAATGACTCTGGGCTAATGCACGTTTCTTCTGCGGTTGGTTGTAATATCGTCGCTATTTACGGCTCAAGTTCACCAAGATACACCCCTCCCCTTACAGAGAAGCTAAGAATGGTACACACTAATGTAGACTGTAGACCTTGTTTTAAAAGAGAGTGCCCTCTTGGCCATTTAGACTGCCTCAATAAACTGGAACCAAACATAGTTATCGATGTCCTAAAAGAGTTTATCGAACAACACTAAACTTCGTTAGAACAGTAATGGATGATGAGCTAGCGTTAAGCACCCAAAAACCTGCCGATACAGCGACACGCTAGGGCAGTAATACATAAAATATAAAGGCAAATTATGAAAAACCTCCCAATAATGATAGCCAACAGGTCAATTCGTCTTATTGGTAATCTATTTAAAGTGCTGTCATATCCTTTTCACTTTGCGTTTCCAAAATTGCGCTTTACCATACCTGAATACTCCCCCGCAAAAATTCGCACTAATCGAAAAAGTGCTGTGACAAAGATTATCTGGCAGACCAATTTTTCGAATAAATCAACACTACCAGTCTATTTGAACTATCTCTTCAATCGATTGATGTCACTTGACTATGAATATCGATACGTCAGTACCGAGGGTCGTGAAGAGTACCTTAAAAATAGTGCGTCAACAGAAGTATATGAGAACTACATGAAGCTCACTGATGGAGCTGCTCAGGCTGATGTATGGCGCTTAGCTGTCTTACATAACGAAGGGGGGGTATATATGGACATCGATGCAACTCTAGTCTGGCCACTGAAGCGGCTACTATCTAACGTAGAATCGTGTTTATTTATTAAAATCAAAAAAAATACTGAATACACTAACTACTTTCTAGCTACTGAGCCCAACAACCCTATATTTAAAGAAGCGCTAGACCTTATTGTAGATAATGTTATTAATTATGCTCAAGGTGAGCGAGCCAAAGGCGTTTACGATACGACGGGCCCTATTGTGTTGAATAGAGTTCTGGAAGAACGCAAGGTAACATCTCGGGAAAGCAAGGTAACATCTCGAGACCGTAATCATGTCTGTATTCAAGGTACATTTACCAATGAGTACTTTCAGTATATGGATAAGCCGCGTGGAAAGTGGACTCATTTAGATCCTGATGACTTAATCAAAAAGTAGATTATAGGACTATCACTTTGGTATTTCGTTGGTTTTATACACTCTTACTTGTCTTAGCCGCTCCATTTTTCCTATACAGCCTTTATAAGAAAAAAAAAGGAAAGCCCAGTGTAGGGAAACGTTGGAAAGAGCACTTTGGCATTACCCCTTCATTAGAGTCTCAAGACCGTCCCATATGGATTCATGCCGCTTCTGTCGGTGAGACTCTGGCTGTCATTCCTTTTATCAAAAGACTGAAGACAATCAAACCGGATCTTCCCATTCTTCTAACCACGACTACACCTACGGGAGCTGAACAAGCACGGCGACTAGGAGATCTTATCTCACATAGATACACGCCAATAGACTTTACTTTCGCGATAAATCGCTTTTTGCGTATAATTCGGCCTTGCCAATTCATCATCGTCGAAACAGAACTTTGGCCTAATACTGTGAATGCCGTTTCAAAATCAGGCATACCAACTACCATACTCAACGCGCGGCTCTCTAACAAGTCCTACACTGGCTATCGCAAAGTAATGCCACTGGTACGACCGATGACAAGGCGGTTATCAAAAGTACTGTGTCAATTTGACACAGATGCCGAACGTTTTATCGGACTAGGTGTAAATAGGCATAATATAACTATCACTGGCTCAATAAAGTTTGATATTACGATCACAGACGATATTTTGCAGGATGGAGATGCTCTGAGAGCACAGTTGGGTGAGCAACGTCCAATATGGATTGCAGCAAGTACTCATGAAGGAGAAGACGAAGTTTTGTTCTCCGTTCATCAGCAGTTACTGAGTATCATCCCTGAGGCCTTATTAATTATTGTTCCAAGACATCCAGAACGATTTAACACTGTTCTCAAGCTCTCTGAACAAACTGGTTTCTCGACAGTGACTCGCAGTAGTAAACAGCCAATTACTCCCAACACGCAAGTATATATTGGCGACACTATGGGAGAAATGCTCACTCTACTACAGGCCTCTGACGTTTGCTTTATGGCAGGGAGTTTAATAGGAAAAAAAGTAGGCGGGCATAATCTACTAGAGCCTGCTGCTTTGGGAAAACCAATCATCACAGGACCCAGCTATTACAACTTTACGGATATTACTCACACACTAGAAAGTGCTGGTGCATGTATAATCCTTCGGGACAAAGCAGAGATTGTCAAACAGCTCACGCTATGGCTCACCAACCAACAAGCAAGAGAACATAGTGCCAAACAAGCATTAAGCGTAGTGAGCCATAATACTGGAGCGATTGAGAGATCACTTGCTCAGCTTGAATTAAACTAGGAATAAAGTCATGAAAAAGTTAATCGTTGACCTAGACGGTACCCTCACACAAGCTAACACTTCTGACTACAAACGCGTCCTACCCCGCCTTGATGTAATCCAACAGTTAGTGCGTTATAAAGAACAAGGTTTTGAGATTGTCATCTCCACTGCGCGAAATATGCGAACCTACGAGGGGAACATCGGTAAGATTAATATTCATACTTTACCGATCATTACAGAATGGCTAGATGAGCATAATGTTCCCTACGATGAAATCTTGGTGGGTAAACCTTGGTGTGGTCATGACGGATTTTATATCGATGATCGTGCTGTGCGACCTTCTGAATTTGCGAACTTATCATTTGAAGAGATCAATCAGTTGCTTGAAAAGGAAACAGTATGTTCTTAATCATGTCCGGTGCATATGTCGGACAGGAATTAGAGTCTGAGTTTGGGCATATTCCACCTAGCTTTTTACCACTCGGTAACCGGCGTCTTTTTCAACATCAAGTTGATTTAGCGCCTGAAGGTGTCGAAGTCTATCTATCGGTGCCTGAAACATATTCAGTATCAACTGTAGATAAGAAGTGGCTCAATAAAAAGAGGGTCAACCTAATTAGCATACCCGATGGCCTAAGTTTAGGCGCGTCTCTGGTAGCTTCCGTAAACATCAGTGGGCACTCACTTAGTATGCCCTTACACGTTCTTTATGGTGATACATTATTTTCTCAGATCCCCACCGGTGATGACATTGCTAGCGTATCTACAGCAAAAGACAGTTATAACTGGGCTGTCTTAACCGATGATACTGCACATTGGCTGAAGGATAACGAACAACGTCAAAGCATAGAATCGAACCGCATCATTGATGGATACTTCAAATTTAGTCAGCCGCGAGAGTTAATACGCTGCATTACCCAAAGTGAATGGAGTTTTATCGAGGGACTCAACCGCTATCATCAGGTAGTAGGACTGACACCTGTCGATTCAAATGGTTGGCTTGATTTTGGACATGTTAATACATACTACCGCTCAAAAGCGGAACACACCACCCAAAGAGCATTCAATGAACTTACAATCACACCAAAGTGGATTGAAAAAGCCAGTGCTAAAAATAACAAAATCGCAGCAGAAGCTAACTGGTTTGAAACACTGCCTTATTCCTTGCGTGGTTACGTGCCACAGTATATGGGTAGTAGCAATAAGCAAGGTAAAATTTCATATAAACTCGAGTACCTGCACCTTACCGCTTTAAATGAGTTGTTCGTTTTCTCAAAACTTCCGACGCAAGTTTGGAAGCAAATTTTGACTGACTGCATAATATTTCTTTCACAATGCAGTAAGCAAAATATGGCTGGTGATATTCACGCCAACACGCTGGATATGTTGTTTGGCAGTAAAACACCAACACGACTTGAGGAGTTTTGTCAGTCGCGAAAAATAGATCTAAGTAGTCCATGGATTTTTCAAGGCCATGAGACAAGCCTAAACGAAATCCTTACTAATAGTGAGAAACATCTGCCTGATGCTCAAAAAACAGTTGGGGTTTTACACGGTGACTTCTGCTTTAGCAACATTTTATATGACTTCCGATCGAGTAAAATCAAAACCATAGATCCTAGAGGTATGACGCCTGATGGGCACCAAACTATCTATGGTGATGTATGTTATGATATCGCAAAATTAAGCCATTCAGTACTAGGCTTATACGATTGGATTGTCGCAGGATACTATGAAGTTTCTATAGAAAACAATAAGATAAAATTAGACATTGCTGATGGCGGCTTGCATAGGGAAACACAGCAAGTCTTTGTAGAATTAGTTGAAGAGGAGTTTGGTATTACGGCGCAAAATCTATATGCGATGCAGATTCAACTTTTCCTTTCTATGCTACCACTTCACGCCGATGATAAGAATCGACAAGATGCTTTATTCGCGAATGCATTTAGACTACATCAAATATTGCAGAGATTAGAACAATGATAGTGATCCCAATGGCTGGTATGAGCTCGAGATTTTTTAAAGCGGGCTACACTAAACCAAAATATATGCTTGAGGCCCATGGCGACACCTTATTTGATCACTCAGTAAAAAGCTTTCAAGCCTACTTTTCCTCATTGCCTTTTCTATTTATCGTCAGAGATATTTATGAAACGGAAGACTTTGTCAGAACCAGAGCGCATAAACTCGGCATAGAAAAATTCTATATTGTTGTTTTAGAGCAAGAAACGAGAGGGCAAGCAGAAACAGTAGCCTTAGGCTTAAAGTTACTAGAGCAACAGCGTCGTGACTATCAAGAACCTATAACTGTTTTTAATATTGACACCTTCAGACCTAACTTTGAGTTTCCTGATGTGAGTAAAAAAGGCAGTGGTTATCTAGAGGTATTCAAGGGCTCTGGTGATAACTGGTCTTTTGCCCTTCCTGAAAAAAAGGGCTCAACCAGAGTCATCAAAACCACTGAGAAAAACCCAATATCCGATCTTTGCAGTACAGGCCTTTATCACTTTTGTAGCAAGCATATCTATTTAAGTGTATATCAAGAATACGTTGCCAAGCCGCAAGAGGAATGGGAAAAAGGCGAACTTTACATTGCACCACTTTACAACCTAATGATCGAAAAAGGGGCTGATATTCACTACCATCTGATCGAGCGAGATGACGTAGTTTTCTGCGGTACTCCAGACGAATACACCGATTTTCTTGCCAGAGACTAATATGACTCAAATAGCCGATAAAGATATTACGTTTGTTGTTCAAGGGCCAGTTCAGGCCAGTCAAGAGCGCAAACAGCTTTCAGGCATCACTGAACAATGCCTTCGCTCTATTAGAGCCCATTTCCCAGAGTCTAAAATTATACTTTCTACTTGGGCTGGACAGCCTTTCGAAGGCCTAGATTATGATCAAGTGCTTGAACTTGAGGATCCTGGCCCTAATTTCATTTTCTATGGTGAGAAGCAAGTTCAACTTAATAATAACCGCCAACTGTATAGCTCACATATGGGTTTAGCGGCAGTAAAAACCAAATTTGCCGTAAAAATGAGAACTGATAATCAACTCATGGGCAGAGGCTTTGTTGAACTGTATGAGAGATATTCAGAGATAAAGAGAGAAAGCCAATATAGCTTGCTCAACTCACGTGTCGTTACGAGTAGCACCTTTTTCCTCTTGTCTCATGCAGGTCAAGATACCCACTTTCATAAAAGTGACCTCTTTGATTTTGGTGAAACACAAGACTTACTAAAGATTTGGGATGGTAATTTTGTGCCAACACTACACTTTAGTAAGAAAGCCGGCTATAAATCGCGCTACCCTGCGACTGAACAGTTTTTGTGCTTAAAGTGGATTTCTCATTTATTAGGCGAAAATTATAAACTCACAGTCAAAGCTGGAGACGATGCTGGGCTAGGGGAAAACTATTGGAAGCATTTTATTGCCAGCAACCTCATCGTCGATTTACCAGAAAACCTTGGGCTAGATGTAACAGAACGGTTTTATCATCGTGGCAACTTATCACAAGAAATCGATCTTGCTGATTGGAAAGAGTTTGCCGGAATCAAAAAAAGAACTTGGGATAAAAAGCGTCTCAAGCGAGCTCTAAAAAAATACGAGTCTAAAGTATTACGCTTCTTTTTTGGATAAGGCTAGGTACATGCATAACAGAAAATTTTTTCTCTCATTTCAACAAAGAAGACAACTTAAAAACCTTAACATCTCATTATCTCCCCGCCATTATTGGGGAAAAGTATCTGCCTGTGAACAACCGATAGTAATCGAAGAATCCTGTATTTATCCAAAGTCTAAGTACATCTGGAGCATGGGCAGCTTTTCCTACTCTCACTCAGTTTTGCCAAACTATGCAACAGTTGGAAGATATACATCAATAGCAAAGGGCTTAGAAATACTTGGATTTCAACATCCTTTCGAGAGAATCACGGCTAGTCCAGTCACATATTGTGACCTCTTCGGCGTTAACGAAGGAAGAATCGAGACCTTTGCTTCAATTGAAGCCAGCAAGCTAAACATTGGTAATGATGTTTGGATAGGCCAAAATGTCACCCTGAAACCAGGAATTACCATCTCAGATGGCGCCATCATCGCGGCTAACGCAGTAGTAACCAAAGACGTTCCCCCTTATACCATTGTTGGAGGTGTACCAGCTAAAATTATTCGCTACCGATTTGACAAAGAACTTATCAAAAAGCTTGTAGAGTTTAAATGGTGGCAATATTCATATTTAGACTTTTCAGGTCTTTGTTTTGAAAATAGTGCTGCAGACTTTTTAGAGTCGCTATATACAAAAGTTAGCAATAAAGAAATTGCTACGTTCAAGGCCAGAAATATTACTCTCTAGTTATGCTTTGTTTATCTTTTTAGTGCCTTTCGAATTTTTAGGCGTATCCCTTTGCGTAGCCATTTCCACGACATCGCAAAAGACCACTTTATCTTGTATGCGAAGGGAACACCTAAACACTCTCCATACGCCTTTTCATACTGCCATTGCCATCGTTGATAAGTGTGGTATTCATAAGGGTAACCATTATTCTGTTGCAAACGCTCTGGTAGTTGTAATCCAAGAATATCGGCGTCAACAACAATTAAATTGTTAATCATGATGTTACGTGAGTTCTTTATGTCACGCTTACAGCCATGCTCATCAACCAGTTTGGCTGGAATGAACTGGTTGACAAAATTGCTCCAAATCTTCTGTTCAACATGAATACTGTCTCTAGGGTAATGTTCATGCTGTTTTTTTCCACAAAAAGCCTCTCTGTACTCATAGTCCGGAAAGTGATCGATGCTCCATACTTTCAAAAGGTCCTCTGTCTCACCGAATTGAAACAAATCTGAATAGAAGTAAGGAATTGGGAGGCCACGTTCAAACTCTTTTGCAAAACAGTTAGAGCACACTAATCTCTGATTGAGAAATGAAAATTGTTCGTCACGTCTTGGATATTGACCAAAAATCTTGATGATATTGGTGTTGAAGAGAATGTTGTCAGTTCTTAACTTGGCCGCATATTTAGTTTTAACTGCCTTCAGGCCCTGATAACTAGAGGTAATCTGGCGATTAATATTCACTTTAATCGCTTCATTCTTCTTGCTATAAACGAAGATCGATGAACTAGGATCCTTATTAAATATAATCTCGTCAGCGTCAATACCACAGACATCTTGCCCTTCCCAAGTTGAGAGAATCACTTTACTTCCTGGAAATATTTCTCTAATTGCTGAAATTGAGCGTTTTGTGATAGTCGGGTGTACTGGGCCTTGTGTCACAAAAGTTATATCTTCGAAATTCATGGTATTTTAAAATAGGACCTCTAAGGCACGCCATTATAACCATCGGTAACAAATAACCATAAAAAATGCTGAAAAATTTGATGTTACCCAAGGATTTACTTACAAACTTATGACCATTCAAAACAGAATCTTGACAATAATCTTCTATCGATAAATTAATGCTCGTAACTTATTTTTTGAGTTGCCTCAGCATTTTCCGATTCCAGAAAGACATTTCCCAGGAACCGATAGAATCGATGCTGCTCTCGCGTAGCTTTAAAAATTAAAGGCACGTTAGTTAGGTTAACTTGCCTTGAATTGTACCCTCTATATCGTTGGGAGCATAAATTGCGTAAGGCATGGATGCCAACACTCGGGATACCATGTAAATAGGTCTCTGATATAAAATTGTTAACCGAGAAAATCCCGCACTCGATCGCTTTTAAAAATTTTCATATGCCTACCTTGAACCCTAAATAGCACCAATCTTCGTGGGACCAGTGTATGTTTCGTTTGTGCAATTCTTTTTCAAAAGAGCGTTTGAGTCTAGCCAGGTTGCTTATCTTCCAACCATCGCCGGTCTGCTGATAACATTTATCAAAATCAATCAGCCAGATTTTATCATTATCATCGATCAATATATTGTGGATATTAAGATCAGTATGATTGACTTGAAGGTCATGCATCTTCCTAATCTCTCGACCAATTTTTTGATAAATCTCTGCCGGAAGAGGAGCCTCTTGTAAGATAGAAACTAAATCACGTGACTTAGGAATCTTTTCACTCAACAAGTCTGCAGTATAAAAGGGCCCCCTTTTTACTGCGCGAGCGGCAATCGGTCTTGGCACATGAAGACCCGCGTCCTTCATGATGTTTAAGAGCTGAAACTCTTGAAAACTACGTGTCGATTCCCAATCAGAAAAAAGATAGCTGTCTTGGATTAACTTACCCAACATCCCCCCTCGACGATAATGGCGCAGGGCTCCCTCTAGATGATCCAGGTCAACAAACCATGTTGTTCCACGTCCATTGGCACTGCCAGTTACTTTTTGTTTTTCTTGCCAGTAACTTGGGTCGAACATCTCAACCAAATCAGCACTTACTAATTCGGGGTCATACCAAACCATTTCATTGTCTAAGGCTAGGGAATTCATAAAGGGAGGTCTCTAACTAAAATTACGCTAGTATTTTACATTTAATCTCGCTCTCTGCATAATCTTGGACATCTGTGTTCAAAAATCCGTTGTTATGGCTCTGTTTACTTCGCCTCCCAAATCTATCTGTATACTTCGTTTGTCTGCCATCGGAGATGTCTGTAATACGGTTGCAGCCGTTCAAGCAATTCTGCGCAACTGGCCCCAAACACGGATCGTTTGGATTACTGGAGCGCTAGAAGCCAAGTTAATTGATGGTCTAGATAATGTTGAAGTGATTATATTTGACAAGAAATCGGGCTTATCAGGTTACAAACAGCTTTGGCAAACCCTGAGGGGCTATAAGTTTGACGCACTTTTGCATATGCAATACGCGCTAAGAGCCAGTATTGCCACATTGGGAATCAATGCACAGTATAAACTCGGCTTTGACTCTACTCGCAGCCAAGATTTTCAGACCTTGTTTACCAATGTTAAAGTCCCTTCCCCCAACACAATGCATGTGTTGGATGGGTTGCTTGCCTTTGGTGAAATACTAGGTGTTAAAGATATGTCCCCCACATGGGACATTAGCTACTCAAGCGACGATTTAGTCTGGACAAAGAAACACCTCAGTTCAAGCAGACCCAATTTGGTTGTTGTGCCCGGAGCGAGTAAAGCGTACAAAAACTGGACAGAACAAGGTTATGCGCAGCTTATTGAGCATGCTGCTACCGCAGGGTGGAATATCATTCTTGCTGGCAGCCCGGCTCAAATCGAAGTTGACTTAGCTGCAAAAATTGAACAACGGCTCAGCATTGAGGTGTCTAACCAAGTCGGACAAAGCTCTTTAAAACAGATGCTCGCCTTACTGGATAAAGCAACGCTTGTGATTGCACCAGACACCGGTCCTGCACATATGGCTAATGCGGTCAACACCCCTGTAATTGGCCTCTATGCACACCACAACCCTGAGCGAACTGGACCATATCAATATCGCCAGTACGTAGTTTCTGCCTACGAAGAAGCCATCCAAGCAGAGACAGGAAAGCCATCAAATGAACTCAACTGGCGTGCACGAGTCAAAGACAAAAATGCGATGCAGCGCATTCGGCCACAACAAGTTATCTCGATGTTTGATAAAATAGTCACTGACTTAGCACTACAACCGCCCACTCCAGAGGAACCACAGTGAGTAAACCAACTATTGCCGTTGCACTTATCGTTAAAAACGAAGCAAAGCACCTTCAAGCTTGTTTGGAAACTGTCCATGATTGGGTGGATGAAATCGTTATTCTAGACTCTGGAAGCAGTGATGGAACCGAGCGGGTCGCCCGCACCTTTACCGATAAATTTTTTGTCAATCAAGATTGGCCTGGTTTTGGTCCTCAACGCAGGCTGGCACAATCTTACGTCGAATCCGATTACCTCCTTTGGCTTGACGCTGATGAGCGAGTAACGCCAGAGCTTAAGTCGAGCATTTTAGCTGCGGTTGGCCAAAACAACCTCGATACGATTTACCAAATGTCACGATTAAGCTGGGTTTTTGGCCGCTATATTCG
Organism: Vibrio caribbeanicus ATCC BAA-2122; assembly: GCF_000165125.1. Classification (GTDB taxonomy): domain Bacteria; phylum Pseudomonadota; class Gammaproteobacteria; order Enterobacterales; family Vibrionaceae; genus Vibrio; species Vibrio caribbeanicus. Next base: position 87,404 of record NZ_AEIU01000068.1, on the reverse strand, counting down.
TCATTGCGGCTGGTATCCTGATCGCGTGTTACGTTTATATCCAACTAAGCTGACTCAATACAACGATGCATTGGTACATGAAAAAGTCGAAGTTTCATCAAATATGAAAGTAAAAAACCTCAGCGGTGACCTGATCCACTTTACCTATAATGATATACACCATTACTTGGTTAAATCGGCAGGATATGCCAAAGCTTGGGCAGAGCAACGTGAAAAAAAAGGCAAAAAAAGCAGTATTTCACAAGGCATTCTTCACGCGCTAGGCTGCTTTATTAAGATGTACGTGGTTAAAGCAGGCTTTTTAGATGGTAAACAAGGCTTCTTACTATCATTGCTATCGGCTCACTCAACGTTTGTTAAATATGCAGATTTGTGGGTTCGTAGTGAGACAGAGGAGATGCCCAGTAAAGATTGATAGCAAAAGCGACCATCGAGCCGCTTTTGCTTTAACGTAATTTGCTCTCGAACCATGGCTTAAGCTGCTGCAATACCGTATCAATATCTACTCGCGTCATATCCTCTTGGGTCGCTTTATCCTTTGCCGGTGGTGGGCAAAACGCCAGATGATTGCCTCGAGTATTGATAGGTTGCCAGCGCAGTGGTGTTGCAGAGCGTTTACTTGGGAAAAAACCAACCGTTGGCACGTCTATCGCCGCGGCAATGTGCAGCGGCCCAGTCGAGCCCGCAATAAACATATCTGCACAGGCTATCGAGCATGAAAAATCGACTAGGCCATCATTCTTATCATAAAGAACCGAACTACGTCCCTTCTCAGCCATTAACTTCTTTAGTTCAGCGGCTTTCTCTTCCTCACCAGGCCCTGCAGTCAGCACAACTTCAAACTCCCCAGCCAAACCACAAACGAGCGAAGTATATTGCTCTAATGACAGGTTATTGGCAGAGCCACCACTACCCGCGTGAACATAAAGCCAAGGCTTGGTAACATCCAATCCCAGTTGCTGCGCTAATTTGCTCTTTTGCTGCTCAAGTTTCTTTGATTCAAACGATAAATAAGGTCCTGCGGTCTCAACGATATTTGAACCAATATCGGTTAAAAACGCCCGAATAAGATCGAGGTTGTATTCAAACTCTGGTTTAGCCGACTGAGAACGTTTTTGTTTGATCCGTTTGTTATAAAAAACTTGAGCCAGTTTCGTTGCTGGCGCTAAGCGATAAGGGATATTGCCCTTCCAAACAAGTTTCGCGTTGTAAGTGGTCGAGAATAGATTAATTGAAACATTAAAATGCTCATTACGAATTTGCTCTAGTAATTGTTTTTTATGCCGTTTATCTGCGTCTTTACCGACATCAGTAATCACACTATCAATCCAAGGACAAAGACGGGCTAATGCCACAGTATAATTTGGTACTAAAGCGGTAATGTGGCATTCTGGCAGAGATGCTTTAAGCATGGCAAAACTTGGCCAAGCCAACATAAAATCACCAATCTTATCATTTCTAATAACCAGTATTTTTTTCATTCACTTTTCCAAATCTTTATTTTGATGCAATGATAACGACTTCATTGGGTAAATGTGAGCCTTTTTGATAGTATCTAAGTAAACACCGACAAACTGAGTAAATATTGTGAGTAAAAAACGACTATCTAGAGTGATTTACCCCGGTACGTTCGATCCTATCACCAATGGCCACCTTGATCTTATTGAGCGTGCAGCTGATATGTTTGACGAAGTCATCATTGCCGTTGCAGCCAGCCCAAGTAAAAACACTATGTTTTCACTCGATCAACGTGTTCAATTTGCTCAAGAAGTCACTCAGCACCTGACGAGCGTTTCCTCTAAGGGGTTTTCCGGACTGATGGTGGACTTTGCAAGTCAAGAGCAAGCCAATGTATTGATTCGTGGATTACGCACAACGGTCGACTTCGAGTATGAGTTTGGCCTCACCAATATGTACCGCCGTTTAATGCCTGGGCTTGAAAGTGTCTTTTTAACCCCAGCAGAGGAGCATGCGTTTATCTCCTCAACCATAGTCAAAGAAGTTGCCATTCACGGTGGAGACGTCAGTAACTTTGTGCCAGATGTTGTCGCTAAAGCACTGCAAAGTAAGGCAAAAGTGTAGCGGTAAAAACCGCTACCTCTGACAATACTCGCAAAAAAATGTGTTTCTTTGACCGATTTTCTGCTCCTTCACAGGGTGAGCACAACAAGGGCACGCTTGTCCCCCTTTTCCATAGACTTGGAGCTCTTGAGCAAAATAGCCAGGTTTACCATCCGCTTGAGCAAAGTCTTTTAGGGTAGTGCCTCCCTGAGCAATGGCGGTACTCAGCACTTTTTTTATTTCTTTTACCAGCTTCTGCCATTCATTTAATGAGAGGGTACCCGCTCCTCTCGTGGGTAAAATACCCGCGGTAAATAAAGATTCATTGGCATAGATATTACCCACACCCACAACGATTTTATTATCCATAATAAATTGCTTTACCGTCACCCGTTTTGACACCGCTTTTGCGCTGATATAATCTGCATCAAAATCATCAGTCAGCGGTTCTGGCCCCATGGTCTTGAGCACAGTGTGACAACCATCTTCGCTCCACAGCCAAGCACCAAATCGACGAGGATCGTTGTAACGTAATACTTTTCCATTGGCGAGTTTCACATCGACGTGATCATGTTTTTGCGGCGCAAGCTCTGCATCTAACACCCTTAAAGAGCCAGACATTCCCAAATGGACGATAGCTGTGCCGACTTTTGTCTGGATCAATAAGTACTTAGCTCGACGTGAAATACTTTGAATGACTTGCCCTTGCATTTCTTTGAGTTCAGTTGGAATGTCCCATCTCAGCTTTGGTGTTCTCACCGTGACCTTAACAACCTTTTCTCCAACTAGATGGGGAGATATCCCCATTCGGCTGACTTCCACTTCTGGTAACTCAGGCATCAAGACTTCCTATTACTTATGATTTGCTACTTGGGCATAAGATAACGAGGTTCAAGCGAAATTGCTATCCACTTGTCTTGCCAATTCTTTAACAGCCAAAAGTTTGTGGTTTGATAATAAGTGACTCTTTGGGGCTCGCTCTGGTCCGCATACCATATCTCAATGGTACGAGGCATACCCAGCTGGCTCTTAAGCATGTTGAATTTCTCTTGTGAGACTTCTGTCCCAGCTAGGCTAACCCATCGATGCACGAGTTCTTGTTCATCAACTTCAAGCACAACGCTGCTTTGCCATTGCCCTTGAATGTGCTCTAACGACCAATCAGTAAAGTGAAGCGCTTGAAGATTGGCATGCGGATTAAGTAAATAGGGATGGGCACTGGATACTTCTGTATCTTCAATTAAGTAGGTTTTAATCACGGTCGGCAGATTAAGCAAAGCGATAAAAGCAATCACACCCAAAATCAGAATGTTGTTCCAACGTCTGCGCCGCTTTGGTGAGACTCGCATAGTAGACCCCATATTCAGTTCTAACTCGAGTATAAATCGCAGAAAAGAAAAAACCCAACGACATTACTGAAGTTGGGTTTAAATTTTTAACTTCTATCTAAATAGAGGTAACAAAAAAGAAAAACTAATTACTTAATTTTTGCTTCTTTGTACATAACATGCTGACGAACAACTGGATCAAATTTCTTGATCTCAAATTTTCCTGGCATGTTACGCTTGTTCTTATCAGTTGTGTAGAAGTGGCCTGTACCTGCAGAAGATACTAGACGGATTTTCTCACGAACGCCTTTCTTTGCCATTGCCTATTTCCTCTTAAACGTTTTCGCCGTTTGCGCGAATGTCAGCAAGAACAGCATCAATGCCCTTCTTGTCGATGATACGCATACCTTTTGCAGATAGGCGTAGTTTAACAAAACGTTTTTCGCTCTCTACCCAGAAACGATGAGTTTGTAGGTTCGGCAGAAAACGACGTTTAGTAGCATTACGTGCGTGTGAACGGTTGTTACCCGTTACTGGACGCTTACCAGTTACTTGGCATACTCGTGACATGAATGTCTTCTCCAAAATCGTTTCAGCTCGATATCAACCTTGGTGGCCGAACCTCTCGTTTCTTTAGCAGAAGTGGGAGGTTTTGTACCGTTATGGAAACCCATACAAGGCTATCAAAGGTCGCGCATTATACTAACTTGATTAGCATTGCTCAAGACCCGAACAGATCCTTTTTACGGGTTTTCGTGATCTTTTTTAATTAGAGCTGATTTAAGTACAAAAAATGTTGGGCGATTGTAGCAGAAATCAGCAAACTCACAACTAGAAATGTGAGTTAAATCCAACCACGTTCTGCGAACGAAACGAACTCACCATCACCAACCACAAAATGATCGAGCACTCGAATATCAACCAACCCCATAGCATCAACAATTTTGCGGGTAATTCTTCGGTCACTTTGACTTGGTTCTGCAACCCCAGATGGATGATTATGCGCAAGTATAATCGCGGCAGCATTCATCTCTAATGATCTTTTCACCACTTCTCTTGGATACACAGATGCACAATCAATCGTACCAAAAAAAAGCGACTCACAACTGAGTACTCTGTGTTGAGAGTCCAAAAAAATGACCGCAAACTCCTCTCGTGGCTTATCTCTCAATAAATCAGTGAGAAACAGCTTTGTTTGTTCTGGGCTAGTCAATATGTCCTTTGCCTTGAGCTGCTCTAATAAATATCTTCTCGTCACTTCTAATGAAGCTTGTAGCTGAGCATACTTGGTTAAACCTAATCCTCTGTGACGACAAAAAGAAGTGGGATCAGCCATAAAAAGCGCCCTTAAAGAGCCAAATTCTTCGAGTACGCAGTTAGCCAGCTCTAGAACCGGCATTTTATGAATGCCGGTACGTAGGAAAATGGCCAGTAGTTCTGCATCACTGAGCGAGCTGGCCCCCATTTTCAATAATTTTTCTCTTGGCATTAGAGTATTAGCTTGATTACTCACCCTCACCCCCAATCAAATAGACCCACGTTCAGAGTACTCATCTGGAATAAAACTCTTTATGGAGGTGACACAATTTGTGAAAAAGTTATCATAGATCCCCCCCAGCTCAGCACACTCTTGAGTGAGAAAATCGAGCCTACATCAAAAGTTAAACGCCCATTTTCTCCTCGAAACCCCACCTGTACCTGAGTAACATCAAGATGCTAAGTTCAATTGCAGTAGTCATAGAAATCACTGCCATGGTATCTTATCGCTGGGAACCGTAAGGAAGAGCAAAATGCAAACACTGTCAGGTAAAAAAATAGTCTTGGGTCTTAGTGGCGGTATTGCCGCTTACAAATGCGCAGATCTGACTCGTCGCTTAGTAGAGCGCGGCGCAGAAGTTCACGTCATTATGACGGAAGCGGCCAAAGAGTTTATTACCCCGCTTACCATGCAAGCTGTGTCTGGGCGGCCTGTATCCGATAGCCTATTGGACCCTGCTGCCGAAGCATCAATGGGACACATAGAACTAGCAAAATGGGCAGACCTCGTTCTCGTTGCTCCGGCAAGTGCTGACATGATTGCTAGAACGGCAGCAGGAATGGGAAACGATTTACTCAGTACTTGTATCCTAGCGACCAGCTCTCCAGTGGCTTTATCACCGGCAATGAACCAGCAGATGTACGCCAATATTGCCACACAGGAAAATCTTCAAACACTTGAGAATAGAGGCTTCTTTATCTGGGGGCCGGCCTCTGGTGAACAAGCGTGCGGTGATATCGGCCTGGGTCGCATGCTCGAACCAATACAAATTGTCGAGCATTGTGAACATTTTTTCTCTCACAAGCCCATGCAAGGAAAATCGGTTGTTATTACGGCAGGTCCTACTCGTGAAGCCATTGACCCCGTGCGCTATATTTCCAATCATAGCTCCGGAAAAATGGGCTTTTCACTTGCTCAAGCAGCGATCAACCTGGGTGCTAACGTGACTCTCATTTCTGGACCAGTGAGCCTACCAACCCCTCTTGGTGTAACGCGTATTGATGTAACCAGTGCAGAGCAAATGTGTGAACAAGCAATACACTTTGCCAAGAAAAATGATATTTTTATTGGCTGTGCTGCGGTAGCAGACTATCGCCCGACCACTATCGCACAGCAAAAAATCAAGAAAACAGATAAGAGCAATGAGATGACCATTACTATGGTAAAAAACCCCGATATCATTGCTTCGATTGCTTCTCTAAAAACATCACGCCCCTTTACTGTCGGGTTTGCCGCGGAAACACAAGATGTTGAACGATACGCAAAAGCCAAGTTAATTAAGAAAAATCTCGACATGATCTGTGCTAATGACGTGTCTATCCAAGGGCAAGGGTTCAATAGCGAAGATAATGCCATCAATGTCTACTGGAAAGACGGCCAGCAAGCACTGCCTCTAAATTCAAAGCGAAAAGTCGCAGAGCAAATCATCACTTTAATTGCCACCAAACTCGATGATTGAAGGAAACATCTCAAATCGAGTAAACTGACAGGCGACAATTTGGAACGTCGCCTGCTTGAGCGCTGATAGCTCACGTTATTTAGTCATAGAATAAAGGAAAACAGGCTCATGGCCGTAACAAGAAAAACCAACCGTCGAGAAGAAATCTTACAAGCTTTGGCCGAAATGCTAGAGTCTAACGATGGCAGCTCGCGCATTACGACGGCAAAACTTGCGAAACAAGTGGGCGTTTCCGAAGCGGCGCTTTATCGTCATTTTCCCAGCAAAGCTCGGATGTTTGAAGGGCTAATAGAATTTATTGAAGAGTCTTTAATGAGCCGCATCAATCGGATTCTTGATGAGGAAAAAGATACCCTTAGCCGCATTAGAATGGTTTTACAGTTGGTACTCGCCTTTGCAGAAAAAAATCCGGGGTTAAGCCGGATTTTATCTGGCCACGCGTTAATGTTTGAAAATGAACGTTTACGTGAGCGCATCAACCAGTTGTTTGAGCGGATCGAAACCTCGCTGAGACAAATATTACGTGAACGAATGCTTCGAGAAGGCAAGGCCTTTCCTGTCGATGAGAATGTTCTGGCTGCACAGCTTCTTGGTCAAGTAGAAGGCAGTTTGAATCGCTTTGTTCGTTCTGATTTTAAATATCAGCCCACTGCTAACTTTGAGCAGTACTGGGCACTATTGAGTGTACAGATTAAGTAATCGTAATGAGTAATCCTACTACCGTTGAAAAGCCGACGTTTTCCATCCGCCTACTGCACCCCAAGTACTGGGGGGTTTGGTTAGGGTTTGGCCTCCTTGCCCTTGTGGTCAATGTGCTGCCGTATCGAGTCTTGTTTTATCTTGGCCGGGGACTTGGTGCCATGGCTAGACCTGTAGCCAAATCAAGGGCTGCAATAGCCAAACGTAACTTTGAGTTGGCCTTCCCACAATTAAGTGCTGAAGAGGTGGAGAGCCGAGTCGAAGAAAATTTCAAAAATACCGGAATGGCCCTTATCGAAACGGGAATAGCCTGGTTCTGGCCAACTTGGCGCTTCAAACGAATTATTAACGACCACGTTGATGAAATCAGACGACACAGACAAGAAGGTAAGGGAGTATTGCTGTGCTGCGTTCATGCCCTCAACCTGGAAATTACTGCAAGGGCTTTTGGTGTATTAGGTGTTCCTGGGTTTGGGGTTTATCGCCCCCATAGCAATCCAGTTTACGAGTTTATCCAATATCGAGGGCGCGCCCAAAATGGTAATCAATTGGTTTACAGGCGCGATCTCAAACAAATGATTCGTGTGCTAAGAAACGGTGAAATGCTGTTTTATTTACCCGACCAAGACTACGGTCATAATAAATCTGTCTTTGTTCCCTTCTTTGCTGTTGAAGAAGCCTGTACAACCACAGGAACAAGTCTGCTTGCCTATACCAGCCAATGTGCCATCGTTACTGGCTCCGGCTTTCGTAATGCTAGTGGTCAATATGATGTGATCGCCAACCAATCCATAGAAGCGGACTATCCACAAAACGATCATGTGGCAGCAGCTACCTACATGAACAAATTTATTGAAGAAATTATTCTTAAAGCACCAGAGCAATGGCTGTGGCTGCACAAACGTTTTAAATCACTACCCGATGAGTCCTTAACCAACTCTCGTTATCAATAGACTAAATCTAAATGAATACCCCTGATAAAAATAATATTGAGAAATACTTACACAACCCAATCTTTGAATGGTCCTTTTTACACCCCAAACACTGGGGCACTTGGATCGGTATTGCTATTGCAGCATTGTTTGCTTTTATTCCATTTCGTTGGCGCGACAAACTAGCGAGAAAATTATCGGTCTTTATCGTGAGAAAAAATGGCCGGGTAGTACGCAGAGCACGGGTTAACCTGGCCTATTGTTTCCCTGAGAAATCGGCCGAGGAACGCCAAGTTATCTTAGAAGAAACCTTCGTCAAGGCCGCTCAATACTTGATGGGCTATTCTGAGTTTTTGGTTCGTTCGACCAAGCACAATCAGCAGCGCGGAGAGATGATAGGCGAAGAAAATATCCTACCTCTCCTTGATGCTGGCGAAAATGTCATCATATTAGCACCTCATGCATGGGCGGTTGATTATCCAGCCGTCATGCTGGCGGCTAAGGGCTATAAAGTTACCACCATCATGAAGCCTCAGAGAAACCCTATTGGTGACTGGCTAATGCAAGTTCAGAGGATGCAATACGGAGGACGAATTTTTGCCAGAGAGGCAGGCGTCAAACCCTTTGTTCGCTCGATAAAAGACGGTTATTTAGGCTACTGGCTCCCAGATGAGGACTTTGGTGAGGCAAATTCTGTTTATGTGCCCTTTTTTGGGACAGAAAAGGCCACGTTAAAAGGCTTTGGCAAAATGGCACGCCTATCAAAAGCAAAAGTTGTCCCTGTGCTACCTGCTTACAACGAAATCAGTGGTAAATACGAAGTTCATATTCTTCCTGCTTTGGAAGGATTTCCGACGGGAGATGAAGAAGCGGACGCAAGAGCAATGAACCAAGCTATCGAAGACTTGGTTCGCCCAAGACCTGAGCAGTACATGTGGAATTTATCGCTACTCAAAACTCAGCGAGATGGGCGCGAGATTTACGACAATTCACACAAGGGCGATCAGCCTGTTGAAATGCCATAAAACATATTTCGCTTACACCCAAGTCATTTGAGGTTATTTGGGTGTAAGCTAGAACACGTTTAAATACCAAACTCTGTGCGATAAGCCTTGACTGATTCCAGATGCTCACTTGCGTTACCTTGTTCTTCTAAGTACGCAATCAGGTCGCTCAAACTGACAATCGCCGTGACACGACAACCAAAGTCTCGCTCCACTTCTTGAATAGCAGACAGCTCAGCTTTGCCTTTTTCTTGACGATCGATGGCAACCAAAACACCCGCTAAGTCTGCACCTTGATGTTGAATAATCTCCATCGACTCACGGATAGCTGTGCCCGCTGTGATAACATCATCAACTAGCATAATTCGCCCTTTAAGGTCGCTGCCCACCAAGCTGCCACCCTCACCATGTGCTTTTGCTTCCTTGCGATTAAAACAATATGGCGTATCTATATTGTGGTGATCAGCTAGGGCAACGGCCGTCGTGGTTGCGATAGGTATACCTTTGTAAGCAGGCCCAAAAAGGACATCAAACTCAATCCCAGAGTCCGCTAATGCAGCCGCATAAAATCGCCCCAGACGGGCCAGATCGCTGCCAGTATTGAAAAGACCAGCGTTAAAGAAATACGGACTTTTACGTCCAGACTTTAATGTGAACTCTCCAAACTTGAGCACCTGTTTCTCTAATGCAAACTCAATAAATTCACGCTGGTATGCTTTCATCACTTCCTCACTTTATTAAAAACCAGATTAATCGGACGTTTTATGATTTCTATAACCCCTTCGTTTAACGCCAATAAAAGGGTAAAAAAAGGCCCCCAATTGGAAGCCCTTTTTATCAATTTTCTAACGCTAATTTTTGCGCTTTAACAATATCAGCAATGCCTTTTTCAGCCACATCAAGCAAGACATTTAACTCCTGTCTCGAGAAGGGTTCCCCTTCTGCTGTACCTTGTACTTCAATCATACGGCCATCTTCTGTCATCACGACATTCATGTCCGTATCTGCAGCAGAGTCTTCTACATACTCAAGGTCGCACAAGATATCTTGACCTAAAATCCCGACAGAAACCGCCGCAACATGGCCCTTCATTGGGTTATGCTTAAGCTTGCCACTTTTCACCAAGGTTTCAAACGCATCTGCCATTGCAACACTCGCGCCCGAGATAGAGGCCGTACGTGTACCACCATCGGCTTGTATTACGTCACAATCGACCGTAATCATCATCTCACCCATCGCCTCTAAATCAACCACAGCTCGTAGGCTACGAGCAATAAGGCGCTGAATTTCGAGAGTACGGCCACCTTGTTTGCCACTTGATGCCTCACGGCGCATACGAGAGTGAGTCGAACGTGGCAGCATACCGTATTCTGCCGTTACCCAACCTTTGCCCTGACCTTTAAGCCAACGAGGAACATTTTCCTCTACGGTAGCATTACACAACACTTTGGTATTGCCGAATTCTACCAACACCGAACCTTCTGCATAGGCCGTGTAGTGACGGGTCATTTTGATTGGGCGAATTTGATCCGCCAGACGATCGTTTGGACGCATGAACATTTACCTAGGTTATCGACCTGAAGAGAGACAAGCCTCATTTGTTGGAGCCGAAGTATACCCAAATTTAGCCCGCAAAGCTATCGCAGCAAAATCTGTGTTACTATGGCCACGCGTTATTTTCACAGCTTATACAACAGGAAAATTCGATGATATACAGTATGACCGCCTACGCTCGAAAAGAGGTCAAGGGCGATTGGGGTACCGCAGTATGGGAAATCCGCAGCGTCAATCAACGCTACTTGGAAACCTATTTCCGTCTGCCAGAGCAATTTCGTGGTTTAGAACCCGTATTAAGAGAGCGCTTTCGCAAGCGCTTGGCACGCGGCAAAGTAGAATGTGCACTGCGTTTTGAAGCCAACCCAGCCGCCAAAGGTGAGCTGAGCATCAACCAAGACCTTGCGCAGCAAGTAATTAATGCCGCCAATCAAGTCATCAAAATGACCGGAGATGAAAGTCGCCTCAATCCATTTCAAGTGATGAACTGGCCCGGTGTGATGGAAACGCCAGAGCAAGACATGGATGCGGTCAACCAAGACTTGCTCGCTGGCTTTGATGATGCGGTGAGTGAGTTTATTCAAGCTCGAGGCCGTGAGGGTGAGAACATGAAAGCGCTGATTGAACAGCGCCTATCAGCAATCAGTGATGAAGTCATTAAAGTGCGCACCCGTATGCCTGAAATTTTAGAGTGGCAACGCGAGCGTTTGTTCACTAAATTTGAGGATGCAAAAGTTGAGCTAGACCCATCAAGAGTGGAGCAAGAGCTAATTTTACTGGCGCAAAAGTCTGACGTTGCAGAAGAGCTCGACCGCCTTGATTCTCACGTAAAAGAAGCCACCAACATCCTTAAAAAAGGCGGGGCTTGCGGCCGCAGACTGGACTTTATGATGCAGGAGTTTAATCGCGAGTCGAACACGCTTGCATCGAAATCCATCAGTACTGATATCACCGCCTCAGGTGTCGAGCTAAAAGTACTGATTGAGCAAATGCGCGAGCAGATTCAGAATATTGAATAAAGGCCATCCCGTTTATCTATAAGCCAGTGACTCACTGGCTTTTTTATTACCTAAGACTGATGACGCGCAATGCCAACCGCCGCACCAAGGTAGCCCGTGCCAAGCAGTTTATGCACCCATGTCGAGCGACCCACGCGATGAGAGAAGAAGGTGGCCAATAATCCATAGCCAAAGTAAATCGAAAAAGAAATCGTCATCGCGGTCACAGTAAGAAAAAAGACTTGTGGGTAAAAAGCAACATTAGGCTGCAAAAACAAAGGGAAAAGCGCCATTCCCGCTAACATCGCTTTGGGGTTGGTCAATGACACGGCCAACGCCGAGAGATACATTTTCTTTTTCGATAATGCAGGTGGTAAAGCCTCTGCCTTAGAGGGTTGATGCCTAAACGCCTTAAAAGCTAGGTACACCAAGTAGAGAACTCCAAACCACTTGATAGCCTGAAACACTTCAATGTGCTGCTGCAAAAAAAGCGCCAGACCAGATAACACCAATAAGGCATGAATCATAGTAGCTGACATAAACCCTAGCGGTGCCCAAATAAAGCCAAAACGGCCATATTTCAGCGCTTGGCCAATGGTAAAAGCCGAATTAGGGCCAGGCAGCGCCACTGCTACAGCAAACGTTAGTGCAAACAAAAGTAAATGAGTCAATTCCATCGGCGCACCCTCAATCCTTATTGACTAATGAGCAAATTAACACAACAAGACGGACTGGTCAAAAAACAACCAGTGCGTTTGTTTTGGGCTCTTAGCTAGCTCACATTCAGTATTTGCGGCGCTCGATCGGCGATAATCTTACCATCTTTAATGGTAATAATGCGTTTCGTTCGCTCTGCCAACGCATTGTCATGGGTAACAATAATAATGGTGCGTCCTTCTGAGTGAAGCTGGTTAAAGAGCGCTTCAATTTCTGCGCCTGATTTTGAGTCCAGTGCACCTGTGGGTTCATCCGCGAGAAGAATCTGTGGGTCGTTGACTAAAGCACGTGCAATCGCTACCCGCTGCTTTTGTCCTCCTGATAGCTGATTCGGTTTATGATCCAAGCGGTCACCAAGTCCAACTTGCTCAAGCAGCGCTGCTGCCCTTTGCTTGCGTTGCTTGGCACTAACGCCAGCATAAACCAAAGGTAGCGCAACATTATCTAGAGCACTGGCGTATTCGAGTAAATTAAAGCTCTGAAAGACAAAACCAATGTTTTGGTTGCGAATCGCGGCCAGTTGATTAGCCTCCAACTTGGCAACATCAGAGCCACCCAAGTGATAATCACCACGGGTTGGGGTATCCAAACACCCCAACATATTCATCAGCGTCGATTTACCAGAACCGGAAGGACCCAGGATCGCAAGGTACTCACCACGTTCGATAGAGAGATCAACGCCATCTAAAGCGCGCACTTCCGCCTCTCCGCTGGTGTAATACTTACACATAGATGTAATCTCGACCAAAGGGGTTTTCGACACATTGGACTCCTTGATTAAAATGGAATTATTCACTTTGCAATGCCTCCAACGGGGTCACCTTAGCCGCTCGATGAGCAGGCAACCAAGCCGCCGCCACACCGACCACCATCAAGGTAACAATCACAATGGCAACAACCAACCAAGACAGCTCTGGGATAGGCTCACCTAAACTTTCATAAATACTATTGCCAGAAAAATCGAGCCTACTTATCCCTTCAACTAAGGTAAGGGTCAACAAAATACCAAGCCCCCCTCCCATCATCATAGTGAGCATGGACTGTAAAATGTAATGCCATCGAATCGCCGTTGGCGTAGCACCGACCGCCATCCGAACACCGATATCTTTGGTTGAACGTTTGACCGTGGCATACATTACATTGGCAATGCCAAGCCCTGCGACTGCAAGAGTGACAAAACCTATAATGCCAAGAAAGCCTTGTAAGCCAACCAAAAAGCTTTGCATGCTTTTTTGCTCCAGGAATCTATCTTTAACCTGAACGACATTTGGATCATTTGGTGAGGCACCATACTTACGTGCAATGACCTGACGAAGCGTGTCCACTAAACGCAATCGATCGGCACCTGGCATTGGCTCGACATTAATGGCGAAAATATCGCCAGCAGAGTGAAAACGTCGCCACGTTTCAAATGGCACGAATGCAACGTTATCGACAGGGTAGCCTTGCTCAACTGAGGCACTACTTTTTTTCAGCACACCAATAACAACAAACTCCTCTTCGCCAAGCTTGAGCGTTTTCCCGACCGGATCAACCTGTAGCTTGACTGAGGAAAACCATGAACCTTCTTGTTCAGGATTAAACAAATGTGCCGCTTTCGAATACCCTAAAACAATAACTTTACGTCTTTGACCAACATCAAGCGGATTAAACCAGCGTCCACCAGGTAGCAGTTCTAGGCCTGTCATAGCCTGATAATCTTGACTCACTGCATAAGGGTCTCCCCACGAAGTACGATCGCCTACCGATAAACGCTCGTCCCATCGAGCCGTTGATAAAGCGCGTTTAACCCAAGGCAGCGCAGCAATGACTGCGGCATCTTCAGAGTGGATCTTGAGGGCTTGTCCTTGGTGGAAAGTGCCATTGTTCATGGTCGCCATTCCACCAGTCAGGTAAATAAGATTGCCGTTACCACTTTGCGCCGCTCTCGTCACACCTTGACGAAGCCCTTCTCCGACCGCCAGCATCGAAGTAATGCATAAAGTTGCCCAAGCAACCGCCAAGATGGTTAAACCCAGGCGCAGTCGCTCAGCCGCCATTTCTTGGACAATCTGTCTTACTGGTAAAATCAAGGCTATACCCTCGCACTCAAAGCGACAACCGGCGTTAAACCTGCAGCTCGGCGAGCTGGAAAGTACGCCGCTAATATCGCCAGTACACACGTCACGAACAAAGCCACACCAATTGAATCAGACGTTACAACAGGAACGCCTATCCAAGATGGTAAATGCATCTTACTCAGCAAAAACACCACCAGAATGGCGATCGACAGCCCCAATAAAGCGCCGAAAAAGGCCAACAGCATACCCTCAATAAGGAACTGGGCAAGAATAGTACGAGGCGCAGCACCAATGGCTAACCGTACCCCAATTTCACGGGTGCGCTCGGTGACAGATAAAAACATAATATTGGCAACACCCAGAGCACCGACAGCCAACGTCATAGCACCACTGCAAGCAAGAAAGATTTGGATACCATGAAGAATGCTCATCAGTACTTTGCCACTCGCACTAAAGTCGGGTAAATACAACGCGTCATTATCACTGGGGTCAAAATGCTCTTGCTTAGCAAAAAAGTCGATGAGATTACGCCTTAACTGCTCGCCATTGACTCCTGACACGGGTTTCACCATGAGATTACTGATCTCTTTTTTCCAAATATCTTGGAAAGTCGACGATGGGATAAACACTCTGTCGGAGTTGGCAAAAAAATTCACACCATCAGCGTCAGCGAGAATACCGATAACTTGAAAGGGAATGCCGTGAACTTTTATCTTGTCGCCCACCGCTAAATGGCTCCGACGAGCAAGCAAATCTCCCACTAACGCCACTCGGGAATGGTGATGCTCATCGCTATGATTCAAGTTACGGGAACCTTTGGTTAGACCTTGCTTTACCAGAGGCAGGTAACTGCTTTCAGTACCGGCAACGAAAGAAGTGATGGATATGCCATGTGCATCGCTCACTCGCGCTTCCCAATTTTCGTACACTATCGCCAGTTGTTCGACAAAGGGAGACTCACGCAGTCGCTCAACTTGCTGCTCAGTAATACGGATGTTACGCCGTACAGGCAAACCCTGCCAAGGCTTACTAGCTTGCGAAGGCTGAACATACTGACTGTCACTGTTCAGCAGAGAAAATGAGGCGCTGTAATGCTGATAGAAGCCTTCTCCAAGCGCCATCAGTACAATAATCGACACTAGCCCCCAAACAATAGCAACCACAGCCAAAATACTTTTGACTTTGTGCGCTAACAGCGTCTTCCAAGCCTGAAATAGTGCGGCTCTCATAAGCTCAATGCACCACTGATGCGGCTGATTGCATCGTCATCAAGCTTGCCTGCACTTTGTAATAGGTTCACTCTCTCAGACCAATATTGATAGAGATTGTGTTGCAACTCATTACGCGCTGTGAATACATTATTGTGCGCATCAATCAACTCTGAAGCTTGCACTCGGCCTGCTTGATAAAGTGATTGTTTGCCCTGTAACACCTTTTGACGATATCCTGAGAGCTCGCCCGCTGAGCGCACCAGCTGCCATGAATGTTTAATTTGCACAAACTGTTGCTGCACTTTTTCGCGCAGACCGATTTCGGTCTCCCGCACTTCCTGTTCAGCACTTCGAACATCAAGCGCCGCGCTGTCCACTTTGGCTCGGATGGAACCATTGATATCAATAGGAATACTGACGGAAATGCCAGCGGTCGTATCACCGTTAGAAAATCGATCATCATCGCTATAGCCAACCGTGCCCTTCACTTTAGGAAAATATCCACCTTTCGCCGCTTCTTTCGCGTACTGCTTAGCACTGACCTTTTGTATTGCAGCAAGCAGTTCTGGGCTGGTATTTTTCGCAAGGTTTAACCACTCTTGCTGAGATTCAACCAGCATAGGAGGTTCAGTCACAATATTTATGACAACTTGTGCAACCCTAATCGGGCTCTCATTGGTAAGTGACTGTAATGCTGAGCGCTTTTTCTCAAGATCAGTTTGTGCCGTAAGCAAAGCCATTTTCTCGCTCAGGTGATTAGCACGCATATCCTCTACGTCAATCGACTTTACTCGGCCAGCCTTGTATCTCTGCTCAGTCATTGCTAGTAATTTTTGCCCCTCGTCCAACTTACTTTGTGCGAGCGCAACATCACTTTGTGCACGAGCCATTTCAAGATAGGCATGAATGAGCTCTTGAGCTAACTGATTATAGGCTTGGGTCAATTGCAACTGTGCAACCACTTGCTGCGCTTGTGATTGGTCGAGGTTTGCCCACAAGCTGCTATCCCAAATGGTTTGTGAAAGGCTCACATTATAACTGTTGGTGGACCCAGAGCGACTGTCACTCCAATTCGAGCTTGCACTCGCATCCAGTGAAGGTAATAAAGCACTACGATTGGCGGTGAAAGCATTTTGACTCACTTCAACCCCAATCTGCGCCTTTTGATAACTGGGGTTATATTGCTGGGCAGCTTTCCAAGCTTGTTCAAGCGACATAGTAAACCCACTCACACTCCAAGCGCTTGCCCCCAATAGACACAAGGTCCGGACAACTGACTTATTCAACATCAATACCCACCATACTGTTATCGACGACAGTTTGACCTTGGTTGACCCCTTTAAGTACTTCAACATGAATACCATCGGATAGGCCCAATGTGACTGGTTGAGTGTGGAAGCCTTGTTTCGAACTATCGGGAATAAGAACCATAGGAACCTCTCCCTCGAATTTAAGGGCTCTCTCAGGGACAACCAACACATTTTCAACCTTCTTGAGCGTGATGTCCGCGTTGGCCGAAAAACCGGAGCGTAAGTGGATATCACTCGGAATATCGAGATTGTCGACTTCCACTTCAAAGCCATTATCAAAACTCTTTGCTTCAGTGTCTGTTGGGTTATTGCGTTTCTGAGACTGAATAGCCACTGTATTGAGCAAACCTTGAATTGGTTTATCAGGGAAAGGGGCAACCGTGATCATCGCCTTCATATCAGGCGCTAGCATCGCAGCATCGTGCTCACTGACACTACCTTTAAAAATCATCGCCTTCATATCGGCCAACGACATCATTTCCGTTGCGGCTTGGCTTGATTCTGTAGAGATAATCGGTTCTCCGACCTCGACTTTCAGATTTAATACTGTGCCGTCAATTGGTGCATAGATAGTCGATGATAGCTTTGCATCGCCGACGGTCGCCTCACCACTACGAATGAGCTCAAGGTTTTGCCGCTTTTGCATCATATCAGCCTGAGCCGATTTCACTTCAGAACGGGCGCTTACATATTCATCAAAGTTTGCCGGAATAATTTTTTCATCAAGCAGACGTTGCAGGTTGTTAAGCTTTTGCTTTGCTGATTCTAATGCCGCTTGAGAGCGCATCAGATCGGTTGAAGCATCCGTCAATGCCTTTGGCGTTGGGTTAGGACTCACCTTGATCAAAGCTTGGCCTTGCTTCACTTTCTCACCCACTTTGACGTAGATCTCGCCGACAATACCGTTATTTTGTGATTTGATTGAAACAGAATGCGCCGGAACAATACTACCCACTGCTACCGCTTTTTTCTCTATCGTGCCTGTTTCAATCGTCAATGTTGGTTGTGATATGGTTTGATCACTCTGACTGAGGTAATAAACGCCCGCACTCGCCATCAGAAGACATGCCATAATCAACACGACCCAAGATCTCGACATATATTTGTCCTGTTATCGTATATTGTGTGTACTGAGACTGGATGATAAAAAAAAAGTTCATCGAAGTAAAAAACATTGTTCATTACATTATTTTCCTTCATAATTTCTCGGCCAAGTCATCATTTAAATAAATAGATAAGACACAAAACAACCTCTGACACATATACCCGAGTGACTTCATGTTCAGAGCGCAAGGTTAACACTACACTGCCATCACATTCGAAACTGCTCCTAGGCGGCCTTTGAATGTCTAGATTAAAGAAGGCTCGCCCTTAATTGAAATACTTGAGGTAATGATAAAGATCGTGCTACTCTTCGGCTCCATTTTCTGACTGGAATTGTGCCACTCAAGCGGCCGCTATCGGTCAGTGCTATCTTTACAGAAAGTAAGTCAATACTTGCTCATCTTGTTCAATACTAACTTTGGAATCAGACCTATGGGTAAAGGCACCTTATACATCGTTTCTGCACCAAGCGGTGCTGGTAAATCAAGCTTGATATCTGCCATGCTTGAAACAAGCCCAACCTATGCGATGAAGGTCTCTGTCTCTCATACAACGCGCACGATTCGCCCTGGAGAACAAGACGGTGTTCATTATCATTTTGTTGAAAAACAACACTTTGAAACATTGATCGCCCGTGGAGAGTTTCTCGAATACGCGGAAGTATTTGGCAACTACTACGGAACCTCGCGGGTTTGGATTGAAGAGAACCTCAATAAAGGTATTGATGTCTTTCTTGATATTGATTGGCAAGGTGGTCGTCAGATCAGGCAGCTTATGCCAAGTGCGAAAAGTGTCTTTATCTTACCGCCATCAAAGGACGAATTAGAGAGACGTCTTAATGCTCGGGGGCAAGATAGTGAAGAAGTCATTGCAAAACGCATGGCAGAAGCTAAGTCCGAGATTTCGCATTATACAGAGTATGACTATGTCATCGTTAACGATGACTTCGATAATGCTCTGATCGACTTCAAAGCGATTCTGCGCGCAGAAAGGTTGAAGCAAGATAAGCAAACTGATAAACATAAGAGCATGTTAAGTGCACTTTTAGCAGAGTAAGTCCTAGACACTAGGAACTGACACCCTGTATAATTTCTAATCATTTAAAATTTAACTAATTGGAGTTCTCATGGCACGCGTAACTGTTCAAGACGCCGTTGAAAAAGTTGGCAACCGTTTCGACTTAGTTCTCATTGCGGCACGCCGCGCTCGTCAAATGCAAACAGGTGGAAAAGATTCACTGGTGCCAGAAGAGAATGATAAGCAAACGGTTATCGCTCTGCGTGAAATCGAAGAAGGCTTAATCACTAAAGATATTCTTGATGCTCGTGAGCGCCAAGAGCAGCAAGAGCAAGAAGCGGCAGAACTAGCAGCCGTAAGTAGTATTGCACACGGTCGCTAATCGATTTTTTAATAGTTTATTCTTCTAGGTTGTAAGTTTGTATCTATTCGATAGCCTCAAAGATGTCGCACAAGAGTATTTACCAGAGCCTCAAATTGAGGCGCTGCGCGAAGCTTATATTGTGGCGAAAGATTCCCATGAGGGACAAACACGCTCAAGTGGTGAACCCTACATTATTCACCCAGTGGCTGTTGCGCGCATTTTGGCTGAAATGCGACTCGATATTGAGACGTTACAAGCGGCTCTATTGCACGATGTTATTGAGGATACTGAAGCAACCAAAGAAGACCTTGCTCATCAGTTCGGCACCACAGTGGCGGAAGTCGTTGACGGGGTCTCTAAATTAGACAAGCTAAAATTTCGCGACCGTAAAGAGGCTCAAGCGGAAAACTTTCGCAAAATGGTTCTTGCCATGGTGCAAGATATTCGAGTCATCTTGATAAAACTTGCCGACCGCACACACAATATGCGCACTTTAGGCGCTCTGCGCGCCGATAAAAAGCGTCGTATTGCACGCGAAACACTTGAAATCTATTCACCACTCGCTCATCGCTTGGGTATCCACAACATCAAAACTGAGCTCGAAGAACTCGGTTTTGAGGCTTTGTACCCAAATCGCTATCGAGTGCTAAAAGAGGTGGTCAAAGCCGCACGTGGCAATCGCAAAGAGATGATTCAAAGAATCCACTCTGAGATTGAAGGTCGCCTCGAAGAGGTTGGTCTAAAAGCACGAGTGTTTGGCCGCGAGAAAAACCTTTTCTCTATCTATAACAAAATGAAAACCAAAGAGCAGCGTTTTCATACCATTATGGATATTTATGCCTTCCGTGTCGTCGTTGAAGACCCCGATACTTGCTACCGAGTACTTGGTCAAGTACACAGTTTGTTTAAACCACGCCCAGGACGAATGAAAGACTATATCGCGGTTCCTAAAGCCAACGGTTACCAGTCTATTCATACTTCCATGGTCGGGCCACACGGTGTTCCTGTTGAAGTGCAAATTCGCACTGAGGATATGGACCAAATGGCGGATAAAGGGGTTGCGGCACATTGGTCCTATAAAGGCAATAGCGAGCGCACTGGTACAACTGCTCAGGTCAAAGCACAACGTTGGATGCAGAGTTTGCTCGAGCTACAACAAAGTGCGGGTAACTCATTCGAGTTTATTGAAAACGTTAAATCCGATTTATTCCCAGATGAAATCTACGTTTTTACACCGAAAGGACGTATCGTTGAACTGCCTGTAGGCGCTACAGCGGTAGACTTTGCTTATGCCGTTCATACTGACGTAGGTAATACCTGTGTAGGCGCACGTGTTGATCGTAACCCTTACCCTTTGAGTAAATCCCTCAAAAATGGCCAAACGATCGAAATCATCAGTGCCCCAGGTGCTCGACCTAACGCCGCTTGGCTGAACTATGTCGTCACATCACGAGCTCGAACAAAAATTCGACAAGTACTCAAAACCATGCGTAGAGAGGAATCCATTACGCTGGGCCGCAGACTACTCAATCATGCTCTGGGTGAGTTGTCGCTATCCGATGTGAATGAAGAAAATCTCACCCATGTGTTGGCCGACCTCAAAGTAGACACTTTGGATGATTTATTGGCTGACATCGGTTTGGGTGAATTGATGAGTATCGTCATTGCTCGCCGACTACTGGGTGATGCAGAAGAACTCGCCGAGGTAGATAGCCAAACCAATAAAAAACTACCTATTCGTGGCGCTGAAGGAATCCTACTGACATTTGCCAATTGCTGTCATCCTATCCCTGATGATCACATCATTGCTCACGTATCTCCTGGAAGAGGCTTAGTCGTCCACCGCGAGACCTGTCCAAATGTTCGTGGTTATCAGAAAGAGCTCGACAAATACATGGCGGTAGAATGGTCAGATGACTACGACAAAGAGTTCATCACCGAATTGACTGTAGATGTGCAAAATCGCCAAGGTGCCCTTGCTGAGCTTACCAACGTGATTTCCAAAACTGGGTCGAACATTCACGGACTCTCCACTGAAGAAAGAGACGGCCGTCTCTATACAGTCACGGTACTGTTAACGACCAAAGACCGCGTTCACCTTGCGGGTATTATGCGCAGAATTA
Source organism: Vibrio caribbeanicus ATCC BAA-2122 (assembly GCF_000165125.1). GTDB lineage: Bacteria > Pseudomonadota > Gammaproteobacteria > Enterobacterales > Vibrionaceae > Vibrio > Vibrio caribbeanicus. Next base: position 65,926 of record NZ_AEIU01000068.1, on the reverse strand, counting down.
AAGCCATGCCACAAACCCTAAGAGTGCGTCGCCGTAAAAATTAATCACACTCCGATCAATACTGTCGCTCCGCACCTCGTGGAGCGAGTGGAATGCCTTTCATGAACATAGAACGATACCATCGCATCCAACAAGTCCTCAAAGCACGTCAAGCTGATCTGACCCTATGCCTTGAAGAAGTCCATAAGCCGAACAACGTCTCTGCCGTCATCCGCACCGCGGATGCAACTGGCCTGCATAAAATTCATGCGGTTTGGCCTAATGAAATGAGAACGTTAAGTCACACGTCTGCCGGTGCTAGAAACTGGGTCGATGTTGAGACCCATGACTCTATTGATGAGGCGGTTTGCCAGTTGAAAGAGCAAGATATGCAAGTACTCGTCACGAACCTATCACCCACCGCCGTTGATTTTCGTGACATTGATTATACTAAGCCAACCGCCATCATTTTAGGTAGTGAAAAGACCGGGGCTTCAGAGCGAGCAAAACAACTCTCCGACCAAGACATCATCGTTCCTATGGTTGGAATGGTGCAATCTCTCAATGTTTCAGTTGCTAGTGCTGTTGTGCTCTATGAAGCACAAAGGCAACGCCAAGCTGCTGGCATGTATGACAACGAGGTGAGCCAAGTACCACAAGAGATAATTCATCGACTATTATTTGAGCGCGGCCATCCTGTGCTAGCTAAAGTCGCCAAACGCAAAGGACTTGCTTATCCACCACTCGATGATTCGGGGCAAATTATCGCCGACGATACCTGGTGGCGTGAAATGCAACAGAAATAACGAGTGTAATAAAATATCCTGTACAAAAATACAGCTCGGTGTTTAACTATGAGAGTCTTTTACTCGTCATTTTGAGTCACTGGCTTTTTCAAGCAACTTTCTGTTTCTGTCTCTTGATAAGGGCTTTAGGATACCCATGACCGAGAACAGCAAAAAAGCACCACAAACGTTGCTTTAAGGGTTCGATAAAAAGTACTTTATTCTTAATCAAAAGAAATGTGCGCAAAACAGCCACGCTGAAAACCCTGCGCTGCACTTGAAATACTTTTTTTCGAACAATATCTAATCGCATAAGGTCAAAAGACCAAAGTCATTTACCGAGTTCTGATATGTCTCAACTACTCTCTACGATCCCTTTAAGTTCACTGACAGGCGTTGGTGCTAAGGTTGCAGAAAAGCTGACAAAAATTGGACTCAACTCGGTTCAAGACTTGCTGTTCCATTTGCCCTCTCGATACGAAGATAGAACTCGCGTTTATCCTATTGCTCAACTGCATACAGGACTCTGGGCTGCGATACAGGGTCAAGTAATGGCAACCGATGTCTCATTCGGTCGCAGAAAAATGCTCACGGTAAAAGTGAGCGATGGTAATGGGACATTGACGCTAAGGTTTTTTAACTTTACCGCAGCCATGAAAAATAACTTTACTGCTGGAAAAACGGTTCATGCCTACGGAGAAATCAAGCGAGGCAACTACGGGCTTGAGATTGTTCACCCTGATTACAAGTTTCATGTTTCTGAAAACAAACCTGCAGCCGAAGCAACATTGACCCCAGTTTACCCAACCACCGAGGGGCTGCGACAAATTACACTGAGAAATCTCACCGAGCAAGCATTAGAACTTTTAGCCAAATCTGCAGTTAAAGAGCTGCTACCAGCAGGTCTCTACGACTATCAAACTACCCTTGGGGAAGCATTACATACTATCCATAGACCTCCACCAAGTATCGACTTAGAACAGTTTGACCAGGGCCAACACCCTGCCCAATTGAGGCTGATCATAGAGGAACTCCTTGCACAAAACCTATCCATGCTCGCGGTGAGAAGCCAAGGCCAACAGGATCTCGCGCAAGCTTTGCCAGTCAGTCAGAACCTCAAGCCAAAATTACTCGCTCAACTGCCATTTTCACCGACCAAAGCACAAGATCGTGTGGTGCGAGAGGTAGAACAAGACCTACAAAAAAACCATCCTATGATGCGCTTAGTCCAAGGCGATGTTGGTTCTGGCAAAACATTAGTGGCGGCACTGGCAGGATTAGGCGCGCTTGAAAAAGGTCATCAAGTCGCCTTAATGGCACCGACGGAGCTACTTGCAGAGCAGCATGCTCTCAATTTCACTCAGTGGCTTGAGCCACTCGGTATTCAAGTGGGCTGGTTGGCAGGCAAATTAAAGGGGAAAGCCAAACAGACCGCACTTGAGAAGATAGCAAACGGTGAAATGCAGATGGTCGTTGGTACCCATGCATTATTTCAAGACCAAGTTCATTTTTCGCATCTGGCTCTGGTTATTATCGATGAACAGCATCGCTTTGGCGTCCATCAACGCCTTGAATTAAGGGAAAAAGGTCAACACGATAACCTTTACCCTCATCAATTGATCATGACGGCTACTCCTATCCCACGTACGCTTGCCATGACCGCTTACGCTGACTTAGAAACCTCCATTATTGATGAGCTACCTCCGGGTAGAACACCCATTCAGACCGTCGCTATTCCTGATACCAAGCGTGATGACATTATCGCGCGTGTACAGAATGCTTGTATGCACGAGGGGAAACAAGCCTATTGGGTATGTACGTTAATCGATGAGTCAGAAGTGTTGGAAGCACAAGCCGCCGCTGACACATCTGAAGATCTGCAGCGTAAGCTGCCAGAGCTAAAGATAGGGCTGGTGCATGGGCGTATGAAACCCGCAGAAAAACAGGCGGTGATGCAAGACTTCAAAGACAATAAGCTCCATTTGTTGGTTGCAACAACTGTCATAGAAGTCGGTGTTGATGTGCCTAACGCCAGCCTGATGATTATCGAAAACCCTGAGCGCTTGGGGCTTGCCCAACTGCACCAACTGCGAGGACGCGTTGGGCGTGGCAAGGTGGCTAGTCATTGTGTACTGCTTTATCATTCTCCATTATCCAAAACCGCACAGAAGCGTCTGGCGGTCTTACGTGACAGTAATGATGGATTCGTGATAGCTCAACGTGATTTGGAAATACGAGGCCCAGGTGAGCTACTGGGCACCAAACAAACTGGGCTGGCTGACTTTAAAATTGCCGACCTGGTGCGTGACCAAGGGCTTATCCCCGAAGTGCAAAAAATCGCGCGCCACATACATGAGAACTACCCAGATAATGCAAAAAGCATCATTGAGCGCTGGCTGGGTGAGCGAGATATCTACTCTAAAGCCTAACCTGATGCTCAAGTCTTATTGACAACAATTTCATCCCAGGGCAGTGTTTTGTCACCTACAACGATAAAGTTTGGATTTTCGAGAGTATCCCGTTCGTTGTAAGAAAGAGGCTGTAATGCGGTACTAAGGATTTTTCCGCCTGCTTCTTCGACGATGCATTGAGTCGCAGCCGTATCCCATTCACCAGTAGGTCCGACACGTAGATAGCAATCAACGGCACCTTCAGCAACCAAACAAGCCTTTAGTGCAGCACTACCCAGTGGTACGAGGTCGTAACTCCATTCACCATTCATACGCCCCATAATACTCGCAACATCTTGCCTGCGACTTACCGCCATTGCGATGGGATGCTTTGGGCCACTGTGCTGATGGATATTGATGCGAACTTTTTCATTCGAAGGCATAATCTTCCAAGCCCCAAGATCGTGGCACGCGTAATAAGTCACACCAGAGACAGGCGCATAGACAACGCCCAATACAGGTTTATTGTCTTCGATAAGTGCAATAATGGTCGCAAAGTCACCACTACGAGCAATAAACTCTTGAGTACCGTCAAGTGGGTCAACGAGCCAGTAGCGCTCCCAGTTTGAACGCTGAGCTAAATCAATGTCGGCGTCCTCTTCAGATAATATAGGAATGTTAGGGGTTAGCTCAGCAAGTCGCTGGCATATCAGTTTGTGCGCTGCGATATCAGCGCTGGTCACGGGAGTATCATCACTCTTGGTATACGCTTTGTAATCCTGGCTGTTGTAGATATCAACGATAAGTTGACCAGCAGAGCGAGCAATATCAAGTATTGCAGATAAATGTTGGGCGATCTTTTCTGTCATCAGTATAAACAATCCTTAGCGCTCTAATGACCCTTTATTCCATTGCGACCAAATTGAGCAATGTATTAATTATGATTTTAGGGCGCGCAAAGTGAGTAACAACGCAGTACAACTGCGTGCTTCACTAAAATCCAAATGTGTCAGCAGTTCTTCGGCCTGTTCTAATGGCCAGCGAACAATATCTAACGGTTCAGGCTCATCACCTTCTAATTGTTCTGAGTATAGTTCTTCTGCAATAAATAAGGTCATTTTGCTGGAAAAGTGGGAAGGTGCTAGCACCACTTCTTTCATAGGCGTTAGTTTATTTGCTCCAAAGCCAATTTCTTCTTTCAATTCACGAACCGCCGCTTGCTCGGGAGTTTCTCCCTTATCAATCAGACCCTTGGGAAATCCAAGCTCATAACGTTCGGTGCCCGCTGCATACTCGCGCACCAACAATAATTCACGATTTTCTGTAATAGGCACCATCATGACAGCATTGCGACCACTAGGTTTCATTCGCTCATACGTACGTTCAACACCATTACTAAAACGCAAATCAAGCGACTCTATGGCAAATAAGCGAGATTTTGCCACCGTTTGTTTCTGTAGAATTTCGGGTAATGTCCTTTTGACCACTCGCATACTCCTTTCGACAAAGGGGAACTGTTAATATATGAGAAAATTATCACTATTAAAATAAAAAAAGGGTCAGCTTTATCGCCAACCCTTTTTTATGTCTGCCATAGTCTGCTGACCATCAATAATATGAATGGTCGCCACGATCATGCTCAGTGGCATCGCGAACCGCCGTTAACTCACCTTCAAACTGCTGCAACAACTCTTTTTCAATGCCCTCTTTCAATGTGACATCAACCATAGAACAACCGTTACATCCACCACCGAATGCGACAATCGCGACGCCCTCTTCAGTGATCTCAATAAGATTAACGTTACCCCCATGACTCGCAAGTTGAGGATTAACTTGAGTTTGGATCGCATATTCCACACGTTCTATCAAAGGCGCGTCATCGTTTACTTTACGCATTTTGGCATTAGGTGCTTTCAAAGTCAGCTGAGAGCCCATCTTATCCGTCACAAAATCGATCTCAGCATCCTCTAAAAATGGTAGGCTGAGTTCATCGATAAATGCAGAAAAGTCAGCAAATTTAAGCTCAGTATCCGTTGACTCTACAGCCTCAGGGGGACAATAAGAGACGCCACACTCAGCATTTTGAGTACCTGGGTTAACAACAAAAACACGAATATGTGTGCCTTCGGATTGCTGACTGAGTAAGTTTGCAAAATGTTTTTGGGCAGTTTCAGTAATAATAATTGTATTTGACACGACGGATACCTGAGTAATTTAATAGGCTACTTGTTAGACATTTTACTCTTGATAACGAAGATATCTAGCCTTTTACACAATTTCTTTCTCAGCCTCGTCTACCTAAACAAAAACGGTCACTCTGCATTACTTGATTCTGTCGACTCTTCAACCAACATTGGCAGTACGGCAGATACAATAAATATCCACTTTTTCCACTCCGGCATTACGTAACAAAGAACAAAGACCATCGACGGTACTTCCTGTTGTCAGAACATCATCGACGATGGCAACATGATTGGATAACCGCGCTTGCCTGAGAATAAATGCTTGATTTAAATTGGCCTTACGCTGGTTTGAGTTCAGACCAAGCTGTGGCAGGGTCTTTCGTACACGCCTAAAAAAAGGAAAACATGGAATATCAAGTATTTGTCCCAAAGATTTGGCTAACAGCTCACTTTGGTTGTAACCACGAGTCATGTAGCGCTGCCAGTGAAGAGGCACATAAGTCAACTGCCGAGCCGGGCTTTCGATAAGAGGTGCCAACATGTGTGCGAGCTTTTTGGCCTGCCAAAACTCACCATGGAATTTGAGGCGATGGATAAATGTAGAAATTGGACGATGATAATCACCAACACAGTAAAGACGTTGCCAACTTGGGGGAGAGTTTAGGCAATGTCCGCATTGTTCAGCGTCACAGCTCATCACTAGACCGCAGCACTGACATCGAGTTTTTGGTAAAAAGTACTCTCGACAATGACAGCATATACCAACCTGTAAGTGATCAAACTTTGAGTTCAAATGACAAATCTCGCACTGGAGAGGTAATATAGGAACAATGTATTTTCTTAGTCGCTGCGTTACCATGAGTACGCCCAAACGTCCCAAAAGGTCATTGTGCAGAAAACCTCGAAACAAAAAGGATGAAAAAAGTGTTGTCTAATGAGATCAAAAAGCATTCCCTGTATTGGCAATCCTCAGGAAAGGGCCAAGCATTAGTCCTGCTGCATGGCTGGGGAATGAATGGAGCGGTTTGGCAACAGACCGTCGCACAGCTCAGTGAATATTTTTGTGTGCACGTTGTTGACCTTCCCGGTTTTGGTCACAGCAATATGACGTCATTTTCTTCGATTGAAGACTTAGCCAACCAAGTTCTAGAACATGCCCCTCGTCAGGCCATCTGGCTTGGTTGGTCGCTCGGAGGGCTCATTGCTACCCATATCGCTTTAAAAGCGCCACAAAGGGTTGATGCGCTCATCACTGTGGCAAGTTCACCCAAATTTGCAGCAGAAGGTAAATGGCGCGGTATCCAGCCTGCTGTATTAGATACTTTCAAACAACAATTACTTGGTGATTTTACGCTCACTATTGAACGCTTCATGGCACTACAAGCCATGGGCAGCCCATCAGCAAAATCAGACATCAAAACGCTCAAACAGGCTGTTTTGTCTCGCCCTACACCAAATCCAGAGGCTTTAATGTCTGGATTAGATATTTTAGCGACTGTCGATTATCGTCAAGATTTAAAGCAATTAACTATACCCATGCTGCGTCTATATGGCCGTTTGGATGGACTTGTTCCACGTAAAGTGGCTCCAGATGTTGATATACTTACGACAGAGAGCACCAGCCTTATTTTTCAAGCCTCTTCCCATGCTCCTTTTATTACAGAAGCCGACCTTTTTTCACAGAAAATAATCGAATTCGCTAACCAAAGCCTTAAATGAACAATGTGCAAAAAATAAAAACGGTGCTAAACATTTAAGTAGGTCTGTCGATAAATAAACAAGCTGCAGAGAACGGTTTCTTTGCGGTCGCGGATGAATGGAGATGAACACTATGCTCGTTTCACCCACGAATGTCAGTGTTCCGCTCATTGCCCCGTCTGTCAATATACAAACAGAGCAAGCCGCGCGTGACAATAAGGCAAGAGAGCCTGTCACGCCGACGATTGCATTAACAAAAAGCAATCAAGAGCGGAAAGTGACAGCAGACGACAAGCGTCGTAAACAATCTTCTTGGGATCCTGCTGAACATCCGAGTTATGATCAGGATGAAAACAGTGCGGAGGAAAGCGCCTCAAACGAAGCGCCTCAAGATTTGCTTACTAAGCTTTTTCGCCTTCTGTCTCTAGAGAGTTACAGTGAACATCAGGGAAAAGGCTACGCTATGCGTTTTCGCTTACCAAAGCGAATCATTGATGCGGCCATTACCGAAGGAACCATGGCAAAGCGAAGAACCGTCATACAATTTCATTATGGCCATTCTATCGCACCAAACACGCCATCCGATGTCATTGCAATCTTATAATCACTGATATGATATGTAGGGATAATCCCCACCAAACTCACGTCTGTTGTGGGGATTTTTCTCTCATCTAGCGCTTAGCTTTAGCAAATGCTTGAGCAAAAGCACCGCCCATTGCACTCGATTGAGCCTGCTGGGTATTTTTTTGAGATGAACGTTGGTGAGTTTGTTGACCACCGCTTCGAGAGGTCCGATTCGTTTGACCGGGCTCGTCATTCAATCGCATGGACAAACCAATACGTTTTCTTTTTACATCAACTTCCATGACTTTTACCTTGACAATGTCGCCTGCTTTAACAACCTCACGAGGGTCAGAGACAAACTTATCGGTCAACGCGGATATATGAACCAAGCCATCCTGATGTACCCCGATATCAACAAAAGCGCCGAAGTTCGCTACATTAGACACCACGCCCTCTAATACCATTCCGGGCTCAAGATCGGACACCTTATTTACCCCTTCAGCAAAGACCGCCGTTTTAAATTCAGGGCGCGGATCTCGACCAGGTTTATCCAATTCTTTAATGATGTCACTAACCGTAGGAATGCCGAAACTGTCACTCACGTAGTCGGCAGCATGAAGCTGATGCAAAAACTGACTATCACCAATTAATCCTTTAACGTCACGTTGGTTCTTTTCTGCAATCGACTTAACCACTGGATAGGCTTCCGGGTGCACAGAAGATGCATCAAGTGGGTTCTTTCCATTCATAATGCGAAGAAACCCAGCACATTGTTCGAAGGCTTTAGGCCCCAAACGAGCGACTTTTTTTAGCACTGAGCGCGACTCAAATCGACCATTTTCATCGCGGTAATCAACGATATTTTGTGCCAGTGTATTAGATAGCCCTGCAACCCTAGTCAGTAGTGCTGAAGAGGCCGTATTAACATCGACACCGACCGCATTCACACAATCCTCCACAACAGCATCAAGACGCTTTGCCAACATTGATTGACCGACATCATGCTGATATTGACCCACACCGATAGATTTAGGGTCAATTTTTACCAACTCTGCGAGTGGATCTTGCAAGCGTCGAGCAATAGAAACGGCTCCGCGCAAAGACACGTCGAGATTTGGAAACTCTTTCGCTGCAAGTTCAGAAGCCGAATAGACAGACGCTCCGGCTTCACTGACCATGATTTTTTGTACAGCCAGCTTACCGCGCGAGATTAACTCAGAAGCAAAGCTGTCTGTTTCACGTGAAGCAGTGCCGTTACCAATAGCGATTAAATCAACCTGAAACTCACGCACAAGTGCATCAATGATCTGTAACGACTTTTCATACTGCTTTTGTGGGGGATGTGGATAAATCGTTTCAGTCGCAAGCACTTTACCTGTTCCGTCAACCACCGCCACTTTACAGCCAGTTCGTAAGCCCGGGTCTAATCCGAGTGTCGCTCTAGGACCTGCTGGCGCTGCCATCAATAGATCTTTTAGGTTAGTGGCAAAAACATCGATAGCATCAATTTCAGCGCGCTCTCGCATGATTGCCATCAATTCTGTTTCCATATGCATGGAAATTTTTATTCGCCAGGCCCAACTGATCACTTGTTTGCGCCATGCATCTGACGGGCGATCAGTGAATGAAAGTCCATAATGGTCGCTGATGATGGTCTCACAATAAGACTGGCGAACACCTTCCTCTTGATCTGGATCTGCCCTCATAGCCAGAGTCAAAAAGCCCTCATTTCGACCACGCAACATCGCGAGTGCTCGGTGCGAGGGTACTTTTCCCATCAATTCATCATGCTCAAAGTAATCTTTGTATTTTTCACCTTCCGTTTGTTTACCTTCAACCACTCTTGAGCTCAACTGTGCGGTTTTACTTAAGTAAACACGTACCTTTTCTAACAGATCCGCATCTTCCGCAATACGCTCCATCACGATGGCTCGCGCACCATCCAATGCCGCTTTAGTATCAGCGACACCTTGATTGATAAACTCAGCAGCCTCTGATTCCGGTTCAACGTGTTCATCATTCCATAGTCGATCAGCGAGAGGCTCAAGACCTGCTTCAATCGCAATTTGTCCTTTAGTGCGACGTTTCGGTTTGAACGGCAAATACAGATCCTCCAAGCGAGTTTTGCTCTCTGCTTGATGAATTTGAACTTCAAGTTCAGCGGTCATTTTTCCCTGATCATGGATCGACTTTAAAATAGCTTGACGACGATCATCAAGCTCACGTAGATAAGCCAAACGACTATCCAAATTGCGTAATTGAGTGTCATCCAGGCCCCCCGTTACTTCTTTACGGTACCTTGCAATAAAGGGGACGGTATTACCGTCATCAATCAGGTTTACCGCCGCAGAAACTTGCTCGGGCCTTACACTTAACTCTTGAGCAATTAAATTACAGATAGCTTGACTCATACGCTAACTCTCTCATTATTTTCACCTCACCAATATATTGGGGTCTCCTGCCAAAAACCAATCCTTGTTCGATAGAAAATCACTCAATCGCAAACCTCAGGTCAAGATTTGTCGGGGGTGTGAATCTTATGTCAGAGGGAGTACCCATTTAGAACTAAAATCGGTATGAGTACACTAAACAAACAGAGCGGTTAATGACGATAAACGTAATGAGGAAGCATGAAAAAATTTGTTGGAATTTTCTTTGTATCGGTAATGCCATTGGTATCTTTTATCCTTCATGCACAAGAGCACTACAGTCAAACTCTTACCAATATGATGCACAACAGCGCAATCAATGCACTCAGTGATAAAATTATCTTGGGCAGAACAGAGCAAGTCTACTTCGATGATATTAAACAACTTGAGCATGTTCCTTTTGCAGGGAAAATTGATACTGGTGCTGATACAACATCAATTCACGCAACCAATATCCATATTACAAGTACTCACCCAAAACTCCGTCAGCTTACCGATCAAGCCCTGCTAGAGAAGCTAATCAAGGTCGATACCATTGATCGAGTTTCAAGAAGCAACTGGACTGGTGACCTTTTTAAGCCATACCAAGTGAGTGTCAACTTCGTCATTACACATCCTTACAATGGTGAAAAAATTCAAATAACACGCCCTCTTGAGCGTGTTAGTGTTATTCGGAATCGCACCGACACTAAGCCGATACTGCGCCCAACCATCACTCTACCTCTCTCCATCGCTGATAAGACCGTGACCACAGAGGTCAATCTGACTGACCGTGCACACTTCTCAACACCCATCTTAATAGGTAAAACTTTCCTTAAACACAATGCTTGGGTTCTCGCCGGATATGATTACCTTCAAACAGAATCGAGCGCTATTGTTCTCGGCAAAAAAGAACAGGTCCAAATTGAAGGGCTGTCACAAAAAGTGAGCTATTCGATACAACACCGCTACAGCGCCCTCAATGCAAGGAATATTGATATTGATGCCAGTTCACAACGAGTTTCTTTCACTATCAATGACAGTAAAAAGAACACGAGGCAATTAACGCTTCCCTTGATTCGAATGCTCAATGTCGGTGGTAAGCCTCGCCCGCTGGTCTATGTTCCCGTCTCACTTGGCCACAATAGAACTCAACATTGGCTGGTCTATTTAACGGATCGTAGTGAATTGAATAGCCAAATTCGCTTAGGCAAAAATACCCTCAATCGTCATTTTATGATTGACCTTGGCACTCGCAATTTATTGAAAAAAGGAATAAAAACGGCCGAAAACTTTCCCAACGCCATACAAGTGTCAAGCAACGAGTTACTCAAACTCGATAATATCCTCATCCCCGCATCGCCTTCACTCACAGTGCAAACATCAGTACTGGTTGTCTCAGATTATAAAATCACCAAAAAGAATGATAAAGATTGGGTCCGTTACACATTAAAAAATTCAGAGGGTCAGAAGCAGGAGTTTTTTAAACCTATTGTTAAAAAGCTTGTGGTGGGCAGTGAAATCCGCCCTGTTGTCCTTGGAAACTTCGCCATCCATGGACAAGAGAAAGAGCAAGCTTATGCACTCAAACGAAGCGAAAAACCAAGTGATGATCACATTATTATTGGTTCAAAGCTATATGATCATGTGCTTATCAACAATCGTGGTGAACACTTACTTAATCCATACCCGATAATAAAAGCTGGTAACGTAGAAGTTGTTCAAGCTCTGGGTAGGTCTTTTCCTGCCAAGTTAGATACTGGCGCCGATGTAAGTTCTATTAGTGCATATGACATCAAGCCATTCGAAAAAGATGGCCGTTCTATGGTTAGTTTTACTTACAGCAACGATCTTGGAGTAAAAGAAAGAATCACAGCGAAAGTGGTTGATACGATCAAGATTACTGAAAAAAATCGTCAAGATGCCACTGTACGCCCGATTATCGAGATGACCATTAAAGTGGGTGCCTTAGAAAAAAAAGTACAAGTCAATCTGCAAGACAGGCGACGCTTTAAATACAGCATGATACTGGGGAGAAACTTTTTAAAACATGGTGTTCTTGTTTCTAGTGATGAGCAGTATCTACTGACTGAGGCGCTTTAATCAAAGCGAAACCACCTTGCTGTTCACAAGGTGGTTACGATTTTTAATACTTATTTGTACGCATTGAGTGGCAATCAATCAGAACCAAATAGGTCTCGAGTGTATACCTTCTCAGTAACACCAGAAAGTTCTGCCACCATGCGATTGGAGACAATGACATCCGATTGCTGCTTAAACTCTTCAATATCGCGCACAACCTTTGAGTGGAAAAACTCATCATCCTCCAACACAGGCTCATACACTATCACAGTAACTCCCTTTGCTTTGAGACGTTTCATAATTCCCTGTATCGAAGAGGCCCGAAAATTATCCGAACCTGACTTCATAATTAAGCGATAGATACCAACCACGCTAGGAGTCCGCTTTAGAATAGAGTCGGCAATAAAATCTTTTCGAGTACGGTTGGCATCAACAATTGCACTGATAATGTTATTGGGAACATCTTGGTAATTAGCTAACAATTGCTTGGTATCTTTCGGCAAACAATAACCGCCATAGCCAAAAGAAGGATTATTGTAATGGCTACCGATACGGGGGTCTAATCCAACACCTTGAATTATTTGTTTTGTATCTAAGCCTCGCAACTCTGCATACGAATCAAGCTCATTAAAGTAGGCCACCCTCATAGCAAGATACGTATTCGAAAAGAGCTTTACAGCTTCAGCTTCCGTTGAATGGGTCAGTAACACCTCAACATCTTGTTTTATTGCCCCCTCGACAAGTAAATTAGCAAAAGCTTGGGCACGTTCACTTTGTTCCCCAACGATAATCCGTGATGGATACAGGTTGTCATGCAGCGCTTTTCCCTCGCGCAAAAACTCCGGAGAAAAAAGCAAGTTCTCATAATGAAGTGCTGTCTTGAGATGTTCGGTATAACCTACAGGAACGGTTGATTTAATCACAACTGTCGCCTCTGGATTCAGTTTCACAACATCATGCACAACGGATTCAATCGAGGAAGTATCGAAATAGTTTGTTTCAGGGTCATAATCTGTTGGCGTTGCAATCACAATATACTCCGCCCCTATATAGGCCTCTTCTTTATTAGTTGTGGCCTGAAAAGATAGGTCTCTATTTGCTAAGAATTCTTCTATATCCCCGTCCGAAATAGGCGATATTTTGTCATTCAAAAGATCTACCTTTGCCTGAACAATATCTAATGCAACGACTTGATGGTTTTGAGCCAACAACATCGCATTCGACAATCCTACATATCCCGTACCAACAATCGCTATTTTCACCAAAAACTCCATTATTTACTGAAGGAAAGTTCGATATTATTTGTGTATAAACTTTCAACATTTTGGATATGTTAGCACCGGGGGGTGTATCAAAATTACGAATAGAAACAATAATTTTTCATTACATTAATAAAGATAAGTGCAAATTTAAATCATTACGCAGCGACGTTATACCCAAGCGTTTTTCTTGGGTATAGCTATCTCACTAACACTGTAAAAAGATGACTCTGCTTGCTTATGAATCAGCAACAAACTGTCAAAACCCAACCAAGCGTGGTAGCCAGAGACTGAGAGCAGGGAAAAAGGCAATTAAAAATACGCCAAACACTGAAGTAATAACAAATGGATGTATTTTCGCCGTTATCTGTTCGACCGTCGCTCCACCAACTCCTGAGGCAACAAAAATATTTTCTCCCAAAGGTGGGGTGGCAAAACCGATAGACAAAGCACATACCACGACAATACCAACATGGGTTGGATCTGCACCAAGCATGTACATTATGGGTAACAAAACGGGAACTATGATCATTATTGCTGCTAGCGTTTCCATAAACATACCGACGAATAACAAAAGCATAATCATCATAGACCAAACCAAATACATATTATCCGTTAACCCCAATAATGAGTCGGCAACAGCCACAGGTATTCTCTGTTCTATCAGCAAACGACCAAACACACTCGCGGCAAATAGAATCAACAAAACCCGCCCAGAGATGCGAGTTGTGGTTAATAGAGAATCAAGTACTCGATTCATTGACAACTGTCTATGAATAAAAAAACCAACAGCAAGTGAATAAAATATCGCAACAACAGCCGACTCCGTTGGAGTGAAAACACCGCTGTAAATACCACCCAAAATCAAAAATGGAGCGAGTATCGACCAGAAGCCACGGCGAAATGCATAGCCAACAGATGATAGAGCCCATTGGTTAGACAAGCCGCGGTAGCCTTTACGTTTCGAGATGATGTAATTGGTCAAAACTAAGGTCGAAGCCATAATAAAACCTGGGATAACGCCAGCAACGAATAGTTTGGTGATCGATAACGTATCAAAATTGCCATATTTAGCCACAGCTTCCGGTGGCGCAGAGAGTCCAAGCGCAGCGATACCAAAGATAACTAGCGGAATCGATGGTGGAATGATGATCCCCAAACCTCCAGATGCCGCGGTTACCGCAGAAGCGTAGCTCTTATCATAATCACGCTTAACCATGGCTGGTACCATTAGCATACCAACGGCTGCCGTCGTGGCCGGCCCCGAACCTGAAATGGCACCAAAAAACAGACATGCCATAACGGTCGCAGCCCCTAAACCGCCAGTAACTGGCCCAGCTAAAGTCTCGGCAATATCAACCAAACGTTTAGAGATACCAGCCGCTTCCATCAAAGCTCCAGCGAGAATAAACGCCGGTAGGGCCATCAAAGGAAAATTACCCACTGAAGTAAAGGCTATTTGAACTAAGGCGATGGGATTTTTATCCAACACCAGATAAGCAAACATCGAAGCCCCAGCTAGAGAGACTGTGATGGGCGCGCCGATGAACAAAAGTAGTAAAAAACCGCCAAATAAGATAATCGTTAAATATTCTTGCATTGCACCACTCCCTACCGAGATTTCAACGACTGAGCCATGTGGACTGTGTTGGCGGTATTTTTCTCCTCAGTGCCGTTGCTAAAACGTTGAACCATATTCCATACAATTCTTATCATCATGAGTGCAAACGCAACGGGAAGAATAAGATAGATGTACTTCATTGCAATGCCTGTGGTCTGAGACTTCCAAAACACATTCATTTTATTAAAGACAAAGTCATAGCTCAGAAAGACAAAATATCCGTTGAACAGCAACCAGATCATATCAGCGATGGTTTCACTGACCAGCCTCACCCAGTTGGGAAAAAACTTAAAATGAAAAGTTACCCGATTGTGTGAACCATATTTTGTTGCCACAACCGCCCCCAAATAAGCAAACCAGACGAACATGTAGGTTGCCACCTCATCCCCCCAGGCAATGGAGTAAGACAATATTTGCCGAGAAACAATTTGAGCAAACATCAAAATAACAAACCCAGACAATAATATGGCGCACATGTATTCTTCAATATTATTTAAATGCTTTTTTATTAGAAACATCTCACGACTCCCTTAATGACACCAATGGGCATCTCCAAGTTATGCCCACTTTTTTCCACAACGTGACAACCATCAGCGACCCAATACGTGAAGCGCTTTATCAACCTGCTCACGCCCACCAATACTGGAGTAAAATTTAGGCCAAACCGATTTCACCACTTGCTCTTTCCAGATTCGCTCGCCATCGGCTGGCTCGTAAAAAACCATCCCTTTTTGCTCTAAAGCTCGCCGGATCTGATGTTCTTTTTCCAATAAAAACATCACACTGTGCTCAGATGCTTTCTTTCCCGCATCAACTATCATGTTTTTCAGCTCTTGAGGCTGCTGCTGAAAGATGCTCTCACTGATCACCAGAGGTTCAAGAGAGAAGATATAACGCAGGTTAGTCACGTATTTTTGTACTTCATTAAATTGCATCGCATGAACCGTGATATAGGGATTATCTTGACCATCGACCACGCCTTGCTGAAGGCCAGTAAATGTCTCAGACCAAGCCATTGGAGTAGGATTTACACCCCATGCTTGATAAGAAGCAATCATAATTTCATTTCGAGGCACTCGGATCACTAGACCTTTAAGGTCTTCAGGAGAACGTACTGGCTTTTTAGAGTTAGTTAAGACTCGAAAACCTGAATACGCCCATCCAATAATTCGTACTCCAGCATCTCTTATAGTGTTTTCTGTCAGCTCTTGGCCTGTCTTACCTTGAGTAAGCTCAACCGCCTCTTCAGTACTTTGGATTAAATAAGGCATGGTCAGTAAGCCGACCGTAGGAGAAAACGGCGTCACGTTGTTGATAGCCAAAATCGAAAAGTCCAATAAACCAATTGCCGCATTATTGACGGTATCCTGTTCATTACCGAGTTGACCATTGGGGAATAACTCTATGTTCACTTTACCTTGGCTGCTTTCTGTCATGAGATCACGAAACTTTGTCCCCAATTCCCACTGCGTCCCACCTGCCGCATCGCCAATGGCCATTTTAAACGTTTTAGCCACTGCAATCTGAGTGCCAATCAACGCCCAAAATACCACTATACAAAAATGACAAATCTTCCTTATATTTCTCATATTATTCGCCTTTATTTTTACTCTAGACATCTTGTCCATTCGTCAGCCTCTCCTCACAAGTAGGCTGTGTTTATTGGTATTACAATACTTCGTCTTTAAGCTGGTACCACTGGTAAAGAAAACTTTGGCCGAGGCGTCTGAAAGGGGCGAATGTCTGTGATTCAACAACTTCTGCAACATTCGGAAACGGTAATGGAGTGGTACAAATGGGTAAATCTAGCAAAGCTCCTTCGCCAGCAATCCACTGGGCAAGGCGTTTACCCGCCTGTGCTGAATACATGACGCCGTTACCACCATAACCCAGTGCATAAAATATCGATTTACTTTGATCAGGCTGACAAATTCTCGGCATCATATCGTGACTTACATCCACCCAGCCCCACCAAGAGTAATCAATATCAATGTTGGATAAAGCGGGGAACTTACGTGATAAGTCTTGCTTCAACATATCCTCATATTTTTGTTTTGGTGCCTGTCGGCCAGAGATAGCACTGCGAGTCCCAATTTGAATTCGATTATCAGGAAGCAGTCGGTAGTAGTGACGAAGTACTCGCGTATCAGTGATTACTTGATGGGTTTTGAAATTGCACGCTTTGACCTCATTGTCGGTTAATGGTCGAGTGACCATAGAATTTGATAACACTGGCATTAAGCGGTTTTTTAATTCCGAGTGAAGCCCTTGGCTTGTGTAACCTCCCGTACAAACACCAACAGAATGCGCTTTAACCACGCCCCCCGGTGTTTGGAGATAATGAATACCTTTATGCGTTTTCCATCCAAGTACGGGGCTAGCAGGGTGGATTCGCACCCCAAGTTCTCGAGCTTTTTTTAAATAGCCAAACGCTAGCTTGCCAGCATGTATACCAATCCCTTCAGGTTCATGCATTGCTCCGGCAGCTTCTTGATCATTCACATAGTGACGTTTAACCGTATCAGCATCTAGCACTTCAGCATCATAATTAAAAGTTTTACGCAGTAAGTCAGCCTCTTTTTCCAGCTCCGGCATAACCTTGTCTCGGTGAGCAATATAAAGATGCCCACCGTGTTGAGGCTCACAGTCAATATCGGCAATGAGCGCTTTAAACGTTTCCATCCCATCGACACACTCTTGATGCATTTTAAGTGCTGTAGGCAAGCCCCAACGTTTAATCCATTGAGAACGTTTTAAACGACCAGACGCACATTGCGCCTGACCACCATTTCGAGTGCTGCATCCCCAACTCACCCTATTAGCCTCTAAAACGGTGGCTTTGACCCCATACGTTTGTGCAAGATGGATAGCCGTACTTAACCCTGTTAGCCCAGAACCAATGATCACAACGTCTGTACTAATGTCCGCTAGTATTGGCCCATCATCTTTGGGGATAGTACCTGCAGTATCAATCCAATAGGTCGGTGCATATTCTCGACCGTGACCTGGGGATGAATCCTTCAATGGATCATATTGAGGATCATAAATATCTCTAGCTTGAGTTGTGCTCTGTTCAACAGATTTAGTCTCTACACTAGAGCGTTCGATTACTAAACTCATCGTTCGACTCTCCTAGTCGTTGCATTCTCAATCGATATGTCCCTGGCAAATAATCCGTCAAGCTGACTGCAAAGGACGACTCTTGCGAAACGCATTTTTAACCTGAATCTTGCCATCTTTGAGCGTAAAAACATCGACCATACGTGCACAAGTTACGCTGCCATCTGGGTTGGTTGCTGAATAGGTTGACTCTGTTATTGCTCTATCACCGCACACAAAATGAATTGGATCGCTCCACGTTGCATCAGGGAAACGTTCAAATACGGCGGCAAAGCTTTCACGCACTGCTTCATAACCCTCAATTGAATTTCCTAACACCCCCTCTCCAGCTACTGTATGAAATACACAATCTTCGGACATGAAACTCATTAACCTATCGATATCATGGCTATTCCAAGCATCACTAAATGATTGTAAAAAACCTACGCTAACTGTATTTTCATAGTCTTTTAATAAAGAAAGTTCTTTTGTACACATAATTACCTCGAATTATAAAAACTTAAAACTAATCAAAGTCAAAATCTGGATGATACCGTCTTCCATATTGCTCTAATATTATTTCACCCTTATCATCCTGCTCTATTTCATTGGGATCAGGACTTATTTCTCCCAATAACTTAGGTGCTTTGTTTTCTTTGGATATTGAATAACCTTTCACATCGTTATCACTTACTTTCATTAGATTAATAACCTTTAAATAATTAACAGCTATACAGTGACGATTACGTTTATTACTACCCACAAATATAAAAAAGATCCAATATCAAAGTTAACAATATAATAATTTAGAATTTCAATTATTAATCTTAAATAAAGAATAAATATCAAATAATAAATATCTAAGAAAAAAAACAATCTAATGTTATTTTATTTCTTACTAATTATTTCTAAAATTTTCTTTTATATTGATTCTATTTAATAAGAAAAATCTAATAAGGTGTGATGATGCACACCTTTAAATATTAAATTCAGACGTAGTCTTTATATTTGTCCAAATAACGAACAGGTTTAGATAATGCATCTCGTCGAAATGGGTCGCCAAGTTCTTGCGTACACATTATTTCGATGATGGTCGTTTTTCTTTCATTCATCTGCATATCAATCGCTTTTTTCAATGCAGGGCCTACGTCTTCAAGCCTATCAACGGTTATCCCCTCAGCGCCCATAGCTCGCGCTATCTCAGCAAAGCTCTGATTGTCTAATTCTCCTGCAACAAAGCGGCGATTATAAAAATCGACTTGGTTTTTCTTTTCTGCCCCCCATTGGCGATTATGAAATACCACTGCCGTCACCGGAATATCGTGACGCACACAAGTCATGGTTTCCATCAAGCTCATCCCCCAAGCGCCATCACCTGCGTAAGAAACTGCTGGGCGATGAGGTGCTGCGGCTTTCGCGCCGATAATGGTTGGGAAAGCATAGCCACAATTACCAAAACTCATCGCTGCGAAAAAACTACGCGGCTTTTCAAAACGTAAGTAACTGTTTGCAACAGAGTTTATGTTACCGATATCGGTTGAGACCATGACATCTGCTGGCATGGCTTTTTCTAGCTCACGCAATACCATTCTAGGGTGCAAGTACTCTCCCCCAGAAAAAGGCGTTTCCTTACTGTTCTCATCAATCATATCTAGGCTAAAAGTGTCCGTTTCGTGTGTCCACTCGTCCAATTCCTTCTCCCAGAGTGCTTTCTCGGTGGCAACTTTATCCAAACGGGCTGGCTTGTTACCATCACAACTGAGAGATAGACTGGCTAAGCGGTCAACCAATGCAATCGCCGAAGCTTTCGCATCACCACAGATACCAACGGAAATTTTCTTCACCAAACCAAGCATTTTATTGTCTGCATCAATCTGAATTATCTTGGCATTTTTAGGCCAATAATCCATACCATGCTGGGGAAGGGTACCGAAAGGCCCTAGTCTAGTACCCAAGGCAATCACAACATCAGCCTGGGCAATCAACTTCATTGCTGCTTTAGAGCCTTGATAGCCAAGAGGACCACACCATAAGGGGTGACTTGCAGGGAAAGAGTCATTATGAAGATAACTATTAACGACAGGTGCACCCAGTCGCTCAGCGAGCAAAACGCATTCATCTACAGCATCTGCCATCACCACACCACCGCCAGAAATAATCACCGGAAATTGTGCCTCAGCAATCAGTTCAATGGCTTGTTCAAGAGATTTTTCTCCCCCAGGCCCTCTGTCTAGACGAGAGGGTTGTGGAATTTCAGTTTCAATTTCACCATAAAAATAGTCGCGCGGTATATTGAGTTGAGTCGGGCCCATTTCACTCATTGCTCGATCAAAACAACGCCCTGTAAATTCAGCCATCCGAGCTGGATGAGTAACGTGCCCTTGATATTTAGTGAACTCTTGGAACATAGGCAACTGATTACACTCCTGAAACCCACCTAAACCCATGGTTTTGGTGCCCGTTTCAGGCGTTACAATAACAACGGGACTGTGTGCCCAATAAGCAGCAGCAATGGCAGTGACACAATTACTAATTCCTGGCCCATTCTGACCAATAACCACACCATGACGCCCTGATACTCGCGAATAACCATCAGCCATATGAGCAGCACCCTGCTCGTGGACAACAGGAATTAGACGTATACCTGCTGGCGTAAAAATATCCATCGCATCCATAAAGGCCGAGCCCATGATGCCGAACATATCAGTCACATCATTGGCAACCATGGTTTCAACAAATGCCTCTGATGGCGTCATCTTGGCATTACCAGAAACTACCTCTCGTTTCTCTCGCTCGCTCATCCTACGACCTCTCTCTTTTTATTTTTCGGAATAAAATGTCTCGTTTATGGACATTTAGACCATAATCTCACCATTTATCATCGTCAATAAATTTAAATAAAATGGAACATATTGTTCCAAATAATTAAAGTAGATCACATTGTAAGAATTTAATTTGTACAAAAAATATCGCTTTATATAAATGTCTTGGTATAGATCGCGAAAAGAGTTCATATGTCTCTGTCATACAAAGGAAAATGTTCATGAACCAAAACCTGACAGCACCGCAACAACCAATCAATGTTGAACAAACTTTTGGGTTCAAAACCAATTTTCAGGTGTGTGCTTTCGAAAGCACCAGTGAGGCTGTACCAGTCATTGATCCTGATTATCAATTTGACCCTGATGTGACACTGGCAATTTTGGCTGGCTTTTGTGCTAATCGACGCACCCTGATACAAGGGCTACATGGAACAGGTAAGTCCTCACACATAGAGCAAGTCGCCGCCAGACTAAATTGGCCATGCATGAGGATAAATTTGGATGGCCAGATAAGCCGCCTAGATTTGATCGGAAAGGAAAGTATTGTACTTGAGCAAGGTCATCAAGTAACAAAATTTCAAGAGGGTTTATTACTCCAATGCCTCCAAAAACCCGTAGCTTTGGTACTTGACGAATACGATGCAGGCCGTCCAGATGTCATGTTCGTAATTCAGCAATTACTCGAACAAAATGGCCAATATACATCACTTGAACAAGGTAAAGTGATGACTCCTCATCGCAACTTTCGTTTATTTGCTACCTGTAATACGCTGGGGTTGGGTGATAGTTATGGTATGTACTCAGGGACGCACGTCCTCAACCAAAGCCAACTTGATAGATGGACAGTGATCGCCACACTCAACTACCTCAGTGCCCAACACGAAGTCAGTATCGTGTTAGCCAAAGCGCCTTACTTAAATAATCCAAGTGGACGCCGCCTAGCCCGGCAGATGGTTGCTACTGCTCAACTGACCCGAAGTGGGTTTGAAGCTGGGGATATTTCAATTCTAATGTCGCCTCGAACCGTGATCACATGGGCGCAAAACATTGACCTTCTGGGCGATATCGCAAGTGCATTTAGGCTCTCTTTTCTTAATCGCTGTGATGGAGAAGAAAGAGCTCTGATTAGTGAATATTACCAGCGGTGCTTTGACGGCTCCCCCGAAGCAACCTTACCAATTCAGAAGGAGCTTGCTTCATGAATGAGAGACAAAAAATCTTGATGGAGCGATCTTTTGCTGTCGCTCGTGCAATAAGCCAGCAAACGGGTCTTCATTATCGTGGTCAAGTTATCTACAACAAAGCCAAGCCACTATCGCATTTGGCTTGTCACATCAATAACCTTATCCTGCCATGCGAGGCTATGAACGATATTGTGCTTAAAGGAAAGCTGGACTCGATAGCTTTGAATCTAGACTTATCAGATCCACACATCCATAAAAACTACAGACCGACAAATCCCGTTGATATTCTTTTGTTTGATTTCTTTGAACAGATAAGAGTTCAATCTCTGACCCCCGATTATTTTCAGGGTTTACCTAAGCATATTCAGGCTAATTTTACTCATTGGAGCTTATCTTCATATCAGTCTGGGCTCACAGAATCTGGCTCTGGTTTAATCCTATTTAGCGTCATTCAAATGGTTTATGCCAGACTGGTTGGATACGAACTTAATCCTACAATCTCAGAAGTTATCGAAGCAACGAGGACCAATCTAGCTCCGATAATTGGCCACGCATTAGTTACATTGAAACGAACTAAGCAAGACCAAATCTCCTATGCCATAGAAGCAAAACATCTCATCCAGCAAGTGAGCAAATTGCTCGCTAACGAACAAAAAACGCATAAACATCAGCATTCACGCAAACAAAAATTCCAGCTTAAGCTCTGGAATCACAATACCATATTAATCAATGAACGCGATTTTGATGACGTAGCTAACCACTCTTTTTACCAAAATGAATTGTCAGCACCATACCACTATAAAGTCTACACTCGTGATTTTGACCAAATTCGCACCGCTCAATCATTGGTCAGAGAAACACTGCTAAAAACACTGCGTCAAAACATGGATGATGAACTTAACTCACAAAAAATTAATCAAAAACCTCTCACTACCATACTTTCCCACTTTGCCGCTACAAAATATCAAATAAAGCCTCGCTACGGCTGCGAAGAGGGATACCTCGACTCTCATCGTCTGACACAGGTCATCACTTCTGGAATAAGCAACGATGTCTTTTTTCAGCTCAATACCCTGACACGTCAAACTCCTGCCATTTCTATATTAATCAATTGCTCGGGCTCAATGCAAAAGCACGCTGGAAAAATCAGCCTTATCATTGATACGCTGCTAACCAGCGCAAAACTGACCAATACACCGATGGAAATCATTGGTTTTACCACTGTAAGCTGGAGCGGAGGTTTAGCCTACAAACAGTGGCAAGCCCAAGGTAAGCCCAGCCGACCAGGCAGACTGAATCAAACACGCCATATTGTATTTAAATCATTCCAAGATTCCTATCATGATGGTCGACGCTCGATTGCTGCTCTGAGAAAGGCCGATCTATACAAAGAAAGTATTGATGGTGAGGCGGTTAATTTTGCTTGTGAGCGATTAAATCATCATCCATCAGATAAAAAGATATTGTTGGTATTTTCTGATGGTGGCCCTATGGATACGGCAACAGCTATGACTAATCACGACGACTATCTCGACCAACATTTAATAGACAGCGTTGCCGAGCAAAATACGCTTATATTCGGACTTGGGCTAGGCGTCGATCTGAGTAAATATTATACCAATAATATGACCATTGATGATAAATGTGAGAACATTTTTACCCTGTGTCGTTTTATTCTGAAGCAATTAAAACAAGCTCTAACTAAAAGAAAAAATCGCCATCGACGCTGATAACATTAGGTAAAGGCCAACAAAAACCAGTAATCCAAAGATGCCTCTGGTTAACTGTTGTGCGCTTTAAAGAAGTGGGAACTTTTTTGCTCGCCAAACAGTGAGTATGACCACAAGAAGACAAATTAGCGCAAGCAATAGAGTTTCAACATCGCTCCCGTCAGTCATCAAAACAAATGCACTTCGAGATGCTAAGGTAACAGCCCTACCGTCAAACCTACTCGACTCCTGAAAACAAAAAAGTTCAAGAAGCCAGAACGCTAGGAACGTACAGACATTTTCAAGAGAAAGTATCCACCTGAAATGAATATCATCACACCAAGGCATACCTGCATGATGTCTCTCACCGAGTTACTTAAATAAATTAAGTAACCGTACACCAGCGACCACTCCGGAAACGATGTCATGTCATCCATAGAGGCCACTTAACTCATCTGGATATGGATATGCTGAGCTTGGACAACCGTAACCGCAATAACATGGACAATATCTTGGAAACTGCAGCCTCGTGATAAATCATTGGCAGGGTACCTAAGCCCCTGTAATAAAGGGCCAATCGCGACAGCACCTCCTAACCTCTCAGCCAATTTATAGCCGATATTGCCCGACTCTAAGTTAGGGAATATCAATACATTAGATTGCCCTTTCACTTCTGACTTTGGTAGTTTTCGTGCTGCAATTTCCTCAACAATCGCAGCATCCAATTGAATGTCTTGATCCACCGCAATCTGTGGGCATGCTTTTTTAACCAGCTCTGCCGCATAGCGAACTTTATCCACACTTTCATGCTTGGCACTACCATTGGTAGAAAAAGACAACATGGCCAATTTAGGCTCTACCATCAACAGTTCTCTCGCACTGCTGGCTGCAGAAATGGCAATAGCGGCAAGCTCTTTAAAGTTTGGCTCAATGACTAAGCCACAATCACTGAAAATCAGTCCCCCTTTTAGGTGATGAAAAGGTTCACACAGCATCATGATAAAAAAGCTTGAAACCAATTCGCAGTCTGGTGCAGGACCAATAATTTGCAGAGCACGCCGTACGACCTGAGAAGTGGCATGTTCTGCACCATTCACTGTGCCATCACAACGTCCAAACTTGACCATTAAGTTAGCAAAGGTCAAAGGGTCTAAAACTTCGAGCAAGGCCTGTTCATAATTTAACCCTTTGTGTTTCCGGAGTGAATACCAATGCTCAGCAAATTCGTTCCGATCCACCGATGTATGAGGGCAAACTAGATTAATGCCCTGTAAACTGACGTTATATTTCTGAGCGGCAGCTTGAGTCTGAAGTAAGTCACCAACCAAGGTTACCTGAGCAACCCCCATATCCGTTACCCTGCGCGCTGCGCCCAACACGCGAGCATCTTCTGTTTCACTCAGCGCTATGCGCATTGGTCTTTGTTGAGCTTGTTTAATAATTCTCTCTATCGCCTTCATAAAACAACCAAATGGAACAATTTGTTCCATAATCTACCAAATATTACATTCACAAGCGATAAAAGATCGTATTTTATACAAAAATGGATCATTTTTTATTTCAACGCTAGAATCATAGCTTTGCTCATTTGGCGTGGATCTCTCAATATATGACGACAGAAACAGCACACATTCAGGGAGACACTCCCACACTGCGACTTTTTTCTTTGCTCGAAGTCATCGCACAAAAAGACGAATGTCTCTCCTTACAGGGATTAGTCGAGGAAACTGGATTACCAAAACCTACTCTTCACCGCATGCTGCAACAGCTAGAGTCTGCAGGTATCATTCAAAAAGATGGTGATGAAAAACACTACAGTTCCGGGATAAGACTAAGAAAATTAGCCGAACACTTACTTCTCAATAGCACTATGCACAGTGCTCGCCGAACAATTTTAGAGAATCTTAGGGCTGAAGTTGGTGAAAGTTGCAACCTAACTGCATTATCAGGGGGAGAGATTATCTATCTAGATCGCGCGGAAACAGAAGCGCCACTGCGTTTCCACCTCCACGCAGGTTCGAGAGTACCCATTCATTGCTCTGCTACTGGCAAACTGTTTTTAGCTCATATGTCTAAACCTCAAAGGAATCGGTTGCTCAAACATGCTCCACTGACCCAATATACAGTGAGTACCA
Organism: Vibrio caribbeanicus ATCC BAA-2122; assembly: GCF_000165125.1. Lineage (GTDB taxonomy): Bacteria > Pseudomonadota > Gammaproteobacteria > Enterobacterales > Vibrionaceae > Vibrio > Vibrio caribbeanicus. Next base: position 40,008 of record NZ_AEIU01000068.1, on the reverse strand, counting down.
TTACTGATCCCTTAGAACTAGAAAGAAATATTGATGAGGCAAAAATTCATGGCTTTGCCATCGATGATGAAGAATTTTTACCTGGTTTGGTATGCATCGCTGTTCTCATTCCATCAGCGTCTGGGCAATCAAATTTAGGGTTAGCCATTCAAGCACCCGTGATTCGTGTTACTCCAGACGATGCAATAAAATTTTTACCTGCACTACAACGAGCAGCGAAAGCACTGGCAAGGCTTGAAGTAGAATAGCTCAATAGCTACAAACCATTAACAAATAACTAAGGTATTGAATTGAAAACCAAACTCATAACTAGAGAAGGCTACAATAAACTAAAAGCTGAGCATGATTATCTTTGGCATGAGCGACGCCCTGAAGTAACAAAAATTGTTACTTGGGCTGCAGGTCTTGGTGATCGCTCAGAGAATGCCGATTACACCTTTAACAAACGCTTACTGAGACAAATTGACCGCCGAGTTCGATTCTTACGCAAGTTCTTGCCTGAGGTTACGATTGTCGATTATTCCCCCCAACAAGAAGGTAAAGTCTTTTTTGGAGCATGGGTAGAAATAGAAAATGACGCAGGCGACACCAAAAAGTTTCGCATTGTTGGTCCTGAAGAAATCTATGGTGATGCCAAAGAGTATATCTCCATCGATTCACCCATGGCGCGTGCTCTATTGAAAAAAGAAGTTGATGACGAGTTTGTCGTTCACACACCAGAGGGTGAAAAAGAATGGTTTATCAATGCAATATCTTATGAGCGCCCCTCATCAAGCTGAGCTACGATGTCCTCTAATCACGATGAGATTATTCCCTGATCATATCGGCACAAATAGCGGGGCTTTCTTATTTTCGGAGCCCTAGCAGGGTATTTGATGTTGATTTTTTAGACATTGGTCGCCTTTCAAAGCGGATGTTGTATGCTAATTTTGTCTCTCTTCAGTTAGTGAGCAAATAATGATTAAAACCAAGACACAAGCATCAAACGACTCAATAAAAGAAGTCCATCGCCTTTACGTCTCTCAACATCAGTCTCAGCCTCAAGTCGACACAGTGATCGTTGAAGAACCTCTAACGCTCTGGCTCCATCAGGAACATCACAATAATGAACAAGAGCAGTATTGGTTTTCTACGATGAGAACACCGGGCCAAGACGAAGCACTTATTACAGGGCTACTCCTTTCTGAACGTATCATTCACAGCTCAAACCAAATACTATCTATCCACCATGAGGCGAATAATCCTCACTCTGCTATTGTCGAGTTGAGTCCAGACGTTCACATTGATGACCTTCAGACTCAACGGCAAACCTCTCACTCGAGTTGTGGATTGTGTGGAAAGTCATTAATTTCATTACTTGAAATGCGCGGCTTCACTGCTGTTGAATCAACGTCGGCTTGGTTGACCCATACCCTTGTGGTCTCCCTACCTGACAAGTTACGACAAAGGCAAAACCTTTTCGATATCACTGGGGCTTCACACAGCTGCGCATTATTTGATCAGCTCGGAGATTGCTTGGCCATCGCTGAAGATGCTGGACGCCACAACGCCCTAGATAAGCTGATTGGCATGTGCACAAAATTAAATATACCTGACATGAGCCAAAGTATCGCTGTATTGAGTGGCCGTGTCAGCGTGGAAATGATGCAGAAAGTGATAGCCGCCCAGATCCCTGTGGTTATCGCTGTTGGCGCACCCACTCAGCTCGCCGTTCAAATGGCGCAGCGATTCAACATCACCTTAATTGGCTTTTGCAAAAAACAAACATTTAATCTCTACAGCGGTGCACAACGCCTGATTCGTGAACAAACCAATCCGCCCAGAGAAAATTCAAGGAGAGATCATTAATGACAGTCAAAAAATACCATGGCAGCGCTGGCGGGTGGGGCGCGCTTGCGAGTACAACCAAACATTTGGTCAAAAGTGAAAATGTTATCCGCAACATTCGTAACTTGTTGATGACCAATCAGCATGACGGATTTGACTGTCCAGGGTGTGCTTGGGGCGAACTCGAGGAAAAGCGTCGCTTTAAGTTTTGCGAGAATGGGGCGAAAGCGGTCAATTGGGAAGCCACAGCTCGCCGTGTCAGAGCAGACTTTTTTGCCACTTATCCTGTTTCTTGGCTCACCAAGCAAAGTGATTACTTTTTAGAGGAACAAGGCCGCCTGAGTGAGCCTTTGATCTACGATGCTCAATCTGATCACTACCGACCGATTGAATGGGATCAAGCATTCTCACTAATCGCAGCGCACCTTCAAGCACTTGAAGACCCAAATCAAGCAGAGTTTTACACCTCTGGGCGAGCAAGTAATGAAGCGGCCTATCTCTATCAGCTGTTTGTACGACGATTTGGTACCAATAATTTCCCCGATTGCTCAAATATGTGCCATGAAGCAAGTGGTGTGGCTCTCAAACAGACTATCGGCGTCGGCAAAGGTACAGTGACCCTCGATGACTTTGAACATGCAGATGCCATCTTTGTCTTTGGTCAAAACCCTGGTACCAATCATCCAAGGATGCTCGACACGTTACGCAGCGCAGCAAAACGAGGAGCCAAAATCCTCACTTTTAACAACTTAAAAGAGCGAGGACTTGAACGTTTTACGAACCCACAGGCCATAAACGAAATGCTCACTGGAGGCTGCACCGAGCTCACACATCACTACTTTACTCCAAAATTGGGGGGAGATATGGCAGCGGTGCGTGGTATCAGCAAAGCACTAGTTGCCATGAACAAGGTCACCCCTATATTCGATACTGAGTTCATTGAACAACATACCCAAGGTTTCGACCAATATATTGAGTCTGTTGAAAAAACGTCTTGGGAGGAGATCATTGAACAATCCGGATTGTGTCAAAAAGAAATTGAGCTTGCCGCGAACGTTTTTTCTAAAAGCCAGCGCGTTATACTCACTTGGGCCATGGGCATTACCCAACATCATCACTCTGTGGCAACCATCCAAGAAATGACAAATTTACAATTATTAACTGGTCAAATTGGTAAAAAAGGAGCCGGAGTCTGTCCTGTGCGTGGGCACAGTAATGTACAAGGCGACAGAACCATGGGTATTGATGAAAAGCCACCACAAAAACTATTGGATGCACTTGAGAAGGAGTTTTCGTTCAAGCCCCCTCAAGGGATAGGCCACAATACCGTTCAGTCCATAAAAGCAATGGCTGAAGGCGACAGCAAAGTATTTATTGCACTGGGTGGAAATTTTGCTGCTGCCACACCGGATACTGAACTGACGAAGAAAGCACTGTCTTCATGTGATTTAACCGTAAATATTGCCACCAAGCTCAATCGCACTCATGTTACACCCGGTAAAACCTCCCTGATATTGCCATGCCTTGGACGGACAGATGTGGATATGCAAAAAGCTGGCGCGCAAAAAGTAACCGTAGAAGACTCATTCAGTATGGTTCATGCCTCCGGAGGGGTGGTCAATAGCGATACCGCCAACATGCGCTCAGAACCAGCAATCATCGCAGGAATCGCGCACGCTGTGCTTGGGAAAGACCCTATTGATTGGCAGGACTTAGTCACCGACTATGGAAAAATTCGCCATCATATCGCTCGTACTATCCCAGGATTTGAGAATTTCAATGAAAGACTCAAAGAACCCGGTGGATTTTATCTTGGTAATTCAGCCGCTGAGCGCCAATGGCAGACTATGACTGGAAAAGCGCAGTTCATCGCTCACCCACTGCCTGAGTCTATTTTAAAATGGCAAAAACCCAAACAAGCAAAAGACCCTGTTTTTGTCTTGCAAACCATTCGCTCTCACGATCAATATAATACGACAGTGTACGGTTTTGATGATAGATACCGCGGAGTATTCGGTGAGAGAAAAGTCCTCTTTATTAGTCCAGAAGATCTTAATCTCATTGGTATGAAAAGTGGAGAGCTGGTCAATATCAGTGCTTGTTGGGGCGAGAATGAAAAACAACGCAAAGTCACCGAATTTAAACTGGTCAGTTACGATATACCAGCAGGTAACCTCGCGGCTTACTTCCCGGAAACAAATCCATTGGTGGCACTGGATAGCTATGGGGAACAGAGTTTCACTCCCATTTCCAAGTCAATTCCTGTTATATTAGAGAAGGCATCGAGTCTGAAAATTTAGCATATACTCAAATAACCTCTATATGCTTGACTCAGCGACAGTAGCTTGCTTTATAAAGATGAAATCATCATTGTAGGGCGCAAATAGGAAATAAAGTGTAACAATTAGAACAAGCGAAAAGCTCACCGTCAGTGTTACCTTTACAAGGATATCTAGATTTTAAGTGCAAGTAGGTTCTATGCAAGAAAGTCACAAAATTTTAGTGGTCGATGACGATGCACGTCTGCGTTCATTACTCGAACGTTATCTATCAGAGCAAGGATTTCATGTACGAAGTGTCGCAAATGGCGAACAAATGGACAGGCTTCTAACGCGAGAAACTTTCCATTTAATGGTGTTAGACCTGATGCTACCAGGTGAAGATGGGTTATCCATCTGCCGTCGCTTACGCCACGTAAATAATACTCTTCCCATTCTTATGCTTACTGCTAAAGGGGATGAGATTGACCGAATCGTAGGTCTCGAGGTAGGCGCTGACGACTATTTGCCCAAGCCGTTTAACCCCCGCGAGCTACTCGCGCGAATAAAAGCGGTGTTACGTAGGCAAACCACCGAGTTACCCGGAGCACCGAGTACAGAAGAGTCCGTGGTAGAATTCGGCGAGTTTCGCCTAAACCTAGGCACGCGTGAGATGTTCCGTGGCGAGGAATCTATGCCATTGACCTCTGGTGAGTTTGCAGTACTAAAAGCATTAGTAACCAACTCACGAGAACCTATGTCTCGAGATAAATTGATGAACATGGCCCGTGGCCGCGAATATTCAGCTATGGAACGATCAATTGATGTTCAAATCTCTCGTCTACGTAGGATGCTTGAGGTCGACCCTAGTAAACCAAGATATATCCAGACTGTGTGGGGGTTAGGTTATGTGTTTGTGCCAGATGGCAAAGAAGCGTAATCGACTCTAACGGCCACAAGTGCGAGATAACTATCTCGCACTTTTGTTTTCTATTAAGGTGATTTTTATGCGCATTCGCAGTTCTTTCACTCAACTCATTATTATCTTTGTAACCTTACTCATTGCAAGCCAAGTTTACTCATACTACGCCGTGTTCAATTACGCTTTACTCCCCAGCTTAAAGCAGTTCAATAAAATAATCGGTCATGAGATCGGCTTAATGCTCGATGATACAAAAAACCCTGAAGCTGAAATATCAATGGATGCCCCACTCAGGCGACACATTCTTGAACGCCTTGGGGTAACAATACATCCGATTTCTAGCCCAATAGCCGAAGAGTATTTCCACGCTTTTGAAATAGACATAATGAGCAAGGAGATGACACAAGAGTTAGGGTCTCCCACAGATGTACGTATGATGCTTGGTGAAGAGAGTTATGTCTTATGGATCAAAATTGCAGCAATGCCAGACTCATTAATGCGTATTCCCTTGTCTGAATTACAAGAAGAAGACTTTACTCCCCTATTTCGGAATAGCCTCATTATGGCAGTGCTTATTGTTGCGGGCGGTTGGCTATTTATTCGTTTGCAAAATCGTCCTTTAATCTCACTTGAAAGAGCAGCTAAAGATGTGGGCCGTGGAGAAATCCCTCCGCCATTACCCGAAAAAGGGGCCTCCGAAATTCGCTCGGTAACACTTGCATTTAATCAAATGTCGAAGGGCATTCAGGCTCTCGAAGAAGATAGAGCGCTTTTAATGGCTGGTATAAGCCATGACTTGAGAACACCGCTAACTCGAATTCGACTCGCAACAGAAATGATGTCCCCACAAGATAGCTACCTCGCAGAAGGGATCATCAGCGACACTGAAGAGTGCAATCAAATTATCAGTCAATTCATGGACTACCTTAAGCCCGTTTGTCAGGAAGCTTTCTTGGCAGTAAACCTCAATGACATTGCCTCAGAGATTGCTTCATCCGAGGGAAATTATCATGTCGAAGTGGCAGTTAATTTTTCAGACACGTTGAAAGACATCTATGCAAACCCGATTGCCATTAAGCGAGCTATCAGCAATCTGGTGGTTAACGCGATTCGCTATGGAAATGGCTGGGTCAGCATCACCACTGGCATGAGTGCAGATGGGAAGCAAGTCTGGGTATCAGTCGAAGATAATGGTCCTGGCATTCAGCAAGATCAAATAACCAAGCTTTTAGAGCCCTTTACTCGGGGAGACACAGCAAGAGGCAGTGAAGGGACTGGGCTAGGCCTTGCAATCGTCAAGCGCATTGCCAATCAGCACAATGGCACTATCAGTGTGAGCAACCGTAGTGAAGGAGGGGTACGCGCACTTCTGCGCCTACCCACAAAGTAAACCTACACTCACCACGAGTTAAAGACGGCCTTGGTAGGTAAATTGATACTTACCATCCCCGTCAGGTTGAGTTGGTAACCATTTTAATTGTTGCTTGAGCTCGCTAGGAAACTTCGCAGCGGGCTTAAACCAAGCCTCAGCGGTATAACTTCCATCGCCATTTAGCGAAGCGATAAAACTGCTCTGCACCTCGTCACTCTGTTGCTCTCCTGCAACATTCAAGTCATTACTCTGACAAGACAAGTCTGCAATAACAGGCCCTAACTTTAAACTTCCTACCGGAGTACCAACAGACTCTGTGTTCCACACCAAGCTACCTTTACCGCTTTCACAATAAGGTGACTGATAGAGAAAAGAATTTAAGTTCAATTCAATACGGCCTGCGATATCAACTGGGACGGGAACGCTAGGTACATAACGCATCAACTCACCCACAGGCAGCGAGGCGATAAAGTTTTCAGCATATGGACCTCGAAATGAATATCCGATAGTACCTTTACCTCGAATGGCCATGTCACTTCCGCGCCCAAAGCGTACCTGTGCCTCCACTTTACCCAAAAGCAAAAATACACTGCGAATTTGCCAGTCAAAATTACCCAAACTCTGGCCGTCGTATGATAAACGCTGTATTTTACCACGCCAAATTGTTCCCTCAACACCATCCAATACCATGCCTTGGGGTAAAGGCATATTTTGGAGAACTAAGGGAGCTGGGATATGTGCGATAACACTGACAACAAAGACAAAAAAGACACCCAAGCCAGTAATAATATTCTTTTTCATCGGCTTCACCCTCGGCTCAACTGCAAGCGATTTACTTCAATCAACCCCTCTTTCTCACCCTTATCTAGGTCAAGAAACACCACGCCAATGCCATAATCCTCTTGGAGAAACGCCAGCCAAGCAATAAATTTATTAAAAGGTATTGGTGCTATCCAGACTTGGAATTGGTCGCCTCTGGGCTGCATACGAATGAGCTCTATATTAAAGCGGGATACACTTGAGGAAACCGCTTGGTTAATGGGCAAATCAGAAGCACCATTGCCAACACTCGCTCGCAATTGTTGTATTTCGTTCGCTTTCGCAGTCACCCACGACAGCAGTTGCTTTTCGGAGGTGATTTTTGCTTGAGCCATCTCTGCACGTTCATTAAACGGCTTAATCCCACCCCAGTATAACCCTCCGAGTAAAACCAATGCGGAACCAATGATAACTAAGCGTTGTTCCCTTTGAGATAAGGCCTTAAACCAGATTGTTAGTGACTGATATAACTTGTTCATTCTCTCTCATCTCATAGGGGTTTCAAAACAAATGAGCCATTTACCTGACTACCAGATCGGTTTAACTGGCCCTGCTCAACTTGAAATTCTTTTGCCAACAGTTCTGCAGCACGCTCAAAGGTTTGAAAATCCTTGCTCTGAGCTTGAATGCGAATTTCATCTTTGCCAGCATCATACTTAAAATTTGACATACTCAATGTCGGGACTTGGTTTAATACAGGTGGTAATTTGTTCATCAAGCTCAAAAATGCAGCATCGCCACTACTTCCGGCCAGACGTTTGGCCTCTTTACCCATTTCTTCCTTCAAAAATCGTACGTGAGGAATCTTGGTTTTTCCGGGCAAGGACTGACGAAAAATTCGCTCACTTTCAGCCCGGTAGTTGGCAGCTTCAGCTTCATAACGACTGGTGGTCGAAATATTATCAACCACAGTGACACACAACAGCACCATCGCCGCAATCGCGAACTTACGCCATACTTTCCAGTATCTTCCCAGAGAGGAACTGGGCTTGAACACTCCCGTGAGCAAATTGATATTGGATGAAACGGCTTGCTGTGACAATAACTGCATAACCATAACCGGCTCAACGTTTTGCCAATTTTGCCCCTCGGCTAGATTGAGGGGAGGCAAAGACGAAAATGCGATCAAGTTAAGGTAGTCTTCGTCTTGCTGAACCCAATCGGAGTTTACAACTAAATCAAGCCAATCTTTATCTACTGAAATCCCAGAGTATTTGGATTTTTTTATCAGCCACTGTCCATCAATCTCCACTGCAGACATCTGTTCAGTGTCTGGCAAAGCCAATACATCAGGCAATACCTTGTAAACTTGGCAACCGATGCCAGCAAATTCATCCAGGACATCACTCAGCCAAGCGGAATCAACGGCACATATTTGAGCAACACCTTGATCCTTTTGTAGTAAGGTGAAATGAAGCTCGTCCACGTCCTGAGCTAGATCGTCTTCCAACAAATATGGTAGCATACCCTCTATTTGACGCTGTGCACCGGAAGGTATTTCTATTTCAGTTATCGCGGTATTCTGTGCCGACAATAACAATATTGTTCGACGCCCTTGTGCATAAGTTGCCAGATCACCGATGTTCTCTTTACTAGGTAACTCACCACTGGCAATAACTTCGCCCTGCGCTTCAGACCAAACCAGCCACTGTGCAGCCTGCTCAGCCTTTTTGTTCAGTCGAACGATCAGAAACTCGTTCACCGATACCTCCAAAGCGACGGCCAATCACCATCACATTTTCTTTATTTTCACTAAATAGAAGACTGCGAGCTCTGACTCGAGAATCCCCAACCAATAGCTCTGCGTCCAACTCAAAATAGGAGCTGGTTACGTCTAAATAACCTTTCACTTGCTTACTCAACTCCTCCGAGACCTTGGTCAACTGTCCTTCTCTGAAAAAATCATCAATGTTTGACCAACCATCGTAAGGACGATTTTTGAGTATACTCACCGCATCTTGTTCACTTAATACAGGAAAGAATAAAGCAACCAGTAGTGCCGCTTGCTCTTCTTTGAGCGTGTTTACATTGATTCGCAGATCCGTCGACGGTATGGCACAGATATACGGTAATATTTTTTGCATCACCTCACCAGAAACCTGATTAACCGCCCGTAACTCTGATTTGTCAGACAACATAGCATTTGCTGTTAAATAAGCGGGAGACATAGATTCGTAATAACTGTCTTCCACACCCATTGGACTATTAGCCGTATTATTTTTGTCTACATATTCCCAAAGTGACTGTGCTATCGTCTCAGCATCTTGACTGACTTCTTTTTCTTCCAATAAACGCTGTAATACTTCGACTAAAAAAGGTACACGCTCGGTTTCACCTTGTGGGCGTAAATCGGCTGACAATGCGTTAATGTTGAAACATGCCTGCATGTCAACAACGCGGCCTTTAATTGTCCCATTATCCAGTGGGTAGGTTTGTTCTTCTATTGCCCACGGCTGAGACAGATTAATCGTATCTGAGTCTTTAAAGCTTTGCTCAAGCGCAACTTTTGCCAAAGCCTCAGCACTGACACTGTACCAATAGGCCTGTTGGTGATTGACTTGGTTACTGGCGCGCTTGAACTGGCTAAATAGCCTATCTGCCATGCTCGCAGCAATACTGACCATCACAGCAAGCAATAGCAAAATAACGATAAGCGCAACACCACGCTGACGATTATTCATTTTTATTCTGCTCTTTTTCTAGCTTGAGATCGCCACCAGGCGTCAGATAAAATCGCTCTATCATGCCATAATCACTCAAGTTTAATTGCAATGCTACCGCGTCAGGCAAAGCGAGCTTTTTGTCCCATTCATCTTTCCATGCAGAGCCATCCCAAAAGCGAACTTTGAATGACTCCACCTGAGTTAAAAGAGGCATAACCACGCCCATTTGACCAGATGGTGTATCCACATATCGCCACCACACTCTTTCCAGCTGTTTCTCTTTTATCCGGTAGCCAACTTTACTGACTTCTCCCCTGGGAAACTGTTGCTGTGGGTTATGCCATCCAGCACGAACAAACATGACGCCTTTTTCATCAGAATCCAACAGATAGTCTTTCCACTGAATAAGCAATGGCGAGGGCTCCTCTCCATTGGTTCGAGACTGGCGCATGGTCATCTGACGAAAGTCATTGTCCAAAAACACCAAAGCTCTTTGCAACTCCTTGAGACGTTCACTTCTCTCAATTGACACTTCATTGCTACGTTGCACTTGATTTAGAACCTGGTAAGCACCGACACTTAAGCTGGCAAAAATGGCAATAGCAACCAGAACTTCAATAAGTGTAAAGCCTGTGTTCCTGCGCTTAATTGGGTACATAGCCTCTTACCGTTATAACAGGTGAGCCTTTTTCCGTTGTGGACACTTTGATATCAAAAGCACTCAAGATCCCATCCTCCGTTGCAATAGGCTCAATAGACCAAAACCAATCCCTACCTGCCAAGTTTTCTTTCCCCTTTTTCTTACTTGGTTTCTCTTTTGAGAGAGCGACAAGGGTCATTTGATTATCTGCAACCATAGATGCAAAGGTTTTTTCCTCAAGAAAATTCAACGTATTAATATGTTGGCTTACCGAACGAATGGTCGCGATCGCAGCCGTCGCGAAAATAGCTAATGCAACGAGTACTTCCAACAATGTAAAGCCTCTATTTTGCCTGCTCATCCACCTCTCCCGGTTTCAAGAGAATTATTTGGCCGTTCTCTTTGGCAACCACCCGCCAAGCATCTACTGGCTCACTTTTTCCTTGAGAGTGAATCGAGAGTGAGAACGGTGTTACCTCACCACTTGAAACAATAAATATTTGAGGAGGAGGGAGTGCTTTTTCTTTTTCTAACTCAGCAAACATCTCTTCGTCGAACAAGCTCGTAGGGTTAAAAAGACGCTCTTTGTTACCCCAAACATCCCCTCCAAGAGTTAATACTATCGATAGATTGTCTGGTAACTTTGTTTGGCCGGGCATATCTTGTTTATCGAACCTTTGCCAACCTTTAGAGTCCAGATACATAAGATCGTAGAGCGCTTTTTTTTCATTGATATGCAGGCCGTAATCTCGCCCACTAAGCATCGCTTCTTCATTCAGTAACTGCACGCGATGAAACAAAGCCTGAGCATACTTTTTCGCATTATCCTCGGCACGATTAGGCAAAGTAGAAATCACGGCGACCGATGCTAAAGATACCAGTAGAAGTACCAGCAGTATCTCCAGCAAAGTAAAGCCATTGTCACGGCGCACAATGAAAGTTTGAGGCAACATCAATATTTAAAAGTCTTGAATATTCCAATTACCAATATCGGCATTGATACCTTCTCCACCTTCCTCACCGTCAGCACCTAAGGTGAAAATGTCGACATTTCCTTGAGTACCAGGACTAATGTATTGATAGTCATTTCCCCATGGATCCGTCGGTAGACGTCTGATATAACCACCTGCACGATAGTTTCTCGGTTCAGGAGATGGGGCAGAAACTAATGCTTCCAATCCTTGCTCAGTAGTCGGGTAAACACTGTTATCAAGCTTGTACATATCCAGCGCGTTCTCAAGAGCAACAATATCCGTCACCGCTTTTTGCTGATCCGCTTTTTCTTTATTGCCCAACAAATTAGGAACGACAAAACTCGCCAGAATCCCTAAAATAACTATGACTACCATCAGCTCTAGTAACGTAAATCCCGATTGTTTTTTCATTTTTCTATTCATCGTACTCTCCATTAAAACTCTTCTATCTAAAGTAAGCTATTAAGAACTCATTAAATTATTCATTTCTAAAATAGGCATTAGGGTCGCCATAACGATGAATAAAACCAGACCAGCCATCACCGCAATTAATGCTGGCGTAAAGATTCCCAAAGCAATGTTCACTGTGGACTCAAAATTGCTATCTTGCGTGTCAGCAGCACGAGTTAGCATTGCCTCAAGCTCACCACTTTGTTCACCACTGGCAATCATATGCAGCATCATAGGGGGAAATAGTTTGGTTTGTTCGAGAGCACGACGTAAGCTTGCTCCTTCCCGAACATTATCTGTGGCGATAAGTACCTTTTTTTTCACGTAGTGATTCGACATCACATCGACTGCAACACGCATACCATCTAAGATAGGGATAGCACTCGAAGTACATATCGAAAGAGTCCTAGCAAAACGTGACGTATTTAGGCCTCGGGCTATCTTTCCTATAAGAGGCATGGCGATGACTTTTCTATCCCAAGCCATTCTGAGATTTGGTTTACTTAATGCAAATCGAAATAAGTACCCCACCACCACCATAGCCAAGAGTAAGACAAGTCCCCAGTCTTGGATAAAGTCACTTGCAGACAACAAGATCTGTGTTGACTGTGGAAGCTCCTGACCCATTTGAATAAACTGCCCGACTATCTTTGGCACAACGGCCGCCAGCAAGAACGCGACAATACCGACCGCAAAAACCACCAAGACTATCGGATAGATCATCGCTTGTTGTAACTTTGAGCGCATTTTTTGTCGATTCTCTGCATAATCAGCCAAACGCTCTAACACTGCATCAAGATGACCCGACTTTTCTCCCGCTGCGACCATAGAGCGGAAAAGCTCATCGAAGACATGCGGAAAATCAGCTAGGCTGTCAGCTAGGGTATAACCTTCCGTCACTTTGGAACGAACTGCTAAAAGCATAGTGCGAATTCTTGGTTTCTCTGATTGTTCCGAAACGGCCTTGAGACACTCCTCAAGCGGCATACCAGACTGCACTAGTGTTGAGAGCTGCCGCGTAATTAAAGCCAGATCAGGTGTGCTCAAGCCTCGTTTGAATGCAAATAAAGAACCGTTCTTGCTCTGTTGTTTGGCTTTTTGCCTTGTTTCTTTAACGTCAACAGGGACTAACCCCTGCTCTTTCAAACGAGTGCGAACTTGGCGCGCATTATCGCCCTCTATCACACCCTTTTTCGATTTGCCTTTCGCATCTAACGCTTTGTATTCGTATGCCGCCATTAGCTTTCCTTGGTCACTCGCATGACTTCCTCTATCGAGGTAACACCTTTACGTACCTTACTTAAACCGTCATCACGAATACTTGGTGTATGAGCACGAATTTGTTTTTCAATGGCTTGCTCTCCAACTTCGCTGTGAATCAATGATTGCACACTGTCATCCACCAGCAAGAGTTCATGAATCCCGGTACGACCGCGGTAACCTTTGAAATTACAGCTTTCACATCCACAAGCCCGATATAAAGTCAGGGTTTCTTCAGGCATCATTGAGAACAGCTTTTTTGTTTCCTCATCGGCCTGATAAGGCTCTTTGCAATCAGGACATAGAGTCCGAACCAAGCGCTGAGCAAGCACACCAAGTAACGATGAAGAGATCAAAAAGGGCTCTATTCCCATGTCTCTCAAGCGAGTTATTGCACCCACAGCAGTATTGGTGTGGAGAGTGGACATTACCAAGTGGCCCGTAAGAGACGCTTGAACAGCAATCTGTGCTGTCTCGAGGTCGCGTATTTCACCAACCATGACCACATCTGGGTCTTGACGTAAAATAGCCCTCAAACCGCGAGCAAATGTCATGTCAACTTTAGGATTGACCTGAGTCTGGCCAATACCATCGATATCAAACTCTATAGGGTCTTCGACGGTCAATATATTGCGCTCATTACCATTTATTTCACTGAGCCCTGCATATAAGGTGGTCGACTTACCGGAACCCGTTGGTCCAGTGACCAAAATAATACCGTGTGGCCTTTTAATCATGTTACGGAAAGTATCATGATTGTCCGGAGTCATCCCCAAACTGTGCAAGTCTAGCCGGGTTGCATTTTTATCGAGCAGTCGCATAACCACTCTCTCACCATGTGAAGATGGCATTGTTGAGACACGCACATCGACTGCTCGCCCACCAATTCTCAGTGATATACGTCCATCTTGGGGAACTCGCTTTTCTGCAATATCGAGCTTTGCCATTACTTTGACTCGCGAAACCAAAAGAGGCGCTAATTTTCGACTCGGGGAGAGGACATCACGAAGTACACCATCAACTCGAAAGCGGATCGACAAGCTTTTTTCAAAGGTCTCGATATGAATATCAGAGGCACCTTCTTTGATCGCTTCACCGAGCATGGCATTAATCAATTTAATAATCGGAGCGTCATCTTCGGACTCCAACAGATCCTCGTCTTGTGGTAAGTCCTCGGCTAAAGAAAAGAAGTCATCGTTATCCGCGCCAATGTCTTCCATCAATTGCCGAGCTTCGGACGAGTCTCTTTGGTATGCCTCCGTGAGCTTACTATCAAAAAGCTCCTTACTTACTTCTTGTAAAGTAAAACTCTGGCCACACACCCTTCTTACTTCCGTTATTGCTTTTATGGCAAGTGGAGCAATGTAATAAAGTACCAGCTCACTCTCTTTGGGCTCGAGGACCAATTTATATCGATTAGCAAAGCTAAAAGGCAAGCGTTTAAATGTTGAGCCAGCCACCATATCCATTATTGCTTACTCATCTGTTGTATAAATGCCTGAATCTCCGCAGGATGCTGAATATCTTCACCATATTCAGGCAGTACAGGGATATTGCCATTTTCCATCAATTTCAAGCCTTGGTCAGCTTTGTAAAGCTGTTCTGCACGAATAAAGTTGTACTTGCGCTGAGTGATACCATCTGCGGTTACGCCATCTCGAATGATGGTTGGTTTGATGAACACCATTAGGTTCTTTTTCTCAACCTGAGTCCTCGTCGATTTAAACAAGTGACCAAGATAAGGAATATCACCAAGTAACGGTACTTTAGACTCACTTTCCAAAGCCCGCTCATCTATCAAGCCACCTAAGACAATCATCTGGCCATCTTCCACCATCACTGATGTGTTGAGCTGGCGTTTAGCAAAGCGCACATCTACAGCACCGTTAGCGCCAAGTACGTTTGAGACTTCCTGTTCAATCTTAAGCTGAACTGAATTCCCCTCATTGATTTGAGGCACGACCTTCAGCTTAATACCCACTTCTTTACGGTCTACGGTTTGGAAAGGATTTTCATTATTAGAGCCTGCGGCAGAGCCTGTAATAACTGGCACTTCTTCTCCGACAATAAATGAAGCTTCACCATTATCCATGACGGTAATGCTTGGAGAGGAGAGAATATTTGAATTAGAGTCAGTTGAAACCGCACTGATCAGAGCCATCCAATCTCCCATTACAACACTTAAAGCAGCTCCATTGACGCTGCCTAAAGCTGAAGCGAGTGTGGAATAATCTCCGGGTTTTGTCACATTATAGGGTTGACGGTTACCGTCTTTGTCTGTGTAATATTCGGTACTGGTTTGCTCTTTTGCTTCTTCAACACCTACCATCACCTGCCCAATTGGCGTACCAGAGTTGGCAAATTGAATCGATGCACCGCTCTCAAGCGAGCCCCATTGCACCCCCAGATTAATACCATCACCCTCTGCCATTTCAACGATCAAGGCTTCGATAAGCACCTGCGCGCGCCTGATGTCCAATTGAGCAATCACATCTTGCAGTGCAATCATAATATCCGGTGGCGCAGTCAGTACCAGCGCATTCGTTTCGACGTGTGCTGCGATAACAACATCACCACGCTTAGAGCCTTGAGTTTTTTTTGTTCCCGACGATTTTTCAGCTTCTAAGTTGTCTGAAACTCCCTTTAAAACATCGACAAGATCTTCTGCTTTAGCGTATTTTAGATACACAACTCGGTTGTTGCCTTTTGAAGCCATTTCAACATCAAGCTGTTTAATCAGTTTCTTTAAACGCTTGCGAACTTGAGGGTCACCCGAAATTAATATTGAATTCGTTCTATCGTCAGCCACAAGTTTTGGCTGCAAGAAAGCAGGTGTACTTTTCGAGTCTTTAGCTTTGTTAAGAGCTTCAACGATACGAACCATTTCCGCCGCAGAAGCATTCGCCAATTCAACCACTTCGATCTCTTTATCACCGGCTTGGTCTACGCGTTTAATGATATCAGCAAGGCGATTTACTACCGCCGCACGGCCTGTAATGAGAATGATATTGGCAGGATCATAGTGAACCACATTACCGGCTCCCGCGTTATCATTAAGCTGCCTTAGTAATGGGGAGAGCTCACGCACAGAGACATTTCGAACCGCAACTACACGTGTAACGACTTCATCGCCCTTTATAAGACCATCTCCTACAACAGGAACGGCAGATGTTTTCGCATCTTTATCTTTGATGACCTTTAAAATACCGTTATCCATTTCAACAACAGCAAAGCCATACACTTCAAGAACATTCAAAAAGAAGCTGTAATATTGTTCTTCACTCAGCATATCATAGCTTCTTACATCGACCTTACCGCGAACCGAAGGATCAACTATGATTGTTTTTTCAAGATTACGTCCAACAATATTAATAAACTCTTGGATATCAGTTCCTTTAAAACTGGCACTAAAATCGTTCGCTAACACTGTCATCGGTGACGTTAGCAAGCTTCCTGCTAAAAGCCATGCGCTTTTTTTAAGCCAATGATTCACTTTGTACTCCTCAGATCAACTAACGCTTGAGCGATAGCCTTATAATTCGATATAGATTTCAAAAGGCTGCCCATCACGCTCTACCGTCAACGTCAGCTCTGTTAATTGAGATAAGCTTCGAAATACCTCTCCCATGGCAGCAGGATCTTGAAGGGCTTGCCCATTAATTGCGATGGCAATATCACCTGACCTAAGTCCCACTGAATCAAATAACGCTTTATCTTTACCTGGTGACAAACGATATCCTATTACTAGGCCCTCTTTTTTCACCTGAGACATTCGCACATATTGAAAAATCTGTTTTGCATCACGACGAATTTCGTCTCGGATTTTTGCTAGGCTATCGGATGAAACCTTTGGTTCACTTTGTTTGGGGCGTGAATGATGCTCGTTTTTTTCGCTGGATTTACTGTATTTTATGCCCTCAAGCATGACAGTTTCGTCGCGGCCTGAATTATCAACAATCACTCTATCAGCATGAACTTGAACCAACTTGGCCCTCGTTCCGGCGATAACCTCGCCGATACCATAAGTAGCTTGCTTTCCTCTATTAGCAATCACAGCTAGACTCTTATTTTGCTCCGAGCTTGTCACAACGCCGACCAAAACCACATTCAAACGACTTTTAGGAGCATCCTGAACTTTAGGCTTTTCAACGACCGGCGCGTCTGCCTGATATTTACCAAACAAGTTACCATTAAGCAATTGATTAATATCCATTTTTTCGGGATCTATGCCGTCAGTTCTCGACGGACTGGCAGGCTGCCAACTCGTAAGACTTGCAGCACTCCATGGCTGCCAAACCATCTGTCCTACGATCCATGCGCTCAACATAAATAGAATCACAGTACAAACTTCACTCGCCCGCTGTTGGACACCCAGCTCTTTTATTGATTCGCCAAACTGTTGTAGCGTGTTGACCATCTTGTGCTTCACTTCACTGTCTCTTTTGGTTGTGTGAATATCGCCTCAAACTCATTCAATTATTGAAAAAGTTAATATTATTTTTCAATGGTGTAGCGAATCATTATAACAAAATATGTAATAAGCTAAATCTAAAACTGTCAAAGGCTTGTCATAAACTCTCTGAATCAATGCGCTCATTTGTGAATCACACTAAATAATTCAAAATTATTGTGAAAATATGCATCAAATTAAACATAATTTGCTTCCCCGTCACTTGTTGGACTGTGAAATTTAGAGATCTCGCTTGAAAAATGTTACACGCGTCACCATTGTTACAGGACTAGAGCGGAAATACTCGCTAAGCGAATAGGATTTTATATAAAAATGAGTTTGAGCAATGAAACAATTCGTCTCGACAAATGGCTTTGGGCTGCACGTTTTTATAAAACACGATCTATCGCAAGAAATATGATCGATGGCGGTAAAGTTCATTACAACGGCCAACGTACCAAACCAAGTAAGACAGTGGAAACTGGGGCAACTATCACTTTAAGGCAAGGGCACGAGGAAAAAACCATCATTATTGAAAGGATTTCTGGCCAACGCCGCGGTGCCCCTGAAGCACAGACACTGTATTCCGAGACTACCGAAAGCATCAACAAACGCCAAGAAAATGCAGCTCAACGTAAGCTGCACGCCCACAATCCAAGCCCTGAACGTAGGCCTGATAAGAAACAGCGGCGCGATATTATTAAATTTAAACATCAATAGGTTAAACCCTATTCACGAGGAATCGCCACATGGCAAGCAATGTTTTGAATCGCTATTTATTTGAGGACCTCTCTGTACGTGGCGAATTAGTACAACTTGATAGCGCTTATCAAAGTATTATCGCCAATAAAAATTACCCAGTACCACTGCAAGGGTTGCTCGGCGAACTTTTGGTTGCGACGACATTATTGACCGCGACACTTAAGTTTGAGGGTTCAATCACTTTACAGCTTCAGGGGGACGGCCCAGTTTCTCTTGCTGTGATCAATGGTGACCATGAGCAAAAAGTTCGTGGTGTAGCTCGTTTTGATGGAAGTATTGATGGTGAAGCTTCTATCCATGACATGCTGGGTAAGGGCCACCTAGTCATTACCATCGACCCCAAACAAGGGGAACGCTATCAAGGAATCGTGGCATTGGATGGTAATAATCTCTCAGAAATTATCGAAGGCTACTTTGCAAACTCGGAACAATTACGGACAAGACTATGGTTGCGAGCTGGGCAAGACAGTTCAGGCGATACGAAAGCTGCCGGAATGCTATTGCAAATTTTGCCTGATGCTGACGACTCAGAGGAACATTTCGACCATCTAGAAAAATTGACCGATACCATCAAAACCGATGAGCTTTTTGGCTTGGAAGTGAATGAACTTCTGTATCGGCTATACAATCAAGAAAAGGTGCGTATTTTCGACCCGCAACCTGTCACGTTTTTCTGTGGATGCTCACGCCAACGCAGTGCAGCAGCCATTCGCACCATTGATCGTGATGAAGTCAATAGTATCGTTGCTGAAGAAGGCAGCATATCTCTGCATTGTGATTACTGCGGCACCAACTACACATTTGATAAAAATGAAGTAGACGCTTTGTTCGATATACCAAGCAATGACAATAAAACGCTGCATTAATTTTTATCGTTCAATAAAGCAGTAATTATGTTTAATAAAGCCGAGTTTATTCGGCTTTTTATGTGACATTTGTCACACAAATCAGCATAATTGTGTAATAAAAAAACTACTTATTTTTTGTCAATTAATAATGCATTTTCTTCTGGCGCAAACCTTTGCGTAAGAGATAAAATAACTCACGCCCATAACAGATAGCTACAAACCTTTTGACAGCTCAAGATATGCTTAAGCGCATTTCTACATGTTTTCAGGATAGCGCACGTATAATGAGCAATAAAAAATAATTACATCCCCTACAAAACACTTCCACGAGGAGCACCCATGACCGTTATGGAACATACTAAGACTGTATCGATTGATCTTACCAAACACGGCCTTAAAGACGTTAAAGAAGTGATTCATAACCCCAGCTATGAAATGCTATTTGAAGAAGAAACTCGTCCAGACTTAGTTGGTTATGAGAAAGGAATCCTTACTAACTCAGGTGCTATTTCAGTTGATACTGGTATTTTTACCGGGCGTTCGCCTAAAGACAAATATATTGTCAAGGACAGCACAACCGAAGAGCACATGTGGTGGACATCGGACGCAGTCAAAAATGATAATAAGCCCATAGATAAAGTGGTTTGGGATGATTTAAAGCAGCAAGTTACCGATCAACTCTCTGGCAAACGAGTCTTTGTCATTGACGGCTATTGTGGAGCAAATCCAGACTCTCGCCTTAGCATTAGGGTCATTACAGAGGTCGCATGGCAAGCCCACTTTGTAAAAAATATGTTTATCCGACCAAGTGAAGCCGAGTTAGAGAATTTCGAACCAGACTTCGTGGTGATGAATGGTGCAAAATGTACCAACGAAAGATGGCAGGAGCATGGACTAAATTCTGAGAATTTCACCGTTTTTAACCTTACTGAACGTATGCAGCTTATAGGCGGTACTTGGTACGGTGGTGAGATGAAGAAGGGTATGTTCGCCATGATGAACTACTTCCTTCCGTTGCAAGATATCGCTTCTATGCACTGTAGTGCGAATATGGGCAAAGAAGGCGATGTCGCGGTCTTTTTTGGTCTTTCTGGCACTGGCAAGACAACTCTATCAACGGATCCGAAACGTGCACTGATCGGAGATGATGAGCATGGTTGGGATGACGATGGCGTGTTCAACTTCGAGGGTGGTTGTTATGCAAAAACGATTAAGCTATCGAAAGAAGCAGAGCCTGATATTTTCAATGCTATACGTCGAGACGCGCTTCTGGAAAACGTTACTGTGCTTGCAGATGGGACGATAGACTTTGATGATGGCTCAAAAACAGAAAATACTCGTGTTTCATATCCCATCGAACACATTGAAAACATTGTCAAGCCCGTATCCAAAGGCGGCCATGCCACTAAAGTAATATTCTTGTCAGCAGATGCTTTTGGCGTCCTACCTCCTGTGTCTAAATTAACACCAGAACAAACTAAATATCACTTCCTGTCAGGTTTTACAGCTAAGCTTGCAGGAACCGAACGTGGTATCACAGAGCCAACTCCGACTTTTTCAGCCTGCTTTGGTGCTGCATTCCTTACCCTGCATCCAACAAAATACGCTGAAGTATTAGTAAAAAGGATGGAAGCGGCAGGTGCTGAGGCTTACCTTGTTAACACGGGTTGGAACGGTAGCGGTAAACGAATTTCTATCCAGGACACTCGTGGTATCATTGATGCTATTTTAGACGGTTCAATTGAAAAATCTGCAACCAAGCATATTCCAATCTTTAACCTCGAAGTACCAACACATCTCAATGGCGTTGATGCCGGCATTCTTGACCCGAGAGATACCTACACTGACGCTAAAAATTGGGAAGAAAAAGCCCAAGATCTAGCTACTCGTTTTATCAGTAACTTTGAAAAGTATACCGACAATGAGGAAGGTAAATCACTGGTTGCTGCGGGACCTCAATTGAAGTGATAACCATCTCATAATTACAACACGGAGCCCTTCAATCGAAGGGCTTTTTTGTTGCCTGCGAGCTAAAAATGTTTCAAGCTTAAACCAAGTCATTTAAAACAAGTGAGTTATCGTGAAAAAGGCATTGATCGTTTTTACTGTATGTGTCGCGCTTATCATCACAATACCCCTATTTACGGCCTATGTTGTGATACAAACTCATTATGCGCCTCAACTTATCTCACAACTTGTCAACCGGCTGACACCCTACACCCTCTCCACATCAAACGTGGAGTACACGTCCCTTTACCAGTTAACACTCGATGACGTATCACTTAATGGGGATTCGCTTCAATTAAGACTCCCTAAACTGACACTATGGTTCGGTTCTATACCGATTCAAAAGGGAAAGTTAACCTTTGATTCTATTCTAATTGAAGGTGCAACCCTTGCTTCAAACGACTTAAGTCACCATTTTTTACAGGGCCTGCAAATTCACCAGCTCGCCTTCAAACATTCAGACATTAGCGGTGATGGTTGGTCAGCCAGAGATGCAGATTTGCAAATCTCACAGCCTACTTGGGAGGATGATGCTCAACAATTACCATACGGAAACATACAGTTACGTACAGATCAACTTTACATACACGGAACAGCACTTAACGACTTTTTTATCAATATGAGAAGTCAAAAATACAATAGTACTGTCTTAGCCAGCTCTTTTGAATGGCAAGGAGCCGCAATTTCCGGACAGGCAGAACAATACAAAAATCAATGGTCATTGGTCAATGTTACCGTCAAAGACCTGAGTTTGGGAAAGGAAGATTCAATTAAGAACTTAATAAACTCTACCAAAGCACTCAACTTACCCATAGATCACATTAACAGTTTAGATTTTATTAATAGCTCCTTTTACTACCAAGAATGGCAAGTAGAGCATTTAGATGCCTCTTTTGAAAATATTGCGCTTAATCAGCCCCTCTGGCAACAAAGCGACGGCTATTTATCATTTAATGCTGACAAAATCAGCTTTGAAAATATCGATTTTATCTCGCCACAAGCCAAACTGAAGCTACACGAAAATACAATGACACTGGCTGAGCTTGATACTGATATCAAGGAAGGAAGACTGCAGGTGAAAGGGACTTTTTCCCCCAACCATGTACATCTGACGCAGCTGTCTATCTTGGGCGTAAAATGGCTAGATAACACCAACCATATTGTCATGAGTATCTCAGATATGATATCTCCCCTCATGTCATTGAACATAGACCAACTTGAGGTTAAAAATAGCCAATTTATCCAAGTATTAGAAAAGCCCTACTGGCAAGTAACGGGGCTTGGTATAGAAGGGAGCCACTTAAGCTTGATAAAAAATAAGCGTATTGGGCTTTGGTCAGGTAAATTAGAGCTAGCAGCCAATTCTGCCAGTATTGATAACCTTATATCTAACCAAGCTCAAGTTAAGCTCGAGGCCAACGACGGGGTGCTAAAACTTAACCGCGCCTTCATTCCTCTTGAAAAAGGCTACATCGAAGCCAATGGACAATGGAATCGTCGGATTGTTAGTGAGCCTTGGCAGCTCAATCTTTATGCTGATGGTATACCGCTTAATCACTATAATATTGAACGGGCCCTACCGATAAGGTTCACAGGACTGGCAGAGCTCAATCTTAACCTCAAAGGTCTATCTGGCGATTATTTGATGCTCTCTAACAGTTTGTCTGGTCAGGCAGACATAGAGCTAAGGCAAGTTGCTATTGATGCAGATAACCTTGACGGCACAAGTCATTATCAGCATGCACTGGACCTTGATGCCATCTCTGTCTTAGCAGACAGAGGACGGATTGATATTGCGAATCATAAACAGGTTGCCGGACACTTAGATTTGACCAACTCTGAGTTTTCAAGCTTTATTTTTCACGATAAACAGCCTTGTTTTGAACTATGGTCCGACCTTATAGGTAGAGTTAATGTCATTAAGGACATCTGTACGAAAAAAACAACAAGACATTGGAAGCATCAGCCGTTGTGACCCAGTGTTGCTTTATAATTAGGTAAAAGCATATAAGTCCCTTTAAACTCGACAGCCTCGATATCACCACTTTGGATACGCACATGAATAACAATGCGAGCTTTACGTCCCGATGCCAAACGATCTAAATCACCACTGATACCATCAAGCGAAGTTAATGCAATAGGGTTTTCTGTAACAGGATTACGGTAGCGTATCTGGCTATCAGCCAATACGATATCCCCTTCGAGATGACGCTCTTTCATCAATAACCAAATCATGCCCCAGCCTGTTAACGTCGCCAACGTAAATGCGGAGCCAGCAAACATGGTATTGTGTGGGTTAAGATTTGGGTTTAGTTGCGCACCACATTCAAATTGATAGCCCGTATATTGATTTATTTTGATCCCCATTTTGTCGCTAATTGGTATTTGATGTTCCCAACGATCCTGCAATTCAGAGCACCATTCAGGCTTACGTAACACATTCGCCATTGGGTCGAGAGGCTTGACCATCTGCTGATGGCGCATCGGGCCTCTCTCGTCATTCATCTCACCGCGCGGCTCAAAGCCATTTTTAGCGTAAAAAGAGATTGCGTCCTCACGTGCACGACACACTAGACGCTTCGCGCCCTCTTGACGGGCGAGAGATTCTAAAGCGACAAGGACCAGCGAGCCCATACCTTTGCTTCGCCTTGCTCCTTTTACCGCCATATAACGGATCTGACCTTCACAGTCTGGAGTGATATACAGTCTACCGATAGCCATAACTCTGCCACGACCATCAACAATCATTCGATGATGGCTCATCGAGTCATATTCATCGCGCTCAGAGCCAATAGGCATTTGCCAAGGCTCTCTCAACATTTGCCAGCGAAAGTGAAAATATTTATTGAGCTGGTTTTCTGTCGTGGGCGTTATAAGCTTGAACATATTAATCCTTAATTAAGAGAGGCATAAAGCCTAATTTTCTATTGGCTATACCTGCAACCAGAATGTCACTGGCCCATCATTGACTAACGATACTTTCATATCAGCGCCAAATTGACCACGTTCAGTACCAAGGATACCTTCACACTGATCGGCAAAGTACTCATAGAGACGTTCAGCATCCATAGGAGCTGCGCCTCGAGAAAATCCAGGTCGTGTGCCTTTTTTAGTATCTGCTGGAAGCGTAAACTGCGAGACCACTAAAACCTCTCCCTCAATTTGTTTGACGTTCAGGTTCATCTTTCCGTCTTCATCACCAAATACTCGGTAGCTAGTCACCTTTTCAACTAAACGTCGGGCTTTCTCTTCATCATCACCTTTCTCAACACCAAGAAGCACGAGTAAACCACTTTTAATTTCACCGATAACTTGGCCTTCTACACGTACAGCGGCTTCACTCACTCTTTGAATCAGTGCAATCATTTGGTAGCTCCTTTTGCATCTCTGCTTTTATAGACGAGCATTTTACCACTTCTTTTGTTTCGCTCCACAACTCTCTCTCACCCAGAGCAGCTGTTATTTCAGCTCCTACCAAAACAATCAGCCAACACAGATAAACCCAAATAAATAATATGGGTATCGCAGCCAGGGCACCATAAATTAACTGATAAGAGGGAAATTGTGTAATATACAAAGCAAAAGCTTTCTTACTCATCTCAAATAATAATGCCGCAATCACCCCGCCGATAACCGCGTGAGAAAGTTTAACTCTTTTATTGGGGACTAAGAGATAAAGTCCAACAAATGCAGCAAAAGATAAGATAAAAGGTAACCAGCGGAGTATAAGTTCATACAGTAAAGACAGTGCCTCATTGTTAATTAATTTGAGTGATGTTAAATAGGAGCTCATCACAATACTCATCCCAACTAGAATTGGACCAAGTGTCAATATCATCCAGTACATAGAAAACGAAAAAACGGCTCGACGTTTTTCAGTTACTCTCCAAATGTAATTTAAATTTTTATCGATATTCGAAATGAGCATTAAAGCAACAGCAAACAGAAAGCCACCGCCAACAGCACTCATCTTTCCGGTATTACTGACAAATTCATACAAGGCAGATTTCACTGCATCACCCGCAGCGGGCACAAAATGAGTAATGACAAAATCTTGAATAGCGTCTCCTGTGTTTTGGAACACAGAAAATGAAGAGAGCACTGAGAGTAACACGGTCAACATTGGAACAATGGAGAGAAGAGTGATGTAGGCTAAATAACCCGCATTGACATTGATTCTGTCATACCCAATCCTCTTGACAACATAACGAGAGCACAACAAGAGTTGATCAACATAAGGCTCTATTTTCATTATTGTACTCCATCTGTCTTTTTGAACATGCCCATGATATCGACTTGCTACAATATTCACCTCGCTCAATCATAATTGAAACGGATTCAATAGGACATCTAACACAAAAATAAAAGTCCGATACGAATGCATTCGATCGGACCTAATTAATGAACACAGTATATTGTTACGACTTGGGATCAATCGCTTCTTGCAAGCCATCACCCAAAAAGTTGATGGTAATAACTGTCATTAGTACCATCAAGCCAGGATAGACAGCTGCCATTGGGTAAAGCCACATCGCTTCACGTGCATTTTGCAACATATTACCCCATGACGGCGTCGGAGGATTAATACCGAAACCGAGAAAGCTCAATGCACTTTCTGTCAATATGGCACCACCAATTCCCAATGTAGTTGCAGTGATAACAGGAGCAATAACGTTAGGAACAATATGTCTAAACATCACAAACCAGTGACTAGCTCCATAACCAATAGCAGCCTGAACATACTCTCGATGTTTAACTGACAACGTATTTGAGCGCACTAAACGAGCCGCAAATGGCCAGCCTAACAAAGACAATACAACCACTAGGCGATAGATACTAAAACTATCGCTACGCACCAACTCTTCAGAGAACCCCAACTTTGTTAAATCAACGCTTTGAATCAGAATCAGCAACATGATCCCAGGCAAGCTAATAATAAAATCGGCGCTACGCATAATCAGCGCGTCAATACGGCCACCATAATAACCCGCAATGACACCCATAATGGTGCCGATTATCGAGGTTGTCAGAGCGGCCATAAACGCAAAGGTCAAGGATACTTGGCCACCCAGCAGTAAACGGGTAAAAATATCCCGACCCAACTCATCTGTGCCAAGAAGAT
Source organism: Vibrio caribbeanicus ATCC BAA-2122 (assembly GCF_000165125.1). GTDB lineage: Bacteria > Pseudomonadota > Gammaproteobacteria > Enterobacterales > Vibrionaceae > Vibrio > Vibrio caribbeanicus. The sequence goes on along the minus strand of NZ_AEIU01000068.1, from coordinate 13,634 downwards.
GTGATTCGCTTGGTAATGCAAAACGAGAAAAAAGATCGTCAGCATAAGGATCCACATTGAGCCAATCAGCTATCGTATTCGCGCCGAAACACAGTAGACTTAATAGCATTAAAAAGCCGAACGAAGTCATAGCAAGTTTGTGCCGAGAAAGACGCTGTATGACCTGAAACCATGGATTTTGGCTTCGCTTTGCAATATAACTCATTGGATACCTCCCTTGGTTAAATCAATTCGAGGGTCCACTTTCGAATACAAAATATCAGCAATAAAATTCATCACTAGAATGGCAGCAGTAGCGACCATAAAACATAGCATCGCAACGTTGTAGTCATTGCCATTAATTGAGTCCACCGTCAGCTTACCAATACCAGGCCAACTAAAAATCGTCTCGGTCAAAACAGCACCGCTCGTTAGTCCCGCTACATCCATAGCGAGTACGGTAATCATGGGCAACATACCGTTTTTGATACAATGTTTCACCAAAACACGCATTGAAGACAAGCCTTTTGCTTTCGCAGTGCGAACATAATCTTGTCTAAATACCTCCAGCATTGAAGAGCGCATAAAGCGAGAAATAGAGGCAATACTAAGCAATGTCAAACTTAAGATCGGCAAAATCATATATTCTAACCTCGCCAACCCCTCGACATCCTCAGCTTCTCCAGTACCACCAGCAGGAAAAATAGGTAGTATTACGGCAAACATCATGATCAGCATTAACGCTAGCCACGCTGCAGGGGTGGAGAGAAAAACATAGGTCAGTCCACTTATGACATAGTCTGTAACTTTATTTTTCTTCAGGGCACAAATCACCCCAAGTGGTAAAGCAATCAAAATTGACAATAGCGTTCCACTGCCTACCAATAACAGGGTATTTTTCATTGCTTCCCAAAGCACGTCCAACGCAGGCTGGGAAAACATCCGTGAATAACCGAGATCGCCATGTATTGCATTGCCTAGCCAAGTAAAATAACGCAGGTAAATAGGTTTATCTAATCCTTGCTCAGCTTTCAAACGCGCAAGATCTTCCGGTGTTAAATGAGGATTGCTTTGCGCCAATAAGTCAATTGGATCGCCGGGCATTAACCCCATCAAATTATAAGCAGCAAACGAAGCTAAAAATAGAACTAGCAACATTTGCAAAAGGCGTGAAATGAGAAACTTCTTCATACCACTCTCCTTAAATATTTATCTATAAAACTCATGCAGACATTCTCTCTTCTCGTTTACGCCGTCTGGCGTTACTGATATCGGGAACAGCATTGAGTAACTCTTGACTGTAAGGATGCTTAGGACAGGCAAAAAATTCATCCCTTGACGCTTGCTCGACAATTTCACCACTTTTCATCACGATCACTTCATGAGCAAGATGATAAACCACCGCCATATCATGGCTGATAAAGAAAAAGGCAATACCATGCTGCTGTTGCAAGTCTTTAAACAAATTAAGAATTTGTGATTGAACAGACACATCGAGAGCCGACAAAGGTTCGTCAGCAATAATCAAGTCAGGTTTTAGCATTAAGGCTCGAGCAATGGCAATTCGCTGCCTTTGACCACCAGAAAACTCATGTGGGTATCGGGTGAGAACATCCTCGTGCATACCGACCCACTCCAGTACTTCAAGCGCTCTCGCGCGCTGACTTGCTCGGTTTCCCACTTTATTGACTTTCATCGGCTCGATGAGTGAGTCCAAGATCGGCATCCTAGGGTTTAAGGCAGAGTAAGGGTCTTGGAAGACAAGACCTATCCGCTGGCGAATGGGTCGTTGTTGTTTGGAACTAAGTCGGGAGACTTCCTGACCTGCAATAAAAATATCACCGGATTCTGGACGCTCTAGCATGCTGATCATTCGACCCAGAGTCGATTTACCTGAGCCAGACTCCCCAACAATAGCCAAAGTTTTCCCTGCCTCAAGCTTTAGAGATACATTCTTAGTAACGTGCAGATGTTGTGCTTTGCGCCCCAATATCGAGCCCGCTTCAAGTAAGTAGTATTTTTGCAAATTATTTACATCTAAAAGTGCCAAAACTATTTACTCCTAATGCCTAGATTGCGCTCTTTGGCAACCTGCTGATAATGGTTAAATAAGTCAGGACAACGGTCTCGAAACGTGTAATTCTCTCCGCGCTGATCGAGTGGCGGAACGCTTCCGGGGATCGCGGGTAAACGCTCAATATCGACACCTACGCGGGGAATTGTATCAAGTAAAGCCTGAGTATAAGGGTGCTGAGGGTTATCAAAAATATCATTGACGTCCGCCAGTTCAACAACTTGACCTGCGTACATCACCATCACACGATCAGAGATCTGGGAGACAACACCAAGAGAATGGCTAATAAACTGAATAGCCGTACCGGTGGTCTCTCTGAGCTCTTCCAATAAATCAAGAACTTGAGCTTGCACCGTAACATCAAGCGCGGTTGTCGGCTCATCGGCAATCAACACTTTCGGCTTGCAGGCCAGGGCCATCGCGATCATCACTCTTTGACGCATGCCTCCGGAAAGCTCATGGGGGTAAGCTTTAGCGCGCTTTTCTGCAAAAGGAATGTGAACCTGCTTAAGCATTTCAATCGCTCGATTCATCGCCTCTGCTTTCGAAACATTCTCATGAACAAGGAACATTTCTGCGACTTGTTCACCCACTGTAACCACAGGATTCAGCGCGGTCATTGGTTCTTGAAAAATCATGCCGATGCCTTCACCACGCACCCTTTGATAGTGAGCCTCACTCATTCCAACCAAGTTTTCACCTTGAAAAAGGATCTCCCCAGACAGATTTAGTTTGTTATCTAAAAGGCCCATGATTGCGAGAGATGTGAGTGATTTACCGCAACCCGACTCTCCTACAATACCCAGTATTTCACCAGCATGTATCTGATAATTGACATCTTTTACCGCGAGATGTGGCCCTAAGGCCACATTCATATTGCGAATGTCTAGTATTACTTCACTCATAGACACTCCAACCTATCAGTTTGCCCGCGTCCAGTTTTCAGCCCAGAAGCTGGAGTAGAACATGTGCCCGGTTGGCTCTACACCCGTCAACCATTTTGGAAAAATATAGTTCTCTGAGCGGTAATAGAGTGGCAATACCGGAAGATCGGTTGCATATAAGTTTTGAAACTCCTTCCAAAACTCTTTGCGTTTTTCGACATTGACCTCACCTTCAATCTTTTCAATAATTTGATCCATTTTGGGATTCACGTATCCACCATAGTTTTGCCCAGACCAACCATTTTCTTTGGTTGGAATATGTGCAGAATGAAGCACAGTGTCGGGCAAGCTCTCGGGTGAGCTTGACCAAGCAAACATAGCTAAGCCTTTATGTTTACGCTCGTTAAGCGTCGAGCCAAAATAAACTCTAGCTGGCTGATTATTTATCACCGCTTTTATGCCAACTTTTTTCCATTGCCCTTGGGCAAATTGCTGTACCAGCTCACGCGTCTTATTACCTGAGGTGGTCATAAACTCCAACTCAAGAGGCTGGCCGTCTTTCATCTGAACGCCATTTACCATCTGATAACCCGCTTCCTTAAGCAAAACTTTGGCTTTCTCTGGATCATAAGGGTAAGTTGGCGTTTCAGTGGAGAAGGTGGCGTCTAGCGGACTAACACTTGATGTAGCAACGGGTTGATTCCCCTCAAATAGCTTTTGATTAAGCAACTCGCGATCTAAGCTGTAGAGCAAGGCTTGCCGTACACGTAAATCTTGAATTTGAGGGTTTTTCCATTGTAAATCCAAATGCTCATACAAAGCAGCTGGGCGGATATCAACCTGATATTTATCGTGATAACGCTTTTTCAGTTGCAAAGCTTGATCGAGTGTTAGCCCCATTTCACCAGGTATATAGTCCACATCCCCCGATAATAAATTTGCTTGCAGCGCTTGAGTATCTGTAATGACTTTTAAAGTAATTTGATCGAAGTGCGGCGTTTTTCCTTGCCAAAATTTATTCAAACCCAGTTTAATAAACTGGCCTTTTTTCGTCTGTTCAATAACATAAGGGCCGTTGTAGAGACCGGGTTCACCTACGTCAGTCACATATTTAGTCTTTAAGTGATATTCCTTCGGGTTGGCTTTAAAAATCGCCTCTTCGATATGTTTGGGTAACGTCTCTGGCGTATACGCGGAGTTATATTCAAAGGTCACTTTATCAATATAGACATCGACAGTGTAGTCATCGATCACATCCAGCCGTTCGATATGTTTGTAAACGGAAAGGCTCGGATTATTTTGTACTTCTGGCGTTGTAACCACTTGATGCCAAAACGCCATATCTTGAGCAGTCACCGGCTTGCCGTCTCCCCAGAAAATATCTTTTCTAAGTTTGACCGTCATTTTAATGCCCTGTGAACTCTCTCCCTCTTTGGCATTAGGCCTATCAACAATCTTGGCTAAGCCATTTTCAAACGTAGGCACTTGCTCACAAAAAAAGCAGGTTAAATTCCAATCTTTGTCATAACCCAACGTAGAACGTTGAGAGAAACCATTGATGTAGGTTTTTGCAACACTGCTATCAATATGTGGATGGATGGTGGGTGGATATTGAGACATGCCGATGGTCAGTTTATCGGAGGCGGCAAACAATGAGCCACTCATCAGCGCTGTTGTACAAGTGATGGCCACTAACGTTTTTTTAAACTTCATATGATACTCCCTATCTTATTATCGTCTTTTGCCTAAAGAACTGAGTACTACCCTACTTGAGTAAGTCTTTGGGTATAAATGGAATCATTGCTTATCTGCAACACTGGCTCAGTGAAAGCGCAATCTTCATTCCAATATCTATCTCTAGTGCAATACGTTCCGTGTATTGGCCAAACAATATGCACTAGGTTTCTTTTAAACTCAAGTTTCTTGGCTTGTCTATGTGCCCATCACTTTACTGAGGAGCTATAAACGTTTAATAACTATACAAAAGCGAAAATGCCGATAAGGCAATGAGGGAGATAGTCTCTACTTTGGACACTGCAGAAATAAAAAAAGCCCTAAGTACATGACTTAGGGCTTTTCTGTTAACTTATTTTATCTAACGTCGCTATTTCGCTGCTCGTGACGCTCGTTTGCGATCACTTTCCGTCAAGAACTTCTTGCGGATACGAATACTCTCAGGCGTCACTTCAACTAACTCATCATCATCGATAAACTCAAGTGCCTGCTCAAGCGTCATCAAGATAGGCGGTGTCAACACCTGCGCATCATCAGTACCAGAAGCTCGCACGTTCGTTAATTGCTTACCTTTAAGTGCATTCACGGTAAGATCATTATCACGGCTATGGATTCCGATAACCATGCCCTCATAAACCTCAACACCGTGCCCAATAAAGAGACGTCCGCGCTCTTGAAGGTTGAATAACGCATTAGTCAGTGCTTTACCCGCTGCATTAGCGATCAGTACGCCGTTAATACGTTGGCCAATATTACCGCCTTTGTGAGGCCCGTAATGATCATAAGTATGATAGAGAAGACCAGAACCAGAAGTTAGTGTCATAAATTCCGTCTGAAAGCCGATAAGACCGCGAGATGGCATCACAAAGTCCATGCGCACACGACCTTTGCCATCTGGAGACATATCTTTCAGCTCACCTTTACGCAAACCGATATTTTCCATGATACCGCCCTGATGCTCTTCCATCACATCAATAGTCACGGTTTCAAACGGTTCCATTAACTGACCATCTTCTTCTTTGATGATAACTTCTGGACGAGATACGGCCAACTCAAAGCCTTCACGGCGCATGTTCTCAATCAGAATTGAAAGATGCAGCTCACCACGACCAGAAACACGGAATTTATCTGGATCATCGGTTTGCTCAACACGCAGCGCTACATTGTGAACAAGCTCTTTTTCCAAACGCTCTAGGATATTGCGAGAGGTGACAAACTTGCCCTCTTTACCCGCAAATGGAGAAGTATTAACTTGGAAAGTCATGGTCACTGTGGGCTCGTCAACAGAAAGTGCAGGCAAAGCTTCAACCTGGTTTTGCGCACAAATGGTGTCAGAAATTTTGAGCTCACCCAGGCCTGTTATTGCGATAATATCCCCAGCATTAGCTTGTTCAACTTCGTGGCGCTCTAGGCCTAAATAACCCATGACCGTGCCAACCTTGCCATTGCGAGTTTTACCGTCAGCACCAATAACCGTCACTTGCTGATTTGGTTTCACGCTACCACGGGTAACACGTGCAACACCTATGACACCCACATACGAGCTATAATCAAGTTGAGATACTTGCATTTGCAATGGGCCATCAAGGTCTACTTGCGGTGCTGCCACTTCCTCTACGATAGTTTGGAAAAGTGGTTCCATATCTTCGCCAGTTTCTCCCTCATCAAGCGAAGCCCAACCGTTTAACGCCGATGCATAAACGACTTTAAAGTCTAACTGCTCATCTGTTGCACCTAAGTTGTCGAATAGGTCAAAAACTTGGTCCATCACCCAGTCAGGACGCGCTCCAGGACGGTCAATCTTGTTGATCACCACGATAGGTTTCAAACCATGGGCAAATGCTTTCTGAGTAACAAAGCGAGTCTGAGGCATCGGGCCATCAACCGCGTCTACAATCAACAGCACCGAATCAACCATGGACATGATACGCTCAACTTCACCACCGAAATCTGCGTGTCCTGGGGTATCAACGATATTGATACGGTAATCGTTCCAGTTAATCGCCGTATTTTTAGCAAGAATGGTAATACCGCGCTCTTTCTCGATATCATTCGAGTCCATGACACGCTCTTCAGCTTCACCACGAGATTCGAGAGTGCCTGATTGCTGTAATAACTTGTCAACAAGAGTGGTTTTACCGTGGTCAACGTGTGCGATGATCGCGATATTTCTTAATTTATCAATCTGTGGAGTAGCCATGGACCTTAATTCACTTTTAAAAGAGCAACCCTACGAACTGTTTAATCAGCGAGCATTGCATGTTTGATTAAAAAAACGACCGTAATGTACCAGATTCTAGCGAAAAACCCAGAAATATGTGATCTCATTCGCTGTGATTCACGAAAATATTTATTCTTCTCAGAAAATCCCGCTTCCCTGACTGTAATTTTGGTCTTTTTACCGTCATTTGCTTCTTTTTGGTGCTAGCTTTTTAGTTCAACCCACATTTGCACCAAAATAGTGCAAGAAATGATCTGCAATGGTGCAATTATCATATAAAAAACAAAGGCTTTACATTAAGCTATTGATTTTTAATGATTAAAATTAATCTTTAATTTGGCACGTTTCTAGCAAAATAAAGTTCAGCATAGTTTAATCACATTGCAATAGAATTAAACAATGCTAAGTTTACGACTTAAATTTAGTCACATCGATTTTAAACACTGGAGGTTATCCACGATGTCTGTAGAAAATGTTTTGTCACTCATCCAAGAAAACGAAGTGAAGTTTATCGATCTGCGCTTTACTGATACTAAGGGCAAAGAGCAACACGTCTCAATCCCAGCCCACCAAGTCGATACGGACTTTTTTGAAGAGGGCAAGATGTTCGATGGCTCTTCTGTTGCAGGATGGAAAGGCATTAACGAGTCAGATATGGTCATGATGCCAGACGCAGCATCTGCCGTTCTCGATCCGTTTACCGAAGAATCAACCCTTAATATTCGTTGTGACATTTTAGAACCAGCAACAATGCAAGGTTATGACCGCGATCCGCGCTCGATCGCCAAACGCGCCGAAGACTACATGCGCACAACAGGGGTTGCCGATACTGTCCTTGTCGGCCCAGAACCAGAATTCTTTTTGTTCGATGATGTCAAATTCGCCACCGACATGTCAGGCTCTTTCTTTAAGGTAGACGATGTTGAGGCGGCTTGGAACACAGGTTCGGACTACGAAGGTGGTAATAAAGGCCACAGACCGGGCGTTAAAGGTGGCTACTTCCCAGTAGCGCCTGTTGATTCATCGCAAGACATTCGTAGCGCAATGTGCCTGATCCTCGAAGAAATGGGACAAGTCGTGGAAGCTCACCACCATGAGGTAGCAACTGCAGGCCAAAATGAAATTGCAACTCGCTTTAATACTCTTACTGCTAAAGCCGATGAAATTCAGGTGTATAAGTATGTCGTTCACAATGTTGCTCACGCATTTGGCAAAACGGCAACCTTTATGCCAAAACCTTTAGTAGGAGATAACGGCAGCGGTATGCATGTTCACCAGTCTTTGGCAAAAGATGGTGTCAACTTATTTGCTGGCGACAAGTACGGTGGCCTGTCTGAGATGGCTTTGTTTTATATCGGCGGTATTATCAAACACGCGAAAGCAATCAATGCTTTTGCTAACGCATCGACCAACTCATACAAAAGGTTAGTTCCAGGCTTTGAAGCACCTGTTATGCTGGCTTACTCTGCACGTAACCGTAGTGCTTCAATCCGCATTCCGGTAGTTCCAAGCCCTAAAGCCCGTCGTATAGAAATACGCTTTGGCGATCCATCCGCCAACCCATACTTATGCTTTGCAGCCATGCTAATGGCTGGCCTTGATGGTATTAAGAACAAAATCCACCCTGGTGATGCAATGGATAAAGACCTTTACGATCTACCTGCCGAAGAGGCAGCTGAGATCCCAACTGTCGCGTACTCACTGAAGGAAGCATTAGAGTGCTTGGACGCAGACAGAGAGTTTTTAACTGCAGGCAATGTATTCTCTGATGACTTTATCGATTCCTACATTGATTTGAAATCGCAGGACGTGGAAAGAGTCAACATGACCACACACCCTCTTGAGTTTGAACTTTATTACTCAGTTTAATCAAGTATCGAGAAAGCTCGCCATTGGCGAGCTCTCTCACTACGTGTCAATTGCACACAGAGTTCTGCCACCTAACTTAAGACACTAACAACCTATTGAAGTCATCATCACAAATTTTACTGTTTCTATTCTAAGGGATCGTTCATACTCAAAAGCACTCGCACCATTTTGGTGCAAATTACGTATATGCAGTAAAGGGAGTTAATCAGTGAGTAATGAATCGGGTACAGTTATCGTCGACAATCAAGTTACGGCTGTTTTGATAATAGATGATGGGCTCTTGATTAAATACGCAAACCCTGCAGCTGAGCAGCTTTTTACACAAAGTCTTAGAAAGATAGTAGGCCACCCTTTTTCTTCCCTTATTCAACATTCGTCTCTAGATCTCAAGCTTCTTAACCAACCTCTGCAAAATGGTCAAAGCATCACTGACAGTGACGTCACATTTATTATTAATGGTATCCATCAAAGGGTAGAAGTCACAATAAGCCCGATAATATGGCAAGGTGATGCGATGCTCATTGCGGAAATGCGCAAAGTCGATCAACAGAGACGGATATCGCAAGAGCTCAATCAGCACGTCCAACAACAAGCAGCCAAGCTTTTAATTCGTGGCTTGGCACACGAAATAAAGAACCCCCTCGGAGGACTAAGAGGTGCCGCTCAGTTACTGGAACGTGCTTTGCCCAACCCCGAACTAAAAGAATACACTCAAATGATTATTGTGCAGGCAGACCGCTTACGCCTTCTTGTTGATCGCCTTATCGGACCACAAAAGCCGGGTAAAAAACAGCGTGCAAACCTTCATCTGGTCTTAGAGAAAATTCGTCAGCTACTTGAATTAGATATAGGTAAAAACCTAAAGATAGAAAGAGATTATGATCCGAGCTTACCCGAAATCTTCATGGTTCCTGATCAAATCGAACAAGCATTCCTAAATATTATTAGTAACGCTGCTCAAATTCTTGCCAACCACGAGGCCGGAAGAATTATTATTCGAACACGGACTGTCCATCAAACCAACATTCATGGACAAAACCACAAGCTCGCGGCCAAGGTGGATGTGATAGATAATGGGCCCGGAATTCCAACCGACTTACAAGACACGCTTTTTTACCCCATGGTAAGTGGTAGAGAAGGAGGAACCGGGTTGGGGCTTTCAATCGCCCAAAACCTTATTGACCAGCACCAAGGAAAAATTGAAGTTGTAAGCTGGCCAGGAAGAACCATATTTACCACCTATTTGCCAATTAAACATCATATCAAAGGTGAGCCAAATGAATAAAGGTTATGTGTGGATTGTCGATGATGATAGTTCTATTCGTTGGGTTTTAAATAAGACGCTAACAGGCGCGGACATCAGATGTGAAACTTTTAGCAATGCGGAAGATGTCCTTAAAAGCCTTGAGCATGAGAGGCCTGATGTTATTATTTCTGATATTCGCATGCCAGGCATGGACGGGTTAACACTACTAAAAAACATTGCTCAAATCAGGCCAGAGCTACCAATAATCATTATGACTGCTCATTCAGATTTGGACGCAGCCGTAAGCGCTTATCAAACAGGTGCATTTGAATACTTACCCAAACCGTTTGATGTCGATGACGCCTTGACGCTCGTAGAGCGCGCCGTTCTGCATAGCAACGAGAGTTTTTCAGATAACTCAGAGCAACAGCAAGAGCAACCATCCGAGATCATCGGAGAGGCGCCTGTCATGCAAGAAGTTTTTCGAGTCATCGGACGCTTGTCACGCTCTTCCATATCGGTGCTCATCAACGGTGAGTCTGGCACAGGTAAAGAATTAGTTGCCAAAGCATTGCACCAACACAGCCCAAGAGCACATGAACCTTTCATCGCTTTAAACATGGCTGCGATTCCCAAAGATCTCATCGAATCAGAATTGTTTGGTCATGAAAAAGGCGCTTTCACAGGAGCAAACAATATCCGTCAAGGACGGTTTGAGCAAGCGAATAAGGGCACCTTATTTTTGGATGAAATTGGCGATATGCCGATGGATATTCAAACCCGACTTCTAAGGGTGTTGGCCGATGGACAATTTTACCGGGTAGGCGGACATTCACCGATCCAAGTCAATGTACGAATCATAGCAGCAACACACCAAAATCTTGAGCACAGAGTCTATGCGGGTGACTTTCGTGAGGATCTCTTCCATCGCCTCAACGTTATTCGGATCAAAATACCAGCCTTGCGGGAACGCAAACAAGATATCGAAAAGTTGACATTACATTTTTTAGCACTTGCGGCCAACGAGCTAAATGTAGATATAAAAATACTCCACCAGAGTACGATCGAGACTCTCAGTCGATTAGATTGGCCGGGAAACGTAAGACAGCTGGAAAATGTGTGCCGTTGGCTAACGGTTATGACGAGCGGAACAGAAGTATTGCCAAGTGACCTTCCTCTCGACCTTCTTGAAGAAAAAATTAAAGTTGATACCGAATCACATTCAGCTAACTCTTGGCAACAACAATTATCGTGTTGGGCAAAAGACTCTTTAATGAGAGGAGAGCAAGAGATACTCTCTAGCGCACTCCCAGAATTTGAAAAGATACTTTTAGAAGCAGCTCTAACTCACACCAATGGCCACAAACAAGAAGCAGCAAAGGTGTTAGGGTGGGGACGAAATACGCTCACGCGAAAATTGAAAGAACTTTATTAAAAAAAAGCCCCATCACTACAAAAATGGGGCACAAACACCAATTGGCTTTTGAACAGAGCTCTATGGAAAAACCCTGAGATATACCAACTCCGAAGAAAAAGTATAGCTTACCAGTCAATTGAAAATTGACCGGAATTCATTCGAAACAAATATTTGAATGCATAAGATGACATTTCTTATACACTCCAAAGCGTGCTTTTTGCGTATAACTATCTAAAATTTAGGTATTTATAATCCCGACGCAACGATAAATAATATAACACGGTAGGTATTCCAATCTTGTCATCAAAAAATGACTACACAGGGTAAATATATGGCTATATTTCGTGATGCTAAGCACTATAGTAAAAACTCATCGGTTCAAGCAAGTGAATCCAGATATTTAATTGATAAACTAAATATCTGTTTTAAAAATAAAAAAGTTCTCGATGTAGGCTGTGGAGATGGAAAAGTTTCACACTCTATTAGTAATATGGGTGCAACAGTGACTGGAGTTGATGCTTCTATTGCTATGGTAGAGTTCGCCTCAGAACGGTATCCCAATTGCCAATTTATACACCAAAAAGCTGAAGAGCTTCAGCTGCACAACTCAAAGTACGATATTATCACTAGTTTCAATTGCTTACACTGGATTGCCAATATTGAAAAAGCTCTGGGTTCTATACGTTCCCGGCTCAACGCAGAGGGGACATTCATAGGGTTAATTTATCCAAGGTGCGATGAATTATGGGAGGCAGCCGAATGGTGTGAATCTCTACCAGGATACACTGAACGTGCCAAATCGTTCAGGAACCCATATAACTTCCATACCAAGGAAAAGATGTTTGATTTACTTTCCGATGCTGGTTTTCAAAATATAGAGATATGGCAAGAAGAACGACAAACCGTTTTTTTTGAAGTAAAGCGCTTTAAAGATTATATAATTGGCTGGCTCCCTCATTGTAGTCACTTCGGGCACAACCTAATCCATGATTGGTACCCAAAGTACGCAGAGTTATCCCAACAAAAAGGGGCAGATAAAGTCGTTATGTCATATAAAACCATTTTTTTTATCGCATCTTGATAGTTAGACTCAACCCAAGCCTTGATAAAAATACAAATAAGACGAGTATAGACAGGCATAAAAGCAAAACACTATCGGACCTTCTCTAAAGCAATATGAATCAGTAGTTCAAGAACATGATTAGATAAGGCCCAATCGAATACCTCCTTTTTGGATGACAGGCCAATAAACGGCAATGTTCTTTCAATGTGTGTTCTAAATGTGTTGTAGCTAATGTTAAGTTTGGATGAAATAATCGAGTTATCGCAGCGCAAACAAAGTAGAGCAAGGCAGTCTATTTGTCTTTTTGTTAAGTTTAAAGCGAGGATTTGGTTCACTCTCATGTGAATATCATCTCCTGCTGTAGGAGGTGTTACAATAGCATCTGGGGAAATTTGTTGAATAACAGAAGAGAGTTTCACATCCGCACTGTACAAGTGTATCTTCCCGTCAAACATGACAAGCTCCGTATTACCAGAGTATTGAACAGGCTTCCCCGTAGCCGTGAAACCAAAGAACTTCCCTAAATGGTTACCGGTTACTTCCCAATCTATATTTACCCTATCATCAATAATTTGAATTTTCTTTTCTCGGTAACGTAGGCAGGGGAAACCTCTAAACCAGACAGAAAATGCACTTTCCAGGGTATCTACACCTACATTCTGCTTTACTGGAGATTTTACCAACACTTTAGAGGATAAAAACTCATCTAAACCTTCATGAGAGCGCTCTAACCATACGTGCTCCATAAAATTTTTCGCCAAACGAATCTTTGGATCTCGATGTTTCATACTGAGTTCTATTTTATAATGACAATAGGATGCAGACCTCTACTAAGTGCCTAATTAGAAGACTTTAGATAAAAACGGTCAGCACAAAAAATCATTGTTTCATATAGAAGAAAAAATAGTAACCCCAGCTTTGGTAGGAATCTTCTCACAACATCAAAAGAAGTAGCAGAACACTGGATTGTGAGATCAAAAAAGCCGCTGAATAACAGCGGCTTTTTTATATAGTGGCGGAGAGATAGGGATTTGAACCCTAGAACCGCTATTAACGGTTGCCGGTTTTCAAGACCGGTGCTTTCGACCACTCAGCCATCTCTCCACAAATTGTTTGCACTCAGCTGGGATGCTAAAAGTGCGAAATT